>NZ_JADYUI010000009.1 GCF_021531695.1 Roseburia hominis | reverse complement strand
TTCTCCAATTTGGAGATGCAACATTCTCCAATTCTCATTTGCAACTTTCGGTAATTATATTTTACAACAAACACACGATAAAACTTTTTCAATACAACCTTTTCTTCATCATTTGGGATGGAACTTAGTGATGCAATCTTTTGTTCGAAATCATTAAATGCTTGTTGAGTTTGTAAATCATCATCTTCTTGAAGTTTTACTTGTTCATCATGTGCTTGTTTCCATACCATGCGAAAATCATCTCTGTATTTTTCTGGTATTTTATCCGTGTCAAACATTTTTCTTTTTTTATAATAAGTTGACGGGAATTCATTGTGAAATGTAGAATAATTTCCAAAAACATCCTCTTGTCCGTTGTTTTCAATATAAATTTGACATTCCCAACTCCACGGACTTGTACCCTCATTATTTACCCATCTATATTTTACTGGACACTTAATCTCCAATCCTTCAAATATAGAACTGCGCTTTTGCATAATTTCTTTCTTTTCAGTCTGCAAAGATTCAATAGATTTATCTATTTCATTTATTCGCTTATCCAGCTTATCAATCTGCTTTTCTGGTGTAATTGGCTTCGCTTGATTCGTATTCTTAACTTCCTTATAAGCCCTATCAACAGACACTTTCTTGTCACGTAATTGCTGTTTTAATTCCTCATTATCAGATTGCATAACCTTGTCTATCTTCTGATATGTACCTTCTGAAACACCTACCGCCTTTGCCATCTCTTTTCTAGTATTAACTTTTGACAAATTTGTCAAACCTTTTCCACCAGATGATTGATTTTCTTTTGCTTTCTTTTCAAATACACTCTTAAATTTCTGCACGATCTCATATCGTTCTGTATCAGAAAGATTTCTGCGTCCTAACTGTTGCTCCAACATCCATTGCTTAACAGCATCTCTATCTGGTAATTCATCCGCATACATGATTTTATAATCTTCCCAATACTTCAAACCGATATTATGTTTCTTTAAAATTCTACACCTATTATGTCCATCAATAATTATGTACCTTCCTGTACCAGGTTCTTCCCATACCTTAATAGGGTCGAGCATACCATTTTTCAAAATACTCTGTTCTAATCGTTCAAATTCTTCAAGTGTAAGAACAGGTAATAATTCATCAAATTCTTTATCTACAACCAAATCATCTAATTTTAACATCTATAATTCTCCTTCCTCTACCGGTAGAGATAAGCACCGCTTGTAATTCTCTTTATCTGTCAGACTGACAAGACCATATAAAATAATTCTCTATTCGAAAGTAATTATTTCAACTTTTTTACATTCTGCGATTAGTTCATCAAATGTAATCTCAATATATTTGCTTTCAAAATCATCACCATAATGAATCTTGTCCAGAAATGTAAAAAACAAGCAATCCTTTAAGCTGTTATCAATAAGTTTTCCGCTAATATCCTTACATTGATCGTTATATTGCGTTTCTTTATAAAAGTCCATCTGCTTAATATCTTCCATAGTCAATGTATTAGTACACCAAAGACCACATAATAAATCAGATAAAAAGCAATGACTTTTTTCAAATAAATTTGGCACTCTATATACTGTTTTTGTTGTAATCATATATATTTTTCCTCAAAATAGGGAGTGCTTATCATCGGATGCCCGATTAGGGCAGACGATTATACTCTCTTTTTTGAGATAAGAAAAATCAATGTGATTCATATTTTGAACTTATTAAGTTTACGCACGAATATAACAACTAATCTGCTCCAATTCCAAATTAATCACTAAATCAATCCAATAAAGTATTTGTGTAGGCAGAGCCGGAACAAATACTGTTGTGCAAAGCACCCATTATATCATTCAATCCAATAAGAATTTGAAACAATAATCTCTCTTATCTGATTACATACCTTCTTAGTTGGTATATTCTTCTCTTTTACATTTGCAACCGATTCTTTGATATCATCAAGTGACATATGACAATCTCTCATTAGAAAATCTACGAATGGTTTTCTATAGGCAATCAATTCATCCAGTTCTAACTTGAAATTGTTATATCCAACATTTCTGTACTGCTTTTCTTTATATGCTAATTGATTTATTTTATCCTCAAACTTAGCAATACAATTAATTACATATTCAACTGCCAATGTATTGTTATGAAGTTTCTCTTCCATCTTTAATCTGTAACTTTTGTCCATAATCTTTTACCTCTTTGTTTTAGTGAGCGCATACGCAAATATTTTTGTTCCACCCCACAAGGGGGTTACACAAAAATAATACATGAATCTATTTTTATCAATTTTTAAAAATTGGCACTTTAAAAAGGGATATATAGAGTATTGTTTATTTTACCCATTATAAAGTGCCAACTTTTTTCATCAGCACATAAACGATGTAAATAATTGATTTAATTCTTCTTCCTCTTCAAACTGCTCCAATGATATTCTGTTTTTCTTATGACCAATATTTATCAGTTCATCTGTAAGAATACGTTGTGCTTCTAAATATGTATCAGGGATTTTCCATGTACCAGATTTAGTATCATGTTTGTAATCACCCCATATTAGATTTCTACAAGTTTCTTCCCATTTTTTGATTTCAGTATCATATTTTTCTTTTGCATTCTCATTAAGAACATTTATTATTTTTTCGTTCAAAATTTCTTTTTGCAAATCTATTTCTGACTGTTGAATTGCTTCCAGTACATCTTCTGGTGTATATATCAATTTTATTTGCTTAAAGTAATGATCCCATCCATATAATTCATTTAATTTCTCATTTACTTGCTGATAATATTCATTTTGCCTAAATCGACAAAATACCTGAATCATTTTTTCATAACCCATCACATTTTTTAGGACATATCTTTCAACCTGTAATATCTTCTTTTTATCTTCATCATCAGCCAAAAAATAAACTTCTTTCCCATTTTCATTGATTGCCACAACTACCGTTTGCATTTCCCAAATGATTAATTTTCTGTTTTTCAAGTTATTTAATGCGGAAAACAAAATTTGTTCCAATTTTTTATTACATCTTTGGTAGAAATGGTTAATTTGGTATGAAGTAATTGTATAGTCAATATTCTCTAATTGTTTTTTTGAAATTTTGTTATATTTTCTGTTTACCATACCTAATAACTCCCACCAGTTCCTTTTAGTGAAAGTTTTTGTATATCCTTCTTGCTTTGATAGATACTGTAACAAAATCAATTCTATGTATTTTACATAAATAGAATTATTCCCTAATTTCCTTCTATCCTCTTTTGTCAGAGGAGTATCATATATATCTGTAATAATAAATTTCTGTCCAGATTTTTCCCAATCAAAGTAACGCTTAAAATCTTCTAACTGTAATTTTTTTGATTTTCCGCTTTTTACTTCTTGTCCAAGAAGATTACATAATTCTTTATAATTTTTAATTACCATTCCAACTGCAAATCCGCTAGTATCAACACTATGTGTATATGCACTTTTATTTGTGCAATGTTCTTCTAAATCATAAAATTCTTTCACACATACTTCCAATGCGTTAAGGAATTGTCCCATAACATTTCTTGCTAACTCCATCAATGTTTCTTTGTCACAAAAGTTTTCTGTCATTCCACATACAGCTATGATTATACAGGCAAACATAAAATCAAATTCGTCCTTTAATCCACTAATAACAGGTTGTAAATCATTTTCAATAATTTTGTCTATATAATCTCTGTTGCATTTATGTTTCTGCACATATCCCAACAGAAACACTATATTTTGTAATACAGATATCATGCCTTCTGTGCTATTAATTGGTAATGTCCATTTTAATTCCAATGATTCATATTCATTTGTATTTTCATTGTCCGCCATCTTGTAAAGCTGTTTCTGCAATATAGAACTAAGTCTATTCTGTGTTATTTTTTCTCTCGTAATAATAATTCCTCCAATCCTAAAATCCATTCTTAAATTCTTCCAATGCTTTATCTGCTTTATTATTCATTGTTTGAATTTTTCTTTCTTCCGCTTCAATACTTTGTTCCTGTTTTGGGGTAATCGTTGTTAAAATCTTGTCTGCCTTGCAAACATTTTTTACAAGACACATATTCTTAATTGCTTCATCTATGGTGTTTCCTCTTTCAGCAAAAATATCTCTGTTATAATGACCTTTTACAAAAGTGATATTATCTCCATTCATTGCAATAACAGTTATTTTTTCAGGAATACCGCCATTACCTTTGAATACCTTATAATAGTTACCATACAAAACTAAATCCTTCATTCTATCTACCTTTCTTTTATTTTAATTTAGGCATAATGCCATTTCTGACACTATGCCTGTTATTCCGTTCATATGTAAGTAATCAGCATCCTCACTGATAAAAAAGGAAGTTAATATTATGTGCCTTAAACTAGGTAGGCTTGTAACCATCCTCTTCGATGGTAGGTTGCGTCATCTCACAGCAACATAAATCTCTGTTATAGATGTGTGATTATCCCACACCTATATATTCTCTCTTTACTCTGCGTTTACACCATCATTTGCAATAACAGTAACATTGATAGCTTGTTTACCTTTTTCGCCATCTGTAATCTCAAACTCTACTGTCTGACCTTCTGCAATGGACTTGAATTTCTGCTCACTTATAATGCCTGAATAATGGACAAAAATATCTGTGCCATCTTCCATTGTGATGAATCCATAGCCTTTCTGATAGTTAAACCACTTTACTGTTCCTTTGTTCATTTTAAAAATCCTCCTGTGTTTCTTATGTTTTATTTGATAGGCAGTTCCCCACGAGAAACCGCCTATATTAACTATTTCTACATTTGTACAACGAATTTTGTTGAATCAACCTGTGCTTCTGACATTAACTGCTTTGTTTTCTTGGTGATCATTTCAAGTACATCAAATACATATTCTCTGTCACTTGAAATATCAGATGGCTTTGCATATGCCAAAAGTGGTGCTAATTCATGTGCATGTTCTACAACGAATCCTGCATACATATCATCTATTGCATCCGATTCCGGTAATGGCTTCAATTCATAATGTTCTGCTCCTACTGGCATTGTGACACATACATTATCAGTTCCAATATCATGTGCTTCTTGTGCCTTCTCAGAAATAGACCTGTCATCCTCATCAATACAGTTTCCCATGAACCAATTCGCCATATTTGAAACATGTCCCATTGTATCTCTGATAAGAACCTTGTCTTCAACAGGTGTAATATCGAATCTAAGCGAACATAATGAATCAAGATATCTGAATGCATTGCTGATAATATTGTTTGCGACCTGACTTTTAATTCTCCATTTGTATGATTCCATCATTAAGTCTAAAAGCTCTGAATCACACTCTTTGAGATTCTCGTCATGCTGAATATCATCAATGGATATTGACTGAATGCCACCACTGACAAAATTTCTCTTGCTGTTTGGTCTTCTCTGCTCTCTTGCCTGTTCCTTTGCCTGTCTTCTACGCTGTTCTCTGTTCATAATCATTTTCTCCTTTACTGTGAAATACTGTTTATATATTCTTCATTTATCAGATGATAACCACCAAATAAACATGACTATCATCTGAAATATCACTGATATAACATTAGAGCTTCTGTATTTTAGCTTGTTTTTCTCTAAGTGCAGCTAATTTTGAAGGTTTCTTGATAGGCTTATCATCATTTTTTGATATTGCCGGTTCGTCTATCTCTAAATCTCCTAATTTTTGCGATGACATATTTCTACTTCTTTGACGTTCTTCTGTAACCTTCTGTGCTAATTCTCCAAGTTTTCTTACATGAGATACTGGATAAGATAATCCGCTTGCGACTACTAAAGAGCGTCCATTGTTGTATCCTTCAAAAACGTTGGCTGGTTTTCCGACTTCCGCAATTACATCACTTGCTGTAATGTCCGAATTGTCTTTTCCAGAATGAATGATTGCAATGTTTTCACATACTCTGTCAGGCTCAATCGGTGCAAATATTCCATTCTTAGTAAGTTTTTCCAATAATACAGATGACTCTTTATCAATTCCGATTAGACTCAACACTGTAGCACCACTATTTCTTAACATCTCTATCTTCTCTGATTCATCAAAATTATTGATTTCTCCATATGAATCATTAGTAAGAAACGCATCCAACATTCTTGCAAATGTATTATTGATATAGTTGTAATCACTGCTTGCATCATTGTTGATGAAAAATGCACTTCCAAGTCCTTCTATTTCTTGAAGTTCTTGTACTGCATGGTATGCGTTTTTATGTTTCACTACCGCTTCGTTTGAAGATGGCAATGCATTTATAGGACAAACTATTTTAGGCACATGACCACTAATTTCTTCCAAAAGAACTTCCATACATATAGGCGCACTTCCTGAGCCAGTAGAACCGCCATCAGCATAAATAACAAATACAATCTCTTCCTCTATACTCTGCAATGCTTCTACAAATTCTTTATTTAATGCCAAACAGTCTAATGCTCTCTCTCGATGACCACCGAATCCGTCAAATCCTCTTAAACGATAAATATTAGGAACATCACCTAAGATTTTTAAATCCTGCTCACTTCCATTTGCAAACATGGTCTTATATCCCATATCAAAGAATATCTTCACTTGTTTGCATCCATAATTTCCTAAACCTAAGAATCTTACCTTTTCTTTTAAACTCATGCTTTTGTACCTCCATCTTTCATAAGTCCGATACCTTTAGTATCTAAATAATAAGTGTCGCTGTGATCGTCCTTGATACCTTTCTTTATGTAACCAAGTTCCACTAATCTTTGCAGTTTTCTATACACTGTCATTCTTGCACCTAACGGATGATTTCCATTTTCATCTGAATTGTCATCAATAATCTCTGATATGGTCATTGAATGGAAATAATCTGTACATTCAGACGCATACAAGGTTGACAACAACAGATAATCTGCACGATTAATGTTATCGTGTTCATTCATATCTTCTCTTCCTTTCCTTATTTAATTGTGATATATTACAGACATTTATTTGATATATGTCTTGTATACCTATGATTTTTCATTTGCTGAATGTGACGTATCACTTAAATGTAAAAATATATAGGCTTTAAAGCCCTATACTTCTTCTTTCTCCTTATTCAATTTGACTTTCTTCTTTATGTAATGTTGCAAACAACAAACACCTTGCCTACATTCCGAGCAAAATGCTTTACATCCATTACAACATTTACGTTGCCATTGCTTTTTGTGAATTGTCGATCTGCCTCCTTTAAATCTTCAAATAGGCGTACTTCTAGCCCAAAACAATAGTTACTTTTATATAAATGTGTTCGGGAAATAACAATCAGACAGAATCGCTGATTGACAAAAGAAATGTTCTTCGATATAATTACTCTTGCTAAAGGAGTGTTTTACTGGTTTCACATTACAAAAAACCATTTATCGAAGATTACCTGTACAGATTGTCGGCAAACTCTCTGTATGGGTTTTCTTTTTATTCTCTTCCACATATATATCATTTCTCTTGGAAATATTAGAACAAGTGTTCGTTTTATCATTGTACACTGTACTATCCATGTTGTCAAGTGTCCTTTAATTTTGAAAAGTCTTGTTGTAATGAAACTTGAACCGTCTATTTATTTCCTTGATATGCTTTATATTATCATAGGCATAATAACTTGTCAATAACTTTTTAAAAAATTATTATATATTTTCTATCGAATTATCATATAATTATCAAATTGCTACTCCAAAATTTTTATGATATAATTATTACATTAAATTATGGAGATGATAACTATGGCTCAAATACAAAAACAAAAAGTAAGGCTTACCGACTTGCTAAGAGATACTATTAAAGACTTACGCAAAACATATAATAAACGTGGTGATGTTCTGTCTAAAGAACTTGACAGAGGGGCTTCTTATGTATCACAGTTAGAAAACGGCAAGATTAGAGATATTGAATTTGATTTATTAGATACTATGTTTCAACGTATTATCGGATTATCAGGAGATTACTATAATGATTTCATACAGAAATACATTCGTGATATTATAACTAATATACAATCCAAAGAACTTTTATATAACGAAGAATGGATTCATATTTATGTAATGCAAAATTTCCAAATTGATATATCTGAGGGTATTATTGAGATTATCGAAAAGAAATTAGATCAAGTAGGTTATACACCTGAACAACTGGTTAAAAAAATCAATCAGAATGTATTCCAGCATCAATGGATGGATGTAAAACGTGAACTAAACAAACTGTACGTGAATATTAGTGGCAGCAATTATGATAATTATAGTGTTTATACAGACATAACATACTCTTTAGAAGAAGATTATGTTGCAAAGATATTATCAAAAGAGACAACTACTATCAGCTATATCTTTATGGATGGTATTCTTAAAAATTTATACAGTATTGAAAATAACGATATGGCAGGTGCTATCACAAAAACCGAGAAGATACTTTTTGATAATGGTTTCTTTGACACAATAGAACTATTTGAAAATTCTCATAATCTATCACACTCTCAACAGCCACTTAATATAGAAGATACTGGTACTGAAGATTTATTTACTTTTTATGATGATGTAATTGTAAATTATAATGAAAAATATAAGCAATTAAAAGAAAAGGCTATGGAGAAATTAGATTATGCCTTTGACCGATATAAACAAGAAAATAGTTCATATGCCTGTGAAACATTAGAAAAGATTTTAAATAATATGGATGGTGATTTAGGATTAGTTGTAGCACTCCTTTCTTCACCTATAAATACACTCCCTACCGGCATGAAACATTATTTTTTTGATGATTTTAAGGCTTTAATTGACCGATATTCAAAACATAATCAGTAATTTTACAGATAAAATCCTTGTTTTAAGTGGTACGAAAATATGTATGATTTTATACCATTTTGGAGGAAATATGTGCATATATGAGCGTGTTTCTTCTATATATAAGTGTAATCCAGATAGGACAACCAAAAAATCGGCTGTCCTATTTTATTTTGAAGTGACATTGAAGTTATCTTGAAGTATTTCACAAAACAACTATCATTAGCACTTTTGTGAAAATTCCGCACAAAACTCACACTGAAATTCTGGTGAACTCTGCTCCTTATCATCACGGAAATATCTCTTATTGCATTTAGGATAATAATATATAGCCATCGGTCTACCTCCATTTAAAAATCAGATTTACAGTTGTTACAATGCCATTCTTTACTACGCTTCCCGCTTTAGAAACTACTGAAATCTTTTCAATATTTGTACTTTGACAAATAGGACATTTGGGAATATTAATACTATTTTCTTGATTATCCTTTAAATATGTGTCTACTTTGTGACTTAAACTATCCCGTCTGGCTTCTTTGATGCCACACAAAAACTCCGCATCCGTCATTTGGTGTCCAGTCTGCTCTTCAATACGTTTCCGATAATCAGAATATTTCTCAAGTATTTCCATATCAGACATTTCATATATCGGTTTATCGTTTTCAATATCTTGTATTTCAATAGTTCCTTCCAGTAATTCAGAACCGCAGTAACCACACTCGTCAAATTCATCTGAAAAATTATGCTTGCATTCAGGACAATATCTTGACATGGCTAATTCTCCCCCTTTCGTTTTCCAATGATTATTTTTTCAATAATTACATCTGGTATATCACCAAGTTTATAATTCTTAATAAATTCCAAATCTTGCGTCCATGCTAACACTGCGTCAGAATAATTCGATTGATTTTTATGCTGCATCATCGGTCTTAAAATACAAGACTCTATTTCATGCCTTGATATATTGGTGTTTTCTAAAATATTTGCTAAAATTAATTGTCGTTGTTCCCTTGTATAGCCATTACCACGCTTTACGTTATATCCAAGCTGATGTATACGTGATTCTGATGTAGAAAGTGTTGCAATACCCTTTTTACTAACAGTCTGCTCCGTCATATCTATTACAGGGCATAAGATTGTACCATGCTCTTTTGCACTCTTAAAATCCCTTTTTAGGACAAAATAGGTATCACAGATTTCACAGTATGCAGCAGGGATAATATGATTTATAACTTTTCCGTCAGGTTGTGCAATTCTCAAAGTTGCATTTAAGTCAATAATCGTGTGATTATTATTTGTGCATTTGCGGTTGTCACTCAATACTATTGCTGTTATTCCGACCTCATTAATACTTTGTGACTTTTTGACAGAAGGATGTTTTGGTTTTACAATCTGAACCTCTTGCATATTTGTGATATATGATGTGCAGGCATCAGCATCTTTGCAAAATGTATTGCTTAGTCTACAAGTAAGTTTATCCTTGTCAAAATATTTGCATGTCTTTCCTACTCGTTTAGGCTTCTTACGTTTCTTATAGGTGTAGATACTTCCTACTACGCTACTTGATTTACTGCCATATGATGTTATACTCTTCTTGGACTTGGGTTGTGATAATTTCTTTTTATTCGCCATAGTTCCACCTCAAAGTAAGTGCTTTGTCGTGTGTCTCTGATAGGAATATTTTACCATAGTAGTGGAATAGGTGCGATACATTTTTTCAATATAATAAAAATATTATTGAAATTTTTCCCGTACTATCGAACGACAATTTTAAAAATGCAAACCTTCAAATCAAACCGCCATAACCATTGAAAAATAAGCATTTTCTGGACATTCCTTAATAACAACGTAGAAACACGCTAAGTAGGCTTGTATAGAGTTCTACAGAAACCTATTAAAACACTATGAAATACAGAGAATACGAAGCAATACTCGAATACCCTAATTATAGGGTATTTTAACCATTTAACGCAAATCCTTATAAATCAACACTTTCCACAAATGTATGGAAAACCCTTATAAATTAGGCATTTTCAGACATTGTAATCATTATTGAATACTCTTTGAATGGTCTTGTACCGAATTTGATACGAAAATCACATTTTAATACCATTTCGGCAGCAGTCCAATTTGATACAATCCTTGAAAAACCTTGTAAAATCAATGTTTTTAGGACTTTTAATCTCTCCACACCAAACTCTATCGAAGTCAATAAATTATCCTATTTCTGAATATTTTTCCATGTTTTCATATCATTTTACTAGGAAATAAACACAAAAATAGAAGAAGCCATAGCCGAAACTATGACTTCCCCATCAATCAATCAATCAAATATATCAAGGTAGTTTTCACTACTAGATACCAAAATTAATAAATCTATTATATCACTTAACTTGTTATCTTTCCATATGTAAATGTTAAAAAATTATACTGCAACTTCTATGTATGTATCATCTGCGACTTTCTCACAGATATAATTATCTGTATTTCCGAAAAACAATTCATTGCAACACTCAGGATAGTCTTTATCCCATACTCTAATACTTCCATCTGAATCCTGAATAATCCAAGCGTCAGGTGTCGTATGATGATAATCTAAAATAAAGAAATCATACTGCTCTGTCTCATTTGATTTCAAAGCAAACTTTCCTTCAAAGCAAAATTGTAATCCTACTTTATTATCTGGATTAGTTTCTTTTCTATGTAATACTGGCACAGGCGCATCATATACAACAGGCACTTCCACAAGTACACCATCAACTTCTGCATATTGCGGATTATTTGCATGAATGTAATTCCATGCTTCCTGTTCAGTATCAAAGAACACCATTGCTTCATGCTGACTGGCTCTAAATTCTTTTGTAATCTGATTACAGATATAGACAAGCCATCCTGTTTCCATACCAGGCTTATACTTTGTTGCCAAAACAGGCTTAGTCTGATAAACCTTTGCATTTCTTTTAAATAAGTCATTCAATACGAAATAGTTCTGTGTTCCCATGATTCTACAATACTCCTTTCAACATTTCTCCAAATTTCTGTTCCAATCTGTCCTTATTAAGCTGATATTCAACATACAAATTGTAATCGGCTTCATCTTCACTTTTAATTCTTATGATTGGCACTGTTCTTTTCTTATAATATTCGCATCCATAACAGTCATTTAACATATCATCTTTTGTAAATACAACACCATCTTCTGATTTACCAAACGCACCAAATGGACAATGACAACCTATTGAATCTCTATAATCTATTTCAATCGGATGCTGACAAGTAGGAAATCTCTCTTCATAGGCTTTTTCTTCATCAGATGAATACATTCCATATTCTTTACACTTTTCATGTGATATTATTCCCAACTGATAATCAATCCAATCTTGAGCATCCATGTTATATCCGGCACAAGCACCATAAGCATATTCATTCCATGCTAATTCTTGTGATTCTAATGGTAATTCATTTATAAACTGGCATATCTCCTTATCGTACTTATACATATAACCAAAATGTTCAAATCCTTCAGGTATTATTGTTTCCAGATTCCACCATTCAGGATTAACATTGTAACAATCATCACATAACTGTATTCTCGTACTTAGATTATCAAAACATGAATTATATCCTAATGCTCCAATCTCGATAATATGAATCTTACTCTTATCATGTTCTTTAAGACATTTCCAACACAAACACTCTGAATTATGAATTGCCTTTATCTTTTTTGTTTCTGCCATCCGTTACTTGTTCCCCTTTCTTCTAAAAATATATCCTTCTGAACAAGAAAGAAATATTTCTTCCAGTTTATCTAATTGTGTTTGTGATAAAGTACCTTGCAAATCTCTTCTTAGATTTTCAATAGCTTCTTTTTTAATTCTGTTACTCTCAAGAAAATCTTCTATTGTAATTGTCATGTTAATTACCTCTTCATATAAGTAATGCCCTTTTTATGTTCCGTTTTCCCCACATAACAGAAAAAATTTTAAAAGATTACTCATATTTTTCATTCTTCCGTATCTTTTCCAACTTTTCCTTCTTCTGATTCTTATATCTGACTCTACAGCGTGGCTTATATTTATCGCAGTGCTGACAATAATGAGCATGATCCGCTTTTCTGCCTTTCTCACATAATCCAGCACATACATAATATAAGCAAGGGGTTTGTCTATCTGTTGCCATTTGCTGATTCCTCCTCATTTAATTCTTTACAACATGCTTCCGCTTCTTCTTTAGTAGTAAACAAATGATGTTCTGGAACTTCCTTTAAAGTCATACCTTCACTGTCAACATTATATATAATTACTGTTTGCGGAATTAGTTCTTTCTCTTGTAATTGAGTAATAGATTTTATAAGGGTTACTGTTTTTAATCCTTTAACTTGATATTCTTCCTTAGTTTCATATCTCGAATATCCTTTTCCATTACACTTGCTGCAATAGTATTCGTTCCCATCAATAATTTTGTGTCCTGCACCATTACAAGCTGAACATTTTTCTTTAACTCTCTCTTTCCGAATAACATACACTTCTTGTCCAATCTCAAATTTGTTTTCTATTACCATTCTGTTTAATCCTCCTATTTTTCTCTTGGTTGGTCAAAACTGTCCATAATTTCTCTTAAATGTTCCTGACTATCCTGAAAGAAATATAAATCACCATTCGCTAACACTGGCTTACCAATTTCACAGTGCTTTTGTATCTTATCTTCCATCTGCTGAATACCAGTTTCTACACCCTCATTAAATGCTTTCTGTATCACTTTTAATAATTCTGTTCTTATAATCTGTTCACAATATTTATCCATTCTTTCTATCCTCCATCACAATTTTATGTTTCTCTATATATCTAATACCCATTTTGAGAATAAATTTCCCCCCACCTATCAATAATTATTTATAATAATTCTGCACGCTCTTTTATCTTCTGCATGGAAGGATTTGTATATCTCATTGTTGTATGAATATTTGAATGCCCGGCTAACATTGCAACTTCTGAAATGGTATATCCAGCCTCTAAAGCTGAACTACAGAAATAATGTCTAAGACTATGAGGTGAGATTGGTTTATCCTTATCTCTAAATTCCCAAAATACCTTATTTATGGCTGTACGGTCTAATGGTTTTCCATTTGCATTATAGAAAAGTAACTCTGTTTCTTCCTTATTATAATGTCGTTTGTATTCATTGATTGCATCAATCACTTTACTATTCATAATGACAATGCGTTGCTTCTCTCCTTTTCCATCAGTAACACGGATTTCACCAGTAATAGTTGACACATCCGTTTTCTTTAATCTAAGCACTTCACTGATCCGCAAGCCTGTGTACATCATAACTGTAACAATGGCATAATTCCGTAAAGCATGAGTACCTTCAGATTGAAGAATCCGTTGTCTGAATGCTTCTATATCTTCCTTTGTTATTTCCGTAGGATTGATTGCGTTCTCTTGAATCTTTATATAATCCGATTTGGATATAACAATATTGTCTGGTTGCATTAACTCATTGTATTTTGCCAAAGCTGACAATTTAGCATTGATTGTCTTTCCATCCAGATTATGATTGTCTTTTCCTATACGCTTGATGTTCTTCAAGTAATTTTTGTATTCCTGAATGTTGGAGCGATATAGACCTTTAAACTCTGTATTCCCGAAACTATCAGCGAACCATTGAAAATATTCTTGCATATGTGCTTTATAGGATTTGATTGTATTTGTAGATTTTCCTTCCAGTTTCAATTTTTCTATGAACTCATTCAGATATTTTTCCATTCAGCCAACCTCCAAAATAAATTATGTGGCGATATTTTTCGCTAGAAAGAATATAAATTATGTGGCGAAATAATATCCCTTCTATAATATAAATACCCTTTTTGGCTACATAATTGCCCTTATGTGGCGAAAATAATTTGATGATTTTTCGGAGTAAATCTTGTATATTTTCCATTAGCAAGGTATCATATATATGTAAATTGAATGATTGGAGGTATCTCATTGAAAATATTAGAAAAGATTTTAGATTATATGATTTCCAGAAAGAAAAAGAAACTGCGACAATTAGAAATGCAATGTATTCAGGACAACTACAAACTTGTAATGCTACAACATGAAAATTCCAAACGGCAGCAGTCGTAAATGAGGTATTTCTTCTATATATAATATATAGTGGATTTACCTTTTTTTGATTGAACATCTGTTCTGTGTATGTTATAATGTGATCGTGTAATTGAAAAGAAAGTAGGATGTGATTTTACGATGTTAGATGCCCTCTAGTACAAAAGGAGGGTGATGCCCCTATGATAAGTTTAGGTGATGTACTTACGCTTTTACTGGTAATCTTTGCGGCTCTGTCTTACATAGACAATCATAATAACAAAAAGAAATAGCATCCCTACCGTCCAAAGTTGAGGATGCTATTCTTGTAATCGTATTTAATACTGAGGGCAATCGGAAACTTCAATTCCGAATACCTTTCTAAGTAGATTATACAATGGGGTGCTTGATTTTTCAAGTACCCTTTTTAATTAGTCTGAAATTTGTTTCTTGCTCTTTGTTACTTCTAAAACCTCTGGTGTATCTTCCACATACTCCATAATATCATCAGGCTGTATCAATATAGAAGGATTTCCCTCTTTCTCTCGAATTAGATTAGTTAGCCATCTGCATATTTCATCAAAAGTCCTGCTGTCAATCGTTCTGTTTACATATGGATGATTGACTTCTTTCCCTTTAGAGTTTATGATCTTCGGTGTTTCTGCTGATTCTAATAGCTGTTTATTTATTTCCTCTAAAGTGATTCCATAACAAAATGAAGAAGGTTTACACTCCTGATATGTGTTAAACAACTTCAATTTACGCAAGGTTTCATTTCCCACATATGGTTTCAAGTCAAGCTGTTTAATATCGTATTTATCAAATAAAGCAAATAATTTTGTATATAAAAGCATCGGTTTCACCTCTTCTGTTTTTGTCTATAATTATATCATTCAAATTACACTAAAGCAAGGTTAATTCTTATGTAGCAATGGAGAAAACAATCTGCTTGCAAGTTTCCATCTTAATCCGTTGTTGCTCTTCTTTTCCATCTGATACATAAAAATTTCTGTGATACGTTCCATGAAATCTTCTGGTTTGATTGCTCCCTTAAAAATATTATCAGCATGACAACAGAGTTGAAGATTTTCTACAGAATCAATGCCTCCTTTGGCTAATGGCACAATATGATCTAACGTTGCATCTTCTAATAAAATTTTTCTACCACACAATGCACATCTTCCATCTGATTTTATATAAATTAGTTTCTTTACGTCTGGCGAATATGTTCTTCTCTTAATTTTTCCATCATTTCTTCTATTTATATTTGCCTTTCGTTCTTTTAGTTCCTGCATAGCGGTCTGTTCTTCTTCTGTTAATCGTTTCCATAATACATGTTTGGTATGAGTATCATATACATAATATCCATCGGTCTTTGCCGGTGCCTTATTCATATATTTAATTGCTTCATTTATACTATTAAATTGCAACGCTTGGCAAATATCATTTGTCTTTCTATGTTTTCCATTTTGATTCAAATATATATAATATGCTCCATTAGTAATTACGATTGCCATAATATACCTTCTTTCCATTTGAGGACTGTTATATTTCAAGCAGTCCAAGTATTTTAAATTAAAACAATCCACACATACAAGCCAATCTGTAAAACGGATTTCTTGCAACTCTACATCTGCGGTCAGCTTCTTCCCTGGCTTTCTTTTCCAATCTATCCATATATGCAAGCTGATTATCCATTTCCATGTATTCCACCATTTGAGTAGGTGTCAATGCGTTGTATGGTGTTTTCAACTGTCTATCTATAATCTGGTTTCCGTCTGCGGTATCAATGATTCTAAAGTTAAACATAATATTTTCCACCTTTCCAATTATCCTAATAGCCTTTGTTCATTCATCACATCAGCTACAACACTTTTGATTTTTCCAAACTGCTTATATACTCGCTTTGGCTTGATTCCGTTGTTGTCTGCTATCTCTTTGAGTGAGTAGCCTTCCAACTTGTCAAAGAAAATCCGTTGTTGTTCCATTGTTAAAATGCTTTCTATCTGCTTTATAGTTTCCTCATGCTCCAATGATGAAGAATTTTCCATACTGTTTATTGACTTTCCTATATAGGCATCCACTTCATCAAAACTAATATCTGCCCCAGCTTCAGAACTTCTTTTTAATGCTTTTTGTTCTCTGAAATGTCTGTATATAGCACGTTTCATATACATATAGGAAAATGCTTCAAAGTTGCATTTCTTCTGTAAATCTTCACTATTCAAGTAAATTTCCACAGATAACAGAAAATCAAAAACTACAATATCAAAAAATTCCTCTGCATCTAGTTTTGACCGCTTCAAAAAGTCAGTGATTAGATGATATTTTTCCTCTGCAAATTTCCGTTCCGTTGGTGTTAATGGTCTTATTCGTTGCTTATTTTCCATGTGACCACCTCCCTACATTGAGAGGTAGTCAGTAACAACGCTCTGCAATTTTTCCAACTGTGCCTTTAATGTTGTGTAACTAATTGACAACTGCTTGCTAATTTCCCTCTTGTTGTAACCTTCAAGAAGCATTTCAAAAATTCTACTTTGCACATCATCCAAACCGACTAAAATTTCCGCTAACATTTCATTATCAAGTACAATTCTTTCCGTCTGCTGTTTGCGGTCAATCCACCATTCGGCAATCTGATATTCACAAAATGGATTATCACCCTGTAATGTATAATCTAAACTAACAAAGCCACCTTCCGGCATTCTGCTCTGTCTGTTCATTGCTCTGTTGTGGTTATAAACTGCTTTCGTTATCATCAGATTGAGAACGTGGAAAAACTTGTAATTTTTCCGCAAATCCTCTCTAACATGATATTTTTTTACTGCCTGCAAATATGGAATAATAAGAATGTCGTACCATTCCTCTTCGTTGAGGTTGTAATATCTCATAATCTCGAATAACTTCTTGTAATTTTCCCAATCGGCTGCAAACTCTCTTTCTTCGTCCGTGAGTGGTCTATCTGTATATGTCTGCTTTTGTCCTCTTCTCCATGTTCTTTCTTCCATGATTAGCACCTCCGTATATTTTTCAATGGGTAGGGATTCCGAAGAACCCCAACCCAAATTTTCCAACTGCTGATTAGAAGAATGCTTCCATCAACTTATTCATTACTAGCTTTTTCAGATACTTGTTATCCTCGTCATTGATTTCCACCTCAAACGGATCATAAAACTCAACGTGGATTTCCTCGCCCTGCTCATTCTCAATCCAAAGGATGATTGCAACCGAATATTTAACCTTGCCATTATCCAAATCCATGTGAAGTGCTACATCTCTGTAAAGTGTGTACTGTGACAAGTCAATTTCTGGATGTTCTTTATTGACTGTTTCTGTGAAGTGCTTTTCGCTCTTTTCGTACTCTCTGCGGATGTTCTCTGACATCTTCTCAATCGGAATATATAAACCGATAGTTGTATCGCATAATGCGATTTCGCTGATTGCTACGTTACCAATGTTCTTAAAATTTTTGTTTCTCATAGGGATTACCTACCTTTCTATAAAATATATTTGATTGATTATTCCGGCTATTGATTAGCCGAGTGAGCGTGTAGGGAATCGAACCCTACAGAAACCATTCGCCCATCCTTTGATTAGTTGCTATCCTCTGCCTTTTTGCCTAGTCTTTAATTAGTCCGAATAAAAATCTTGTGCCAGGCTTTCCCTCTTTTGTGAACTGCTTAAAAAGTTTAGGATGCTTTTCAGCAAATGCCTTTGTATCAAAAAGTGTTCTGCCCTTTGTGGCTTTGTTGCTAAAGTGATAAATGTCAACATCCATTTCATCAACTTTCTTTCGCTCAAGTTCCTTTTTGAGTTCTGCCTGAATCTGTTTTTGCTTTAACTCTCTTTCTTCAATTTCTGCTGTGATTTTCTGGTACTCTTTGCATTTTGCAATTAGTTCTTTGTTAGTCATAACAACCGACCTCCTATATATATTTGATTGATTTTCAGTTGTTGGAACTTCACCGATTCGGTGTTGCTCTGTTCAACTGTTGAGTTTATTATAACCTAGTGTTAGGGTATTTTCAATATACAAAATATCCAAACATTAGGGTTTTATTTTGTGCATTTCTAACCTAGTGTTAGGGTAATATTGCATAAAAGATACCTGGATTTTTACCCTATCTTTAGTGTATTTGTATATTGAAATTACCCTAGAGTTTGGTTATAATGTACTTAACAAATCAATCAAATATAAAAATTTTTAAAGGAGGTTTTCACTATGACATATTTTAAAAATGTTGAAACATTAGAAGAGTTAAGAAAACAATACAAGGAACTTTTAAAGCAGTTTCACCCAGATAACCCAAACGGATCAACCGCAGCAACTCAAGCAATCAATGCAGAATATGACAAACTATTCAAAGTATTAAAGGATAGACATGAGAGCAAGACGGCAGACAATGAAAATGGAAAAGCTGATTTTAATAAGAAATATTACGATTTTTCAGAAGATCAAGCCTTGCGTGATATGCTTAATAAGATAATCGGATTTGATGGTATTACTATTGAGATTATAGGCAACTGGATTTGGTGTTTTAATAGTTTCAATTATAGAAAAGAATTAAAAGAGCTTGGTTTCAAATATGCAGGGCAAAAAAAGGCTTGGTATTACCACACGGAAGCATTTAGAAAAAAAGGAAAGAAAGCCTTATCAATGGATGATATTAGAAACTATTATGGAAGTACAGAAGTAAAGACAGAAGAAAAGAAACTATTGAAACAAGCGTAAAAAATAAGGGTAGAAGCATTAAACCGGCTCTACCCTTTATAATTTTCCTTTTTCCAACTGAAACATAAAATCCAACGAAAAAATAAAAGGTTCTTGCTTTATTGCTTGAACCTTTTTTTATTATGCTATTATTAGCGTTTCCGTTTGTTTCTGGTGGTAAAATTCGTTTAAAAATGTGGTGTTGTATGTTTGTGTAGGCAATCGGTGAAACGTGCTTATTTTTCTCTGGAGTGTGTTTTTTTACCTTATTATATGCAAGTTTTCAATGGTGCAGCAGTCCAGAAGGTACGGGTATGTTTACATTTTTAAAAAGTTTTTCTTCTCGCCAAAAGCCCATAGTAGTTCTACATACAGGTCGACCACCATTTTCAATCTGTCGAAGTAATATGTACTTACCCATTAAAAAACGAGGCTGCTACTTTAAATAGTACAACAGCCCCGTTGAATTCATGATTCCTATTTTAATTTACCGGAAATTGACCAATGCAATGTCCATCTATTTCGTCCATCTGATAATAAGTAACTCCATCTGTCATTAAGCCTTTTGCAAGTCTTCCATTTGCCTGGAAATATACTACTCTTCCATATTCATCTTTCGAGAACTGACTCGTCAGCAACGTTCCATCCGAATTGGCATAACCAATTCCACCACCTTGCTCATCAGAGAAGTTAAACCATCCTTTTCTTTCCATCACACCATATTGGTTTGCATAATAAAGATTTTTCCCTGCCTGATCATAAGTTACAACATCTACATACATATGACCATATACATCAAAGAAACAAAGATCATCTACGGTATCTCCGGAAATACTCTTCGTTATATGAGCAAAATTGTTGAATACTTCATGTCCGTTCTTATCTAAATAGATTACATGCTTTTTGTCTGGATGATAGGTCAGACGATCTGTCATCGCGGTACCATCATTCTGGAAATAGTAGGTATAAGTTCCGTCACATTTGAACTCATTCTCAATTAAATCTCCATTTGCATCATAACAACGCATTTTTCCATCGCTGCTCTTATAGAAGCTGTTGCCCTGATAGGACGCTACTTTATTTCCCTGCGGTTTTGTGGAGTCGGCTGTGTTGTTATTATTATCGCTTGGCTTTTGATCATCATCGCTTGGCTCTTGGTCATCATTCGGTTGATCCGGTGTTTCATCCGAAACTTTTGTATAAGTCATCGGCGTAGGAAGATTCTTGGTTACCTGCGTACATACCTTTCCGTTTTCATCTTTCCATGTACCATAACCCGGCAAATCAATAGTTTGTGTTATATTTTGAGGCATTTTTAAAGTTGTTAATCCATTACATCCCGTAATCATGTACCCAATATATATTGCCTTTTCAGTATTGAAATTGCTTAAATCCAATTTTGTCAAACCACTACAATAAGAAAACATACACATCATATCTACCACGTTTGCTGTGTTAAAATTACTTAAATCCAGATTTTTCAAACTACTGCAACCATCAAACATACCAAACATACCTGTAACATTTTCGGTATTAAAATTACTTAAGTCTATATTTGTTAAACCACTACAGTGCTCAAACATTGAATCCATATCCTTTACGTTTTCAGTGTTGAAATTACTTAGATTTAAATTTGTTAAGCCGCTACAACCCTCAAACATATAATTCATGCTTGTGACGTTTTCGGTATTAAAATGACTTAATTTCAAATCAGTTAAACTGCTACAGCCCTGAAACATTGAATCCATATTCCTTACGTTGTCGGTGTTAAAATGACTTAAATCCAAATTTTTCAAGTTTCCACAACCATGAAACATGAAACACATATTCCTTACATTTTCGGTATTGAAATTACTTAAATCTATACTTGACAAGCTTCCACAATAAGTAAACATCCCAGACATATCCTTTACGTCATCGGTGTTGAAATTACTTAAGTCCAAATTTATTAAACCATTACAGAGCCAAAACATATTATTCATGCTTGTAACGTTTTCGGTATTAAATTTTTCTAAATCCATGCTTGTCAAGCTGCTACAGCCACCAAACATACAAGACATATCTGTTACATTTTTAGTATCGAAATTATTTAAATCTATGCTTGTTAAGCCACTACAACCATAAAACATATAAGCAGTACTTGTAAGGTTATCTGCTGCAACAACTGCTTTTTTTATCTGACTTCCATACAGACACCACTCAGGTGCATCACAACTTAGAAAACTGTCTATAGTTATACTATGATTTCGCTCATAATCTCCACTACCACTAATGGTAAGTGTTCCATCTTCATCAATCTTCCAATCCAAATCACCGGATTCTCCGGAAACTGGCAAAGTTACATCAGAAACATTCTCCTCTGTCTCCGGCAACTCTGTTGCTGTATTACCTGCTTGTACATTTTCTGTCGCAGATTCTTCTATTGTTTCCGCAAATACTGGAATCACATACAAACTAAGACTCATTACTGCTGAAAGAAAAACTGCAAAAAATTTCTTTAAACTTTTGTTTTTCATCTTCTCACCCTCCCGTTCTTACTGCTGCTCTCATCATTTAAATTCGTTGAATCATTCATTCTTTATTCTACACGCTTTCTTTTAAATTCACAATATCTCACATTGTCTGTGATTTATCACCTTATCTTAAAAAATTCACTTTTAGATTATCTCACCCATATAGGATATATTTATTCTACCCCCATTTTTTAACAGAATATCTACTTACAGTATAGTCATCTTTCTGACTATGGTCAAGTATATAACTACATCATACCATACATAATATAAAGTAAGGAGTAGCATGGTATGATTGATTACAGTCCATTTTGGAATACATTAAAAAAATCCAATGAATCTACATATACGTTAATAAATAAGTATCATATCTCAAGTGCTACTATTGATAAGTTGCGTAAAAACAAGTCCATGAATACTACTACTCTTAACGACTTATGCCGGATTCTTAATTGCCGTTTAGAAGAAATTGCTCAATATATTCCTTCTGATACAGACCAACCTCTATAGGGGGTAGGTTTCCATTAAAAATATTTTTAATAGTACCGCCTTTGTTTAATATAATTTTATATCATTTTAAAATCACTTTATTTTCTTCGGTATTCAAATAATAAATCTTAGCACCCAATGACTGCATCAACACCCTGTTTTGTGGCGTAGTAAATTTGCTACCAGATGGTGGATTCATCAATTCTTCTCCTGCATCAAAAAACGCAACTTGCGGAGATACCATACGATAAAACTCTTCAGAAAGTCCTCCGTTTCCATGATGTCCCATCTGAATATAATCTGCTTTCAGGTTATTTCCATGACAAGAAAGCAAATAATTACTTAATGAATTTCCTACGTCGGCACAAAACAGCATACTTTGTTCTACTCCTGTTACTTTAAACATAATTGAGCCATCATTCAAATAATCTTTTGAATTTTGAGCAACATAATTATCGTAAGCACTTAAGATATCTATTTTTAGTCCGTCAATTTCAAAATGGTCTCCCATGTGTACATACTGAAGTGCAGGAATATTTAACTTCTGAAAAGCTTCTAATGTTTCATAAGTATCCCACGGTGCAACTGCTTCGCATGCACTTCTGTCCGGCATATTTGGAACATATACTTTGTCAATTTCCATTCCTTGTGGATCTGAATAAATTTTTAGGAATGCACCTGCATGGTCTGGATGCGGATGTGTGATAATCCATGCATCTACTTTATTTCCCAAATTTTTTATTACTTTTCTTACATTTTCTACATCTGCTTCCCATCCACCATCTACAACAATCAATTTTCCATTTTCACTTATAATTGTATAAAACATACTATTTCCATATTGTTTACTTGCATAATCCGTAATTGTCCATTTATTTTTTTCTACTGGAAATTGTCCAAGATAATGACCGTCTATTTCATCCATCTGATAGTAATTTACTCCATCACTGATTAAACCTTTCGCTATCTTTCCATCTCCGCCGAAATATACTAATCTTCCAAACTCGTCATAAGAAAACTGCCCTTTCATTAAAGTTCCATCCGAATTGGCATAACCAATTCCGCCACCTTGTTTTTCTGAAAATGTAAACCACCCATTACGCTCTATAACGCCATATGGATTTGCATAATAAAGTTCTTTTCCAGATTTATCATATGTTATAAAATCTACATACATATGTCCGTAAACATCAAAGAAACATAAATCATCTACGTTTTCGCCAGAAATACTCCTTTTCACATGAGCAAAATCACTAAATACTTCATGTCCATCTTTATCAAAGTAAATAACATCTTTTCCATTTGGATGATATGTTAATCTGTCTTTCATAGGTGTACCATCATATTGTAAATAGTAAGTATACGTTCCATCACAAAAGAAAACATTCTTTGCAATTTCTCCATTTTTTAATGTAAGTGTAATTCCGTTCCATACACCATCTTCTTTTGTATAATGTTGTCTTGCATTTTCTATTTCTGCCGCAAAAGTTCTTGATGGTATAAGGAATACACATATTAGCAGTAATATAATGACAGCAATTTCTTGTATATTTTTATATAACGTTTTCATACTAATTATCTCCTAGTGAATGTTATTTTCAATTTTATTATAATTTTACTTTTTATTTTGTCAATAAACTATACATATTAGTCAATGCATGTAAACTGCTCATCAGCTAAAGCCAATGGAATTTCTGGCATATTCTATTTAAGTACCTAATATATATACCCATACCCTGTAAATCGTAAAAAAATAAGGCATATCAAGTATCTCTACTCAATATGCCTTATAATTAAAACTTATTCTGTGCCTTAATATATGTTTCTGCAATATGAGGATCAATGTTCATCAATCTCTCAACTCTCATATAAAAGTCAGCCTTTTCAGCTTCTTCCTTTTTCTTCTTTTCAATAGCTTTCTGTTCTGCCTCTTTCTTAGCAAGATAATCCTCTACAAAAGCATTATTTTTATCTATATGTGCCTGTAATTCCTGTTCTTGACGCTCACGCTTTAATTTAATCTCACGTTCATGCTTTGCCTGTTTTTCAGCTTCTTCCTGATTCATTCTTCTAGTCGCATTTTCCACATCAAGAATCTTATCATATATGGTTGGAAGCTTATCTACATTATCAAGAAGAGTACCATATTTGCCCTTTCCTTCTTCTTTCTTACTCCTTGTAAAATCATTCAAGATTCTATTTGAATTATTACTTTCCTTACCTGTGTATTTGTCTAATAAATTTCCATATCTTTTTTCGCTCATTGTAAAATCCTCCTTTAATTCTTTTGTTGTTATTTAAAATGGTTCAACTTCATAATCAATCAGTGCATCATATATTTCTACAGGCAGATAATCCATATATTTATCAGCCATCATTATGATGTATGCTTCCTTATGTTTCTTATAATCTGCAAATGCCTCTTCTGGTGTATTCCTATATCTCAATTTTTTCGGTCTTACTTTTTCAATATCGCCTCTCAATGCTTTATCCATTGTTATTTCGGCATAATATTTATCTCTTCCTTCATCATATCTGACACCATATGGCAATTCCTCATTGTGTAAACGATTATATTTTGCATTGTAATGTTTCTTGCTATTGGATAACATGACATTCAATGTCAACGGCAACCAACATATTTTACCAGGTGCATACTCTTTATTACCTTTGCAAATCAGATCTTTGTCAATAACCATTTGCTCACCATCGCATTCATACAGAATTGATTCCAAATATTCCATACAAAGCTCTGGGTCATCTTCCCACGTCTTATACATCGTTGCATCTGCATATTGTGGATAATATTTCTTAGTTTCCTCATCATGCGTCCTCTTATACATCATGTTATATGCTATTCTTACTTTTTGATTACCTTTATACAAATAGTCAATGTATTCCTGTCTATCTAAATATTTCTCAATACTTACGATTCCATTTTTAACGGCATACAGTTCTTTAGAATCAAGATATACGAGATTCTTATAATAATTATTCTCTTTGTTACCATCAACAAAGTATATGTGATCTTTTCCCTTTGGCTTAACAAGAAAATGTTCTGCAACTAAATCTTTAATATATGTATCTTTTGGGATTCTTTCACCACCCACATAATAACTTGTCAATGTGAGATGTACATTGCCTGTCTTATACATATAGAAATTGTCTTTACCTTTAAGGTTATTTACTGGTCTTCCATAATTTGAAATCCAATAATTATGCGTATTATGCACTTTTACAAATATTTCATCTTCTGCTACTGGTTCAAATCCAGCCTTTCTAATATCCAAAAATTCATGTTTATCAATCATTCGTCCTCCTTTTTTATAAATCAGAGATTCAAGAAAATTGTCATGATATAACAAAATTCTCAAAAATGCTATTACTAATCTTGTTAAGTAGCAGATTGAAAATGTTAAGTTTTTTGCATGACAAATAGACCTCGCCAAAAATGGCGAAATCTTATAAATCTATAAAGTCTAGCATTTTTTGCAACGTAATTCTACGG
This sequence comes from Roseburia hominis, assembly GCF_021531695.1. Classification (GTDB taxonomy): domain Bacteria; phylum Bacillota; class Clostridia; order Lachnospirales; family Lachnospiraceae; genus Roseburia_D. Next base: position 78,817 of record NZ_JADYUI010000009.1, on the reverse strand, counting down.
AAATCACTGTGCAGAATTGCACTATAAGAATCTCACTAACCAAAATTGGACAGTGAGTAATCAGATTTATCCTTGAATCCTGATGTCGGACTTTCTTTTACTTCCTGCCGACTGGGAAATTTACTATATTTAATGGGCTTAATTTTTTGGCTCGTTAAGTTGTAGTCAGACCTTTAATTAACATTTAATGCTAAATCTAATTATTCTACGTAATTTTTCATACTGCCCACAGCTAGGACACGTCGTTGTTACTTTTATAGGAATATTACTATATCTATTTCTGTCAGGATATATTTTTGTAATAATATCCTTAATGGTTTCCGACATTTTATCAATATTTGATTCCTGTCTTAACCCCATTTTTATTATAACAGTAAAATCATGTCCTGCATTTGCCAATGGTGAATATTCATTTTCTGAAACATCAACTGCAATATAATTATCATATGCATGGGATGAATCGTGGTCGAAAATAAGGTTATTACGAAGTTCCGAAATCTTAAGATGTGTTCCTTCCATAAATTCTTTCGCTTCAAGATAATTCAAAACATCCATATTATTTAATAACTTATCAACAATATTTTCTTTAATGCTTTTAATGCTTAATTCCTTTGTCATATTATTTTTCCTCCTTAAAATTTTCCTCAACACTACAAGACAACAAGCATTTCTGCTCATCATTCATTAAAAAGTCCGATACTCTTTCAGTATCTTCATACGCTTGATTCATTTTATCTAACTTCATATCATTTCTTTGTAAGTACACTCCAAGCATTGTTATAGCACAGCCAAAATCATCCTTACATTTATCTGGAATCTTAAAATAAGCGTCCTTTATATGCAGTACCTTTCCCATTTATTCATTCACCTCATCTGAAAAACGTTTACCTGCTTTAAATTTGACTGCCTTATGTTTTGGAATGATACATGTATTGCCATTCTTGGGATTTCTGCCCACTCTTTCTTTTGTATCTTTTACCTCAAATTTACCGAATCCTTGAAACTTTACTTTTCCTTCTTCTTTTAGGCATTCCAAAAGCGTATCAATAAACAGATTCACATATCTATCTGCTTCTATTTTCTTGATACCACCATTTTTAGCCATTCTGTCTATAAACTGTTCTTTTGTCATTGTAAATATAACTCCTTTCGTTTGGGACACCATTCAGGACTTATCTCTGGTGGATCAAATTCACCAAGTAATCTATATATTTTGAATGGCTCATTTTCCTTACAACAATAAAAATCATCAAAAAATCGTTGATTGCTTTTACAACGTTCACAATCACTGCAATGTGGTACTTTGATTTCCACGTTATGCCTCCAATCAAAAGAGTGTTTACAGAATAACTAACTTTCAAATTCTGTATCACACTCTCACTGAAAATCCTTTATTCTTTAAATATGCAACCGCTGATTTTAACAGTTTTCCCTCTCTTTCTTTAATGCCTTCTGTTCATACATAAATTTCCTAACAAATCTTTGGAATTTCTTGTCATCCCTAATAACTTTATCCGCATTGCAAGGCTTTCTATGCCGGCTGTTATTCTGCTTTTTCTTATGGGGACAAGGTTTTTCTTTTGCATCTTCTTCCGGGGTATAAATTACAGATACTTTCATAGCATTATAATCACTCCGATCATTCATAAAAGGAACAAAAAATACATAATAACCTTTTTCAATATGTTCACCATTCAATAATGAATAATGAGCAAAATATGAATTACCATCTTCACCATGAATAAAAGCAAAACCTTTATCATGAAAACATTTTGTTACTCTACCGTACAATATTAATCCTCCTCATCCTCTAATTCTGCATCTTCTGGTATGAATCCACCATTTTTAAGATATGTCATTTGCTGTTTTGAAAAAGGTAATTTTTCTAATCCATAAATGCCGTTTTCAATGTTCTCTAATAATTTTTCATTCATTTTGTCATGTAGTTTATTTGTACGTGACATTCTCATTGATGTATATGGTGGGTTGCCTTCTACCTTATTGCAACATGGTAAGGAATAACACTCACGGGTTTTTACTTCTGGAATAATTGTACCTACTCCTGAAATCTGAACTCTTTCACCTCTCAATAATGCATTCTGAATTTCTTCTATATACATTTTCAGAATATCGTACACATACTCTTTTTTATATATTTTATTGTCTGCTCTTTTTGCAATGCGACCAGCCATCTTACATGGTGTTATTCCAATCTTTTTTAATTCGTCCAATTTTCTGTTTCCCTCCTTAATTTTGCCAATGAAATAGGTATTTTAATCAATCAGTAATTGTAGCCCATAAAAGGCTATTCTGACGCTCTGTGTGGCTCATACAGACGTTTTAATATTGTTTGTGTAAATTTCTTCGTCTGATAAAATCAGGCACTAAAATAAGTCTCATATACTCATATTTCTATAAGCATATGGGACTTATGGTAATGTCCGAATATTCATTTTTGTCATATTAAGGCTCTGAAATATTGGTGTATAAATGGTGTAAACCAATTTTATACTGCCTCATAAATACCGATAAAATAAGGTTTTTTACGTCTTCTTCATTCTTACATACGTGTAAGAATGGATGTAAGGTAAGTGGTGTACTGAAAAACTCGTATACGCTTTGCTCCTTTTAGGCATTTTTCTGATTACTTATCTCCATAATGATAACGACAAGCCAAAATATATACATTATTTTCATCAATTTTATAGATCAGTCTATCCTTATCATTGATACGTCTACTCCAAAATCCTGATAAATTTCCGGTTAATGGTTCAGGCTTTCCCATTCCTTCATTTCCATTTCTACATATATCATTTATTAGTTGATTTATTTTCCTTAGAGTTCTTCTATCTTCTGTTTGCCAATAAATATAATCTTCCCACCCATTATCCGTAAACACTTTATTCATCCGTATCTACCTCTGTAAGATTATGAATAGAAAGATTTCCCCTTTCTAACTGTGATTTTGATTCCATTAGCCAGTCATAATTTGTCTTATTCCCCATAACATACACATTTTCCATTAAATTATTATAGGCTTCCTCTGAAATCATCACTACATTTTTATTATCTTTTCTTGTAACAATCACAGTTTCATAATCGTCTGTTACTTTATCCATATAGTTTTTCATATTATCACGAAGATTTGTATAATTAACGGCTAACATAAAATTTCTCCTTCCATAAGTACAGTTTTCTGTACTCATATTATAACGTACAGTTTTCTGTACGTCAACATTTTTATATTATGATATATTTTTTTGTTATATTTTTTTACTTCTATCATATTCTGCCTCTTTTCTATGCTGCCGTTAAAATCAGACTACACTCCAATCTCTCCCATAATTTCTAATACCTCTTTACATCTGTACTCCATATTAGTATTTTCTTTTTGAAATGCAAGTTCTTTTGCAATTTTTCCATCAGAAAGAAATAAGATCCGGTCGGCTCTTGCCGCTACTTTTGCATCATGTGTAACAATAAGGATTGCCGTTCCCTTCTGATTGATTTCTACTAAAAGATCCATAATTTCTGCAGCAGTTTTGGAATTTAATGCTCCGGTCGGTTCATCAGCAAAAATAATATCCGGCTGTCCCATAAGAGCACGACAGATTCCTGCCCTTTGAAGCTGCCCACCTGACACTTCAGAAATTTCGTTTTTTTCAATTCCACCGATTCCGGTTTGCTTCATTAACATTTTTGCCCGTTCTACTGCACTTTTATCTCCTTTATGGGTGCGAAGTGTCGGGAATAGAATATTGTCTAAAATATTCAGATTTTTTAACATCGTAGGCTGCTGAAAAATAAATCCCATTTTTTCTCTTCGAAGTTCTGAAAGTTCTTCTTCCTTGCATCCTTTTAATGCTTTTCCCTCAAAAAGTACTTCTCCCCCATCAATATGATCCATGCCGCTCAATGCATAAAGCAGTGTTGATTTTCCGGAACCGGAAGCACCCATGATTGCGACAAACTCACCTTTTTCAATCGTAACCGAAACATGATTTAATACGGTTTTAGCTTCTTTGCCATCTCCAAATTTTTTTCTATATTTTCTGCCTTTATAAGTTCCATTCTATTTTTCATTCCTTTCCGTGAATTCTGATTCATATATTCAATGAACTAAGATTATGTACTTCTCTACGTTGAACTGTCATCTTGCACAAAATCATTTCAGTCTTTGTGACTTGTGAAGGACATTAGATTTCGTTAATGTTCTGTAGGTAACAAGCAATCCGGCAGCACGGATGCTGACGGAAGGCTGAACTTGAGCCCGGATGGCGAATTTCAGCCGGTTGCGTTCGAACTTTAATATATGTTATCAGAACATTTACAAAATCTTATGTCCGTAGCATTGGAACAAAGAATGAAATGCATTTTGCGCAAGATGACATTCGTAAGCGTTGAAAAGTACATGTTTACTATTTTTACAAATCAGAACTTATCATCAATTTATTCTTTTACGCATGCCCCAGCCGGTATTTTTTCCACCTGTTTTGTTCCCAAAATACTTCCTATCATAAGGGAACCCACCAGCAATAGCGGCATTACCAGATATACAATCCAAGGATTTGCCACAAAGGAGAAGGCATCTGCCCCAAGGGTAGACAAAAATAGACCTGTAATCCTTTCTCCCAAAATTCTCGCCCCGGCTATTCCAAATAAAATCCCCGGTATCGATGCTATTACAATACTTATGATATACTGCTCTTTAATATCATGTGTCGTAAACCCACAAGATTTTAAAACCGCAACCTCATAACGATCCTTTGCCAAAAGAAGCCTTGCAAACAATAATGTCAGCAAACAGGTAATCCCAATTGCAAGAACAACAGAAAGAACAGCTGCTTTCCGAATAGAAGTTATCGTAGCGCCATATGTTCCAAGCATATATCCTCTGATATCAGTCACCTTTACATCCGAAAAATGCTTTGCATAATCTTTTGTCACTGCTTCTATGGCATCCTTATCTCTTACTGTTGCATACAAAGTTCCCCACATGACCGGCGTATTCTCATCCACAAAACATGCCTTCGCTGTTTTTCCACCATTGGTAATATCCGAATAAATCCCACAGACTGTAAGCATTTTCTCCCCATCTTCCGTTACAAGCGTAAGAACATCTCCGGGCTCTGCTCCCATTTCTTCCGCATTCAGAGATGATAATGCAATTTCATTCTCATTCTCTGGTGCTTCTCCCTTCGTATAGACCACAGAAAACATCTGATGATTTCCAAACTCAATCAGTAACTGTTCCAGTCCCCCTTCTTTCTTTTTCACAGAAAATGTTTTGGTAAAAAATGCTCCGGCATCTTCTATTCTCTCATCTTTCTTTAATACTTCCAAAAGTTCTTTTCCTCTTTTTTCGCTATCCGTCATATTTTGAATATCAAAACGGATATCACTGTCTCCGATTCCCATACAGGTAGAAAATTTTTCCGAAGAAATCGTTGTCTCAATATTCTGAGGAATCGTCATTAACATAATTGCAAAAAGAAAAACGAAAAAGTTTGTCACATATAATTTTCCCCGTACCCTTACGTCTTTTACCGCAAGAAGATCATTCACAGAGAAATTCAAATGACGGGAAAGTGACATCTTATTGACCTTCTTTGCCTTTCCTTTTTCTCTATCTTCCCTATTCTGAATCACTTCCACTACCGACAACTTTTCCAGACGTTTCAACACCCGCTTTACAGATAAAAAAACGATTATAATAACAACGGCTGCTCCAAAAAATCCCCATAAAAACTCTAATCCCGGTACTGTCGTGATTCCAAAAGATGCCTTAATTTCTGAAAGCATTTTTCCTTTGATCCCATAAGTAAGCATCATGCCAATCATGGCTCCGATAAATGCTAAAAAAAGATATTTAAAAAGATACATCTTTTTCACATCACGAAGCGGAGTTCCAAGTGCCAACAAAACACCGGTTTCTTTTTTGTCCTCCTCCAACTTTGCCAAAAGTGTAAACCGGATACAAAGTAACGCAATCACGACCACCAAAACACTGACTAATAGCAGAATACCAATCATGATTCCATCTGACAGGGCACTCAGCATTTTAATAAGCGGATAGGTGATTGCCGGGCCATTTGCCGGAAGCTTTTCACTTGCATACATACTCGCAAATTCACTGATATCAACATTCGCATTAAGCCGATATTCAATCAGATACTCCATGCTTCCATGCTCTTTCATCATTTCAAAATCTGCTTTGCTGACTAAAAAACGTTTCGAGCTTGCCAGCATGGAATTCATCTGGGAATCTCTTAAAAATCCTGCCACCACAAATGTTTTCCCACAAATGTCTGCCGTGTCTCCAACGTTTACGTCATATTCTTTTTGATAACAAACCGGAACATAAATTTCTCCGTCTTTTGGCTTTAAAATCTCATTTTCCATTCCAAGCAGATAATCGAAGGAATCACTCTGCACACAAAGCCCGTTATCCTGCGTACTGTCGCGAAGAGAATTCCCATTTAAGGCTATTTTGGAATTTTCTATATTTAAAAACTCTGACACCTGTTCCTTCTCTGCCAGACCTTCTCCCAGACCTTTTACCGCTTCTCTTTCCTCTTTTTCCAGTGTTCCTGCATGCATCTGTAAAAAGTGTGGTGTTTCTGCTTTTTCCATTAACTGATCAACCGAGGTCAACAGATTGACTCCCAAAAGCAGAGCAAGGGATACTAACATTGCGGACGCTGCAATAAAGCTTACCGTTACAATCGTCGTAAACAGATTTTTTCGCATATCATGAAAAATTATTTTCTGATTCACTTACATCTCCCCTTTCCAACTCCCGGATTTTCTGATTGTTTATGATAAAAAGTGCGGTGACTGACAGTAAAATTCCAGCAATTATAATAACAACAGCTGCTCCACGTCCGACTCCGATCTGCATTTTTTTGCCGATTCCATCCGCACACACACCGGCAAGAACATAGGCAACAATATAACCAAGCTGCGAAATAACACCGATTAATCCCCATGCTCTTCCCTGCAGATTCACAGGGATATTCGTTCTTGTCAAATAATCAAGTGCTGTATTGGCAAACGGTAACATCGCAAAAAACAAAAATCCGGCAATACAGATCAAAACGATATTTTCTGCCACACCACAGGCTGCCATTGCGATTCCTGCCCCAAAAAGTGCCAGCCAAAGCATTCTCACATAACTGCCTTTTGCTCCTTTCATACCAAGCATAAGACTGGATACCAACATTCCGCATGCACAGATTGTTTCCGCGATTCCAAGTGTTTTACTGTCACAAAAAGATAAAATCATCGGCTCACAAAGCACCTGCATAAATCCCATAAAACAAGTCATGACAGATGCTAAAAGTACCAGATTAAGCACTCCTTTTTTTATCGTTATTGCCTGCCAGCCTTCCTTCAATGCCTGTGTAAATCCACTTACTTCTTCTTGTTTTTTTGTAACAAGTCCTTTTTTCACAACTGCTGTTACCGCGACCGTCACAAAAAAGGTTGCAATATCTATCCCAAGAATCAGCTTCATATCAGATACTGCCAGTAAAATTCCTGCTAAAACCGGAGAAATCAGATATCTGGCTGAATCTGCCAGCGATACCAGTCCACTTGCTTTTGCATACTCTTCCTTCGTCAATAAATCTGTAACGGTTGCCCGATAGGCTGGCGCCATTAAAGACGAAAAGACTGCGCTGATACCAACTCCAAGACAAATCTGCCAAAGTGCTGCATTCCCTTGTAACATACAAAGGAAAATAAAAAGAACTCCCAAACCGGAAAGTCCGTCACCAAGCATCATAAGAAGTCTTCTGTCATACCGGTCTGCCAGCACACCTGCCGGTGCTCCAAGTAAAATCGTCGGTAAAAATCCAACTAATGTCACCATTGTCATTGCTGTGGCACTTCCCGTTTTTGAAAATACATAGACTCCAAGTCCAAACGACGTCATTCCTCCTCCAATTGAAGAAATAAATTCTCCTACCCACAACAATAAAAATTTATAAAAATTATTTTTTGTCTTCTCCATCTTTTTTTCTTCCTCCCATTGTTTTTTCAAAAATCTGCATGATACACGGCAGCATACTTCCCTCCTTAGCTCCAAGCAGCCGCTCTGCACTGTCAATAAATCCAAGCATCTTTTGCATTGCCTGTTCCCCCTCTCCCATATGTTCCTCATCTAACATGACATTGGAGTACAACATAATCATTTCCACTGCGGTTGTCTTATATTTCGTTGCAAAAATTCCTTCTTCGATTCCTTCTTCTACCAGTGTCTCCATCATAGGAACAATCCATTTCATGGTTTCTTCCTGTGACTTTTGATGCAACAGGGCATTCTGTGGCTTGTGCATCTCTTCCAGCATTGCAAGTTCAATATCCGAGCTGACATGCATGGCAAGAATCGCATCTGTGACACGGGTAAGTACCGGCTTTTTGGTATTTATCACTCTTTTTACCTTTTCCTTCATTCGCTCCTCGATTCTTTCGACCATTGCATCCAAAATATCTTCTTTGGATTTAAAATGATAATATAGCGTTCCCTTTGCAATCTGAACCTTTTCTAAAATGTCCTTCATCGTGGTATTGTCATATCCTTTGCTTACAAACAATACCTCTGCTGCATCTAAAATCTCATTCCTTCGTTCCTTTGCATCTTTTACTGTTCTCATTTTCTTTCTCTCCTTACCGACCGACCGCCGGTCGGTTAAATATAAAATAACATACCCTGTTTCTATACGCAAGTATTTTTTATCCTTTTCTATTTTTATCTTTTAAAAATGCAAGAAACATTTCTTCCTGCATTGGCTTCGCATAAAGAAATCCCTGAAAGAAATCACATCCTATTTCCTTTAACTGCTCTGCCTGCTTATTCGTCTCAACACCCTCTGCAACAATCTCAAGCCCCAGTGCTTTCATCATTTTTACTACATAATTAAGCGCAATCAATGTCTTTTCTTTTTCCGTTGCCTGCCAGACCATTTCCTTATCAAATTTTACAACAGAAAATGGAAAGTGAAGCAAATATCCAAATGTTGCAAATCCACTTCCATAATCATCCAAAATCAATTTAAATCCGGCATCGGTAATTCCTTTTAATTTTTCTGTAAGATAAGAATCAGAATGTAATGCCGCTGTTTCCGTAATCTCAAAATAGAGTACATTCGGATCCACATCATATTTTTTTACAATTCTCTGTACTCTTTCCTTTAAATCTCTCTGCATACACTGTACGGCAGAAAGATTGATATGAACACGTGTGATACCATATTTTAAAATATCGGATTGTGAAACCATCCGGCAAACCTCATCCAGTACATATTCCCCGATTTCAACAATCTGTCCACTCTTCTCAGCCATCGGTATAAATTCCTCCGGACTGATAAAACCATACTTTTCATCACGAAGACGTATCAGTGCTTCCACAGAATCAAAGGTCTCTTTCTTCCAATCATAAATCGGCTGGTAATATACCTCAAACGTGCGATTTTGAATCGCTTTTTTTATGATGTCGTAAATTTCATCTTTTCGTTTCAGACTCTCCAGCAGTTTTTCATCCGCACGAATCACTTTTTCATTTTTATCCTGTCTTTTACTCTCCAGACAATACTGAATTGCCTTCTCCAATTCTGTAACGGTTTTTCCATGCTGCGGATACGATGCCAGACCATATTTCACTTTCACCTGCACATCCATATCATGCAGTTCAAACCCCTTTTTCACCCTGCCTTCTATTTCATTTACAATCGACCATACTTCTTTTTCAGAATAAGCGATATAAACATATTTTGTTCCGCCAATCCGATATACATTTGCTTTTTTTCCCGCATCCGTAAGAATCTGTGCAAACTGTCGAATCACAGAATTGGCCAAAGTAATACCCATCATATCATTGATGCTGTTTAAATTTTCCATCTTTACAGCAAGAAGAAAGAAACTTTTTTTATTATGTATCTCGCGATTTAAGTCTTCCAGAAAAGCGACTCTGTTCTCGAGCTGTGTTAACGCATCAATCTTATTTTCCGGTATTTGCAACATAATATATATAATAATAAAAGAAAGTGCAATCACAAAATTTGTGATCAACAGCTTTGGAAAAATGCATTGAATAATGACCGCTGACAAATTAGACAGCGTATAGAGATAAGCACAGTTTTTCTGCGTTTTGCTAAGCACTTCCCTGTTTCGAAATGTCTTGGCAAGACAGGCTGCGAGCATAAATAATGCAACGCCATAAACTACTATTTTTAACGGACCACTGCAATAATTTCTCTGCGTATCAAAATAAAACACCCATTTGGTAAACGGTGATAATAGAATCATTCCAAAATCAAGAATAGCTATTACTTTTATCACCCATTCATGCCAGGGACCTACTTCTACCTGTTCTGTAATGATTGCATCAATATAGAAATAATAAATAAAAGTAATTGCATTCATACTTAAAAGGAACAACGCATTGACCAACAGATTCACCCAGAGTGGAAGACGCCCGGCATTTGTAATCGTATAAACACTTACCACATCAAGCAAAGATGCTGACATTCCTGCAAGCATAAGATATAAATACATTTTATTGGCTTTTGAAGGATAATTCTTCTTTTTTAAAAAAAGCCACAGAACCATTGTCGTAAGAATAAATGCTGCAATATCAAATTCAATAACCCAATCCATTTTTCTCTAATCCTTTACCATTTTTCTTATGTATTTTTCTTTTATTATATCAGACTCATCTAAAATTTCCATAAATTTCTATCATTACTTTTTTGCAATGCGATGAAACTGTGGACGCAGCGTAATGTCCGGCACAACCAGTCCGTCCCGCTGATTTAATACATATCTTACAGCATCCGCAACTTCGGAAGCATTAAGATAACAATTATCTTCATCGGCACAGGTAAAATCAGCATCCCGGTAAAGATTCGTCTGTGTCATATCCGGATGGATTGTCGTTACTTTCACGCCATACTTACGTGCTTCCTCAAAAAGGCTCATACCAAAACCGGTAAGTCCCGCTTTTGTCGCCCCATAGGCACAACCATGCGGGCTACTCTGTTTTGCCGTTATGGAAGAAATATTAATAATATAGCCATCATTTTCCTTAAGTACCCGTAACAGACGATTCGTAAGAATCAAGGGCAATTCCAGATTCGTGCGTACCATGGTCTGAATCTGGCTGACCGTAAGATGCTCATGAAGCCCATAATACCCGACACCTGCTGCATTTACAAGAACCTTCACCTGTGTTTCCTTTGCAATCTGTTTTACCTTATCGCATACCTTATTCGTATCCAGAAGATCTCCGGCTACCGCATGAAATGTCTCGGTCTTCTGCACAAATTCATGCGTTTCTTCCCTTTCAAAATCACGCCCGAATCCATAAACTTCATATCCCATGTCACACAAAACCTGACTAATTGCAAAGCCGATTCCCGAACTTGCTCCCGTTACGATTCCAGATTTATTCATGATAAATTTTCTCCTTGTCCATTCTTTTTCCAAGCTCCAAAATCAGATAATCTTCCATTTCTTTTAAAAGCTTTGGCGGATACTGATAGACACCGCCCACATTTACATAGGGAAACTGTACCGCCGGTGCTGCAGGCATAGTGCGACGCAGTTTTTTCATGTAATCCTGTGAAATGCGGAAAGTTCCAACGCTGACATCCGTAAGCTGTTTCATCGAAAGCCCCTGCTCTTTGAATGCCTCATCCACCTGGCGTAACAATGTATCATAATCTTCCCGCCACGTCGGCAAATATAACATCGGATCAAAGCACAGCCGAATGGAATATCCCAGTTTTAGTCCCGTCGTTGCACATGCAATTCTTGCCTTTGCTGATGGTGTTCCCTTCTCACACGCATCTATCATTCGCTGTGGAGACAGTGTAAAAGCATAAATCACATTTGTAAGACATGGCAATTCCCACATTTTATGCCCGGCACTTTTCGTTCTGATCTCAATTTTTAAATTGTCATGCTTTGCCGCGAAATCCGCCCAATGCTTTGCATAACCAACCAGAGGTTCCATTGCCAAAAGATCCGAATCATAAGAAACACAAAGATACATCGGTTTCTTTACAAGAATCTGCTCCAACTCCCTAAAATAATCCTCCAGATTCACAAAAATAACCATATGCCCGGACGGATACATTCCCTTCAGATAACAGTAGCTGCAATCAAAGATACAATTCATCATGGTGGAACAATAATAAAAATTCGTATTGCCAAAGTCCTGACATACCGGTGCTCCCTCATAGAAATAATGGTCTTCTTTTTGTGCTAAGATTAAACTCTGTGAGCGGTGTTCACATATAACATCCTGTCCCCGTCTGTTGAACACATCTTTATAATGATCGATTGCAACAATCTGTGCCTTTGGAAAATGTGTTAAAATCTCTTTTGTTCTCGGATGAGACCATACACGTTTTTCCACATAAATGTGCGTAAATTTTGCATTCTCATAATCGTTCTTTAAGTTCATCCAAAATCTTCTTTCCTTCCCGCTTATCCTTTGCCGGTAAACGTCCCTGCCTATAGTATTCCTCCAAAATTTCCGTATCATCTGTTCCGGTCAGTTTCCAGTAAAGTAAAAGCTGTAACAATTCTTTCTGCATTACAAACGAACAATGTAACTGTTTTCCCAGCTTTGCTGCCTCTTCCTCTGCCTGCTTTCGAAACATTGCCTGTGTCTGGCTTTCCTTTTTCTTCGTATGGCAAATCTCACACAATGTCTCAATATATCGGCTTACCGGCTCTGCTATATCCTGCATCAATGCACTCATCTGTGCTTGCATATCAGTCATCTTTCCATCTTTTCTATCTTCCTTACAACCATGGTCTGACACCACTTTTAAGAAAATCATCTGGTGCGATCCATAATAGTAATTCCCTGCCTGATAGACAGCCGCAGCTTCCATATCGTACAATCTTGTTTCTTTCCAAGCCATTTCTTTCGTGCAATCCGACTCCATCTCATTTAAACTCTGAATCTTCGGTCTGCTTATAAGTTCTGCTTCTAAAAAAGGATGATGATATAACATATCCGGATAAAATGTTCTGCCGCTGCACTCTTCCGTTAATTTATTACACACAAAAACTTTCCCGATGGGAACTTCATCTCTTGCCGCACAGCTTCCGAAATTAAGAAGCAAATCCGTCTGCTTCGGCGGATAACAGCTTGAAATCTCTGCCACAGCTGTCGCTGCCGCAATCGCACCGACACCGGTAAGGACAAGACGAATTTCACCTTTTGTATCGGAAAACACCTGAAAATGCGTATTTCGCGTTTCTTTTTTCAGTTGAAATCGTTTGATTATTTCCTGCGCCTCCGAAAAAAGCGCACAATATATAGTAAGCAATGTTACGATGCCTCTCTTTTTTTCTATGATGTTGGAGTCAAAAGGACGCAACATCTTTTCTATTATTGTACCACAAAAAGCCATCATCTGCATATTTTTAGCAGATAATGGCTGAAAACGATACTCCCACCATGTTAAATAACGACACTTTCGTCCTGTCTTAATGCTTCATTGACTGCAATTGCAACATTCTGTCCATGGTCATCCACCAGATACAAACGCTGCAAAAATACATTGACATGCTCACCCTCTTTGATTAATTCCTGACCAATCTGACGATTTGCGAGCAGAAGTTCATCATGCACACGAATCGTAAGTTCTAAAGAGTTACCACGAAATGCCACACGTTCCACAATACCTTCTTCGGTCGTGACCGGATAAGGATTAAATTCGTTTTTCTTTGTGACCGTAACAAACTCCGGACGGATAATTGCCCGATCCCCTTTTGTCTTTTCACGGAAGCCCTTGAATTGATTAAAATCTTTAATTGTCACCGGTTCTCCCAAAAACTGCACCACGAACGGCGTCTGTGGATTGCTGTATACTTCAACCGGTGTACCAATCTGCTCAATCTTTCCTTTATTTGTCACAATAATCTCATCCGCAACCTCAATCGCTTCATCCTGATCATGTGTGACAAAAATACTTGTAATTCCTACCTGATTAATCAACTCCCGCAACCAGCTGCGTAATTCTTTTCGTACCTTTGCATCAATTGCGGCAAATGGTTCATCCAAAAGAAGCAACTGCGGCTGCGTTGCAAGTGCCCTTGCAAATGCCACACGCTGTCTCTGTCCGCCGGACAACTGCTTTGGATAACGCTTTTCCAAGCCTTTCAACCCTACCAGCTCAATCAGTTCATCTACACGGCTTTTTATCTCTGCTTTGCTTTTCTTTTGAATTTTTAATCCAAATGCAATGTTATCAAATACCGTCTTATACCGGAACAATGCATAATTCTGAAATACAAACCCAATTCCACGCTTACTTGCCGGAATCTCATTTACCTGTTTTCCATCAATATAGATTTCTCCGGAATCTGCATTTTCCAAACCTGCCAATATTCGCAAAATCGTTGTCTTTCCACTTCCACTTGGTCCTAAAAGTCCAATTAACTTTCCTTTTTCAACCGTAAAATTCACATCATCCGATGCCTTATAATTACCAAATGTTTTATTGATATGCTTAAGTTCTACATAAGCCTTCGTATTTTCTCCCATACCGGTAACCTCCTAAGATTCCATTTCCTTTTTCCCACGATATTCAAAAATATTCCGCAACACCAAAATAATAATTGCCATAATAACCAAAATAGATGACAACGCAAATGCTCCCGTAAAATCAAATGCCTGATACAACAATTCGATATAAAGCGGCATGGTATTGGTCCTTCCGCACAAATGTCCGGACAACACAGATACCGCTCCAAATTCTCCCATTGCCCTTGCCGAACACAAAACAACACCATAAAGAAATGCCCATTTGATGTGTGGAAACGTAATCTGTGTAAAAATCTGGAATCCATTCGCTCCCATCAATGCTGCCGCCTCTTCCTCATCGGTTCCTTCCACGGTAAGAACCGGAATGATTTCTCTTGAAATAAACGGAAACGTCACAAATATCGTTGCCAAGACAACACCCGGAACCGCAAAAATAATCTGAATCCCCCACTTTTCCAAAAACGGATAGATTGCACTTTGCCGCCCAAAGGTAAGAACAAAAATAAGTCCTGCAATAACCGGTGATATCGTAAGCGGTAAATCAATTAAAGTAGAAATAATTTTCTTTCCACGGAACTGAAATCTGGTAATGAGCCATGCTGCAAAGATTCCAAAAATAGAATTTACAACCACCGAAATAATGACTACCTTAATTGTCAGTAAAATTGCTTTCACTGCATATTGATCTTTTACAGCCGCAAAATACGCTCCCAATCCATCGCGAAGTGCAGTATAGATTACATATACGAGCGGAAGTACCAGCGTGACCAGCAAAAATACCGTACATATGCCGATCAAGAGCCATTTTACCACTCCTTTATCATTTCGAATCTCCATCTCTTTCCCTCCTACTCAATTCCGCTTACAATTTTTGATGTATAACTTTGAATCAACGCATTGACAAACAGAATGAGAAATGCGATAAAAAGCATTACAAGTGCTATGGATGTTGCACTCGCATAATCAAATTCCTGCAGTTTTGCCATAATCATAAGTGGTGCAATTTCTGTTTTATATGGTGTATTTCCGGCAATGAAAACAACACTGCCATATTCTCCGATACTTCTTGCAAATGCCATTGTAAAACCGGAAATCAATGCCGGACGGATTTCCGGAAAGATTACTTCAAAAAAGATTCTGGCTCTCGAAGCACCAAACATAGCGGCTGCTTCCTCATATTCTTTTTCTACTTTTTCAAGTACCGGCTGTACACTTCTTACTACAAATGGAATTCCGATAAAAACCAATGCAACCGTAATTCCGATTCTCGTATAAGCGATTTGGATTCCTGCCTTTGCAAAGATTTTTCCTACCCAGCCATCCTGTGTCGTAAGATGCGTAAGTGCAATACCTGCAACGGCTGTCGGCAATGCAAACGGCAATTCAATCATTCCATCCATAATACGCTTTCCCGGAAAATTGTACCTCACAAGTACCCATGCAATCAAAAGTCCCATCACAGCATTGATCAAGGATGCAATCAGTGCCGTTAAAATGCTTACTTTGTAGCTTGCTAAAACACGTGGTGCTGTCACCGTCTCAATAAAATCATGGAAAGAAAGCTTTAACGAGAAAACGACCAGCGAGCATAATGGAATAATCACGATGAGTCCTAACATTGCCATTACAATTCCAAAGGATAATCCAAATCCGGGAATGACTCTTTTTTTCTTTTTCATGATGTTTCTTCCTTTCGCCGTCTCTATTTCTTTTCGTAAATGGAATCAAAAATTCCTCCATCTGCAAAATGTTTCTCTGTTGCCTTGGTCCATCCGCCAAAATGATCAATATTTGTCAAATCAATGTCGGTAATAATCCATTTATGATTCTCCGGTAATTCCGTAATTGTATTTCCTTCTCCTTCATACTGATACTCTTTTAACAGTTCCTCATTGGAAGGACGATAATACCATTCAGCTTCTAACCTCTGTGCTTCCTCAGAATATAAATAATTCAAATACTCCGTTGCAACTTCTCTTGTTCCTCTTTTATCTACTACTTCATCCACGACTGCTACGGTCGGCTGGCACAGAATGGAAGCCGATGGAACAACAATCTCATACTCACCCGGATGCTCATCTAAAGAAAGAAATGCCTCATTTTCCCATGCAAGAAGGACATCTCCCTGTCCGTTCTCAACAAAAGAAGTCGTTGCTCCCCTTGCCCCGGAATCTAACACCAGTACATGCTCATACAGTGTCTTGATGCTTTCCTTAATTTCATCTTCACTCTGTCCCTGTTTTTCAAAATAGTACCATGCTGCCAGATAATTCCATCTCGCGCCGCCGGAAGTCTTCGGGTTTGGTGTAATCACCCCGACATCATCCCGAAGCAAATCATCCCAGTCGTTAATATTCTTTGGATTATCTTTTCTTACCAGAAATACAATGCTTGAAGTATAAGGTGAACTGTCAAGCGGAAACTCATCTACGTACCCATCTTCAATCAGTCCAGCATTCTTAACCGCGTCCACATCTCCCTCAAGAGCAAGTGTCACAACATCTGCCTGTAACCCATTTGCAACTTCGAGCGCCTGCTTTCCTGAGCCACCATGTGACTGAACAACTGACACTTCCTGTCCGTTTTCCTCCTGCCAGTGTTTCGCAAAAAGCTCATTGTACGCTGCATAAAGCTCGCGTGTCGGATCATATGATACATTCGTAATTTCTATTGAATCGCCGGATTTACTACCCGTCTGTGTATTTCCTGTCTCTTTACTGCCAGAGCCACAAGCCATAAGACTTCCTGCCGCTAATGTTGTAACCATAAGTAATGTAAGAAATCTTCCTCTCTTTTTCATGATAACTTCCTCTCTTTCCTATTATCCCTATATGTTTATATGTATAATAGAACTTTGAAAGAAAAAAATCAATATAAATTTGTGAAAACGTTTTCACGATAATTTCCCATACAAGAAGGAAGCCATCACTCACACCGGTAAGTAATGGCTTTTACTCCTTGTTTCTTCTAGAATTTATCCTGCAAATTTCCTACGCTTTCAACTTGTCTTTCTTTGGTTCATATATCTTTCTATCTGTTAACCGGAAACATCACATCATAATGCTTTCCGTCTAAATGCGTTATCAAACATTTATATACTAACGGTCCTCCGGCTGCGACAAACTGATACTGTGATGTTGTTTCTCCTTCCAATTTATCAAAAGTTCCTGCAAAACCACCTGCCGCATACCATTGATAGGTACTGCCCGGTATTGCATATACAGATTGTGAAGCATCCAATGTAACCATATGACCTGCCGGAGCCGGTGTCTCAGGCTGCACATCTCGATAGGATACATGGTCAAACGGATGATCCGGATCATTGATAATCCAATACCAGTATTCACCAAGCGTATTATTCATCGGTACTTTCATATAAGAAATTTTAACAACAACATCATTTTCATCATAAGTAAACCGTATTCCGGAATACTCGTATCCTACTGCCTGTTCCAGCCAGTCCACTGCATAAGGTGAAATGCAACATGATACCATATACCAATCGCTATTATGATTGGTGATATTTTCATCATTATACCCAATAACCGTTCCATTCTCCGTATATCCAAACTTTTCCGGTCTTCCGTAAGCAGCATATACCTGTTCTCTCGTACTGCCAATCGTGATTCCACGGATTGTCGCATATTTTCCCGGAAGTTTTGTTTCACTATCTACCACATTTCCGGCTGCATCCTTATAAATATCCAGCTGCCAGTACTGATCTCCATACTTTTCTGTCATATACGAAGCCACACCCTGTGAACTGTACCAGTTTGAAATCTGTCCGGTAAACGCATTTTCTCCAACCAGACGCATATCATAAGTCTGCGGACCAATCTTTGCTGAATCTGCCGGTATGCTATCGCTTACCACATTTTCCACCGGAAACGTCCCCAATAGATGCCCATCCTTCTCATCCATCTGATAATAATACTCGCCGTCCGTAAACAGGCCTCTTGCGATTTTACCATTCCAGTGGTAGAACACTTTCTGCCCAAATGCGTCATAACCGAAGCCGTCCGACTGTAAAAATCCCTCCTCATCTGCCACACCAAGATTTCCGTCTGCGAAATAAAATTCTCCGTTCTTTTGAAGAACTCCGCATGCATTATAATACTTTGGAAGACCATATTCGAAAGCAATCTGATCCTGAAACATAAAACCATAAGTACCAAAATAGCAGTCATCATCTACTTTCTCTCCCGAAATGCTTTTCGTGATGTGTGCTGTATGATCAAACACTTCATGTCCATCACTGTCAAAATAAATCACATGCTCTCCATCCGGATGATACGTTAGTCTGTCTTTCATCGGTGTCCCATCGTTTTGCAAATAGTAGGTATAGGTTCCGTCAAACAGGAATGCATTTTTGATTGTGGCATCACCGATTACATAATGGTAATTCCCATTTGCATCTGCCACAAATGTTCCGCCATCTTTTATGATATCATAGTGGCGTGCCACATCCTGCTGCTCCGCCGCCAATGCTTTCTGTGGGAACAAAAAACAAGTGCTTAATAAAATTAGCATAAGTAATTTTTGTTTCATTTATAAAACTCTCCCCTCAAAATAGTTGATACTTTTATCTTATCAAATAGTTTCCAGGATTCAATTAGTATTGCAGAAAATAGACTTTTTTTGCAGAAAACGAACCTTTGTCTTGTAATGAATAAAACACTTTGCAAATTTTTCATTACTCATGTAAATAGAATAGAAAAATAAAATTCTTCCCCATCATTCTGTATCACATAAGAACCATGATATTTTTCAATAATCCGGATTATATTTTTTATACCGATTCCATGTTCCTCCGGCATATCAGCTTTACTCGTTTTTAATTCATTATTTTCATAAATTAGTGGTTGTTTATATGTATTCTTAACAGAAAGAATGACATCACCATCTTCTATCATAAATTTTAATTTAACAACCCTCTTCTCTTCACATTTTTCACAGGCTTCAATTGCATTATTTAAAAGATTTGCCAAAAGAACAACAATATCTTCTTCTTTTATTTTTATTCCGGATAAATCATTTATTTTAAAAACAAATACAATTTTTTTATTAATTGCTTCTTCATACTTTATATTCAATATAGAATTGATAACCGTATGATTTGTATCAATCACATTATGCTCCTTCACAATACTCTTTGAAATTTCATTTACATATTTGCATGCTTCATCATATTTTTGACTTTTTAATAAAGCTTCAATACATAAAATTTGATTTTTAAATTCATGTGATTTACATTTTTGCGCTTCAAGATTTTTAGAAATGGAATGATACACTTCCATCTGATTTTTTACTTGCAATTCAAAAAGCTCTTTTTCATGTAATTTTGCTTCTCTTTCTACAATATCATTAATGAGATAATACACCACCGCATTCATCACAACCATTCCAACTGCTATAATATACAAAACATTTGCCTGTTTGGGATCCTTAATATATGGAAATGTCATAATAATTGCAGCAATTATTATGACCGTAAATACAGGGAAAAACAAAAACCGAATCCATTCTGCATCCCCAAGCACATCTATTAATTTTTTTCCAAATTGTTTTCTAATCAGTAAAACACATAAAAACAGAATGATTTTTCCAAAAACAATTATTAAACTTTCTCCTAAAATACTTTCGTTTCCCTTTTCATTCAGTAAAATAGTATTATTTATTGTGTAAGCAATGTAATCTGTAAGTAACAACAATCCCTGAAATAGAGCTGATAATGCAATTGTTTTTCTCATACTCGTATGAAAATACAGATGCATAATAATTGCAAATAAAAATATGACTACAATTTGTTTTATAATAAACTTATGCGACAAGATAAAAACACATATCGTATCACAACCACCCAACAATATCATCAATAAAATTTTTTGCCATTTATCTTGTTCTGTTGGGCGACCACAAAAACTTTCAAAAAATATTTGACAACATATTAATTCAAATATAATGATTACAATGCTACTGATGACACAAAACATTTTTATAATTCTCCTTTGTATGCAATAAATGCATTTTTTACATCTTTATATCGTGCTTTTGGTATCATGAGTTTTTGATTATTACTTAAGATGACTTTATAATTTCTAACACTTTTTACATGCTTTAGATTTACCAAAAAACTCTGATGAATTCTCAAAAAATCAAACTTCTGCATCTCTTTTTCCAAATGGTTTAATGTATCATATAATGTATAAGTTATTAATTTGTTTTCCATAATATGGAACTCAACTTTATGTAATCTGCTTTCTATATACAAAATACGTTCCAACGATATTTTCTTTTCTCCTTCATTAAATTTAAATGTCTTCTCACATACTACATAATTCATTTTATCTAATATCGCATTCACGCATTCATAAATCGCATCCGCAAAACTGATATCATCTTTTAACAGATATCTTATTGCACCTACCTTATATCCCTCCAATGAATAATCTACATACGCTGTCACAAACACAAGATATATATCCTGACTGTATTTACGGATCATCTCTGCTGTTTCCATTCCATTTAGCTGTTTCATATTAATATCTAAAAACACAATCTGATATTTTACTATTTCTATTCCCATATCTACTAATTCTATGCCTGAATAAAATGTATCAATCTCATATTGTATTTTTCTGTTTTCTAAATATTCTATCAAAATATTTTTTATTTTTTGCACAAAATATTTTTCATCATCACATATCGCAATTTTAAGCATCAGGGAATAAGTCTCCTCTTACCACCAATTATTTCGGCTTCTCCTAAACAAATTTTTATCTTAAGAAGATATCACAAATCATTTTCTTTTACAATACTCATTGCAGAAAACGGTCATTTTTTGCAGAAAAAGACACAGAGCCAAACACCCTGTGCCTTCTTTTCGTTCATCTGTATTGTTTATAACATGCCTTCTTTTATAATATCGTGATCTCGTAACACTTTCTCAATGACTGTTCCCTTAACCTTCTTTAACAAAGGCTTCTTTAATGCATTGAGTGGTCCCGGCAATTCTATTTCAAGTGGTGATTTGCCATCCATCAGTTTTACGGTACTGTCAAGCAGATCGCGGATATCATAAACACTGCCCCAGACTTCCGGTACTCCTCTGTCTACGCCCAGAAGACCATATACTGCTTCCATCGCCGTTCTTACGGAATACTCTGTTGTAAATACGGTATCTCTTGGTGTTTCCGCAAACTGCCCTAAGAACGCAAAGTTCACACAGCCATCCGGTATTACATCCGGTCTGTCACCTTTGGTTCTTGGCATGAAAAATGCGGTAATATATGGCATCATCGTCGGTACGCAAACAGCACTGTTTTCAGCCAGATCATCAATTTCATCTACCGGTACGCCCAGATGATACAGCCATTCTGCCGTAATTTCCTTCCCAGTACAGTCTTTCATCGGTTTTTTCACATAATCACCATTTGCATCGGTAAACAAACCATAAACCCATACGCAGACTTTATTTTTATCCTGATCTTTAAACTGTCCCTGACGGTTAATCGTCCAGCTCAGTAACCAACCGGAATCCTTACAGCTTACGATACCACCGGTAACAACTTTTCCACTGCGCGGATCTCTCTTACAAATTTTTTCAATATATGGAATAATCTTATCATCCTGTGTGGTAATCGTTGCAGATTCCCAGTTCGTCTTTGCTACATCCAAGCAGAATTTCTCCGGATGACCAAAAGACGGATCCTGCTTTGCAATATTCTCCCAAAGACTCCAGCATCCACTGGTCCGTACCTCTGCCTCTCCATTCGGCGCATGATTCTGGTCTCCGTAAATGGTTCCTTCCGTACAACTTCCATTCGTAACAAATACCAGATCATTTTCAGAAAGTACGATGCCTTCTTCTTTGCCGTTTACTTTACATTCAATGGCTTTTGCAATCTTCTTTTTGCCCTCAAATTCAAAGATTACATTTGTTACTTCGGTATTAAATCTGAATTCCACACCTGCATCCATAAGGTATTTCTGCATCGGAAGAATCAGGGATTCATACTGATTATATTTTGTAAATTTCAAAGCACTGAAATCCGGTAACCCTGCAATATGATGGATAAATCTCTGGAAATACAGCTTCATCTCAAGTGCACTGTGCCAGTTTTCAAAAGCAAACATCGTTCTCCAATATAACCAGAAAGTAGAATCAAAGACCTCCTCATCAAAGACATCCTCAATCGTCTTATCATACAAATCTTCATCCTTTGTCAAAAACAGCTTCATGATTTCCATGCATGCCTTCTGGCTCAAATTAAATTTTCCATCCGTATGGGCATCCTGTCCCCGGTTTTCGGTCGCACGACAAAGAGAATAATTCGGGTCTTCCTTGTTCAGCCAGTAATATTCATCCAGTACGGAAGCTCCGGGCACCTCAAGAGACGGAATACTATGGAATAAATCCCACAGACATTCGAAATGATTCTCCATCTCACGACCACCACGCATCACATATCCTCTCCCCGGATCAAGGATACCATCACAGGCACCACCTGCCACATCCATTGCCTCTAAAATATGGATATGAGAGCCTGGCATCTGTCCGTCACGAACCAGAAAACATGCTGCTGCCAAAGATGCAAGACCGCTTCCTACCAGATAAGCATGTTTTTCTTCTACGCCTTCCGGTTTTTTGGGACGTGCAAATGCTTCATAATTTCCGTTACTATAATAGATTCCTTTGCTGTTTTTTGCATTTTTTCCACGCTCTGTATTGCGATAATCCGAAGTCTCCTCCTGTTCTTTTTCTATTTTCTTTTTATTATCTGCTTTTTTATAATTTTTTGCTGCATAAACGGCACCGGCTCCTGCCGCTAATGCAATTCCTACTTTCAAACCTTTCTTTTTACCCATAAATAAATCCACCTTTCTAAGTTCGTTTCTTTTTATGAACTTAGTATATCCGGCTATTCGTTTTTCTTCCATTTACAAAAAAGGAAGAATGATTAAAAACTTATCATTCTTCCCATTTTGTAAAAAACAAATTATTTTATTAAATTTTCAATACAATGCGCAATACTTCCTTTTGCCATCGTACTGATTTTATCTACGATTTCATGATAATCCGCTTTCATGCCGCCTTTGATCCAGTCAAGCATAATACCAACAAAACTATAT
Source organism: Roseburia hominis (assembly GCF_021531695.1). Taxonomy (GTDB): domain Bacteria; phylum Bacillota; class Clostridia; order Lachnospirales; family Lachnospiraceae; genus Roseburia_D. The sequence goes on along the minus strand of NZ_JADYUI010000009.1, from coordinate 55,119 downwards.
TTATAAAAATGTGCAATAAACTCTTTATCTTCTTCGGTAATGTTCTGCCCCTCTGCCTGTTCCTTTACAACTCCACTAATCAGCTGATATGTCATCTGAAACAGATAATTTTCAATCTGCTCTCTGCTGACCGAATGATAGACATTTAAGATAAAAGGCTTATTGGCAAGAACTGCTTCAAATATCTGTTCAAATCCTTCCGTCCATATGCTGTATGTGCTTTTCCCCTGCAATGCCTTAGAAGCATCTTCCTTACAAGACCATTCAACCAGATCATAAATATCTTTAAAATGATAATAAAATGCCATCCGGCTAATTCCGCATTCATTGGTCAAATCCTGAATGGTAATCTTATCTAACGGCTTTTGTAAGAGGAGTTTCTTTAACGCTTCCTCTAATATCTGCTTTGTGGTATTTTGCATAATTTCCCTCTATTTATTATTATGAAGCCACTTGGTTGCACACTGCGCAAGACAGGAGGCACCAATCTTACATACTTCTTCGTTAAACTGCACCTTAGGATTATGGGCGGAATATTTTCCCCTCTCGTCCATATATCCGGCAGACAGATACATAAATACACTTGGTACTTTCTCCGCAATCAGAGCAAAATCCTCTGATGCACTTGAGGTAATGTCCGGATAACCGGTAAGTCCCGGAATCTCAAGATCTTTCATATATCCAATCATCTCTTTTGTAAGCGCAGAATCACAGATAAGAGGCGGAACCTCTGAAATCATCTCAATCTCAGCGGAACCTCCGTATAATTCTGCCGTCTTTTGTGCCACTTCTTTCATACGGCGCACCAGTAATTCTCTCGCCTCTTTCTTATTTGTACGAATTGTTCCTTCTAATTCTGCTGTATCCGGGATAATATTTGCAACCGAACCTGCCGTAAACTTTCCTACCGTAAGGACACAGGAATGTGCCGGATTACTCTCTCTTGCAATCAGTTCCTGTAAGGCAAGATGAATATGCACACCGATATTAATCGGATCAACTGCAATATTCGGATAGGCGCCATGACCACCTTTTCCTTTGATTTTTATCCGAAATCCATCCACCGAAGACATTAAGGTATCACTGTCATTATACATATAAATTCCAATCGGCATTTCACCCGGTGCAACATGATATGCTAAAGCAACATCAACTTTGGGATTTTCCAGAATACCATTTTCTATCATATTTTTGCTGCCTTCAAACGTTTCCTCTGCCGGCTGAAACATGAACTTTACGGTCCCCTCTAACGCATCTTCATTCTCCTTTAACAGTCTTGCTGCCGTAAGTAACATTGCTGCATGAAAATCATGTCCACAGGCATGATTCACATTCTTCTCCTTACATGCAAAGGCTTCCCCACTTTCCTCCGGCATCGGAAGGGCATCCATATCCGCACGAAGCAGGATGCATTTTCCACCCTTGCCAAGCGTTGCAGTAACACCATAGCCGCAATTCTTTGGTTCTAAACCATAATCCTTCAACTTTTTAATCACATAAGCTTTTGTTTTCGGCAAATCAAGTCCGACCTCGGCATTCTCATGAATATATCTGCGGTCTGCAATCGTATCTTCTTTTAATTCCACTGCTCTTTCATAATAATTCATCGCTACCTCTCCTTTATGCTCAACTATTTTTCTATCCGAAACTTATCATGCCCATTTTTTCTTTCTGTCAAATCATAAACTTATCCAAAAATTCATTTCTCGGACACGGTCTTCCATAATAGAAGCCCTGAATGTAGTCCGGCTCCATTTCTTTTATATAGGAAAGCTCGTCCTTGGTTTCCACTCCTTCTACACAGATTTTAAGCCCAATGCTGTGCACCATCTGAATCACATGCGTCATCAAACGGTTTTCATACTCATTCTTTAACGCTTTTAACGTAAAGCTTCGATCCAGTTTTACAATATTCGGTGTCAGATTTCCGATATTCTGTAAATTAGAGTATCCTGTACCAAAATCATCCAAGGCAATGCAAACACCATAGGATTTTAATTTTTCCCATAAATTTTGCATAATCATCGTATTTTCTAAATAACCACTTTCCGTAAGTTCCACGATAACACTGCCAGGCTCAAGATTCAACTCATCCACATCACGGATGATTTCTTCTAATATCTGACTTTTTGAAATCTGTATATAAGAAAGATTCACACTGATTTTAAAATCCGGAAAACTCTTCTGACACTCTAAACACATCTTTAATGCATTCTTTAAAATCCATTTTCCTACCGGAATAATCAATCCGCTATCCTCTAAGATTGGAATGAATTCTGCCGGAGAAAGCATTTCTGTCTCCGATATATGAAAACGAAGTAATGTCTCTGCTGCAAACAAACTCCCATTCTCTGAATCCACAATCGGTTGAAAATACAACTCAAATCCTTCAAAATTTCTTGCAACTGCCTGACACATCAAACGTAACGTCTCTCTTCTTCGTAAAAATTTCTGATAATCTTCTTCTTTAAATCGATAGACCTGATTTTTCCCCTTTGCCTTTGCCTGACTTAAGGCAAATTGTGAAATTTTTGACATTTCATTATATGTTTTTCCTTTTACATCATCATTTGTGATAATTCCACCGGAAAGAGTATAAACCGATTTGTAATTATCCTCCTCAATTACTTTTTCTATTTCCCAGCAGATCTTATCATAAACTTCTTCTGCCTGCTGCGGCGTGCCATTGGAGCTATCCATTAAAATAAATTCATCCCCTACCATTCGATAAATCATCTGGTACGGTGCCGCTACTTTTTTCATACAATCTGCCAGTGCCCTTAAAATATAATCTCCGTATTCGACGCCAAAACGCTCATTAATATCCTTAAAATCATCAATCCCAACACGAAGAATATATCCTTTTTGATTGTTCTTTTTCCCTTCTAACACTTTTTCCTTTAATGCTACTTCTCCAAGCAGGTTGCTGACATTATCTGCAATCTGTTTTTCTCCAATCTCATTAATACAGCCAAGCAGGAACTTTTCCCCGTTTTCTTCATAAATCTGCCCCCTGCAATTAATCCAGATTGGCTCACCATCTTTTCCCAGCCAACGATACTTAATATTATGCGAGGTCTTCTCTCCACGCACCAATTTATCCAAATCTTCCATCAGCATTGCAAGATCATCCGGATAGACAAACTTCTTGTGTGTCTCTGCCACCCTATGAAACAAATTGGTCGACAGCGCAAAACGCTCTACTGCCTTTTTTGAAATATAATAGGTATCATTTGTAATATTATAAGCATACAAATAATCATTCATACAAGGTTCAAATTTCTTAATTGTATTGCAAATAGACTCGAATATACCCCCATCGTTCTCGCATTCCATAGTACAATCTCCTTTTTTGTAAAAATCTTTTCACAATTATCAACTCTTTTATTATACAGTTTTTTCTTTTTTACTACAATCCCAAACTGCGACAAAAACAGGTATAAAAACCACTCTGTCACAGAACTGATTCCCATACCTGTTTGTCATTTATTTTATAACATCTGTGCTTTACAATTTTGCACCCTTAGAACCACCAAGACTTGACTGGTTCAAAATATTGGTATCAAACGTAAAGGTTAAGTTTTCTTCATTACGGGCTCTCTTTAAGGCAAGCTGTATCATTCTGTCAAGCAGCTCCTTATAAGGGATTCCGATTGGCTCCCATAAATAAAATGCCAAAGAGCCCGGAATCGTATTGATTTCATTGAAATACAACTTTCCGTTATCTTCATCAATCATAAAGTCAATTCTGGCAACCCCGTTACAGCCGAGTGCCTGAAAAGATTTTACCGTAAGTTCACGGACTTCTTCGCGCATTTCCGGTGAAAGTTCTGCCGGAATTTTTCTGGAAACACTTGCCATTCCCTTAGAAGCGCCTCCTTTGGCATTACTTACATACTTATCCTCATAACTTAAAATATCCTTGGTATGTAACGGTTCTTCACACTCTGACGCAATTGCTTCATTCTCATCTCCCAGTGCGGAACAATTAATCTCCCTTAAATTAGTAATGGCATGCTCTACCAATACTTTGGTTGCATATTTGAAAGCATCATCAATTGCCTGTGTAAGCTCTACTCTGCTTTTTGCGACACTGATTCCGACACTGGAACCTAAATTGACCGGCTTTACAATGACCGGATAACCAAATTTATCCTCCACATCTACGACCAATGTATCGATATTGGCATAATCGGATAAGGTATAAAGATTTGCATCCAAAACCGGAATATTACTTTCCTTAAGCACTGTTTTCATAATGTATTTATCCATACCCACTGCAGATGCCGTAACATCACAGCCCACAAAAGGAATTCCCATGGTCTTAAGATATCCCTGAAATGCACCATCCTCCACGTTCGTACCATGAACGACCGGAAATGCAATGTCAATCTCCACTGCACTGTTCTTTCCGAATTTTTTCATCGGATACGGCATCAGTTTTACCTTTTCCTCTTCCCGAACCATAATGACCTTCTGTGATTTTTTAAGCAGTCCCTCAATGTCCTTATATGCTTCGATATTTCCAATTTCCTCTCCGATATACATTTCGTTTTTCTTCGTCATATAAACCGGAATGACCTCATATTTATCGGTGTCCATATTCATAACAGCCTGGATTCCTGAAATAACAGAAACCTCATGCTCAACGCTTTTTCCGCCAAACATCATTGCTACTTTTGTCTTCATGATTATTGCTCCTCTCTAATAATTATCCGGCAGATCATTCTCAAGTAAAATATATTTATGACCCTGCCCTTTGATTGCATAAGCATATGATACTGCATCTTCCAGTTTATCATACACAAGGCATTTCTCTTCCGGAAAACCTTTACTAAGCACGCCTTCTTTGATTGGCTCGGTGTGTTTTCTTCCTACCAGCAAGATGTAATCACAACATTCTGCCGCATAAGTTCCAAACTTGTAATTAAACTCAGCTTCTTTTTCTCCAAGTTCTACCATTCCCGGCGTAATTAAAATTCGGATTCCATCAAACATCGCAAGTGTCTCCACTGCTGCCTTAGAGCCAACCGGATTGGAATTGTATGCATCATCAATAATCGTGACCAGACCATGCTCCCGCATCTGCATTCTGTGCTCAACCGGTTCAATTCTTCTGACCGGAATCTTTAAATCCGCTAATGCAATTCCAAGCTTATTCGCAACTGCAATCGCACCGACCACGTTGATTATATTGTGTGCTCCAATCAAACGCATCTGAAATCTCTCTGAAGTCCCATCCGGTGCCACAACCGTAAATTCTGTCCCGACCTGGGAAACCGAAATATCCTTTGCATAGTATCCACTTCCTGTTGTATTGGAATGATAAAAGATTGGATTCGGATATTCTTTGGCTTTCTCATTAATATATTCATTATCTCCGTTTAAGAAAAGCATTCCGCCTTCCGGCAATGCATCCGCAAGCTCAAACTTCGTGTTTTTGATATTCTCCATATTGAAAAAAGTTTCCAGATGCTGCGGACCTACGGAAGTAATCATACCATGATGCGGATTTACAATATCACAGATTTCTTTGATATCACCGACATGTCTTGCACCCATCTCACAAATAAAAATTTCATGCGTGGATTTTAAAGAACTTCTTATCGTCTTAACAACTCCCATCGGTGTATTGTAGCTTTCCGGTGTCACCAGTACATTGTATCTTTCCTGCAATAATTTCTGCAAATAAAACTTTACACTGGTCTTTCCGTAACTTCCCGTCACACCGATAATCGTAAGATTTGGTACTTCTTTTAACTTCTTCTTTGCATCATTAATATAATATTGATTCACTCCCATCTCAACCGGATGATTGATGACATTGATAAGGATAAGCACCACAAGCTGAATCGAAACCAGAATCATAAACATACCGGCAAGTGGGGCAATTCCCGCAAAACCTGCACACAACAAAAGAATTAATGCCGTGACAATTAAATTTGTTACAATAAGACGTTTCACTCTTGCCGTATATACCAGCTTTTTCTTTGTATTAAGCCGCTTCATGGCACTATATACAAGAATGATCAGTAAAAGTACCAGATCATTTATGATATCAAGTGCAAGGCATGGGAAAATCACCCGCAATATTCCTAATATCAGTCCAAATACCAATAACCACTGCTGTCTTAAATTTTTCTTCAGCCAATGCATATGTTCGTCATTTTTATACCCATTTAACTGGAACATATGCAGGTTGTAACGCATTGTCAAAAAGAATGCAAAAACGGAAAGCACCAATGCTATGACTGTTCTAATTATCATTTCCTACTCCAATCTGAAAATATGATCTCATAATGTTTTTAAATATCACCGGTTGCTCTAAGAAAGAAAAATGTCCGGTTCCTTTTATCACCGCAAGACCGGAATTCGGAATCTTTTCTTCCATCAGCTTTGCATCCTCGATTGGAGTCGCCGTATCCTTGTCTCCCCAGATCAGTAAGGTATCCTGTTTAATTCCGGATAAAAGAGGTGTTAAATCTTCATTGACTGCCATTACCATACACTTTCTCATCATCGGTGTGGCATTGCGATAGTCCTCAGAACCCTGTCTGCTTCGCCAGTCATCAATCAATTCAGGAAACAGGGCATAAATCACCTTCATATTTAAAAACTTCTTTAAAATCTTATATCTTTTTATTTTCATCTTCTGGGAAAATGATTTCTTCGGTAAAATACCTGCACTGTCTAATAATACAATGTTTGTAATTTCAAACGGAAGATTGTCGCGGTTCGCAAGTTTGATAATCACACGCCCTCCATAAGAATGTCCAAGCAGAGCCGCCTTTTTTATCTCCAATGCTTCCATAAATCTGCAAAAGAAATCGGCAAAGGCATCGACATTCCACGCTTCTTTTGGCTCATCACTGCCGCCAAAGCCCGGAAAATCAAACTGTACGACACGATATGCATCATTAATCGTATTCGCCACGGAATCATAAACACCAAGGTCTGTTCCCCAGCCCTGTAAGATTACCACTGTCTTTTCGCCACTGCCGGTTATCTTATAGCATATGTTATAACCATCTACTTCTATATTCATATCTTTTACGAGGAATCCATCCTCATCCTCTCTCTATTTTTCCTATACTTTTGACCCCAACATCATATCATCCTATTATAAGCGGATTCCGGGATAATATCAACCCAAAGAAATAAGATTCCGGTAATTAAAAGCACTTTTTCCGAAAGGAAAGCACGATTTGCAAAGTACGGCTAATCCCTGTATGGAAATCTGCAGCCCCTGAATCTCGCTGATTACACAATAAGATCTGTTGACGGAGCCACTGGATTTATAGTGTCAGATACCAATAGTCTCACAGCTACGACTTATACTCCATATTAAATGCCGGAGCCATCTCCTCAATCTCACTTCTACGCAGTCCATACTGCTGCGCAAGTCTTCTCCAATTACTTTCCACATCATTCTTTATTTCGTTTAATTCCTCTAACGCCTGTTTATCCGTTAATCCATACATTTTTGCAACAGACAGTGCCAGATTAAAGTCAATCAGATTATTGTTTGAATCTACATTCAATGACAATGTATCACCATAAATATTCGGATTAACATCATATAATGGCGAGAGACTCCAACCATCTTTTACAAGAATAAATCCGTGATTCCTTAAATGGTCATCTGTATTTGATACCGCCATATTAAATACAATTCTACGCCACAATTCCAGTAAGTCTTTCTGAGGTGTTGCGCTATTCATTTTTATGATAGACGCAATCTCCATATAGCTTGAACCCTCTGCTGCATTTGCTCCATCCTTTTTCCCCAACAAAGTCATTGCTGATGAAAAATGAATTCTCCGTTCCCCCACTCGATCAAACCTCTTGGTCAAAAATGTACTCCCTGTTTTTGAGAAATTCTCTAACTTTGCTTCCGGTACATTTAAATCACATATTTCTGCCAAATCATGAACAACCATTTCCCATGCACCTACATTTATTTCATCATGCTTTGACGGAAATTTAGCTATCCATAATGAACCATCTGGTGCTTGAACTGATGCTTTTGGTCTTGCGCCTCCCAGTGAAGAACCAGGTGCTACCAACTGTTTTAACCATTTTTCTTCCATACCATCATCATTTTTTTCAAATGCCAGAGAAGCTGACTCCAACTTGCGAAGGGTAGTCCAAGGAGGTGTTGCTAATTCCTTATCATCAGACAAAAAAATTCCACCTTTTGAAGTAGAAAATCTCAAACCTCCCATTCTGTTTTCGTCATAAACACCTATCAGATAATCTGCCTCTGACAAGTTTCTGGGCTTACGTTCTTCCTTCTTTGCAATAATCGCTTCGCGTCTCTTCATTAAAACACGTCCCCATCTATCAGGACAAGAATCTTCAAACACACCAAACATCAATTTATCTGATGTTGTGTACTGACGTCCTTTGAACATTTTCAAGTCTGGATCTAAACTCACATTATTCGCCAAATCATTCAACCATTCATCATCATACTCAAAAGACACTATCTGCCTTCCTCTCCCACCCTCCACATACAGCGTTCCTATTAATGATGGCATATCCGATTTCCAATTCTCATATACATAGATTTCATTTATGTTTTCCATCTAATACCTACTTTCTTCTGGCACGTTTTGGAGTTACCAGATTCATATCCTGTATTCTTCTGCCAAATTCATCATTCTGAGCTACTAACTCCAAATCCTTATCCATCCCACCTAATGCATGTAATACTGCCGCATAGGTTCCTATCGCTACCGTAGGTGTTCCTTTTTCTACTGCCCACAACGTCGCCCTACTAATACCAGCTCTTTCCGCAACTAATTCTGTGGAAAGATTGCGTCGCAATCTGGCCATTTTTATCTGTTCACCCATTGTTTTTAATACTTTCTGTGTATCCGGCATAACTACTACTGTTTTTTTACTCATTGCTTTACCTCTTATATTTAATATAGTAAACCTTTTATGTGATTTTGTCAATTTTATTAAACATTATAATTCAAATTCCACCTTTTATCAGTTTCCCCCAATTCACCGTTCGATAGTCACACACATTTGCAGCAAGATTTAAATATCCTTTTGGACGTTAAAAAGCCGAGGAAAAATTCTTCCCCGGCTGTCCTCTTTTCTACATTGTAAAGAAATTCACGTCATACGAATAAAATGTCTCTTTTCCTTCTTTATCCTTAATTCCGGTGATGGTTACACGGTAGGAATCATTTCCACTCCATGAAAAACTTGCCGGATCCGGTCGGAAGATAATCGCATTTTCACTGCCATATCTTTCATTCGATACATTAAAATAATTTCCACCGGATGTCGCAGCATTAAAGGTCCATGTTGCACCGTCTGATGTTCTTACCAGCGTCACATTGACACTGTCCCGCTCCGGCATCCTATACTGATCACTTAAAACAACACTCCATGCCGTATCACCCGTGAATAACTGATTTGGTGTATTCGTAGCCGGCCAGCAGATATTCTGCTTTGCTTTTAAATCCAAATGCCCCTGATCCGGTATTACCATAAGTGCTGAAAACCTTCCGGAAGCGCCCATTCCTACTTCCTGCAAATTCTGAGACAATACCCAGCGGCGATGTCCTACTCTGTCAATATTAGAAGAATCAGAATCCTCCATATATCCCCGCAAAATACTGTCTGTAAAATTCCGATGCCCCATACCAAGGTTACTGTGACTACATCCGGTATATCCAAGTTCATACGTCATATCATCTACTCCGCCCGGTCTTTCCGGATGATGACTCAGACAACCATTTCTGTCATTTAAATACGCTCCATTGGCTGCATACTGATTATAAGATTCATTTATTTTCACATCAGAACCCAGTCCTGCAATATAACGAACTGTATTGATTGCATTCAATGCTGCTGTATATTCATCCGCACTATTACTTCTATCTAACGGAAAATAATGACTCTGATAAAAAGCACGGATGTCATTCTGCTTTTGATTTAAAGCCCCTTCTACCAGAAACTGCCCCAGATAATGTCCATCGTTTTCATCCATATGGTAATAATATACCCCATCGGTAATCAGCCCACGTGCCACCATTCCGTTCCAATGATAGAACACGACTCTTCCAAACGGATCATAAGAAAATCCTCCGGTCGTCAGTGTTCCATCACTATTGGCATATCCGTAATCACATCCGTTTGCAAACTGAAACCAGCCGTTCTGCTCCATGGCACCATTTTTATTTAGATAATAAACGTTATCTCCTACAAAAGTAATTTCATCTTTATATAAATATCCGTTCACATCGAAATAGCAAGTATATCCTACGCTTTTACAATACTTGAAATTTGTAAATACTTCATGACCATATTCATCCAGATAAATAAGATGCTCCCCATCCGGATGATAAGTAAGCTTATCCTTCATCGGTGTTCCATCTGCCTGCAGATAATAGGTGAACTCACCATCACAAAAAAATGCATCCGTAACAAGACTTCCATCCTTTTTGTGATACTGGGTTCCATCCCATTTTCCACCATCCTCTGCCAAATTGTAATGAGGCACGGTTCTGCCTGCTTCACTCGCTTTTATCGTAGCCGGAAATGCAAGCAGAAACGCAAGTGAACATAATAATGCTGTTATTTTTTTCATAACCACGATTCCTCCTTTCTTTTGGATGCTTTATTCGTTATAGGTTGCACCTAAACTTTTTAACATCTCAATGTTCTCATCCAGACCTGTCATCCCATGCTCTTTTGCCATCATCGTCCATTTTAATGCTTCATTATAGTCGACATCAACGCCCATACCATTGAAGTACATCATACTAATATTTACCATCGCATTCGTATTTCCTGCGTCTGCTGCCTGCTTATAATACTCCATAGCTTTCGCATAATCCGACTCAATACCATAATCAGGACCATTTTGATACATTACGCCCAGATTAAACATAGCCTTTTCGCTTCCCGCATCTGCCGCCTGTTGATAATACTCCATGGCTTTCGCCATATCCACATCAACTCCAGCTCCTTCACGATAAATGAGCGCAAGTCCAAACAAACCATCTACATTTCCCGCATCTGCTGCCTGTTCAAAATATTCCCTTGCTTTGGCGTAATCTGTTGTAACACCCGCTCCACTCATATACATTCCACCAAGGTAATACATTGCCTCTGTATTACCAAGATTCGCCGCATTTTCAAAACATTCCATAGCTTTCACATAATCCGGTTCTGCTCCATCTTTTCCATTAAAATACGCTTTTCCATCTTCAAAAAATGCTTCCGATTCCGTTGATTCTTCGGTTACTTCTTCTGTTTCTTCTTCTTTGATTTCTTCTACCTCTTCTGTTGCAACAGTTGCACTCTCGCTGCTTTCTGTCACTGCTGCTGTTTCCTCTGTCTTTTTCTCTCCACAGCCTGTCATCACAAGGGCTGCGGTTACCATAGTTCCTAATAGTAAATTAACAATTTTTCTTTTCATAAGTTTTCTCCTCTTCCCTATTATTGATTTTTGTTTCATGAAGTAAATCAAAATCTATATCTTCCATTCTATTTTCTCCATTATGTGCATATAATTTTAAAAAACTTCATCTTTAGAAGTTATTGTATCAGACTTTTATTTTAACATCAATAGTGAATATGCATCTTTAGAAGGAGCCAAAATAACATGAAAATATATTGGAATGGTACTTCCAAAAATATCATTGGAAATAAAATCAGAACTTTACGAAAGCAAACCGGTCTGACACAAAAAGAACTTGCAGAAAAACTTCAGTTAGAAGGACATGAGTTTTCTGATCTGACGATCCTGCGAATTGAACAGGGAAAGCGTTTTGTTCCCGACTATGAAGTTGCCATTTTAGCAGATTTTTTTGGAATAACAACGGATGAATTATTAAAATAACTATATTTTTGAATAAAAGTCTTCATTATTTTTTATAAGTTCATCGATACTTACCGGTGTATAATGATTGATAACAACACCTGCATTGAGTGTATGGGCAATACTTGCCATATACTTTGCCGTAGCACCCGTATTCCCATGTATGTGACCATATATATGCCACGACCCATGCTTCGACTTATACCATTCCGCTAACGGATAGTGACACAAAACCACAACCACTTCTTCACCATTTACCCAATCATGAACCCCCATCATCTTATCCATGGACTCAAAATATTTCATTGCGTTTTCATTTTTCAAAAGCTTGTCATCATGATTTCCTATCACGAGATGTTTGTGTCCCTTCAGTTGTTTCAAATACCATGTTTCATCCTTGGAATTTCTTACCGCGAAATCTCCAAGAATATACACATCATCCTCTGCCATAACCCTGCTATTCCAATGTTCTATCATCACTTGATCCATCTCTTCCCTGTCATGGAATGGTCTATGATCAAATCGAATACAATTGGTATGTCCAAAATGGGTATCGGAAACATATAAATTCATTTACGTCACCGTCCTTGTTAAAATTAAAAGTCATGTCATTTCACTTTCTTCTATAATATTTCTTCCATTGTTGTATGGCTGCATCCTTCGAGTGAAAATATAGCTGCCAGTCTTCAAGATAATTTTCTAAGGATAACCACATTCTATAATCATGTATATCCCATGATTCAAATAATTTCCTGTAGGCATTCCCTTTTTGAACCATCATAGTATTACATTTTCTTACCATTTTACTTGCTGCTCTTTTATTACATTTCTTTGCAGGGGGCTTATAAACCGGATTTCTTTTATAACTTCTACTCATAATAATAATTATACCTGATTTACTGCAAAACGTTATATGCAAATACCAAAATCCTAACACTTATAGTGTTGTAGCGTATAAGGTTTATATTTTACACATCTAAAAATTGCTTACACATAAAGCAGTCACAAGAAAAATCATATGTTTTTTTGCACTTTTAAAATCAACAAATTTTTCCATAATAACAGCCACACCCTCCTATTTTTGAAAACAACGTTTCGCATTCAGATATACCAGATACCGTTCTTTGCACTTCTTCGGCAGCATATCCTTATCTAATTCCAGTGTGGCTACGCCAGCGTACTCAGATAGTGTCTCAGCATACGTCTTCCCAGTCGGCTCATAAATTAAGTCTCGAATATCTGTTCCAAAATAATCAGCAACTAATGCCTGATTGTGGTCAAACAACGGAGCCATTTTTGTAATACGATTCGACAAGATGTGTAACGCATTATACACTCCTTTCTGGCGAAATCTGTAAATTCACCACTATCTTTTTTATTCTTAAAACAACAAAATGAAAGCTGCCGCTTCACGAATGAATTTCATTCGCTAAAACGACAGCCTCTTACTTAAATCTCTATCCCTGATTTCTTATTTGTTTTGCTGCTTTTACCATATTTCTAAGACTGGCATCTGTTTCTGCTACCCCTCTCGTTTTCAGACCGCAATCAGGATTTACCCACAATTTCTCCCTGTCTACTTTGGTAAGCATAATATGTAATGCATTTACAATCTCTTCCACAGATGGCACTCTTGGAGAATGAATATCATAAACTCCCGGTCCTACTTCTGTTTCAAAATTGTGTTCCCGTAAAGAATCCAGAATCTGTAAATCCGAGCGTGATGCCTCAAAAGTAATAACATCTGCATCCATATCGTCAATTGCCGGAATAATGTCCGTAAACTCACTGTAACACATATGCGTGTGAATCTGTGTTTCCGGTTTCACCCCACTATGGGTCAGACGGAAAGCCGGAATTGCAAAATCAAGATATTCTTTGTACCAGTCTGACTTTCTGAGCGGAAGTTTTTCCCGCAACGCAGCCTCATCAATCTGTATCATTTTAATTCCATTTGCTTCTAAGTCCAATACTTCATCCCGAATTGCCAGTGCGATTTGGGAAATAGATTCTTTGATGGAAATATCTTCGCGCGGGAATGACCAGTTTAAGATGGTAACCGGTCCGGTCAGCATTCCCTTTACGACTTTTTCCGTTAAGGACTGGGCATAGACAGACCACGCAACGGTTATCGGCTTTTTACGATAAACATCTCCCCAGATAATCGGCGGCTTTACGCATCTTGTACCATAAGATTGTACCCATGCTTTTTCTGTAAAGAGAAAACCACCAAGAGCTTCCCCGAAATATTCTACCATATCATTTCTTTCATATTCTCCATGCACCAGCACATCCAGTCCGATTTCTTCCTGCCATGTAATACATTCTGCAATTTTTTTCTTATTAAATTCTACATATTCCTGTTCGGTTTTTTCTCCCTTACGGAAAGCAGACCGATTCGCCTTTACCTCTTTTGTCTGTGGGAAAGAACCGATGGTGGTGGTCGGAAGTTCCGGCAGCTTCAGTACTTTTTTCTGTAACTGCTGACGTTCCTTTCGCTGTGGAAGCCGGATATAATCCTGTTCTGTCACAAGCGCCATTCTTCTTTTTACGTCCTCATTTTCACACTTTCTATCTCCGGCAAACAGTTTTTGATTTTTCAGATAAACGGCATCTTTCCTGTATTCGTTGTTTTCTGCAAGGGCACTTAATTCCTGAAGTTCTATTAACTTTTCCTCTGCAAACGCAAAATAGGACAGGTATTCCTGTGACAATTTTTGTTCATGCTTTAAAGTATAAGGCACATGCTGCAATGAACAAGAGGTGGACAATACGACCTGAATCTTTTTCTCCCGTAACGCATCCAGAATCTGTAATGTCTTTTCATAATGATTTTTCCAGATATTTTTTCCATTCACCAGTCCCGCAAACAAAAGCTTGTCTTCCGGGAAACCATATTTCTCAATAAGCTGAAACGTTTCTTTTCCCTCAATAAAATCAAGTCCGATTCCTGCAAATGGCATTTTGATTAAATCAGGATAAATATCCCTTACATCTCCGAAATAGGTCTGTAACAGAATCTGACACTTCTTTGCATGCGGCAGAATCTGTTCATAAATTTTATGGAATAATTCCACATCTTCTTTTTCCATATCCTGCACAAGTGCCGGCTCATCAAACTGAATCCATGCAATCTGCTCTTTCTCACATTGCGCAATTAATTCCTGATAAGCTTTACAGATTTCATCCAGAAAATCACATGCCTTTTTCTTTCCGGTATATCTGCATAGCTTTAACATGGTGTATGCCCCAATTACAACCGGTTTTGTTTCGATTCCAAGTGCCTTTGCCTCTTTATATTCCTGCAACGGCTTATTCCCGGAAAGTTTTATTTCCATATCATCTTCCACTTCAGGAACAATATAATGATAATTGGTATTAAACCATTTTTTCATTGCCAGTGCCTTTACATCACCACACTCTCCCTGATATCCGCGCGCCATTGCAAAATAAGTATCTAAATCAGACAGCTTCAATTCCTGATAACGTTTCGGAACAATACCCAATAATACGGCTGTATCCAAAACCAGATCATAAAAGGAAAAATCGTTGCTGGAAATATAATCAATTCCTGCTGCTTTTTGTGTGTTCCAATGTGTTTGTCTTAAAGTTTCCGCTGTTTTTTCAAGTTCATCTGAATCAATTTCTTTTCTGAAATATTTTTCAGAAGCAAATTTTAATTCTCTTAACGTTCCGATTCTTGGAAATCCAATCACTGATGTCTGCATAATATATCCTCCAAACTTTATCTTGTTGTTTTCATTATATTTTGTTTGGAGTGAATTGAATAATATCTATAAATATGGGTTCTCCATAGTTTTAAGCTATGGAGAACCCATATCATGAATCTTTATTCCGAATTATTCACAGCAACCACACAGACAAGCCACAGACCAGCTACGTAATGCGTATCTGTCGCTGCTTCGCAGCTTTTGTCTGAGGCTGTGTGGTAGGTGAATTTAAATATTTTTTTAATGCCAGAAGATACGTAGTTCCCAGTCTGCTCATCATTCCTTTCCGGTGAGTGATATAACCAATCCGCATATCACTTTCATCTGCCAGTGGAACTGCAATAATGTCTTTTCCATTTAATTTTTTATCAATGACTCCGCTGCATACGGTATATCCGTTTAATCCGATTAAAAGATTAAACAAAGTTGCACGGTCTCTTACCCTTATGTTTTTCTTTCGCTCAAAAGCGGAAAAAATTTCTTCTGAGAAATAAAAAGAATTATGTTCTCCCTGTTCAAACGAAAGATACGGATAAGATTCCAATTCTTCATTCGTAATGATTTTTTTCTCTGCAAGCGGATGCTTTCTGCTGATAAATACATGCGGTTTTGCAACAAAAAGCTGATGAAATTCCAAATTGTTGGATTTTAAAATCTTATTGATTACCGTTTCGTTAAAATCATTCAGAAAAAGAATCCCTATCTCACTTCGCATGCGTGCCACATCTTCAATGATTTCATAAGTCTGTGTCTCTCTTAAGCTGAAATCATATTCTTCCTGACCATATTTTTTAATCAAATCCACAAATGCATTGACTGCAAAGGAATAATGCTGGGTAGACACGCAAAACTGCTTTTTGCCACCATCATTTCCTTTATATTTGTCTTCAAGAATGGCAGCCTGCTCTAATACCTGTCTGGCATATCCCAAAAAACTTTCTCCCTCTTTCGAAAGACTGATTCCTTTGTTCGTCCTGTGAAAAATTGTGATATTCATTTCTTTTTCTAATTCATGAATCGCATTCGTAAGACTCGGCTGTGAGATATAAAGCTTATTTGCTGCTTCCGTAATCGTTCCTGTCTCTGCTACTGTTGTTACATATTTTAACTGTTGAAGTGTCATTCTTTCACCCTGTTAGACCTTTTTCCATATGATTTTTACTGCTTGTTCAACTAATGTAAAGTATATTCCAATGACTTTGCATTTGCAACTCTTCCTAATCACTCAGAATTCCAGAAGATTATTTTTTGAATAAAAGCGTTCCCCTGTTTCAAGACATAGGCATGCTAATTTTCCACTCGCAAATCCACATCCACAGTCTAAAAGATATACGTTTTCTTTTTGATTGACCCAGATTGAATTCTTATCTTTCTCTAAATATCTTCCTGGCTTTTCCATTAGGAGCGTACCTGTAGGAGTATGTCCACATAATGAAATATAGCCTTCTATTCCTTCTATGAAAAATAAATCCAGAGCCCAATTACCCATCATATAATAATCGCTTATTTCACTTTTGAAAGGATTTGATGTCATCGCATGTGCAAACAAATATTTCTTTCCATCTATATCAAGCTCAGTCTGAAGCGGTAATTTTAGTATTGTATTAGCAAGATTTAACATATCAACTTCTGTCATTCTTTGCTTTATTAAGTCAAAGGAATTGTAAGTATAAGAAAACAATTTTTTTCTTTCTTTTTCCGCCAGCGAAAAATACTTCTTAATATAATCAGCTAACCATTGATCATGATTGCCTCTTATCCAGATAAAACGTCCCTGTAATGCGGTTATCATCAGATAAACATCTACCGGATCCGGCTCATTGCCTCTATCAAACAAATCTCCAAGCACAATCAACTCATCATCACTTGTCAGTTGAATTTGCTCCAGAATATTATCCAGTTTTTTTGCTTCATTGTGTATATCTCCAATCACATAATGCATCTTTATTTCCCTCTTTCTTCCGACTACTTACGTAAATTTAAGAGAGTTTCCGATATAGAAACTCTCCCAATGTATCTACACTTTTCAATTTTGCAAGCGGGATTGCTTTTCCATGTTCAAATACCAGAAATTTTGCACCCGAGCCGGTCATGCTTTATCCTCCATCTTACTACCAACGACCATACTCAGAATTATCCACGTATCTATCTGTACGAAGAGTATGCAACTATTCAGTTGCTTTTTGGCATCCCATATTTTCCTGTTCCATATCACTTCCCTTCCTCTGATACACTGTAGTTTATGCCATTCACTCCTTCTTCAAAGAAATATTTCTTACTATCTATCTCGAATGAATATTTTTGCTGTAGTCCTGACTTTAAGAACATTTCGGCTGTAAGTAATTTTGATTTGAGATGAAGTTTATCAAGTTCTTTACTATCTGCATCAGATGATAAGTAATCTAATGTCACTCCAAAGAAATCCGCAATCTTTATCAAAGTATCTACAGAAGGATAACTTGATGACTTTTCAATATTTGATATTGCACTCGGTGTTAATCCTATCTGTCTTCCTAATGCTTCTTGCGTTAACCCTCTGGAAGTACGTAGTTTTACAATATTATTTCCTATGTTATTTACGTCCATAGGCACCTCCTCTTTTGCTTTCCCATTCTGACTCAAAAAAAGCCATATGGAATTTCTGATCCATCTGGCATAATTAGAAAATATTTAACTTGAGCGGGGGTTTTGTTTTGTAAGCTTCACAAATTACTCAATGGTAATACACTCATATCGCTCTGAGTTAATAACCTTTTCCATCATTTCAACCGGCGTCTTACCAATACATTCCATTAACTGTTTAAACACACTTATGGACTGTCCACTGCACAATTGAACTCCGACACGAGTACTGTCTGCATGAAATACATCATGCCTGCTATTTACATTCCAAAATACTATATTGGGAATTTTATATCCTTGTTCGCAAAACTTCGCCTTCATTCCGTCATAGAATGTCCATTCCCTATCCTCACAACGGTCAATTTCCATATCAGAGATTACGATTATGGATTTTGGCATTTCGCAAGGTGCCACATGATTCTTAACCGCAATCTCCAATACCTTATCAAAAGCTGCTCTCAAATTTGTACTCATTCCCCATTCAGCCCTTGATACATACTTAATTTTCTGTTCCAGTGTTTCTCCTTTCAAAACAACTATCTTTGGACTACTACTAAAAGTCATAAACAGATTATGATATGCACCTTTATTTCTTTCTGCGAAATAGATTGCAAGTCCTATGGAAGTTGCCATCGGTCTCCCCCACATTGAACCAGATACATCTGCCATAACAATTGCCGGTGTCTCTTCACCTACATAATCTGGCAACTGCCTCCACTGTGCTTCCAACACCTTGCTATCTTCTTCCTGTTGATATAAAATTTTCTCTACGATATCATACGGAAATAAATCAGCAGAATGAATGACTTCCTTTCCTTTTAATGCATTGCCAATGTATTCCTGAAATCTTTCTTTATCGTGTTTCAGAAAGGAGTTGCGATAAATCATCATCGCACGGCTGGATACCTCTGAATATTCAATTTCATCCCATCTTCCGGCAGACATCAATCCCTCAATAACTCCTATTTGCTTTCGCATAGAACGAACGATACGCTTGAAATTATATACCGGATATCCTAATTTTTCTGCTGTAAGGATACCTAACTGTTTCGTCCGCTCTGATTTCGAGTCTGCAGTCTTTATCCATTTCGCAAGAAGTGAAATTTCCTTATTCTGACCAAGGTTGCACAAATCCTCCTCGAACTGTTTCTTCATCGCAGCCCACATATCCTCCTCAACCGGAGTACCGATAAGACAATATAAATCGTCGTATCTTCCATAAACACCTACCAAATCAAGATTTGGTCTTACAGCCTCTGGATGATACTCTGCCAAATATCGCAGAAGACTCCGAAATGTCTTTCTCTCGCCCAATCCTTCCCGAATATCACGAGCATAAAACAACGTTTTCACAGCAAATAATGGATCTTGTTTATAAGCCTCTGCTAACAACACCTTTTTCCTGTTTTCACTGGTATTTCTTAAAGATCCTACTGTGCTAAAAAAATTGAGCCTTGCATCATCTGTTGTATTTAATGCAAAGGCTCCATTTTCTGTAACTATATGTTTTTCATCATTCTTTATCGCATCAGCAAATGTCATTATCTTCAACCTCCTTTATTTTGGGTTTTCTTTTTGCATACTCTCCATTGAGCTATCTCACTCGCATAGGGTGGGTAGGACTTGAACCTACGACAACAGATTCCCTCAAAAAGATTGCTGTAAGTTCCACAAACATGAAACTTTTTTTATCAGTGCTCTACCCAGCTGAGCTACCACCCTATATATAATTTTGTCTCGTAAGCCATCAATTACTTACAAACTAATTATACAGGATGTTCTTAAAAAATGTTATCAATAAATACTGAAACATCTACACTGTTAATTTATTTGCAAATAGTAAAAATTAATTACCATTCTGGAATGTAACTCTTATCATCAATGTAAATGTCACAACTAATCTTTCTGGAGTTGTTTCCATACAATTCTTGTACTTCTGGGAGATTATCATTAATTGCATCAAATACCAGGTTGAACTCCTTACACCATTCGATTGCGTTTTTCAATGCCTCACCTTCTCTGCAAGTCCACAAAATGATTTTGTTCCCCTCTTTTTGAAGATGAATCAATTTTTCAATCAATGGGTGATTCGGAATTCCAACACCCGGCCACTTTTCCTTGCTAAGAGTACCATCAAAATCTACCGCTATTATTTTATTTTCCATGTTATCACCTCTAAGCAACCTCAATGCGTGCCACTATCATACTATGATCAGGCACTCCGATTATTCTATGCTCACCAAATACATCTACATATGCAGCATCCAATACATTCAGATTTTCAGAAGTGCATAAATGGTCAATCTTCATATATCCTTTGTAGCTCATTCCATCAATTGATGCCAGTGATATATTCTTTTCCTTCAACGAGTTTACAATCATCTGATAATTAAAATATTGTCTTGCCTGGTCTTCCTTATATTCCTCACTGATTACTCCATGATTAAAATCTCCTGTGAGGCACAAATTTTCTTTATTCTCCAAAGTATCAATATACTTAAGAATTTTATTCCACTGTTCTTTTCTGCTAATGTAATCTGCATCATCACTGCCTGAAACCAAGATTCTAATCGTTATAATATCTACTTTTTTCCCTTCTTTCTCAATCTGAATATGCATCATATGTGGATTTTCTAACATATGAATAGCTTTTACCAGATAATCCTTTCTTACCATATACAGGATTCCTCTTTGGTTATAGGAATCCAACCCTTTATAAGGAACATATCCTGCTTTTTTAAAAGCTTCCATATATTTTTTATTATTACATTCCATATATTCCACATTGCAATATACATCTGCTCCCAGTTTAAGTTGTTCTTCAGCTACATCCTTTGACAACAAATAATCTTTATTTTTTTTTCCAAATTTTCTTTCTACTCTTAAGTTTAATGATGTTTCTACAATTTTAAATTCCATTCTTTACATTCTCCTTTACATTTTTATACTATCAATTGCAGAAACCTATCGGTTTCTTCTTGTTACTTGATGTGGTACTCAACTTTGGAATGTCACATTCCTCAATGGTTGTAATCAGCTGCTCCGTAAGTTCTGACTCATTTAACTGTACCATTCTTTCTGCCAGATTCATTTCTGCCTCCTCTAATATTTTTCTTACAAAACGTCCATTTCCAAAATCCTTACTGCCCATTACACTTTCATAATGATTTCGTAATTTTTCCATCGCTTTGTCTGTTACAGACATCTGTTTCTTTGAAAGCATAAGCTTTGTAATCTCACACAGTTCATCAACCGTATAATCCTTGAACTCCACCTGAAATGCAATTCTGGATAAAAGTCCCGGATTTCTGTCAAGAAATTGTTTCATTCTATCCGGATATCCGGCAAAAATAACAATTACATTATCCCTCTGGTTTTCCATTTCCTGAACGATGGTATTAATTGCTTCATCTCCATATCCATTTGCATAGCTGTCACAAAGAGAATATGCTTCGTCAATAAATAAAACACCCCCTTGAGCTTCCTTAAACTTTCTTTTTACCAATGGTGCAGTAGCACCTACATGGTCTCCAACAAGGTCTGCTCTTCCAACTTCAACGAACGTACCCGTTGATAATACTTTTTCATCCTTCATCATTTCAGCAAAGAGTCTTGCTACGGTAGTCTTTGCCGTTCCCGGATTACCTGTAAACACCATATGTAAAGAAGCTTTATCCTTCATAATTCCTTTATCCATACAAATTTTCTTAATTTTAAAGTTTGCCGCAACTTTTTGAATCACTTCCTTTACACCAGAAAGTCCTATCATCTCTTCCAGTTCTTTCCGTGCAGTCCCACTTGCTCTTTCATTCCTCAGACCATCTTCTAATGTACAGATATCCTCTTTCGTAAGCAGAAATAATTCTTTGTTTTTGATTTGTTCTGCACTTTTCCTGGCGGTCAGTAATCTGACCGATTGTTTTTGAATTGCATGTTCTATAAGGTTACGTACATACCTTCCATTACCAAAATTGTCTTGAAGACGTACCTTATCAAAAATGTAACTCGCCTGCTTAATTGCATCTTCGGTAGCTGCCATTCCCTTTTCTTTTACCATCAGTTTAAATATTTCCGTCAATTCATTGGTATCGTAATCCGGGAATTCAATCCAGTAAGGGATTCTGCTTTTTAATCCTTCATTAATTTTCATAAATGCCTGCATTCGCTCATTGTACCCGGCAAGTATAACAATGACATCCTCTCGGTGATTTTCCATTTCCTGAATCAAAGCAGTAACTGCAACATCACTTTTCAATGAATAGGCTTCATCTATAAACAAGACACCGCCTTTTGCTGCAGCAAATGCCTCCCGTATCTCACAAACGTATCCTGTACCATCCAGATCCATACCACCTTTTTCTACAAATGCACCTGATTTTAATATTCCTTTTTCTTTTGCAATTCCTGCAAACAGCTTAGCCACAGTTGTCTTTGCACTTCCCGGATTTCCGCCAAATATCATGTGCATCGTTCCTTCTTTATAAGCATTTTTTTGACGATTCTTTCGTTCTTTTTCTACTATGTTAGATGCAATAATCTCATCAATCTGCTTTTTGACAGATTTAAGACCAATCAACTTCTGCAATTTATCATAAGAACCTTCCGTATTGGTATCCCTGTCTAATAAAAATTCTTCAGACAAATCATAATCATATGCCTGAAGAATATTTTTGTTTAAACACCATGGTTCAAATTGTTCATAAGCCTGTAGTACATCAGTCTGCGTAAATCGATTTCCCGGAAACTGTTTCATAAATTCATTCGCCTGCTTTGCATACATCGCATACTCAGAATTCTTTATCAGCTCCTTCATATAATTTACTGCTGCTTTTCTATCTCCTTCTCCCTCTCGCAATGTAACCGGAATAACATACTTCTTGAGCTGGGGCAAAAGAAAATAGGAAAATCCAGGATGATCCATTTTATATGTAAAGACAAAGAGACACTCATTCTTATATTTCTTCACCAACTTTTCGATATATTTGCAGGTCATGCGATAGTCTACCGGATCATATCCAAATTTTTCAGTCAGATCAAAAACTATGGTTCCTCCATAATTATTCTCAATAATTTTCTCTAAATAATTGTTTCGCCTATACAGATCCGGTGCCACATTACTAATAACTTCTATCCTTTTACTTCTTAGACGATTTGCCCTGAATAAACTTTGCACCAAAACTTCTGTCATATTGCAGGCAGCTTCTGTACTTCTGCCGGAAATAATATAATGAACCATATTTCCACTGAATTCTGTACAATTTATATGAGACTCTATATTGGATAGTTCTTCTTTAAACCCTTCATCATACATAAATCCAAAGCTTTTTCGCTCTGTTGAAATCACCTGTTCACTAAAATCATAACCCCATGTTTGGGAATCAAACTGTTCGTACTGATAAATGAAACAATTCGCTGCATCCCAAATCTTATTACTATATATCAACTCTCTTCTTTTCGCCTCGTTTAAGCAATCATGAAGCGCAAACATTGTAATTTCACAAGGTTCGACTCCAACTTTCCTGATACCAAATGCATTACTTAGCAGCTCCAGAATATATTGATATACGTCATGATATGTATCTTTTCTCTCATCATAGCAAAATAGGGCTGAAACCATGTTTTCTTCTTCCCTATACGCACAGAATGTAATACCATTTCTCAAAGTCCTATACATAAATTCATTTACTGCACTGATTGAACCATTATAAGAATACTCATTCAATTTAACCTTTGTATTTTCCCGTATCTTTTCAGAATTGGTAATAATCGTAAACTCATAATATCTCATGATCTTTCCTCCCTGTTATGAAATCAAATAATACTTCGTTTCAATGCGCCCATAAAAAAGCCAGATGAATCGTTAATCCATCTGGCTTTATATATTCTTTTCATCGTATGCCTCCTTATCTTTATGCTGTCATGCTTCGTCTTCAATTTCCTCATCTTCCCAAAGCCTGCTACGGTCTTCTTCATCTAACATATAGTATAATGCATCCATTAAGTCATAATCTTCCATAGAAAACAAATCCTTGTCCTTTGCCACAATTGTCATCAATTGTCCTAATCTTAAATCAGGATATTTACACCAAATATTTTTAACCATATGTAAAATGGCCGACATTCTATATGGATTTCTTTGACCTGAATCCAGGAAATTCTTATTATAAGACTCTGCTAAATATTCCAAATAATGTAACCTCTCATCATCATGTACTAACTGTGCTCTCTCAATGTAAATCGGATTTACATGGTGATGCGAAAACTCTCCAAGGTATTCAAATTCCTTAAATCTTGTATCTACAGTTACCTGAACATCCGAATAATCTCCCTTGAGATTCCTGTAAAATTCATAAACACTTTCATCATACCCGAGTATAACTCCTATTTTATTATATCCATGTGGTGCTAAAACTCTTACAATATCACCACTTCTAAAATTATGAGGAATAAAAACAAAATCAAACAGTTCATCTTCCGGACTATAATAATCATATAATCTTTGATGTAAAACAGTTATCTCTTTTTCTATTGCCAACTTAAATGACTCATCTGTTTCTATTTCAGCCAGATACATCAATATTTCCAACTTGTCCTCATTTGACAATAATTCATGATTGACAATGATTATTGCTTTTTCTCTATTGGTAAAACAATGACCTATTGATGTAAGATATGCTGCAGTATCCTTTGACGGAATAAATGTTTTTATAAATCCCTCGCCCAGCATTTCCTTAAAATCCCCCGTCTTTTTAAACTTATTTCTATCTTCATTAACAATAAGCCATCTCACTATCTTCTCATCTCCTGCATATTCCTCAATCAACGCCTCAGCCTCTGACTTCGAAAAACCAATATACTCCACTATCGTCTTATCTGTAAGACATGCAACCATTTCCTTAAATCCATAATACTTATCCGGAATTTCTATAAAAACATATACTTTATCCTCGACAAGCTTTCTATAATATGCTAATTCCCCTTCCCCATGTATTTTTTTATAAAACTTAACTCCTCCGCCTTCTATAAAACTAATCATATTTTTCCTCCAATACATTTTTTTCTTATCATCTATGTTCCATCATTCAACAATAATCATTTGAGAAGCTTTTTGTGCCTCTTTTAATTCTTTATTTTCATTAATACTTTTTATTGTATGCTGAAAAATTTCTACATTTTGTTCTCTTCTATCGTACATTTGCCTTTATCTCTTCAATAATTTTCCGTTAACCCATAGTTCATATCTGCATATATCCTGCTTTAACAGCTCTGTTCCATCCCCCTCATATAAATCTGACTGT
The DNA here is from genome assembly GCF_021531695.1 of Roseburia hominis. Classification (GTDB taxonomy): domain Bacteria; phylum Bacillota; class Clostridia; order Lachnospirales; family Lachnospiraceae; genus Roseburia_D. Next base: position 29,623 of record NZ_JADYUI010000009.1, on the reverse strand, counting down.
ATGCATATGCCCTCAAAACCATATGTAATTCTTCCAATGAATTCTTTATTTTCCGGCATTTCCTTATAAAGTTTATATTTTAAATTTATTAACTCTACCAACTCAGCAAAAGATTTAACATGCGTGCCAAGCAAACATAACTGATTCAACTTTGTCAAATTCTTAAGAAATGATACGTCATATATATTTGCCCCTTTATATATGTACAACTGCTCAAGATTATCCATTTTGCTAATAAATTCATAATCCGGCAAGTCACAATTTATAACTAACGTCTCAACATTTTTTGGATCCTTGATTGCTACATCCGGAGATATCGTTTTCGTTGGTTCTTTAAAATTGAAGCAAGTTCCATCGCTTTTCCATGGCAACATATACATAAATTTTTTTCTATCCTCAGTATCAATTAGTAATCTCATAGTACGTTCCTCCTGTGTTAAAATGATTTTAAATAATCCATAAATACCATGGCTTCCACCGCTGGCATTTTAGATGCAAATCGTGCCCGTTCTAGTCCATCCGTAAGTAATAAGTGCTCCCACATTCTCTCATAATCTCGAAAATCAAAAGTACAATCATCAAGAATTATATATTCTTCTATTTCCGAATGTTTTTCCAAATATGTTATAATCCCTGCTCCTCTAGCATGATGAACATCTTTTGTCTGTCCGGATATTATTAATCCATATTTACTTAACTTTGAAACAAGGTATATGTAGTCTTCATCCGTAGATTTCATTTCTTTCCAATCGGAAGAAAGAATAAGATCAGCACCACCATACTTCTTAATTGCATTTGCCAAAAGTTCAACCCTGGCATTATCAATACCTGTATAACCTTGGGGCGTCCTCTGAACAGTTGTTTTTGTGTTAAGAACTCCATCTACATCTAAGAAAATCACAAATTTATTATGCATTTTCATTCTTTCTTCTCCTTATACGCCAAATACATTGTCTTCTAATATTTCCCCTGAATTTATCAATATACTCTGAGAGAATCTGCATTCCATTGTTTCACCATTAATTCTCTTTCCTTTCTGTTATGGAATTAAATAATACTTCGTTATTCAATTTGGGCGGGGGTTATATTTTATTAATGTGTAACAAACAACTACTCACTTATCTTTACTATTTCGTCCCATAAGCAATGATAATTTCCCACATCCTCATCCATATGAAAATGTCCAAAGTACCAATCCTTAAAATCCACCGAACCAGCTATCCTTTGAAGATACATCTGCAATTCTTCCTCACCTTCCTTATAATCATATATCATTTCATATACAACCCCTTGCGGACATGTATGCGTCAAAATATAATCCACCTTATTATTTACTCTTTCAAGATTACGAAGTCCTTCCTCATACTCGTCCTGTGAAGGCATCTCTTCTGGTCACCAGCTGACTTTAGGCGTTCTCCATGCTTTATCAATTGAATTTCCACCACCAAAGGTAAATATTTTTTTACCTTCAATATCAAAAACCTGTCCTCTCATCAGATGATATATGCTATCACTTATCATATGAACCAAGCCTCCGTGCCATTCACACTCCGGATACTCATTAAGTAAATCAAAATTTTCATGATTACCATCCACATATAATACAGTTACTGGAAGACTATTTAATAAATGCTGTACTTCTTTGTCATTTTCTTCTCCATCCCATACAGCACCGCAATCTCCTAGTATAATAAGATAATCTTTGTCTTTAGAGCATTTCTCTGTCAAAGAATCTTCTTCAAAATAATTCATTACCTTATCAATATCAATCAATTCATGGGTATCCCCTGCCAAATAAATCGCCATAACCATGACTCTCCTTCTATTATATCTGCATTCAACACTTTTCTTATTTGCAAATAGTAAAAAGCCTACACTGTCAATGTAGACTTCACGAAATGTTTTTGATTCTAATCAATTTCTTTAAACGCTCCATCATTTGTGAATTCATAATAGATATTTTTTCCCTCATCATATGCCAAGCATAAAAGTGGTCTTCTATGGCAAGCTGAACCATCAATATAATAATGGCTAAATCCATCATAATAGATTCCTCTAAATGACTTATCTCCGGCAACATCTCTTACAGACACATGTCCTGCGATTATATCTTTAAAGAACCTACCCTTGGATGGAGGAAATTTTCCAAGCATCGTCCACTCTCCAGTGCCTGACATGCACCATTCAAGTTCTTCTTCCGGAATATCTTCATCGACACCAGCATGCACATATATCTGATTTTTTCTTTCATAATACAATGGAAGTTCTTTTAACCATTTAAGTATTTCTTTATTATTTTCCTTGATTTTCTTTTTTAAACATTCAATCGAAGCTCTATATGGCATTTCCTTTATCTCTGCTAAATCTTCCGCTGATATAAACGTTCCAGACGTTTTGAAATTATCATCCTCTATAAGCCATTCATCTGCATTTTCATATAGAAAATCTAAAAACCACTGCTCATGATTCCCCTTAAGAACAATAACTTGTTCTCTTCCATACTTCTTTTGAAATGAATATGCAAGATTTAAACTTTGAAAACTTTCTCTCCCTCTGTCAATATAATCTCCCAAGAGAATCAATTTATCTCCATCCGCTATATACTTCTCTATCTGTTTGATTCTATTTTCAAATACATCTGCATAACCATGAATATCTGACATCGCAAAAATCATATAATCTTTCCTCCTGTCCTGAGATTAAATGTTACATTTTTGGAAAACGCCCATAAAAACAGGCTTTGCCTATTCCAATTCTCCATCTACATAGATTTTCTCTACAATATCCGGTTTCTCTTGCGGCTCTAACCACTCCGGATGCTTAGAAACCTTCTTACAAAAATCCCTGTTCCAAAGGGCTGCATCTTCTCTTGGATACCTCCCGTTACGGTCAAATATAGTTACGTCATAATCTCTGTGGTATTCCACTTGCAGCTTCAGACCTGTTTTCTTATAGAACTTACTAAGTATGTCAGAAGTAAATCCTTCTGGAATCTTTCGGATTAATTTTTCCTGTTTTTGTTGAAAATTCTTCTCCGAAATCGGACCTAAATAGTTTAAAACGGCTTTCGGATTCTTAATTGTAATACTTCTTTTCACTCTTAACATAAGCAATACCCATCCTTTTCAATTGATACATTATTTCTTGTTACATGGTTATTATGCTTTATATCCATTCTTCCCTCTATTCATTTCCTATCAAACCAGTCCCAAACGTCTGAATCCGAACTGCTTCAGTTCAAACCAAGTCATTCGGATTCCACTAAATTCTTCTAATACATCCATTAGCTTATCTAAATCTCCTGATGCCTCTTTTACTTTTCTGATATATTCCGGATTCTTTTGCAACTCATCTAATTTTGCCGCTAAAATTTCATCCGCCTTTTTCTGTTCTAAAAATGCTTTTTCAACTTCATCTACTCTGTTGCTAAAACCTTTTTCGTTAAGAATCTTGTCCCAATCAAACGCAAGCTCACAATTCTCTATTTCGCCAAACAACTGCTTAATCTCAAAATAGAATGGTTTCTTCACAATTAAATGATTTCCTACATCTAAATAGATATGTTTCCAACCATCTGCAACACAAGTCTCTCTATCATCCGGTGAGCCACCGATAATCATCGTTTTGGACATCAGCATTTCTCTTTTCATAGGGCCATCAAAATAACAATCCTTTAAAACTGGAAATACCTCTTTCATCTGAGAATATGAAGTGTCTTCTGACATGTAATCCAGAGAAAAACTTTTTCCGTTTCGCTTGTAAAATGTCATATCGTTTGGTCCCATTGCACCTCCCTTTTTCATTTAACTTCAACAAACTGGTTTCCTTATTAATCAAATACATTGTCTTCCAATACTTCCTCGGAAATATCTAATTCATCAATACACTCTGCCAGAGTCATCTCGCATTCCGTTGTCTCACACATCTCATTTTCCAAAATCATAGTATTCACCTCCTTACCCAATTCTAACTAATGCCCCATCCTTTGATGCGCAAACTATTGTTCCAAATTCCTCATGTGCAACTACATACTGATTTTTTCGCAATTTCTCATTGTCAAACACATACACATTTGCCGGAACATATTTGCCATCTGGTCTTTCATATTCCCATTCTTCTTCATTCCCACTAACATACAATAAAGAAAGCATCCCAAAAGTGTCCTCTATCACATGATATACGATACAATTATATGTTTCCTCAAACTTCCTGACGATTTCTTCATATCCAGGGTTGTATCCAATTGTATCAATAGACCCCAATAAGCCTCCGCCTGTAATGTACGAATAATATAATTTTCCTTTCTTATAATATTTTTTGATGTTTGGATTTAGATTTAGAGTTTCCGTTAAAATATCCAATCTTTTTAGAGCTTCTTGTTTCATGAATTCTTTGTTCATAAATTCTCCTCCTAGTTATTTAGATTAAATCATCATACATTTTGTGAAAATGCCCACGCAAAAAGCCAGATGAATCGTTCATCCATCTGGCTTTTTTATAAAATATTAAATTTGGGCGGGGGTATTATTTTATTACATTCCAACAATCTTTCAATCCATGGCCACGGTCTTCCAATACCCAATGTGTCCCCTTGTATTTATCTGCATCTGCAACATCAATGATATGAAAGTCGTATTCCCGCAAATAATCCGGATTAACAAATACTTTTCCATAACTACCTTGCAGAACATCGCGGGTATAGACCGGCTGTTCATTCCATATAACATCTTCTGGATACCATGTTTTAGATCCTTTATTGCTATCATCCATTCCATCCCATCCGGCCAATTCAGCGTTTTGTATCCAAACTTCCTTTTGCCCATACGGATGATATTCCTGTTTAATAAGATATGTTGCGATAAGTTTCATAAACTTCATATCCGTGGTTTCCTGACCTTTCAACTCATCAGCCAGGTACTTAAATCTCTTCTTCTCGTCCTTGACTGCTTTCTTACCAACCTGCTCTGCTTTTTTTACCGCCAAATACCGGTTTCGTAATGGACCCATTTCCAATGCATTGGCAACAACATTTTTATATGTAATCATGTTGGCAGAATAATCCAACGGACTATTTAGCTTTTGATTCCATGTATCTTCAAGTTTTTTCCATAACTTTTCTTTTGATAATGTTGCCTTCTTTGCTGCCTCTCCATTGTCATATTGAAACATCCAGTATTTTTTCAACCAGCTGTCTTCCACATCATTATCCTTCATCCATTTGTCGAGCGTTGGATTATCCGTTCTTTTTCTTGCATCCTTATCCGAAAAACCTGTCCAGCGATGAAGCAATTCCAGTGTGTCTTCTAGCACCCGTTCGCTGATTAAGTCTTCTTGGTTGTGCCTTTCTTCTGAAAAAATAAACGTCCTGGCTATCACTGTCATAATGTGCTCTATCCCAATCAGACTACACGCATCACTAAATTTTTCCGTAAGTAACTTTGGCTGAACTCTGGGCGTGGAGGATGTCGGTTCTGTAACATATGCTTTAAATTCCAAAAATTCATTTAACATAAACCATCCTCCCCTTTCTCCTCAACGATAAATTTAATTTCTTCCCATGTGAAAACTTCCCAGAAAAATTTTGCTGTAGTTGTCTTTGACTTCGTTTTTTCGTACAATGCTACCACTAATTTCTCTTTATTATCTACCTCGGAAGAATACCTATTTATTATGTTCTTCAGCTCATTCAAACAAAGCGCATATAATGTCTGCCCAATATTAGAAGCATTGTTTTCATAGTAACATCTCGTTTCTCGATTTAATGCAGCTTCCAATTCTTTAAACTCTTCTGACAAATGCTTTTCTCTTTCCTCTTTTGTCTTTTCGTACAGGTCGTCATAAGAAGAAATAACAGGGCCTTCTATCAAATCCATTAAAAGCCACAACAGCTTATATCCATGCTGATTAAAATGATACAAGAGATTTCTTTCCTTCTCTGTCAGGTCGCTTTCTTTAAAACCGTTGCCTAGGATCTGTTCCAACACCTGTCCTCTTTGATTTCTTGGCTGGAACTGCCACTGCATTGAATTGATGCGGTTTCTAATATCTTTCATAGCAGAATCATCCGGAATTACACTCTCTATTTTTCTTCTTATTTCAGGCAGTATTTGAAACAACATTTCATCCACCTGATCCTTATCATACCTTTGCATAATAAGTTTTTCCGTATTTTCAACTGCATAATAACTCTTATTTTTTTCATTTGTAAGCTTCTTCAAAAAAGTATTTTTGTAAAAGTCATATAAATCAAAAAGACCATCACATGATTTTTTAAATTCGTCTATTATCTCCTTATCTTCCTTACTATATTTCGGCTTTTGCGCAAGTATAAACTTTTCTGTTGTAGTTTTTTTCTTTTTAAAGGCGTCGTAATACAACAAAAAATATTTTGGCAAATCATTGATATAGGTACCCGCTTCTTCTTCGTCAGGATACCATTTTACTATTGTATCACAGTTCTTTGCACTAATTTCAATAGTGTCTCTTTGTTCTTCTTTATTCCCTGTTTTTTCGATAGTCAGATTCTGTAAATAAAAATTTTTTTCTACCTTAAGTTTTTTAAACTGTTTTAGAAAATCCAAATATGCACCTCTAAAATGGTTGTTATTATTAAGAATAATATCCAGATTCGGATGACTGCCATTCTTTGCTGCATCTATTTCCAGTCCTGTAAGTAAAGTACACTTTTCACAGGTTGGCTTCGTTGCATCGAACGTTGCATTATACTGACCATTTCTGTCATATTCTACCTGTCCAATTCCAATTGCTGCATTCGAAATTCTTCCGATATAATTTGAAAATGTATTTTTAATATGATCATATTCTACATATTCCGGTACAAACACTTCATCTGCTTTTGTACTTGGAATTTCTATGACCGGCAATTTTCTCTTGTAATTATCTGAACTTTTTGGATTCTTTTCCTCATAAACACCGTTCTTAACTGCATCAACCACATCCTGATTAAAAACCACGCTGACCAGATCCCCGTCAAAATCTGCGCCTCCAAGACATAAAGGTAGTGAAGAACCTCTCGGAACCATGACAATACCTGTCAGATGTCCGAAATACTTATCATACAACTTTACATATTTCACATATTTTTCATAGCTCTTTTTTCCATCTTTGTATTTCGCTTTTTCATAATTTTCCTTAGAATCAGGAAGAACAAACGCTCTCATCATATATTGCTCATTTCTTGATAAATGTGGATTTCTAAAGAAAGCATAATATTTATCAAATTCTAACTTTATCTTTTTCTTTCCATCATCCTTGCCCATAGGCATATAAAAACGTGAATATAAAAAGTTAAGATAGTGTTTGTTAATGTCTACTTCATCCCTAAGTAAATCCGTCAAAAGTGGCAACAAATCCCTACACAAATAGCGTGTCTGACCTTCCACTAAAATTTTTCCTAAAGCTATTTTTGAGAGAAGACCTTTTTGGGTATTTTCTAACTGCTCCTTAATATACTTGTCACCGGCCAGAGCCGGGTTTTGAAGTACTGCACGCTTCCAGTTTGCTAAGCGGTAACTACTCTCGTTGTCTTCTATTACAACATCTTCCTTTTCAATTTCATCCCATCCTTTTAAAAATTCAATGGGATTTTCTATGAATTTTCCATGATTTTCTATAATTCTTTCAAATTGATCCGGTTGAAAAGCAAGCGTATTTATCGTCTGGTAACTTAAGTGTGTATAGTTTGAATGTCCATATGGTAAATTTGTTCCTGACACATAAAAACCATGATGAAACTTCTCTATCATTTCACAATAATACTGCATCGGGTCTTTAATACCATAATCTTTACAATGTTTCTCTAACCATTTTTTCCCTTTAAACATACTTTCGGACAGAAAGATGTGTGCCTTTCGTAAATCTCTCTCTATTCCAAAAGCATCCTCATATAGGTACTGCTTATCCCCTTTCCCTTTTATCGAAAATTCATCAATAAAGCCTGACACATTCACTTGATAAAGCATTCCCTTTGCAAAAGGAAGTCTTACCTGAAATGAGTTTGCTCCATGCATTCCTAATGCTTCATTTATATAATTAGAATAATCCGGTGAAATAAATCCTTCCCCATCATGTGGGGTTTCAACCCTTAATATTTCCTCTTTTACCGGTTCTTGAAAATTCCATTCTCCCGGGTTCTTACCCGGCACAGCAGTCTCTATGGTTACATCTCTCTCAAAACTATTTCCATTTGTATAAGTTTCTTTTCCCTGCTTCTTTCTTTTATCCTTAATAATAATAAGGGTCTCTGGCGTAAGCTTAAAATCTTTATGTTCAACACGACTCGAAGTAGACAGATACAACCCTCTGTAAGCATAATACTTACTAAGTACCACAGGAATTTTACTAAAATCCATTCCCAGATTCAATCGCCCATTCAACTGTTTTACATAACTTTCATTCACAAATGAAATACGGCTTTTACGACCCATACTGCCACTCTTATCAAACGGCATCATATGCACGATATGTTCTGCATCAAATTGCACATCAAAACCGTTTTCTATGAGATCTTTGGCATTATCCTGCTGAGCCAATCGCCATTGTTTCACTACCTCTGACGCGTTTTCATCAATCGGCAGGAAAATATCGCCAAAGTCCATGATAAGAAGCTGGTCATATAACCGATAATCATCATCCTTAAAGAATTGCTTACGATTTTCATCTTCATCCAAAACATACAAAAACTGATTGAGCAATGGGCACTCTTCCATTTCAATTTCTTTTGCGACCAATGAAAAAAAAGCACGCTTTCTTGTATCAAAACAAAATGGTTCCTTCGCTACATTCTTTTTCTTTGGGAAATATCTGAATAATGATTTGGCATCTATGCTCATGATTCGTTGATTAATCATATTAAAATCATTCCTTTCGGATAGTGCTAAGTATATTGCTGGTTTTAACTGGTTATTTGTTTGTAAATACAATTCCAAATGGTGTTTTTATTGTACCATATTATAATTCTTTCATTCTTCACACATACTTTTGCATAATTTCTTAAATTTATTATTTACTCCACATTTTCCTTTTTCTTACATACAATATCTTTAAAATCATTATAAAATAAATCATTCCGTTGTTCGATAAGATTACAGATAGCATATATTCTTTCTATTTCATTATATTTTTCTTTACCATTTTCATCTTTACTAATATAGCCCAGCCGTTTTACCGGATTTTTCCATATATCCGAATTATTCCCTTCAAAATAAATATCCATATGTTCTAATTTCAAATATTCGTCCATTTGCTGTAATTGTCTAAAAAATTCTTCTATTGATTCACCTTTAGTATTTTGAGTTGTATCTCCAAACATATTATAGGGTAATTTTGCATTAGAATGAGAAAATCCTTTACTATTAAAGCCTTTAGGACCTATCATAAAATTTCCAAATGTATGTGTAAGTTCTGCCCACCTGTTTAAAGCTAATAATGGAGCAGAGTTATTTTGTTTCTGACAGTATTCATATATTACATTTAGGTTTTTTATCACCCATAAGTCACGCATATTAGCTTGACTATCCGTAAACTTCTTTTGCTTTTTTTTAACATCCGTAGGATTCTTTGCTTGAACATCCGTAGGATTCTTTGCCTGAAAAGGTTGAACTGTAACTGAGTTGTTATTAAATACTAGGTCTTTACACTGATTATAGAGTACGAGTAAGCTCTTTCCCACACCATCAATTTTTATACTCCGCAAAAAATTATTTAAAGTCGTATCCAATGAATTAACTGTATCTGTTTCTACTTCAAACGAAAAATCATCTTTTTTCACTGTAATTATTCGTTCTGAAAATTTGGGAATCTCATACCCTTTATTTTTTAGCCATAAACACCAAAGATACATTACCATATCACACATATCGCAATCGCTTATCTTTGTATTTTCATCCGTTGTTCTACAAAGGATTTTGTATTTTTTAAATTCTATAATAGCTTTATATTCTTGTTCTATTTGAATCTCGTTTAGGTTTTGGGCTAATTGTATTAGATAATTTTTTTCACCAACACTGCATATATTTAGATACTTTTCTTCTTCTTTCTCGAAATTCTTTAGATAATCATTAAATTTTTGGTCTATATCCAATGTATTTCGAAAATTATAATACTTACCCTTCTTAAAATTGTCATTTGCTAATTCTATTGCTTTCATTTCTGCATTCTTATCAAATTCCATAATCGCTTCTCTTTCTTTTATTGAACGACCAAATACTTTTTAAAAAATATTGTAAACTTCTTTTTTACTTCCTGTTAGTTGCCTGTTTTCTGTTCCTTTCACCCTATCAGTACCTTTTTCCCCTCAAAGGCAAATCCGTACTTTCTGATTTTTTCTTTTGAAACTCCCATATCAAGCAGGTCTTTCTCATACTGCTTTTCTTCTATCTGGTCAAGCGCTGCGGCGACGGTATCGGAAAGTGTTTTTTCTTCATACTCGTCATATACCTTAAATTCTAATATAATACCGTCATCTTCCTTCCGAAGCGGTTCCAATAAAACATCATAACGCCCAAATCCGCTTTCTCTATTGGAAGTAATCTTGTAACGGTCTCTTAAATCTACCATCAGTCCAAGCACAAATCCATGATAAAACCGTTCCGGTTCTGCTCCGGACGGACGATTTCCGGTATCAAAATAGCTGAACGTACTTAATGCCACACGGTTCATATAGGCATTCATTGCCTTCTTATCACCATGCAATAATGCCTTGATAAAGTCGTTGTAATTTCCCTCGGATGCGTCAAACCAGCCCGATACCATATTTTGAAACATTCTTTTTACTTCATAGTTCGTCAGTGCAAGCTCATACCTCTCTTCCTTAATATCCGCTTCTATCACTCTTAAATAACCGCTTGCGAGCAACAGGCTCCAGATTGCATTTTCTCTCTGCCCTAACTGATTATACACAATCTGTTCATCCAGTGTAGTACAGATACTTCCACCCGCGATAAGTGTTTCAAATGTTTCTTTTACACTGCTGCTGCCTTCTCTTAGTAACTTTCCAACCAGACTGTTTGCACTGGTATTTGCCCAATAAGTCGTAAATCTTCCGGTATCCAGAAAATTTATGATAGACCATGGATTATAAATATCATGGACACTTCCAAATACAAAGCCGTCATACCATCTTTTTACCTCTTCCTTGTCTGTCATCCCCATTTCATCCATGGAAGCAAAAACTTCTTCTTCCGTAAAACCAAATGCAGTTGCATATTCATCCGATGTGGTAGTTACTACCTTAAGATTATTCAGATCAGAGAAAATGGATTCTTTGCTGACCCTTGTGATTCCGGTCATAATGGCACGTTCCAGATAGGGATTCGTCTTAAACGCTGCATTAAACATACTTCTTGTAAAAGCAACCATTTCATCCCAGAACCCGTCCACATATGCCTCCTGCATCGGTGTGTCGTATTCATCCAGTAAAATAATGACTTTTTTATTATAATAGCGGCTCAAAAACTTGGATAACTGGTGAAGTGCCATCGTGGCAGTTGTTTCATCCATCTTTGTATCCACTTTGTTAAAATATTCTTTTTCTTTCTCTGTAAGAATACCGCTTTCCAGAAGAAAAATATTTTTACTGTACAAATCCGTAAGAATCTGATAAATTCTCTCTTTGGTCTGTTGATAACTGGTTTCCTTTACATTTGCAAAGGTAAGGCTGATGACCGGATACGTTCCCTGAAGTTCCCGGTACTTTTCCTCGTTCCAGATAGAAAGCCCCTCAAAGATTTCGCCTTCTTTTGCATATTCATTGGAAAAGAAATGCTCCAGCATGCTCATATTCAATGTTTTACCAAAACGCCTCGGACGTGCAATTAAAGTAACGCTGTCCTCGCTTTCCCACCATTCCTTAATAAAGGAAGTTTTATCCACATAAAAACAATTCTTTCTGATAAGATTTCCAAAATCTTGAATTCCAATTGCCACCGTTCTCGGTTTTCCTGTTTGTTCCTTTCCCATATGACCTCCACTGCCTGTCTGCTTGCTTCAACTAATGTAAAGTATATTCCAAAGGCCTTGCATTTGCAACTCTTGGAAACCTGCCGTTTTCCAAAACAATTCATACAATTGCCTTTCCCACAATGAGTGCCAGATATCCCCAGTCCCAGATTAAAGTTTCAAAACTATTTGTCAGATACTCGTAAATATCTTCCTCGTCATATCCCATCATTCGTGTGATGACAACCACATAGTCCCGCACCGTTTCATACGAAAGTTCCTGACAGCCGTCGTTAAGCCATTTTAAAAATAAGCTTTGGCGGATTGCTGTGTATTCCATCGCAATCCACTGCATTTTTATCACCATCTGTTTTAAATTTCCATCCGGTACCAAAAGATCCGAGAACACTTCATTTGCAAGGAAATTGTGGAACAAATTCTGATGCGGCAGCAGTTTTCTTTGAAATAACATCCACTTTTCCAATATTTCCTCCGTCTCATATCGTTCGAACAAATGCTCTGCCAGATCAGCCACCGGATTTAAATAATTCTGGTATAATCCTTCTTTCCTATAATTAACTGCAAGATCCAAAAGCAGTTCATTACACTCTGCTATGGTGTCAAGTACCGGCAATTCTACTTCATCAATTGCTGCCTGTAATTGCAGTAAGGTATCTTCGGAAAAATAATCCAAAATCCGCTCTTTAGATATGGGATCTTTTAACAATTCCAGCAAAACATAAAAAGTTTCAAGCAACGAGTTCTCCACAGATTTTTTGCTATTTTGAAAACTCTCGATGATCTTTTTACGGATTTGAAATAAAAGCATATTTGTTTTCCGCTGCACATGGACCTCCGGAAAATGAATCTCCTCTTCTTTCCATAAATCAAGCACCGCCGGACAACATGGCATCAACGTTTCTTCCTCATGGGTTTGAAATGCATGTACCTCACGCGGAAAAACCGTACATGTTTCCGAAAGCACTTTATCTCCATAGGTAGAAACCAGTCTGCATAATTTATTATCCGCAAGAAATGGACAACGATGATTTTCGTTAAGACCAATCACTTGCATACCATCCTTTTGTATGGTATACGCACTTAAATTTTTCTTCTTATCTGCCATATCTTCCGGTGGCAGAATTTTTTTCCACTTACGATTGGTATCTGCATCAACTGCAATTTTCCATTCCTGACAACAAGTAATCGGACACCTGCCTGCGATGCAGGTAAATTTTTCATAATAATCCGGTCGAATTCGCTGCATATACTACCTCCAACATTTTATGACTAAAAATCTTTCTTTCAGGGAACTATAATTTCAAGATTATTCTGGCAAAAGGAGCAACAACAATGACAAAAAACACACCAAAACATATCGGAATCATCCCGGACGGCAACCGCCGCTGGGCAACGGAACATGGCATGGAAAAAAAGGATGGTTACCAGTATGGTTTACTTCCCGGTGTAAAATTGTTACGCATGGCAAAGGAACAGAACATAGAAGAACTCACCTATTATGGTTTCACCGTAGATAATTGTAAACGCCCCACAGAGCAATTTGCCTCTTTTCAAAAAGCCTGTGTCGATGCTGTTAATTTATTAAAAAAAGAAGGTGCTGATCTTTTAGTCATCGGAAATACCAAATCAAAATGTTTTCCAAAGGAACTTCTTCCTTATACCAAAAGAACCTCCATAAACGGAGGCGGTATCCGCTTGAATTTTCTGGTAAACTACGGATGGCAATGGGATTTATCGCATATGCAAATCGATGGAAAACCCTACTCTTACGACATTTCACGCGTCGACCTTCTCATCCGCTTTGGTGGAATGCGAAGATTGTCCGGTTTTCTCCCTTTGCAAAGCGTGTACTCTGATTTTTATGTGATTGACCATTACTGGCCCGACTACCAGGATTTGGACTTTCTTCATGCACTCGACTGGTATGCAAAACAAGACGTTACACTCGGGGGATAAAGCTCGTGAAACTTCACCCACGATGCACTGATAAAGTATCAGGCAATGATTTATGCAAACTCTCCTACACTTGATATAGAAAAATCCCGCACAAAAGTGTGGGACTTTGTCTACCGTCTAGACTGTTTTATTTCTTCCAAAGCTTCCATTTTTTGCGTATGGTGAATGTAAAACAATTCGGCATTTTTCATGATTCTCCCTCTTCTTCAATCAGTGCCAATATTTTATCTTCTGTCCATAACTCATTCGGAAAAATAGAAATATCCTCTTTGTGTTTCCTTATTATTCTCACAGGTTCCTCCGTATTATCATATACATGCAGAATATCACACAGTTCCATTAAACGCTTAATATTATTAAGTGATTTAAAGTAGCGTGTAACAATTTTGTCTCTGTCCACGTTATGTCCACCTGCAGCTACTCTCGATTCAACACGCGCAACATTAATTAATGGATCTACTGTCAATACAAATACACATTTAATAAAATAGCCTTCTGCTTTCGCTTTCTCTAAAATGTCTAATTTATACTTTGAAGAAAGCACGGTTTCAAAAGTAAAATCTTTCCTATTTGCAATTGACGCATATCTTTTCTTATCCACAAATGCAGCCGCATCTTTATTGTTCATTCCCGTTGCTGCAACAACATCATCAGCATTTGTATATTCGCCAACTATTTCAAAGTACTGTGTGATTGTACTTTTTCCCGAACCATTCGGTCCCGCAAGAACAAGAGTCATCGGCTTTTTAATCGACATACTTTCTTACCCCATCTGCATACTGAACATACGCCTTTTTTGCAACCTTATCATACTTTGCAACCGGTTTTTTACAAAATTCAGCTTTCTTCACTGCAGACTTTACCGCCTGTACTGCTCTTGCATCCATCTCGGCATCTCTATTAGATATAACGCCCTGCTGTTCAACTGCTGTAACCACTTTTATTTTTCTACCACTTCTCAATTCAACAGTACTCATATGACCAACCTACTTTCATTTACATACAATCTTTTTTCGTCCCATAAGTTTCCATTCCACAATTCAAGGTGACAACATTTCCACAAAACTCATACATTGCACCACTTCTGATTTATATAATTATTATATGCTAGTTTTCTCCTCTTTACAAGACAATCTGATATACCAATTCCTTCTTGTTCCCACCCTCTTTTTTATGCTAAAATCGTGGTAAAGAATAGAAAGTGGTTCAAATATCTATAAGGACTTTTCGCATGGGAGAAATATAAATGAATATGAAAGACAAGATGCACTCAGGAGAACTTTATCTGCCAAATGACGAAAAAATCATGGCAGAGCAACAGCAAAAGCTGGACAAACTTTATGACTTTAACGCAACGCGTCCTACAGAAATGGAAAAAAGAGAACAATTATTAAAAGAAATGTTTGCAGAAATTGGCGAAGGCTGCTATATTGAACCGCCCTTCCATGCCAATTGGGGCGGCGCTCATGTTCATTTCGGGAAATACATTTATGCAAATTTCAATCTGACCATGGTAGACGATACACATATTTATGTCGGCGACTATACCATGTTTGGTCCCAACGTCACAGTGGCTACTGCAGGTCATCCGATTCTCCCGGAGCTTCGTGAAAAAGCATACCAATATAACATTCCCGTTCACATTGGAAGAAATTGCTGGCTCGGTGCCGGTGTCCTCATCATGCCCGGTATCACAATTGGAGATAATGTTGTAATCGGTGCCGGAAGTGTTGTCACGAAAGATATTCCATCCAATGTTGTGGCAGTTGGAAATCCCTGCCGCATCCTTCGCGAAGTAAACGAACACGACAAGAAATTCTACTTCAAAGACAGACAAATTGATATAATTTAAACCAATCCAGTCCATACATGCCATAACCTAAATCAACCGTATCAATATATTCAAATCCCGCATTTTCATATAAATGAATTGCGGGAGTATTTTTTTCATATACATCCAGCCGGACCGCCTTCATTTGCCTTTTTTTCGCATAATCAAGTGCAAAATCAATGAGCTTTTTACCGATTTTCTGCTGCAAAAATTCCGGATGAACAGCCAGAGTATGGATTACCAGAATATCTTCATACGAAAACTCATTATGCCAGTCTACCCGATTGTAAACTTCTTCCGGTTCATGATTTAAAATGATTGTACCAGCTATACTCCCTTCTTTTTCAAACACAAAAAGATTATTTTCCAAAATTCCTTTTTCGGCATCCTCCCGAATCGGATAACTCCCCTTTTTCCATCCCGGATAATTGATATGACTATCAAGGTAATCATTCAACGTATCATATAATGCTGCCACTTTATCAATATCATCTTTTGTCCCTTTTCTTATTTCCATCAATTTCACCTCAAATATTATATTCTTTCATAAATAGTGCAAATGTATTTTTCAGCATTTACGCGTGTCATCTTGTGTAAAATCATTTCAGTCTTTGTTCCGAGGTTACGGACATAAGATTTTGTAAATGTTCTGATAGCATTATGAAAGTCGACCGCAATCGGCTGAAATTCGCCATCCTGGCTCAGGTTCAGCCTTCCGTCAGCATCCGTGCTGCCGGATTGCTCGGTATCGACAGAACATTAACGAAATCTAATATCCTTCACCAGTCACAAAGACCGAAATGATTTTGCGCAAGATGACAATTCAACGCCTAGAAAAGTATATCCCTGCTTCTTTTGCTCACATATTTTGCAAAAACAGCAGAAAAGAAAATGCGCCTGTAAAAAAGACCTTCTAGTCTTTCGCTGTTTTTCTTAGAGTGGAAGTCGGGAAAGCGATCATGCTGCGGACACATGTGTGAATCGTTTAAGCAGTCCCCACCTCTAAATTGTAGAAACATTTGTGGGGGCAGGGGACATGCTTGCATCAGTGGGGGAAAAGCCCCACTGATAAGCCACGAAGTGGCAACGATTCATGAGCAAGTAGCAAAGCGGATTGCGAATGTCCGCTTTACTACAAGAACGTACAAAAACCCACTGTCTGCAAGGCGAGTTGTGGGAGCAGCACTGTAATCGAAGCTTTTCCGGCGGACTCTTAGAAAAACAAGGAAGATGGTTCAGGTCTTTTTTGCAGGCGGCATTTTCTTCTGATGTTTATAATAAACTTTCTGCAAAAGAAGCAGTGCATAATCTTAGTTCATCCAATGAATTTGATCTTAACTACACTCTAATACTATAACCTCAAGGCCGTCTAATTGCAAGGTTCGCTCTGCCTTTTTCCTATCCCGGTTAGACAATATGATATTTTTCACCGGATATTGTAACTCTAATTCCACTGCCTCTTTTCCAAAGTTTGCTACAACAAGCACCCTTTTTTCTCCATCAAAACGATAATACGCCATTATACTGTCAGTATCTTCATACGCAGGTTCAAATTGACCATACGTAAAAACTTCTTTATATTCCGGTGATTTCCGTACTTTGACCAGTTTGCGGTAGTAATTCAACACGGAGTCTGCATCTTTTTCCTGACTTTTTACATTAATTTCTTTATAATTTGAATTTACCTTAAGCCATGGCATACCTGTCGTAAAGCCTGCATTTTCTTTACTGCTCCACTGCATCGGAGTCCTTGCATTGTCACGACTCATCTTCGCACATACCTCTAATGCCTCCTCATTGGAAAGTCCTGCTTTTCTTGCAATATGATACTGATCTTTGGTACTGATATCATCAAATTCATCAATGCTGTTCCATACTGCATTCTGCATTCCAATTTCCTGTCCCTGATAGATAAACGGAATTCCACGAAGCAGTACACTAATGGTTCCAAGCATTTTCGTTCCGGCAGGAGTACGTGCATATTCCGGCAAAAATCTGGACACACCTCTTGGCTCATCATGATTTTCAATAATATTTGCCTCAAATCCACTTTTTTGAACTTCCATCTGGGAATTTATAATCGTTTCTCTCCACTTTTTAAAGTCAACAGACGGCGCATCATACCAGCCATGTTCCCCATCACTTAGAGAATGCGCACTGAAATCAAATATCGTAGAAAAGTGTCCTTCTTCCCCGATAAACTGTGGCAACTCCCCTTCTTTCATATTAAATACTTCTCCAACCGTAAACGCATCCTGTTTTTGAAATGTATTTTTCTTTAAATCTTCTAATAATTCTCCTACTCCGTCTACACTCTCTACCATTTTCCAACAGCTTGCCAGACCATCTGTGCCATCCGGCTCAAAATCAGGAAAGGCAAGATTTTTCTTAATATTGATAATCGCATCAATACGAAAACCTGCTAACCCCTTATCCAGCCACCAGTTTATCATTTTGTAAAGTTCCTGGCGTAATTTCGGATTCTCCCAGTTTAAATCCGGCTGTTCCTTCGCAAACATATGGAAGTAAAATTTATCTGTTCCAGGCACAGGCTCCCAACAACTGCCACCAAAATAAGACCGGTAATTACTTGGCGGATTTCCGTTTTTCCCTTTTCTGAAATAAAAATAATCTGCATATTCTCCATCAGGATCTGCTAACGCTTTCTGAAACCATTCATGCTGGCTGGAACAGTGATTAATCACTAAATCCATAATAATGTACATATCCCGTTTCTTTGCTTCTGCCAGCAATTCATCGAATTCGTCCATTGTTCCGAATTCCTCTGCAATCGCATAATAATCTGCAATGTCATACCCTTGATCGACAAATGGTGATTTATAAATCGGTGAAAGCCAGATAATATCAATACCCAGTTCTTTTAAATAATCCAGCTTTGAAATAATTCCCCGTAAATCTCCAATACCATCCCCATTCGTATCGCAAAAACTTTTTGGATAAATCTGATATGCTACTTTGTCATGCCACCATTTCTTTTTCATATGCAACCCTCTCTTCATCTATTCATTGAACGTTTTTGTTTTATGTATTATACTGCCATTATAATCCAATAATTTCTTATTTTCTTGCATAATATTTGCTTATTATGACACAAAACTGCTCTTTTGAAAGGAGTACACGAATATGAAAAAACTACATTCACTTGCTCTTGAGCAAAAAGAAGATACCAAACATGGAGAGACCTTTTTCCCGGTACAAAAATACCTCACCAGACTCATTCCTGAGTATCCGGTAGTAACGACCCACTGGCACAATGAAGCAGAGTTAACGCTGATTACCAACGGAAGCGGTCTGTATCAGATTGATCTCGTTGATTATGAAGTAAAAAAGGGAGATATTTTATTTATTCCACCTCTGCTTCTTCACTCTGTTTCGCTTAAAAATGATAAGGAACTCTTATCTGAAACTTTCGTTTTTCATATGAATTTTTTAGGTGGAAATTCAACAGATATCTGCTCTACCCGCTATCTTACTCCCATTACGAATCAGGAAATTTCCATGCCGTACCTGATAACCCCAAAGCATCCTGCTTATACTTCTCTGCAAAAAGTTTTCAGTCAGATTACATCTTTCTATGATGAAACGATAACCGGATATGAACTTGCCTTAAAATCCTTGTTTTTGCAGGTTATTTTTTTACTCCTTCCCTATAGTGAGAAAAAAGCGACTTCTGACCCAGGAACATCTTCTGAAAAACTTAAGCAGGTGCTTGACTATATTGAACTGCACTATGAAGAGCCCATTTCTGTATCAGAATTAGCAAGGCTTTGTTATTTCAGTGATTCTCATTTTATGCGTTTTTTCAAAAAACACATGAACATGACCTGTGTCGAATATGTCAACAACCTGCGTCTGGAAAAAGCAGTGGAACTGTTTGAGCAGGGAAACTCCTCGATTTTAGATGTCTCCCTGTCTGTCGGTTTTCATAATCTTTCCTATTTTCACCGGGCCTTCAAAAAGAAATACAACATGACACCTCTTTCTTTCATGAAGCAATTGGAACCGGATTAAATCATAACAGTTCAGACATGCTCATTTGCAATCTCGCGCTTCGTGTTTCAAAGCTCATTTTACAAGCGGATAGCCTTGACAAATACCCCAGTGGGGTATAAAATATAGTAAATACCCTATAGGGGTATATGGAGGTGTCTATGAAAAAAGATTGTTGCAGTCACAAAACAAAACAACGTTCCGAAGAGGAATATAAGTCACTGATTAATCGTCTGAACCGAATCGAAGGACAAGTCAGAGGAATACGAAAAATGGTAGAAGCAAATACTTATTGTACAGACATTCTGACTCAGGTAAGTGCAGTTAATGCGGCATTGAATGCTTTCAATCGCGAATTGCTTGCAAACCACATTCGCACCTGTGTTGCAGATGACATTAGAAACGGAAAGGATGAAACCATTGACGAACTTGTCTGTACTTTGCAAAAACTAATGAAATAAGGTGGTGAATTTATGAATCAATATCATGTTACAGGAATGAGTTGTGCATCCTGCTCCTCGCGAGTTGAAAAAGCGGTTTCGGCACTGGATGGTGTTAAGACCTGCTCAGTAAACCTGCTGACAAATTCCATGACGGTAGAAGGAGATGTATCTCCGGAAACAGTCATAAATGCAGTTACATCAGCCGGTTACGGTGCATCACTTTTCATGCCGGAAAAAGAAGTTTCGGCAAAGGAATCCATTGGAACAGAGAAAGCGGAAAAAACTCTTGCTGCCCGGTTAATTTCCTCTGCCCTGTTTCTCGCAATTTTAATGTACATTTCAATGGGATACGTAATGTGGAATTTTCCACTTCCGGAATTAATCAGTCGTAACCCACTCGTCATCGGACTCCTTGAACTGCTCCTCACAACATGCATTATGGTGATCAACCAGAAGTTTTTTGTCAGCGGAACGAAGGGACTGATACATCGGGCCCCTAATATGGATACCCTGGTTGCGCTCGGCTCTGCCGCCGCATATCTTTACAGCACATTTATGCTTTTTACTATGGCAGATAAGATGTATCTTGGGGATATGAAAATGGCCCATCACTGTTTGCACGAATTGTATTTTGAATCGGCGGCAATGATACTTACCCTCATAACCGTTGGAAAAATGCTGGAAGCCAGGGCGAAGGGAAAAACCACTGACGCATTGGAAGCGCTTATGAAATTATCGCCAAAACAAGCTTTGGTTATCCGCGACGGGACAGAAATGCTCATTCCTGTTGAAGACGTTTTGTGTGGAGATATCTTTCTTGTTCGTCCGGGTGAAACCATTCCTGTGGACGGAACCATTATAGAAGGATATAGTGCCGTCAATGAATCTGCCCTGACCGGCGAAAGTATCCCGGTCGATAAAGAAAAAGGTGATT
This sequence comes from Roseburia hominis, assembly GCF_021531695.1. Classification (GTDB taxonomy): domain Bacteria; phylum Bacillota; class Clostridia; order Lachnospirales; family Lachnospiraceae; genus Roseburia_D. The sequence goes on along the minus strand of NZ_JADYUI010000009.1, from coordinate 8,469 downwards.
CTGTTTCTTCCGGAACACTAAACCAGTCCGGAGTTCTTCGCTGCAAGGCATCCAGAGTCGGCGAAGACACTACTCTTTCACAAATCATTAAAATGGTTCATGATGCCGCTGCAACCAAAGCACCAATCGCCAAAATAGCAGACAAAGTATCCGGCGTATTTGTACCTGTCATCATAACGATTGCTGCTGTTTCCACTTTTGCATGGCTTCTTGCAGGACAAACGATTGGATTTGCATTAGCAAGAGGTATTTCTGTTCTTGTCATAAGCTGCCCCTGTGCATTAGGCCTTGCAACTCCGGTTGCCATTATGGTAGGTACCGGAATGGGTGCTAAAAACGGTATCCTTTTTAAAAATGCCACATCTCTTGAAATGGCAGGGAAAATAAATACCGTTGCTCTTGATAAAACAGGAACCATTACAAACGGTCATCCTACCGTAACAGACATCATTCCGGCACAAGACATTTCGGAAATGGAGCTTTTGCTTCTTGCAGCATCTCTTGAAAAGAACAGTGAGCATCCTCTCGCAGAAGCAATAAGAAAAAAGGCAGAATCCCAAAATATACCTGTAAAAAATGTTACAGACTTTCACGCTCTGCCCGGAAACGGACTTACTGCAAAGCTTTCCGGAAAAGTTCTGCTTGGTGGAAACTTACGTTTTATCAGTGAACAGCTTGAAATTCCAAAAGATGTTCTAAAAAACGCAGACAGCCTTTCCAATCAGGGAAAAACACCTTTATTTTTTGCTTCTGATAACCGATTTATCGGAACTATCGCAGTTGCAGATACCATCAAAGAAGATAGCAGAGCTGCAATTTGTGAACTGAAAAATATGGGATTAAAAGTTGTGATGCTTACCGGTGATAACGAACGTACCGCTTCTGCAATTGCTGCACAGGCCGGTGTGGATGAGGTTATCTCAGACGTCCTGCCTGCCGGCAAGGAAAACGCCATCCAAAAGCTGAAAGAAAACGGTAAAGTGGCAATGGTTGGAGACGGAATGAATGATGCTCCTGCTCTGACGCAGGCAGACATCGGAATCGCGATTGGTGCAGGCTCCGACATTGCAATTGATTCTGCGGATATTGTGCTTATGAAAAACAGCCTTTGTGATGTTGCCGCTTCTATCCGTCTAAGCCGTGCCACACTTAGGAATATTCATGAAAATCTATTTTGGGCATTCTTTTATAACGCACTTGGTATTCCGCTTGCAGCAGGTGTGTTTATCCCTGTACTTGGATGGACACTAAATCCCATGTTTGGTGCGGCGGCTATGAGCCTTTCGAGTTTCTGTGTCGTTACAAATGCTCTGCGCCTTAACTTTGTCAAAATTAAAAATAATAAAATAAAACCAAAAGAAAAGGAGAATTGGAAAATGAACAAGACTATGAAGATTGAAGGAATGATGTGTAACCATTGCGAAATGCATGTTAAAAAGGCCTTAGAAGCTATTGATGGGGTTGATACGGCAGTCGTAAGTCATAAAGACAAAATGGCAACCCTTACCCTTTCTGCTAATGTTTCCGATGCGATTCTTAAAAATGCTGTTGAAGCAGAAGGTTACTCTGTTTTATCTATTGAATAACCCATTTCTTTGCGAGATGTGTATTGCATCGATACACATCTCTGCAACCGAAAAGGTATTACACTACACTCCTATCGCTTTTTTCAATTGTCTCTTGGATAAATTTACACATTTCATTCTTATTTTTCCCAAGTGCAAATGCCAGTTCTGCGTATAAGTATTCTTCTGCCAGCTTAAAATACCGTTCATCTGTCGCCGTGTTCTTTTTTCCCTGGGCATTTCGTTTTTGCTTTCTTTGATACATCGTTTTAATGATACTCACCAGTTTTTTCGGATTACATTCCCTGATTGCTTCTTTATACTTTTCCTCTCTTTGCTTCTCGTTTTCAATGCAAATCTCCTCTATCTTTGGGATATCATGGATTATTTCCCATGCTTCCTCTTCACCCAGCACTTTTCTTAAGACTTTTTGTGCATTTTCAACCGGAACATAGAGTTTCATGTTCGTATCGGCTAATGGAACAAGCAGATAATAGAGTTTTTGCTTATCTACATCCATTCCATCCAAATGCATCATTTTTTCTATCCGGCATATCCCGGTATTTACTTTTACAACATAATCGCCAACCTGATACACACTATCACCTCCAAAACGCAAAAACAGAGATAATCCCATACATATACCTGAATGAGATAATCCCTGTCACTAAAAGATCTCTACACAGTTATTAATTTTATTATAGCAATATTTCACTTTCTTCGTAAGCGATTTTTTTATCCACTCACTCGATTTGTAAGTTTTTCTTACGTTTTCTTAATAGTCTTTTGTGCATATTTTCTCAATTGTATAACATGTTCCCTGACAAACTAAATTTTTTCTTTCACATGCATCTCTGTAAAGAAGTATCCTTTACTCTAAAGATCTCTATCAATTCTGATTTATCGCATTAAGATTGTGTACTGTTTCTTTTGCAGAAAGTTTCCTAGAAACACCAGAAGAAAATGCACCTGTGAAAAAGACCTGGACCGTCTTCCTTGTTTTTCTAAGAGTCCGCCAGAAAAGCTTCGATTACAGTGCTGCTCCCACAACTCGCCTTACAAACAGTGGATTTTTGTACGTTCCTATGCTCAAACATGTGTCCGCAGCATGATTGCTTTCCCGTCTTTCCCTCTAAGAAAAACAGCGAAAGACGAAAAGGTCTTTTTCACAGGTGCATTTTCTTCTGCTGTTTCAGTAAGATATGTGTGCAAAAGAAGCAGGGATATACTTTTCTAAGTGTTGCTTGTCATCTTGCATAAAATCATTTCAGCCTTTGTGACTGGTGAAGGACATTAGATTTTGTTAATGTTCTGTAGGTACCGAGCAATCCGGAAGCATGGATGCTGACGGAAGGCTGAACTGAGCCCGGATGGCGAATTTCAGCCGGTTGCGTTCGATTTTCATATATGTTATCAGAACATTTACAAAATCTTATGTCCGTAACAGCGGAGCAAAGACTGAAATGCATTTTAGCACAAGATAGAATTGTAAACATTGAAAAATACATTTTTACTATTTATACAAATCAGAATTCGTAATTCACACCTGATGTTTGTAAATAGTCACCTGACTCCCAGAATATTCATATCCCAAATCAAATTGTACCCACTCATTTTTTTCGTAATAATTTTTTAAATCTGTATATAAAAATACTTCTTTGTATCCTTTTTTCCTGCAATATTCAAGCACATAATTTTGCAGCTCCTTCCCAATTCCCCTATTTCTATATTTAGGATTTACAATTAAAGCAGAAAGCCATGGATACAAATCCTGTCTTGATAACAAGTCTCCTCTCCAAATACCAACTGTCCCGAGTAATTCATCATTTTCTACCATTACAAAAGTAATCGGTAAATCATTTTCTTTCGTGCTATGTTCCACAATTCCCTTATAAAACTTATAGCTTTTATCATTTCCAAATTCTTCATTCATCCATTGAATAACCAAATCTTTAAACTGCATGCATTCGTCCAATACTTTTATCTCTCTGTCCATTTTTTGTCTCCTCTATAAAATTCTGTAAGCTTCTCGCTATCTTCTTTTGCTTCACTTTCTTCTTCATATTGATACCCTACTCCCCACACCGTCTGAATCCGCTTTGGATGTTTCGGATCCTCTTCCACTTTATCACGCAGTGTTTTAATATGAACGGTAAGCGTCTGATTTTCACTAAAACTGTCCGTTCCCCATATCTTTTCAAACAAAAAATCCTTATGTAGTGTTTTTCCTGCATTTTCCACCATGAGTAATAATAATTCATACTCTTTTACCGTAAGCACAATTTCCTTATTATGCAAAAATACCTGTCTTTTATCTTTATCAATGGACAATGCACCGGAGGTTAAAATGGTATTCTTTTGTCTGAATTCATAATTACGTTTCATCAGTGCCGTCACTTTTGCCAGTAAAAGATCCATATCAACCGGTTTTTCAATGTAATCATCCGCACCAAGCATAAAGCCGTTCATTTTCGACTCTTTTTGAACATTTGCACTCAAAAATAAAATCGGCACACTGCTTTTCTCCCGAATGGCACTACACACAGCAAAGCCATCCATCTTTGGAAGCATAACATCTAAAATTACAAGCTTGGCTTTTTCTTCTTTTTGATCTTCCACCAAAAGAATATCTACCATTTTATCCTCCGATTCTTTGTTAGAATCCCATTTCCATTAACCAGTCTGAGATTTGTTTTTCCCTCTCTCTTAGAGTACCCGGATCCTCAAATTTTCCAAAGGAGTTTGGAATTCTGCTGATTTAATGCTCCGGTCGGTTCATCTGCGAACACCATTTTCGGCTGGTTAATCAGGCTTCTGCAGATGCAGGCGCGCTGAAGCTGCCCTCCGGATACCTCATTAACATCATTTTCTGCAATTTCACTGATATTTAATTTTTTCATCAATTTTTTCGCCCTGTTATTTATTATAGCACGTTTTTCCTTTCCTTTGCCATTTTTCGATTGATACGCCGGCAAAACAATATTGTCATAAATGCTTAAATTTTTTAACATATACATCTGCTGAAAAATAAATCCCATCTCGTTTAAACGCACATCTCTCATCTGTGACGCATTAAGATTTGTATGGTATCTGTAATTCCCCCTGTCATACTGTCAACAAACTCTAATGCATTCATCACCTTATCTCCAACTGCCAGATGATTCTTATTTGCCTCAATTTTGGGAAATGCAATTTCACCTTGCTTTAACTGCAACGGTTTATCATTTTCATCAAAGACTTTCATGAAGTCTTTTGGCACTGCCTGTACATAAAGCGTATTCGTTCTCTCATATTTCTTTGCCGTTTTGTCCTTAGCTTTCACGATAGCAATCCTGTCATTTGTGATATTAAAACCCTCCTCTATTTCGTAATCCGTAACAAGTTTTGTATCAGCTAAATAATCTGCAATCTCATCCTGCTCTCCTTCTACCAGTGAGATAATCAAATCATCCGGTACCTTTGAGATTTCCATAAAGTAATCCACCGCACCATTTAACGTAATCAGATTACTGACGCTGCTTGCTAAAAACATCGTTGCCATCATAATAAATAGAAATAGAATGATGTTCATGGTACGTTTTCGTTTTAATTCATTTTTTAAGCTTGCATACAGTTTAGCATGAAAATTATTAAAAAATCCTTAAATGAAAAAAATTTTTTTCTTCTTGACATAACCATCGCACTGCGATATAGTGTTTATATCGTACTACGATATATCGAAGTGAAACATATCAAACGGAGGGATTTGCATGGACGCACATATCAAGAAAGTCTATGTTCCTATGACAGAAACCGGCTTTTATATTCTCCTGTGCCTGCAGGAACCCAATCACGGTTACGGCATTGTTCAGAAAGTAAAAGAACTTACAAAGGAAGAAATCATTTTAAGTCCGGGAACCATGTACGGAAGTCTGTCAAAAATGGAAAAGGATCAACTGATTCAATTTGTAAAAGAAGAAGAAAAAAGGAAAATTTATCAGATTACAGAACTCGGAAAAGAAGTTCTTGCCCTCGAATTAAAAAGAATCGAGCGTTTATATCAGAATGCAAAGGAGATGTCAAAATGAGCGAAATAAAAAAGGTATGGAAGCTTTTTTCTATTATGGACTATGAAAAGGAAGCAGCTTTTTTGAGTAAAATGCACAAAAATGGCTGGAAATTAAAAGAAATCAAAGGACTTTGTTCTTATCATTTTGAAAAATGTACACCGGAAGATGTCGTATACCAGCTTGATTATAATCAGGAAGGTCTTGCGAACAAAGGTACTTATGTTCAAATGTTTACAGATTGTGACTGGGAATATCTTTTTGACTACTATGGTTACAGCTATTTCCGAAAACCGGCAAAGGAAATGCACGGCAGAGAAGAAATCTTCTGCGATGATGAATCAAGACTTGCCATGATAAATCGTATTTTCCGCGGACGATTAATGCCACTATTACCTTTCTTTCTCTGCGTTATTATCCCTCAGCTTATCATGCAGGTAAATTTTCATTCAGAAGTAAGCGAAAGTATTTTGTCTATTTATTGCATATTGTTTGTTGTATACCTTATTATTTTCATACAGTTTGGGATTCGCTATCATTCATTTAAGAAAAAAATACATGGGATGAAATGAGATTATGCACTGCTTCTTTTGCAGAAAGTTTCTTAGAAACACCAGAAGAAAATGCGCCTGCAAAAAAGACCTGGACCGTCTTCCTTGTTTTTCTAAGAGTTCGCCGGAAAAGCTTCGATTACAGTGCTGCTCCCACAACTCGCCTTTCAGGCAGTGGATTTTGTACATTCTTGTAGTAAAGCGGACATTCGCAATCCGCTTTGCTACTTGCTCATGAATCGTTGCCACTTCGTGGCTTATCAGTGGGGCTTTTCCCCCACTGATGCAAGCATGTCCCCTGCCCCCACAAATGTTTCTACAATTTAGAGGTGGGGACTGCTTAAACGATTCACAGATGTGTCCGCAGCATGATTGCTTTCCCAGCTTTCACTCTAAGAAAAACAGTGAAAGACTAGAAGGTCTTTTTTACAGGCGTATTTTCTTTTCTGCTGTTTCGGCAAAATATGTGCACAAAAGAAGCAGGGATATACTTTTACGAGAAAACAAATATGCTGTTTTCAAGATTTTTTTGAAGATATGAAATAGGACGTATTTCTAGGCGTTGCTTGTCATCTTGCACAAAATCATTTCAGTCTTTGTGACTGGTGAAGGATATTAGATTTTGTTAATGTTCTGTAGGTAACAAGCAATCCGGCAGCACGGATGCTGACGGAAGGCTGAACCTAAGCCCGGATGGCGAATTTCAGCCGGTTGCGGTCGATTTTCGTATATGTTCTCAGAACATTTACAAAATCTTATGTCCGTAGCCTCGGAACAAAGAATGAAATGATTTTGTGCAAGATGACATTCGTAAACGTTGAAAAATACATTTGTACTCTTTTTATAAATCAGAATTTATCTGAAATTTTCGCATCAACTATCGCTTTATTTTATTTCTGATTCGCAGACTCGCCTCAATGTGCATAATCCAATGTCTGGAAAAAGGCATTTGGATTAATCCCCTGATATCTTTTCCACACCAATAATCAATCAGCCAACATGCATTTTCATCCGTACTTACAACATTCAAATTCCTTAAATCATTCTTATCCATATCGGTAAATTTACGTTTTAGTTCTTTATAGGATAAGTCTATCAGAATTTTCTCCGTGCTTTCCTTTACCTCTGCAATATATTCATACAACTGTTCCAAATTCAGCATACTTGAAAAATCTGCAATTTGCTGTCCAACCAGTTCATTCCCTGTTGTAATGATTGGTGAGCCGATTCTTTTCTGGTAATCTTTTGAAAAAAATATCTGCTCATCTCCCTTAATCAGAGAATGTGCCACAATATCCTCTATACGAAAAATATGCCATATCGAATATGCAATTGTTTTACTATGATATCCATTGGCATTCAAAAATGGGATTGCATTAAACTCTTCCCGGCTTAATTCTTTATTTAGAAGATATAATGCCTCCATCAATTTCTGACGTAAATCAAAAAGCGTTTTTATCCCCTGTGAAAAGGTTGCTTCTTTTCTAAGTTGAACCTGAACTGCTTTATTTAGCTCTGACCATTCCTTATTCATATTTTCTCCCCGTATTCTTCACATTCTCATACCATAACATTTCCTAAGACTCTCTTTTTTAATCATCCTGCCAACTTCTGCCTGATATTTTTTCCAAAAAAGTAAAGCGGACATTCGCAAGCCGTCTCGTTACTTGCTCATGAACCGCTTAACTTATTATACTACGCACACAATTCGTTTTCCAGTAATATTATTATCACAGCTTCTTTAGCCGGTCACCGAAAATAATCCCCATCCTGCCGCAAAACAGAGTAATAATAAAATTGCAACTGAATGAACTCTGTATAACCAGATTCCTTTTTCTTTCTCTCTTCTCGTACTAATAACGCCATAGAAACCAAGGAAGAACAATAAAAATGCCAAGATACAATTTCCAACCTGGTAAGCAACAAAATCGCTTATTGCATACAAGGATATAATCTTATCTATGATAACTAACAGAATTCCTGTCATAACAGCAAGAATTCCATTTTCCATCAAAAAATACTTGTGCATGGAATTTTTTCTTTTTTGAATCAAATCAATAACAAAACGTATCCATGTGACTATCGAAACAATAAGAAACAGAAAAAACACCACATACGTAGCAATGTTTCTGACAGATACCATCCGGGAAACCGGTAAATAATCCAACATTTGTGAGAGTTTTACCACCTTTCCGTCTTCTACAAGAAAGCCACATTTTCTTCCTGTGTGAACTACCCATTGTCTAAAAGCCAATGGGCTTCCTGCTTCGCAGACCTCGTAACCTACTATCTCCACAGGCGTTAATT
>NZ_JADYUI010000099.1 GCF_021531695.1 Roseburia hominis | reverse complement strand
AAATACACACAAAGGAAGGTGTCCTCTATGATTAACAGTATAAAATATTTTGAAGAAGAATGCATCAACAGATTTGAAAAACTTGAAAATAATTTTATGAGAGAACCACAAAAACTGGCAGAGTATGTCCTTGGACTTACGGAGGAACTACACAATCTGGGATTAAGAATGATACAGGAATCTCTGGAAGAAATGAACGGAATGATCAGAAAAAGCCAGAAACGATTGCAACACTGGGTAGTAGAATCTCATGACACCAAGCAGTTATTAACCTCACTTGGAACAGTTATATTCAAAAAAACGCTATTTACGAATAGAGAAACCGGTGAAAGTGAGTACCTGTTAGATAGAATTGTGGGATTGGAGAGACATGAACGGATAAGCGAAGATGCATTAGCCAGAATGCTAAATGAAGCTGTTCAGACCTCGTACAGACGCGGTGGGGAAGAAACCAGCCTGACAACAGATGTCGAAAAGCAGACAGTAAAAAATAAGATTCATGCACTGGAATTCCCGAAACACACAGAAAAACCGGAGAATAAAAAAGAAGTAGAGTATCTTTACATCGAGGCGGATGAAGATCATGCGTCC
>NZ_JADYUI010000098.1 GCF_021531695.1 Roseburia hominis | reverse complement strand
ATTTGCTATTTAATTGCCTGTATTGCTGAATTTTCAAGGTTCGAATCCCATTTAGGGTGTGGGAAGTTTTAGTCAATCATCTTTAAATTTTGATAAGAAAATGCAAAACCAGAAAATTTCTCCAAAAACATATCTTTTGCCCAATCATAAAGCCTCTCATCAACAGAAATCAATATCTTATCATAATAAGTCGCTGCTCTGATAGCAAGTGGATAATCCACATACCATCTTCTTTTGTCATTCTTTTTCCACACTGTTACAATATTTTTATCCTTTTTTAAATCTTCTAAATTGCAATTAAAATCAATACAGAATTGTTGCTGCAATTTTTCTAAATGTTCTTGTCTAATTTTCATAATATTCATCACAAAAAATTTACTCTATCCTCCCAATTAATTTTCTATCTTTCTACTTCTATTTCACATGTAATAATAATAGAGCCATAAAATATATTTTCATTATTTTATCGATACAATACAAATTATTTATTATAGAAAAAAGCTTCGAAAATAAAATCTTCGAAGCTCTAAAAGGCGACTAACGGATTTGAACCGATGATCAGGGAGTTGCAGTCCCATGCCTTACCACTTGGCTAAGTCGCCTTACTTTATTTTATTCTATCAAATCAGGATTTATACGTCAATACGAAAAAACCTGCAATGACTCCAACGGGAATCGAACCCGTG
>NZ_JADYUI010000097.1 GCF_021531695.1 Roseburia hominis | reverse complement strand
CTAAAACTTCCCACACCCTAAATGGGATTCGAACCTTGAAAATTCAGCAATACAGGCAATTAAATAGCAAATTAAGCCATGGTTCCTGATTTTGTCAAAGATTTCTGCAAGAAATCCGGCAGCTGGCTGACAAATATATTTATAAATTCATCTATCTGTGCTTCTGTTACCTGAAAAACAGTATAAATGCCTTCAAACATTGCCCTTAGGATTATCTGGAACGATTCTCCAAACGTGATATCTGCCAGTTCATCTGTCAAAAAGAAAAATATTTCACCCAGGGTACGGTGATCTTCATCTTTCCGTTGTTCCAGTGCAAGCATCATATATCGGGCGAATACAACCGCCACATGGGCAGTCAGCGCATCGTAAGACAGACTGTGGCATTCACCGATCAGATTCAGGTATGACTTGCAGGTCTTAAAAAAGACTTCAATCTGCCAGCGCTTTCCATAAATGCGGATGATTTCTTCTTCCGAAAGATCCGGATTCGTGCAGATAAAGGCAATCCAGTCTTTCCTGTTGCGTTTATTTCGAACACAGACGATTTTGGCCGGGATTTTCTGCTCTCTGCCAACCATGACATTTACAGAAAGAAGATATTTACTACGGCCTCTGCGTTTCCTGCAAATGCCGAAAATCTTCTTGATGGACAACTGCTGTCCTTCATATTCATAACGGATACGGGAACTC
>NZ_JADYUI010000096.1 GCF_021531695.1 Roseburia hominis | reverse complement strand
TTCAAAAGACAGGCAGATTGGTACTTTGGATAAATATATTCATTTTTGAATTACAGTTTACGGAAACTCAAGTATTATTCATTTTTCTTATATCTGATATAAATAATTCAACGTATTCTGTACTTCTGTTTTTATCCGGCGTATTTCTTTTGCCGATTCCGACATTCTCACCTGTACTAAAGCATCCACCAAAATACCATCACAAAAATAATCAAAAAACTTTGTAAATCCATCAAATGTAATTGGTACATTACAATGATATGTTAAATTTACATCGCGTACTTCTTTTGAAAAGTTTTCCAGTTCTCGTTTCGCAATTTCCATTTTGGCATTTGCTTTATCCAGATTAGAATGTTTTAGCATTCCACTAATAAATCCTCCTCCCAGGATATCCCAAATTCCCATACCTTGTGCAGTCTTTAAGCTTCCCTCAACATCGTTTAATGCTGTTAATGCCCTCTGCCCGGCAACAATTGCTTCTTGAATTTCCCTTTTCCATACATTCTCTTCCATTTTGTTCTCCCATTATTCATATTAATTACAAAAAACCTTAGTAAATGTTATTTACTAAGGCCTATTTGACACGTGCGTGAGAAGATTCGAACTCCCGACACCTTGGTCCGTAGCCAAGTGCTCTATCCAGCTGAGCTACACGCACATATATATAATTGTTATGACATTATTATGTCTACTGCCCGCGACCGGAATCGAACCGGTACTGTATCGCTACAACAGGATTTTAAGTCCTGCGCGTCTGCCAGTT
>NZ_JADYUI010000095.1 GCF_021531695.1 Roseburia hominis | reverse complement strand
AATCGGGTAGGAGGTAGATAATTATTTTATCTACCGACCTCCCACACCACCGTACGTACCGTTCGGTATACGGCGGTTCTTTAGTTTTCACATATTTTCAAATAGAACTCTGTGAATGTAGGGTATCCCCATTCACGGAGTTTTGCGTTGTTTAAGGCAAACTGTACCATTCGATTGCTGCTACAATTCCAAATTCCTTGTCGCATATTTGCGTGCCATTGAATAAAGTTTTCATCCATTCCCAGTTCTTTGAGTTTACGATACTTCGTCTTAGATTTCTTCCATTGTTTCCAATAAATTGCCCTTATTCTGTGGCGTAACCATTCATCATTATTTCGCAACATACTTTTCATATCTGCCATTCCAAAATAATTTACCCATCCTCTGATAAATTGCGTCAGTTTCAATGCTCTGTATTCATTTCCCCATCCATTATGTCTATCAGTAAGCTCTCTGATTTTATTCTTCATTTTCTCTACTGATTTTGGATGTACTCGAAATCTGCATTTCCCTTTGTACTTGTAGAAACTATAGCCGAGGTACTTGACTTTGCTGATATGTGCCACACACGTTTTTGTACGGTTTACTTTTAAGAATAGTTTTCCCTCAATATATGGCACAATGTTATTTAAGGTTCTCTCCGCACTTTTCTTGCTTTTACAGAAAATCATACAATCGTCTGCGTAGCGGACAAATCTATGTCCTCTTCGTGTCAGTTCCTTATCTAACTCATTCAGCATTATGTTACTTAGAAGTGGGCTTAGTGGTCCACC
>NZ_JADYUI010000094.1 GCF_021531695.1 Roseburia hominis | reverse complement strand
TCCATATTTTTATGAGAATAGTATATCACAAAAGCATATATTGGTCTATTTAATTATTTTACAATCTACTAGTCTATGTTTTGACGTTGATATTCTGGAAGAATACAAAGATATTCTAATGGATTTAGGAAAAGACATAAAAGCAAAGTTATTACATTTGGATTTTGAGCGTAGTGAATGGTTTCATTGTGCAGAGATCAATAATGGTCAAATGTTAGAACTGATTGAAAAACAGTTAGAACAGGCGGAAAAAGAAGAAAAAGAACGTGTTTATCAAAAAATAACTTTTATGTATAACGATTCTTTCGACGGTTTGGATTCACAGAAAAAGATATGCAATTATGCGAGTAGTGTATTGGAATTAGAGTTGGAGATGCATGAGGTTAAAGCAATTTCTGAAAAACTGTTGCATGAAGCTTTAAAATATACGATAACAATGGTTGCAGATAGAATAAGCGAATACAGCACTGTGGTTGGACTGGCTGAACATTTGGATACTTCTAAGGAAGAAGCTGCTATGTATTTGACAAATTTTATAGAATTTGTAGTTAAGCAGGGATGGGATAATCTTATTAATAAGGTCACAAAACCAATACTTCCAAATCAGAATGGTAATTTTACAATTAAGGAAAAAATCTTTCTTGATAATGAAATGGATGAAACATTAAAGGAGATAGCCTGTATTGCTGGATATGATATTAGAGAAGAATTGTTGATTGTTTTTTGCAAGTGTTTTTTGGCAAAAGTTGCAAAATATTTTTGGAGAATGTTGCATCTCCAAATTGGA
>NZ_JADYUI010000093.1 GCF_021531695.1 Roseburia hominis | reverse complement strand
CCGATACTTTCTCCAGTTGAGTTAAGTCTAACACACGCAGGGCAAATTTTCTATTGAAAATTTTATGCGTTTTTGTATTCATCAGCAGGTATTCCGAATAGAATTCCGGCGCGTCCGGAAATAATGTAAAATCTAAGATGCCGATATGTATCGTTGTTTTTAAATTTGTATAATCTTTTCCCTTTCCCAGCTCATTAAATGCCCGGCACAAATAGAATAATGACCGGTCCTGCCAATTCCCGTAATCCGTTGTCTGCAATTCAATGTTTAAGCGCTTATCGTTGTTCAGCAAAATTTTTACATCCAGGATACAGGTCTTGTCATCAATGTCCTCTCCCAGTATGATGGGATTTTCAATTACACACTCTTTTATCTCATCCATGCGCAAATCTAATAATGCACACACCAGACCTCGCAATACCTTTTCATTGCTCTGCATGGCGGCACGGAACATGTAATCATTCTTCAAACCATATCTTATGTTTTCTTCTTTCAAGTATTGTCCTCCTGTTTTTCTATTTTTCTTGTTTTGAAATAATTGGGGGAATCCCCGGTATGTGTAACAGAATATTTTCTGCTCACTCAGATATTTTTCCGGCAGAGAAGAACTCTCTGCCGGGATGTTTCTATTTCGTTACAAATTGAATTCCTTATACAATTTCTCTCGATATTCCTCATCTGCCGTGGCTCGAACGATATCCTCCATACGTTTCTGCTCTATGAGATATCTATACAACTGATTGGCACGATTTTCTCCTAACTCCATACCACGTTCCTCACCCAACTTCATTCCTCGTTC
>NZ_JADYUI010000092.1 GCF_021531695.1 Roseburia hominis | reverse complement strand
TACGTGCGCCTAGCGGCGCACGTTTCTAACGGGTGAAAGTCCCTAGTCTGCCCTGGTAGTGGGAAAGACATAGCCAATGACAAGGGTGTCCATCGTGAGGTGGAATCTGAAGGAAGTCGGATGGCAAATCTCTGGTCTGACGAACAGAAATCACATCAGGCTACAGTTAAGGATAAGATTGCGTAACAAATCGAAGTCCAATAACTACTCGGAATTAGCTGTGGTAAATGTGGCAGATGGATGGAGAGAAAGAAACGTGTGGTACCTAGGGAGGTCTTGTCAGCAAGTGGAAACGGAGTATGAAACTTGTAGTAACAACGAATGGCAAGAAGTCAGCAGAGGTCATAGTACCATTATGGTTGCAAACATAATGGGAAGGACTGAACTTTAGGAGATGTGAGTAAATGAATGTAACCAAAGATGGACTTAAGAACAGACAACTTCATATAGAAGACTATCTGCAAATGGTATCTGCGGAACAGAAAGGGTATGCAGAAGTGCTCGCCCATCAGAGGATTGCTGAAAACAACGACATCATCAAAGATTTTCAGACGGACGGTCTGATGGAAAAGATTTTAGACAAGGATAACCTTAACAAGGCATACAAGAAAGTAAAATCAAACAAAGGAGCAGGCGGTGTTGACGGAATGAGCGTGGATGAACTTCTGTGCTTTCTGAGAGATAACCAAAAGCAACTAATCCAAAAGATTAAGGATGGGAAATATAAACCCAATCCAGTCCGTAGGGTAGAAATACCCAAAGAGACAAAAGGCGAGTTTAGGAAACTGGGAGTACCAACAGTAGTTGATAGAGTGTTTCAACAAGCAATTACACAGGTACTATCTCCGATTTTTGA
>NZ_JADYUI010000091.1 GCF_021531695.1 Roseburia hominis | reverse complement strand
CTGAAATTTGTATGTGCTTTACAAATTGTGATTTCAGATTTCCTTCTTAAAGCAAATAATTCTGTTTTCTTCGTCAAAGCCTATATTTAAGTGGAATCTAAACGAATCTTCATTCGTTATTTCACAATCGCTTGCAAACTCTTTACAGCCTTTATCTTTCGCCCATTGTTCACATTCAGCGCATAATACTCTTGCAATTCCATGCTTTCTGAACTGCGCATCGACAACGATACCTTCAAGATACCCCACCGGACTTGATTTACAACCTTCTACATAATCATGCCTTAAACTACATAAAGCTAGTCCAACACACTGATTATCTACAAAGTGGACAAAAGCTCCAGTCTCCTCACCATAAAGATATTCTTCTATTATTTCTATAGCTTCATCTTTCGTATTATCCGGCCACAGTTGAACAATCAGCGGCACCATTACCTCAATGTATTTATCCGTTGCTATCATAGACTAACCTCTTTATTTCATAAAATAAGGATTTTGCAATCTCTAAAGCCTTGCTGTAAGCATATCATCATATGCAACAGAATTACTGCATCCTTTATAGCATTTAACTGTAATATGTGGCATTACTGACTATCCATTTCGTTGAACTCCTTCATCTCCATACTTACAAATCTAGAAATCATTTCTCTGTAAAGAGCCTCTACCATATCTGGATTTGCTCCATATTCTTCTGCTTTTGCTCTAACCTTTGAAATTACCTTTTCAACACGTCCAGTATCCTTTACACCTTCTTCATCTTTCTTAAAAGCAGAAGCCTGAACAACATATGTTCCCCTTTCAGCAATGAGTTTAATTATCTCATTATCAATTCTATCAATATTTTCTCTTACCTGTTCAAGATTTTCACATTTCATTTTTCAATCCTCCATTAGCCTCAAAAATTCAAATTT
>NZ_JADYUI010000090.1 GCF_021531695.1 Roseburia hominis | reverse complement strand
TAATTTCCTTTATTATTTAATATAAAGCGGAGAAAGAGGGATTTGAACCCTCGCGCCGGTTACCCGACCTACACCCTTAGCAGGGGCGCCTCTTCAGCCTCTTGAGTATTTCTCCGTGCCTTACTAAATAATTAATTTATGAAATTTTGCGTTCTCTGTGACGCATAGACTATAATACTAAATAATTTTTCTTTTGTCAATCACTAAATTAAATTTATTTTATATTTTTTTATATTCCAGTATTGCAGTTTCATAAAGATTATTACCTGTAGCATCTACTACTACAATAACCGGGAAATTTTCTACTTCTATTTTTCTAATTGCCTCTGCTCCCAAATCATCATAGCAAATTACTTCCGATTTTTTGATACATTTTGATAATAAAGCACCGGCACCACCGATGGCAGCAAAATATACTGCATGATTTCTTATAATTGCATCAATAACCTCTTTCGTTCTTTTTCCTTTTCCAATCATTGCTTTCTGACCTAAATCTAAAAGTCGGGGTGCATATTTATCCATTCTGCTCGCCGTTGTCGGACCCGCAGAACCAATCGGTCTTCCCTCACGAGCCGGTGATGGTCCCATATAATAAATCGTTGCATCTTTTATATTGATTGGCAGTTCCTTTCCTTCATCTAATACTTGCATCATTCTTTTATGAGCAGCATCTCTTGCTACATACATAGTTCCTGTTAAATATACATAATCTCCTGTTTTTAGAGAAAGTGCTTTTTCTTCTGTTATTGGTAAATTAATTTTTTTTTCCATTTTTCTCTTGTATGATAATTAGGAAGTTAATTATCACACGTTTCCTTTCTTTTAATATCGTGGTTCAATACATTCAGA
>NZ_JADYUI010000008.1 GCF_021531695.1 Roseburia hominis | reverse complement strand
TGGTTACGATTTGTGCCTGTAACGTCCTTGCTTTAGTAATTGACTCTAAACGCAATCGCTCTTCATCTGAAAGGATAATTGGTTTTGCTTTTGCCATGATAACAACCTCCATATTTTTATGAGAATAGTATATCACAAAAGCATATATTGGTCTATTTAATTATTTTACAATCTACTAGTGATATTGATTATGCGTTTACGAGAAAATGGGCAGATGTATATACTGTGGTAACATGGGATCAGCGAAATTGTGGAAAAAGTTATGATGCAGAACAGAATGATATTGTGTTGACACGAGAATTATTTATGAAAGATGGAAGAGAAGTAACAGAGTTTATACTGGATTATCTATCGAAAAACAAAATTACGATTCTCGGACATTCGTGGGGGTCAATTTACGGAGCAAATCTGGTACTTGAGTACCCTCAGTATTATGAATGCTTTATCGGTACGGGACAACTTGTTGACTACATAGAAAACGAGGAAGCATTTAAGCAAGAAGCAATGTTATGGGCAGAGGGTGACGAGGAAATGTTGAAATTGGTAAATCAATTAACACCTGAAAATGTTACTCTGGAACATATTACTACAAGAAATACACTTATGAAAAAATATGGCTATGACATAATGGCAAATGGTACTGATTACAATTTAGTTACGACTATAATATTTAATCCGAACTATTCAGTTATTGATTGGATAAATTATTTTAAAAGAGATATGAATGTATATTTGGATTTTTTTTCCTCTGAGGAATTTGCTTCGTTTTCTTTAAAAGATAGAGTTGATTATCCAGTGGCTTTTTATAACATAAACGGAGATAAGGATTATCAAACGAACTATAAATTAGCACAAGAATATTTCGAAGAAATAAACGCACCATATAAACAAATGTTTTTAATGAAAAATATGACGCATGGTTTATTGGAATCAGATTCTGAGGGCTTTTCTGAGATTATTCATCAAATTGCAGAAACAGAAAGAGAGAGATAAAATTCTGATTTATGCATTTTTTCTAAGCGTTCGCCGGAAAAGCTTCGATTATAGTGCTGCCCCCCCACAACTCCTTTGCAGATAGCGGATTTTTGTACGTTCTTATGCTGAATATGTGTCAACAGCATGATTGCTTTCACTCTAAGAAAAAAGCGAAAGACAAAAGGTCTTTGTGGATTTGCTAATACCTTGGTATTTACAACGATATTAAGCTTTGGAAATAGTAATATAAATGTATCAGTTAATTGATACTCGTTGTACTAGAATTGACGGCAGTCAATATGCTTAACATCGGACAGATAAAAAGCAATCGTATTTTTTATGTCAGTTATGGAATCACGCATGTCTTGTTCAATCCATTTTGTAATGATGTTCCATATTCCGCCGATATTGAAAAATAGAACATAGTCAGTGAGGAAATGATCTGCAGAGGAATCGTTTGATTTGACATTGGGTGTAACTATTTTCTGATGCTCTGTTGGTATCAGGGTATTCAATTTTATGAGAAGCAGATGTAAAAGATTGTTATCTCGAAGAATAAAAAGAAAATTTTTATTTTCTTCACAAAAGTAAAAAATGGTATCCAGAATTTCAAGGAAGGAAAAATGTTTTTGTTCTATAATGCATGTAATGTAGCTATGCAGAATGCTATCCATATAAGAATTCAAAACATCATCTTTTGAGGAAAAGTTACGATAGAAAGTCTTTCTGGAAATATTTGATTCCAGAAGAATATGCTTGACCGTGATTTCTGCATATGGATGTTGGGTCATAAGATGTAATAAGGTTTCCGTTATTATTTTTTTAGAACGCAAAGCGCTGGGATTTTGTGAAGGGTTCATAAGTTTCCTTTCTGACACGAATAAAGCAAATTGTGTCATTTATGGTATAGGTATTGCCTTTTCTGTAAGAATATTGTAGCATACAAACCAAAAGGTTACAAATGTTTACTTTATAAAATGGAGGAAATGCTATGAACATAGGAGTTAGATATCAGTCACGAGGCGGAAATACCAAAGCTGTCGCAGAAATGATAGCAAAGGAGTTTGATGTACAGGCATTGTCAATTGAGCATCCAGTTGAAGAATATACGGATATTTTGTTTTTAGGCGGTGGTGTGTATGGATGGAAAATGGATGACAGTTTATGTGAGTTTATAAAGCAATTACCCAAAGAAAAGGTGGGACAGATTATTGCATTTTCAACTACGGGATTTATGGAAAGTACATTAAAGCAAATAAGACAGGAAGCCGAGCAGAAAGGAATTAAAGTAAACAAAAATGAGTTACTTGTTAAGATGATGTTGAGAGGACATTCTATGCTGGGATTGGAAGGTGGAAATCTTAAAAAAGAGCAACAGGAAAAGGTACAGGAGTTTGTAAAAGTGATACAGAAGGAAATTGAATAAAAATAAGAAAAAGTGCCATGGTTGAAAAACTGTGGCTATTTTATTTTGCGTTTTGTGTTACAATGTGTTATGGAAATTTGAAAAACGCTACACTAGCGAAAAAGCTTTGATTATTGGGCAATGCAACTTGAAGTTTACACATAGAACCTCTGATTTTCTTGAAAAAAATAATAGAGTTTTATAGGCTTTAGAAAAAAAGAAAAGGAGAGAAAGGAAACATGAGAACTGGAGAGAAAATTGCCAGAATGCGAAGAGAAAATAATTATACACAGGAGCAATTAGCAGAACGTATGGGAGTTTCCAGACAGTCCATCAGTAAGTGGGAATCCGGACTGGCATATCCGGAAACGGAGAAATTGATCGCACTTAGCACACTATTTCATTGTTCTTTGGATTATTTATTAAGAGATGAGATTGAGGAAGAAAGCATCGGACAGGAAAAGAGAGAGAGCTTTGACTCTGGATGGGGAAAATACAGTTTTCCTCATATTGAAAGGAAAAGTGAAAAAACTATTTTCGGGATGCCACTTTGGCATATTGGGAAAAAAGCAAGAGGATTTATTGCAGTTGGATTAAATGCAAAAGGAGTAATATCAATTGGATTATTTTCGAGAGGAATTATTTCTATTGGATTGGTTTCCATTGGCTTTTTAGCAATTGGCATGTTAGCACTTGGAATTTTAGCAGCAGGGTCTATCTCAGCAGGAATATTGGCAACCGGTGCCATCGCAGTTGGGATAGTTGCATGTGGAGCGATTGCAATTGGACAATTTTCGGTAGGAGCACTGGCACTGGCTCATTATATTGCGGTTGGGGATTATGCGGTTGGAATGTTTGCGTTTGGAGAGAGCCATGCAGATGGAAAATTGTTTGAAACAGTGAAAGAATTGTCCTCAGAGGAAAAAAAGCTGGTGTTGCAAATGATAAAAGAGCAGATTCCAAATTATTACGGCTGGTTTCGAAGCTGGTTTGAAAATTGGATTCAAGGGCAATAAAAGAATTTTGTTGAAAAGAGGATATTCAAAATCTGCTTTGCAACAACTTGCCCATGGACGATTGCGTATTTTGCGGTTTATCAGTAATTGCAGTTAGAGATTTAGGTGCAAAATGTAGTTGTTTGTGATATGATGAATAAAAGCAATTAATCTGGTGTTTTACAAAGGGGAAAACGATAAAAAGAAAGGTTATTTAGTTTTATGAAAAAAGAGTCAATAACAACTACAAAAGTAGTAATTGTTACGTTTGGGTCAATTCTTGTAATGGTGTTGGCACAGGTTTTAGCACTTTTTTTAGCAAATTTGATTTGTGCCATTGGTGTTCCGACTGCATTTTGTAATTTGCTTGCCGGGATATTTTATGTGTTGTTTACCTATCTGGGATTAAAGGTTTTGTGCGAAAAAATGCTTAAAATTCCACTTGGGGAATTGCGCATTACAAAGATATCTTTAAAGCCTGTGTGGGTAATCAGTGCATTTTTGATGCCGTTTTTCGTTTGTGCGTTTTTTGTGTTACAGGATGGAAAATGGATCAATTATGAGTTGGGTGGAAGTAAATTTTGGATTATTTTTATGGCAACCGTTTTCTATTATGGCTTTGCGGCAGGGATTGTAGAAGAAATGGTGTTTCGTGGTGTGATTTTTTCATCATTTGAACAATGTTTTGGCAGAGTTATAGCAGTGATATTGCCATCTATTGTATTTGGAACCATTCACATGTTAGACAGAGAATTAAGTGTGTTAAGTATGATACAGCTGTGTGTCGGCGGGACTATTGTTGGAATCCTATTCTCATTGGTAGCCTGCCATGGCGGAAATATCTGGAACAACGCATTGATGCATGCTGTCTGGAACATGGTGATGGCAGGTGGAATTTTGCATATCGGTGCAGAGGAGAATCAAGAAGTATTCTGCAATTATGTACTTTCCTCTGACTCATTTCTCCTGACAGGTGGAGACTTCGGAATAGAGGCATCTTTGCCGACAATTGTCGTATACCTGATATTTATCGTTTTGGCAGTGTATCTGTTGAATAGGGAAAATGCCAAAAAGAGTTGAAAATTAGCGGAAACGTGGTACTATATTATTAGGAATCAGGTGAAAAGTAATAATACAAAGAGAAAAAGGGGGATGGCATATGCAGTTGCTGACTATTCGATTAAATGATGTGAAATTCGGAATACCGATTGAATCAGTTCAGTCGATTGAAGAGAGAATTCAGACAGTAAGTATTCCACGTTCCTTACCATATATTAAAGGAATTATGAATTTGCACGGTGACATTGTACCGGTATATAGTCTTGCTGAGAAATTTGGTTATCCACAACAGGAAATTTCTAATATTGTGGTAACAAATGTGAATAATACTCTAATTGGTTTTGAAGTAAATAGAGTAGAAGAAATCTTAGAGGTTTCAGACAAGGATGTTGTGCCAATGCCGAATTTAATCGGTAATCAGGAGAACTTCATTCCGGAGGTCGCACATCATAATAAGCAGTTAATCGTATTACTTAATGTAAATGAAGTGGTTGCTGCAGAGGAACAGCAAAATATAAAAGCAATGCTTGAGGAAACAAAGGCAAATGTTTAATCAAAGACTTATTCATGTGCTTTGCGTAGTTTGAAAGAATTATGCAAGGCACATTTTTTTGAACGCAATCTCCGCTTTACTAAAAAAGTTGATAATTGCGAGGAATATGTTATATACTGAAAGAATAAGAAACATTTGCTACCGGAGGAATGATTGTGAAAAAGGTTTTGACATATTTAACGAATTATAAAAAAGAGTGTGTATTTGCACCATTGTTTAAAATGCTGGAGGCATCATTTGAACTTTTGGTGCCTTTAGTTATGGCATCGGTGATAGACATTGGAATTGCAAATGGGGACAAGCAATATGTTATTCAGAGATGTATCGTGTTGATCTTTCTTGGAATTATAGGGCTGACATGTTCCATTACAGCGCAGTATTTTGCGGCAAAAGCAGCAGTAGGGTTTGCAACCGGATTGCGCCATGCACTGTTTTCGCATATACAAAGTCTTTCTTTTACGGAAATGGACACAATAGGAACATCGACATTGATTACAAGGATGACCAGCGATATTAATCAGGCACAAAATGGTGTTAATATGTTTTTACGCCTTTTTTTGCGTTCCCCTTTTATTGTGCTGGGAGCAATGGTCATGGCATTTACCATAGATGCAAAAGCGGCACTTGTTTTTGTGATTACAATTCCACTTTTGTCACTGGTTGTGTTTGGTATCATGAAAATCAGCATGCCTCTTTATAAAAAAGTGCAGGAGAAATTGGATGCGGTATTAGGAATTACCAGAGAAAATCTGACGGGTGCACGAGTGATTCGTGCATTTAACAAGGAAGAAGCAGAAATAGAAAGTTTCGGAACCTATAATGAAGCGTTGACGAATGCACAGCTTTTTGTCGGAAAAATTTCGGCATTAATGAATCCGCTCACCTATATTATTATTAATATTGCAACAGTAGTTTTAATTTATGTGGGAGCAATTCGGGTAGATACAGGGCATATTTCGCAGGGAGAAGTGGTTGCACTGGTGAATTATATGTCACAGATTTTAGTTGAACTGATTAAACTTGCGAATTTAATTATTACATTAACAAAAGCGACAGCCTGTATGAATCGTATTGCCGATGTGCTTACAGTTTCATCTTCTATGGAATTTGTAGAAGCAAAAGAGACCGAACAGAAGAAGGAAAAGAAGGGTGAAACGGAGTTTGCAGTAGAGTTTAAAGAAGTAGGATTGACTTATAAGGGAGCAGCGGCAGAGGCATTGAGTGATATCAGTTTTGCTGTAAAAAAAGGACAGACGATTGGTATTATTGGAGGAACCGGTTCCGGAAAATCCAGTTTGGTGAATCTGATTCCAAGATTTTATGATGCAACAAGAGGAATTGTAAAAATTAATGGAAAAAACGTGAAAGAATATACAAAAGAGGAAATTCGGGATAAAGTTGGAATGGTTTTACAAAAGGCGGTGTTATTCCAGGGAACGATTCGTGAGAATTTAAAATGGGGCAAAGAAGATGCAACCGAGGAAGAAATGTGGGAGGCATTGGAGATTTCCCAGTCAAAGGAATTTGTAGAGAAAAAGGAAGGACAGTTGGAGGCTTTGGTGGAACAGGGCGGAAAAAATCTGTCCGGTGGGCAGAGGCAGCGTCTTACAATAGCAAGGGCTTTGATGAAGAAACCGGAAATCTTAGTTTTGGATGACAGCGCGTCAGCACTTGATTTTGCCACAGACGCAGCACTTAGGAAAGCAATTCGCGGAATGAAAGAAAAACCGACGCTGTTTATTGTAACACAGCGGGCATCTTCCATTTTGTATGCCGATCAAATTATAGTGTTAGAGGATGGCGAAGTGGCCGGAATCGGAACACATCAGGAGTTATTGCGTAATTGCGAGACTTATCAAGAGATTTATTACTCCCAGTATGAAGAGGAGGAAAGATGTGATGCTTAAAAAGAATATGGCGGACAAGCAAATGGATACCTTAAAAAAAGTATTTTGTTATATCAAAAAGTATAGGGGGTATTTGATATTA
Source organism: Roseburia hominis (assembly GCF_021531695.1). Taxonomy (GTDB): domain Bacteria; phylum Bacillota; class Clostridia; order Lachnospirales; family Lachnospiraceae; genus Roseburia_D. Next base: position 117,403 of record NZ_JADYUI010000008.1, on the reverse strand, counting down.
TCTGTTTTTCTGGCAGCATTAACTGTTATTTCTACATTATATATTCCGATTTTAATCGGAGATGCAATTGATTTTATCATTGATGCGGGAAAAGTGGATTTTAAGGGACTTATGCCGCGCTTGGTGGAAATGGTTATCGTAATTCTTATTACAGCGATAGCGCAATGGATTATGAATGTATGTAACAATAAAATGACGTATCGTATTGTGCGTGATGTAAGAAGGGATGCTTTTAATAAGATTGAAATTTTGCCGTTAAAATACATGGATGAACACTCTTATGGCGAAGTGGTAAGTCGTGTAATCGCAGATGTAGACCAGTTTGCAGATGGATTGTTGATGGGATTTACTCAGCTTTTTACCGGTGTGATTACCATTCTTGGAACGCTGTTTTTTATGCTTAGTGTCAATGTGAAAATTACGCTTGTGGTAGTACTTATTACACCTGTGTCATTTCTGGTTGCCGGTTTCATTGCAAAGAAAACATTTTCTATGTTTCAGCTGCAATCGAAAACCAGAGGGGAGCAGACAGCGCTAATTGATGAAATGATAGGAAATCAGAAGGTGGTGCAGGCATTTGGCAGAGAAAAGGAAGTATTGGAGCAATTTGACGAGGTCAATGAGCGCTTGGAGAAATGTTCACTTCGGGCGATTTTCTTTTCTTCCATCACGAATCCATCTACAAGATTTGTAAATAGTTTAGTGTATACGGGTGTTGGTATCACTGGTGCGATTTCTGCGATTAATGGGCGTTTAAGCGTAGGACAGCTTTCTTGTTTTTTGAGTTATGCAAATCAGTATACAAAGCCGTTTAATGAAATTTCGGGTGTAATAACAGAGTTGCAAAATGCGATTGCCTGTGCGGGGCGTATATTTGAACTAATTGAGGAAGAGCCGCAGATACCGGAAAAAGAAAATGCGGTTGTATTGGAACAGGTTGATGGAACAGTAGATTTAAAACATGTTTCTTTTTCCTATGAAGCAGACAAAAAGTTGATTCAGGATTTCAATCTTTCAGCAAAACCGGGACAGCGAATTGCAATTGTGGGACCTACCGGTTGTGGAAAAACCACGTTGATTAATCTATTAATGCGTTTTTATGATGTTAATTCCGGAAGCATCAAGGTGATGAACGAAGATATCCGGAATGTGACAAGAAAAAGTCTTCGGGCTTCTTATGGAATGGTCTTGCAGGAGACATGGCTTAAGACAGGAACGATTCGTGAAAATATTATCATGGGAAAGCCAAATGCTACGGAGGAAGAGATTTTAGCGGCAGCAAAAGCATCACATGCCCATAATTTTATTAAACGCTTACCACAAGGATATGACACCATGATTACAGAGGATGGCGGAAATCTATCACAGGGACAGAAGCAGCTTTTATGCATTACCAGAGTCATGTTGTGCCTTCCTCCAATGTTGATTTTGGATGAAGCGACGTCTTCGATTGATACCAGAACAGAAGCAAAGATTCAAAATGCGTTTGCTACGATGATGAAGGGAAGAACCAGTTTTATTGTGGCACACCGTTTGTCAACAATTAAAGAGGCGGATGTGATTTTGGTGATGAAAGATGGAAATATTATTGAGCAGGGAAATCATAAACAGCTTTTAGCACAGAACGGATTTTATGCAAAATTATATAATAGTCAGTTTTCCAGATAAAAAGGGAAACTTAACCGACGTTGACATCGAAAAGCCTTTCTATTATAATGTCCTGTGGTAAGAAGATGTATAGAGTGGAGAGTTATTATGACAGAGGAAATGCAGGATAAAAGTACGGTAAAGCATGATATGATAGAACATCAGAGAAAAAAGATGATGATGCAAAAGGAACAATTAAGACAACATGAAGCGCAGTGGCGTGTATATAATAAAATTGTTTTTAGTTTGTGCATATTAATGGGAACATTGATTGCCATTTATGTAGGTGGCTGGTTAATGTTTGTAAAATCTATTGTGGGAACTTATGTAGCATATACCACCAGGACATTAACATTTTCCTATTTTGTAAAAGCGGTCATTAAATGTATTACGGCAGCTACGGTAGCCGGAGCCATTTGGTGTGGCGGTTATATACTTGGACGGAAATTAGAACGTTAAGGTTAGTGGATTGCTCTGTGTCTGAAGGGATGCAGAGCAATTATATATTATAGAAAACAGGAGTAAAGTATGAAAAAGACAAAAGAATTCATTGCATTATTTTTTACAGGAATCATAGTGACAGTAGCTGGTTGTGGAAACGTAGCAACCCAAAATCATGAAGTGAAAGAAGAGCAGACAGATATCGTAGAAAATAAAGATAAAAATTTAGCTGAATCAGATACGGTTTTATGGATGAATGGTACCTATGCAGTCCTTACGGAATTAAATTCCTGTGATTATACTGTATTTGGTGGAATGAAAGCAAATACAATGAATAAAGAGATGATGCAGGAATCTTTAAATGAATGGTGGGAAATTACAGACAGAGAGAGCGCGGATGAAATGATTACGTGGTTACTGACAGAAGGAGGTCACCGGGTTCAGTTTGGGGAAGAAATGCGTTATCTTGAAGAAACAGGGATTAAGGATGTTACGGAAGAAGAAAGAAAACAGTTTATTTATGATAATTTTGAAATGAGTGAAGAGCAGGCGGAAATATATGCAAAGTTATATTCACTTTATGCACAAAAAGGCGAAGACGCAATTCTTGGCTGGGATTATTGCAGAGCTATGAATTTGTTGGGTGATTATTATATTGCCGGATATTATAGTAAAGAAGAAGCATTGGATAAATCATTGGAAATCGGAAAAGAATTACAGACCAAATTTGATTCATGGGATAGTATGGCAGACAGTTATCTGGCGGGATATGAATATTGGTCAGAAGAAAGTAGTGATGAGAGGCGTGCTGTTTATGAGAAAATAAAGGCAGCAGAAGATTCTCCTTATTATTTGGACTGGAATTTGAATTTAGAAAAAACATGGTAAAAGATTGCTTCGAGACAATAGATTATGAACAAAAGTACATAATCTATTGTCTCATTGTTTATCGTAAGATACAATTGGATGAAATGGAGGTATGGACAAAAAATGAAGGCACAAAAGGAGAATTTTTATCAAAAAGTATTTGCACTCGTTATTCCTATGGCATTGCAGAATTTGATTAATGTCGGGGTATCGGCGACAGATGTTTTGATGCTTGGAAAAGTTGGGGAAAAAGCGTTATCCGGTTGTTCTCTTGGTGGTCAGGTATTTTGGATTTTGAGTCTGTTTTTGTTTGGAGCGGCTTCCGGCGGCTCTGTTTTGGTAGCGCAATATTGGGGAAAGAAGGAAACAGAAGCGATTGAAAAGGTCATGGCAATCAGTATTCTTTTTACAGAAATTGTTGCAATTCTTTTTATGCTTGCTTCTTTGATATTCCCGGAACAAATTATGTCTGTTTATACGAGAGATCCGGAGGTGGCGAGACAGGGCATCCGCTATATGCGGGTTCTGGCATTTACCTATCCGATTGCGGCATATACTATGACCTATCTCAATTTATTAAAGAGTATAGAAAAGGTAGTAATTTCCACCGTTGTGTATGCAAGTTCTTTGCTTTTAAATATTGTAGTAAATGCCATTCTTATCTTTGGACTTTTCGGGGCACCGAAGCTTGGTGTAGTAGGAGCCGCTATTGGTACTTTATCGGCACGTTGCATGGAAATGCTTGTGGTATTATTTTATAGCAAATTTAGATGTAAAGAAGTAAAGGTACATTTATCAATGATTTTAAAACCGGATAAGATTTTGACGAAAGATTTCTTTTATTATGCCTATCCGGTCATTTTAAATGAAGTTTTATGGGGTGTCGGTTATTCTGCAAATACAGCAATTATGGGAAGACTCGGCAGCAGTGCCACAGCAGCAAATTCTGTCGCACAGGTGATAAGACAGCTTTCCATGGTGGTTGGGTTTGGTGTATCAAATGCCACAGCAATTATGATTGGAAAAGCAATTGGTGAGAAAAAGAAAGATCTTGCGGAAAGCTATGCGAAGAAACTGGTTCGGCTTTCTTTGGCCTGCGGGATAGCAGGAAGCATTTTGATTCTTGCGATTCGTCCATTAATTGTGACAATATTGGGCTTTACGGGACAGACAGCGAAATATCTTATGAATTTTCTTTTGGTTATGTCGTATTATGTCCTTGGTCAGGCACTGAATTCTACATTTGTCGTAGGCATATTCCGTTCCGGCGGAGATACCAGATTCGGAATGATTCTTGATATGACAAGTATGTGGTGTTGCTCGATTCTTTTGGGAGCATTGGCGGCATTTGTGTTTAAACTGCCTGTTACGGTGGTTTACATAATTCTCCTAAGCGATGAAATTATAAAACTTCCGTTTTGTTTTATGCGTTATCGTCAAAAGAAATGGTTAAAGGATGTTACGAGATAGTAAATTTCGCAAAAAATAAGAAAAGAAAACGCAACAATTAAGTATACGAAGAAACAAGCTCTGTGTTATTTATATAAAGACGGATTCATAAGGAATTTATGAGTATAAATGACAAAGGAGAGGGCAAGATATGAAATTTATAAAAGGAGTTACCTTTGCACCATTTGTACCGAAAGGACATCTTGGCACAGAGGCATCGAATAAAAGCTTAAAAGTAATGAAGGAACAGACCGGAGCAGATTTTGTGATTCTGGCACCGGCTGGAATTCAGGCAACCCCGATTAGTGAAGAGATTGATTTTTCTTCGGATGCTACGATGACAGATGAGGAACTTATAAAAACGATTCGTTATGCCAAAAGTTTAGGTCTTCGTGTTGCATTAAAACCAACGGTCAATTGTGCAGATCATGTCTGGCGTGGTCATATTCATTTTTTTGATATTGATGTGCCATGTGAGCCGAAATGGGGCAACTGGTTTTTGTCTTACACCAGGTTTCAGTTGCATTATGCAAAGATTGCACAGGAAGAAGGCTGTGAGATGTTTATTGCCGGTTGTGAAATGGTGATGACGGAAATTCGGGAAAATGAATGGCGAAAGCTGATTGCGGATATCAAAGAAGTATTCAAAGGACCGGTTTCCTATAATACCGACAAATATCAGGAAGGTCATGTGACATGGTGGGATGCGGTAGATGTAATTTCATCCAGTGGTTATTATCCAAAGGATGACTGGGAGACTCAGCTGGACAGGATAGAAACTGTTGTGAAGAAATATAATAAGCCTTTTTTCTTTGCAGAAGCGGGTTGTATGTCAAAAGAGGGCTCAAACAAAGTGCCAAATGACTGGACCATTCAGGGAGAACTTGATTTAAAAGGGCAGGCAGAATTTTATGAGTCTATGTTTGCAGCCTGTGAAAAGAGAGACTGGGTACAGGGGTTTGGTCTCTGGTCATGGAGTGAACAGTTAAAAGAGCAGGAAGAAGCATTAAAGGATAGCGGTTATGAACTTTATGAAAAACCTGCCGTAAAGGCTGTAAAAACATTCTATGAGAAAAATACCATAGGATAATCCATTTTTTATGTGGAAATGCAATCAGGCTAGTGTTATAATTATTATATATGCGGAAAGAAAGAGAGGAAAATTATATTATGGATTACATGAAAGTGTATGAACAGTGGTGTACAGACCCTTATTTTGATGATGCAACAAAACAGGAATTACTTGCAATTAAAGATGATAAAGCAGAGATTGAGGATCGTTTTTACCGTCAATTAGAGTTTGGTACAGGTGGACTTCGCGGAGTAATCGGAGCTGGTACAAATCGTATGAATATTTATACAGTACGTCAGGCTACACAGGGACTTGCAAATTACATTATCGCCCAGAACGGTCAGGAAAAGGGTGTTGCAATTGCATATGATTCCCGTATCATGTCAAAAGAATTTGCAGATGAAGCAGCATTATGCTTAAATGCGAACGGAATCAAAGCATATGTATTTCCAAGCCTTCGTCCGACACCGGAATTGTCATTCTCTGTACGCGAATTAAAATGTATCGCAGGTATTGTAATTACAGCAAGTCATAACCCAAGAGAATACAATGGTTACAAAGTATATTGGGAAGACGGTGCACAGATTACACCGCCTCATGATAAAAATATTTTAGCAGAAGTAGCAAAAGTTACAGAGTTTTCGGCAGTTAAGACTATGGATCGTAAAGATGCGGAAAGCAAAGGACTTTACAATGTAATCGGAGAAGAAATTGATGATAAATATATGGAAGAATTAAAGAAACAGAGTATTCATCCGGATATCATCAAAAAAATGGCAAAGGATTTCAAAATTGTTTATACACCGCTTCATGGAACAGGAAATCTTCCGGTTCGTCGCGTGTTAAAAGAACTCGGATTTGAAAATGTAATCGTAGTACCGGAACAGGAACTTCCGGATGGTAATTTCCCTACAGTAGCTTATCCGAACCCGGAAAGCCCGGCAGCATGGGAACTTGCATTAAAACTTGCAAAAGAAGTAGATGCAGATATCGTATTGGCAACAGACCCGGATGCGGATCGTCTTGGTGTATATTGCAAAGATACCAAAACCGGTGAATATGTAAGCTTTACCGGAAATATGTCCGGAATGCTGATTGCGGAATACATATTACGCGAAAGAACAGCAACGAATACCATGCCTGAAAATCCGGCTTTGGTGGAAACCATTGTTACAACAGATATGGCAAAAGTAATTGCCAAAGATTATGGTGTAAAATTAATCGAAGTATTGACCGGATTTAAGTTTATTGGTGAACAGATTAAAATTTTTGATGAAACCGGATGCAATAACTATGTATTTGGTCTGGAAGAAAGTTATGGATGTCTGGCTGGTACTTATGCGAGAGATAAGGATGCATGTGTTGCAGTTATGATGTTGTGTGAAGTTGCATCTTATTATAAAGCACAGGGTAAGACTTTGTGGGATGCAATGGTAGATATGTATGAGAAATACGGCTACTTTAAGGAAGGTCTTGAGACACTTACCTTGAAAGGTATTGATGGTGCAGAGCAGATTCTTAAGATCATGACTGATATGAGAAATAATCCGCCAAAAGAATTGGGTGGATATAAAGTACTTGCAGTACGTGATTATAAGGAAGATACCAGAAAAGATTTAGTAACCGGAGAAGTTACAAAGACAGGATTACCGAATTCTAATGTATTGTATTATGAATTGGAAGATAATGCATGGTGTTGTGTAAGACCTTCCGGTACAGAACCAAAAATCAAATTCTATTTTGGAGTGAAAGGTACTTCCATCAAAGATTCGGAAGAAAAACTGGAAGCAGTAAAGAACGATATGTTAAAAGCTGCAAAGGCAGAATAATGTGGCAATAGCGTGTGAATCGGATTGAGAATGTCCTCTTTACTTAGCAGGTACAATTGGTGTTAGAAAATGCTGCTACATAAGTAGAAATACTTAGTGGCGGCATTTTTTGTTACATAGAAAATTTCAAGGAATTCTCTATGCAACAAAAAGCACTTCGCGCGATAATGCGTAAGTTTATACTATAAAGAGAAGCGAGGAAAAATGAGTATGGGAAAAAGAATAGCAAAGTGTAATACGGCGGTAGTTATATTAAGTGCAGTTGCTGTGGTAATTGTATTTTTGGGGATGATGAATCTGAGTGGGTATGCATTGCAAAAAATGCAGATACAATGTCCGGGATTTGGGAATATGATGATTACGGAAGCAGTGGGAGGAATCTGCGGTCTGTTGCTCTTGGTGTTTTTCGGATATATCAAAATATTAAAAGAAAAAGGTGAGGGGTTTTTACGTGGATTTTATATTGGCGGATTTATGACCGGCTATTGTATTTATAGTTTATATGGGCAATTAGTTTTGCAACAGGCATCTCCGGAAACGCAGGTGGAGCCGTTTGTAAACATAGTTATGTTCCTGGTTAGTATGTTTTTGGTTGGATTTGGTGAAGAAGTTGTATTCAGGGGTCTGATTTTAAATTTGTTTCTGGATAAATTTGGAAATGAGAAAAAGGGAATTTTAATTTCTGTCATCTTAAGCAGTCTGCTTTTTGGTGCTACGCACAGTATTAATTTTTTTGCAGGAGTTTCTCTTGGAAGTGTGTTAATTCAAATGCTGCAGACCGTATTACTGGGGATGGTATTTGCTGAGATTTATTTGCTCAGTGGAAACATTTGGATTGTTATTATTGCGCATGCGTTGACTGATGTTGCATCATTGATGTCAGCCGGTATTTTTGGAGCCGGGAATGAAATTGATGCAATCAATAAACTTTCTCCAATTAATTTGCTTGCGATTCCGATTTTTTTAGTGCCGGCGCTTATCTTATTTCGCCGCAAAAAGTTAGAAAAATTAGTGCAAAGAAGATGCGGGGAAGTGGTTGTGGCATCACAGGAAGAAGTACAACAGACCATGACAGTGACACTGATTCTTGGGATTCTTAGCCTTGTATTAAGCTGTATGGGATACGGAGCAGCGTTTGGTGTGGTTGGTCTTTTGGGAAGTTATACGGCAAAGAAGGATGGAGCAACAGGCGGGATGTGGACTGCCGGATTTGTAACCTCGTTGATTGGAACAATTATCTCCATTGTTATGATGGTTGCTATTTTAGTAATAATGCCATATATGAATATGCAGGGTGTGCCAATGCTTTAAACGTTAAATAGGTTCTTTTACTTTAAATGCGCAGAGCATTAAGTGGAGTATGGCTTGCCTGTATCAGTAGGAAAATATCCGCGTTGTATGGAAAGGAGAGCGTTTTATGAAAGAGAAAAAATGTATGGGTGTAGAAAAATTGTCGGATAATCCTTTTTTGAATTTGTATCATATTGATGCAAGAACAGTAAGCGGAAAACCATTTGATTACTATTTTGCCTCCAGAAATAAAGAGAATGAGATAAAGATAAAAACAAGAGAAACCGGTGCAGAGGGAATTGTGATTTATCCGATTTGGAAACAGAATCCGGAAAAGATTGTGATGATAAAACAGTACAGGTATCCCTTAGATGCTTATGTTTATGAACTGCCGGCAGGCTTGATTGATCCGGGAGAAAATAAGGAGATGACAGCGGTTCGTGAAATGAAAGAAGAAACAGGACTTGATTTTGAAGTGTATACAGGAGGAAATGAATTTTTCCGAAATCCATTTTTTATGGGACCGGGTTTTACCGATGAAAGTGATGCAGCAGTATTTGGATATGCGTCAGGAATCATTTCTCCAAAAGACAGAGAAGATACGGAAAGTCTTGAGGTAATTTTAGTAGATAAAGCAGAAGCAAAACGGATTTTAAGCGAAGAACGAGTCTGCATCCGGGCGGCATTTCTTTTGATGCAATTTCTTCAGATGGAGAAAGAGCATCCCTTTGCTTTTTTGGATAACTAAACCCGAATTATTCACAGCCACCACACAGACAAGCCACAGACCAGCTACGCCAGCGTATCTGTCGCTGCTTTGCAGCTTTTGTCTGAGGCTGCGTGGTGGGTGAATTCTATTCACCCGCCAAGTGAAACCATAAATTCGGCTTACAAGCAAGCTTGACGCACGAATTGCAGATTTCACTTGGCTGCTGTGAATAATTCCGGGCTAAAATCGCAAAAAATGAGAAGGCGTAAAGCAAAAATCGCATATACGAAACACAATTATTATGCTATTTTGTATAAAAGCGAATAATAATAACAATAAATGTTAGACAAAAAGGAGAAAAAATGTCAGTTAAGTATTATGAAAAAGAAAGAATTTTTAAACTGGATACACCGAACACCAGTTATATTCTTGGGGTTGTAGATGAAGAAAATTTTGTTGGTCATGCATACTACGGGAGAAAACTAAAGGATTATAATGTTGGATATCTGATGAGAACGAAAGAGGCACCATTTGTTCCGTCTCAGAATAATCGTGACAGAGTATCGTTTTTAGATAGTTTTCCGATGGAATATCCGGGAAATGGTCTGGGAGATTACAGAGGAAGCTGCATCAGCGTAAAGACAGAAGAAGGACATGCAGCAGTATCTTTATCTTATGTATCTCATAAGATTTATGCAGGAAAACCAAAACTGGAAGGGCTTCCGGCAACATTTGCGACAGAAGGAGAATGTGAGACATTAGAGCTTACCTGCGAGGATAAAGCACTTGGTCTTGAGGTTGTTTTGATTTATTCTGCTTTTTCTGATGTAGATGTGATTGCAAGAAGCGTAAAAGTAAAGAATGTTGGGAAGAAAAACATTTATTTAACCAAGGTATTATCTGCTTGCGTTGATATGGATAATAAGGATTTTGAGCTTTTGACGATGCATGGTTCCTGGGCGAGAGAGCGCATGATTGAGTATCGCAAGGTTGGGCATGGCTATCAGGGCGTGGAATCGTTCCGTGGAGAATCCAGTCATCAGGATCATCCGTTTATGGCGTTAAAAGCGAAGAATGCTACGCAGGAAACAGGCGAAGTCTATGGATTTCATTTTGTATATTCCGGTAATTTTATGGGACAGGTGGAATTGAATCAGTTTGATATGGTTCGTGCAGTTATGGGAATTCATCCGGAGAATTTCTGCTGGAAACTGGAAGCCGGTATGGAATTTCAGGCGCCTGAAGTAGTTATGGTCTATTCCAAAGATGGGTTAGATGGAATGACGCATAACTATCATGAATTGTATCGTAATCATCTGATCCGGAGTGAGTATAAGAATAAAAAGCGTCCGATTCTTATCAATAACTGGGAAGCTACTTACTTTGATTTTAATACGGAGAAGCTTTTGGCTATTGCAAAGACTGCGGCAGAACATGGCATTGAAATGCTGGTTATGGATGATGGATGGTTTGGACACAGAAATGATGATAATACAAGCCTTGGAGATTGGTATGTAAATGAAAATAAAATCAATGGTGGGCTAAAGCATTTAGTAGATGAGGTAAATAAGTTAGGGCTTAAATTCGGTATCTGGTTTGAGCCGGAAATGATTTCGCCGGATTCTGATTTATACAAAGAACATCCGGATTGGGCATTGCAGATTCCGGGACGTGTTGGTTCTTTATGCAGAAATCAGTATGTACTTGATTTGACAAGAGAAGATGTTTTTGAACATACCTATGAAAGTGTTGCCAAAATACTTCGCAGCGCCAATATTGAATATGTAAAATGGGATATGAACCGTCAGCTTACAGATATCGGAAGCTTTAAACTTCCGGCAGACCGGCAGGGAGAAATTTATCATCGTTATGTACTTGCGGTTTATGCTTTGCAGGAACGTCTGTTACAGGAATTTCCACACCTGTTGCTTGAAAACTGTTCCGGCGGTGGGGCAAGGTTTGATCCGGGTATGTTGTATTACAGCCCGCAGATCTGGTGTTCGGATGATACGGATGCGATTGAGCGTTTAAAGATTCAGGAAGGAACGGCATTGGTTTACCCGCTTTCTACTATGGGTGCACATGTGTCAGATTGTCCGAATCATACGGTTGGCAGAACTACACCATTTGAGACCAGAGGTTATGTTGCGCTTGCCGGAACCTTTGGTTATGAGCTTGACATTACAAAGATTTCGGAAGAAGACAGGAAGATGATACCGGAACAGGTGAAAATGTATCATACTTATAATGATCTGGTGCGTGAGGGAGATTATTACCGGATTGCTTCTTACAGAGAGAATCATTATTTTGACTGTTATGAAGTGGTTTCCAAAGATCAGTCAGAGGCACTGGTGACATTTGTTCAGGTATTGAATCGCCCGAATTATCACAGCAGAAGAATTTGCCTTAAGGGATTGAATCCGGATAAGAGGTATGAAGTGACGATTGACGATTCCAAAGCAACATATCTGGGAGATACCTTAATGAATGCGGGCATTCAGATAGCAAATCCGTGGGGAGATTTCCAGGCAAAATTAATCTATTTGAAGGCTGAATAGCAGCATTCGTGATACAGATAAAGATTGACATATTGACAAAAATGTAAATTGATTTTAAAATAAAATTAGCTTTAATTAGCTAATAAAAGTATAACAAGAAAGAAATAAAATTTGGTGTTATATAGATTTTTACGAGGGTGTTAATATGGCAAAAGCAGTGAAACTTGCGGATATTGCAAGCAAATTAGGTGTAAGTACGGTAACGGTTTCGAAAGCGCTTTCCGGACAGAAGGGCGTGAGCGAATCCATGCGAGAAAAGATTAAAAAATTAGCAGATGAGATGGGATATAAGCAGCCATCTGCTTTAAGGCAGGAAAAGCCGTCAAAGAGTTATAATATAGGAGTGCTTGTTTCAGAGCAGTATTTAGATAAATACGATTCTTTTTATTGGAAAATGTATCAGTGTGTTGCAACAAAAGCAGTACAGCATGAATGTTTTACGATGCTTGAAGTAATTACGAGAGAGAATGAGAAAGAAATAAAGCTTCCGAAGATTGTCGTAGAACGAAAAGTGGATGGTCTTGTTATTGTAGGACGCTTAAACAGCACATATTTAAAGACGTTACAGGATGATGCGGGTATGCCGAGCGTATATCTTGATTTTTATGATGCTACTTCCTCAAATGATGCAGTTATTTCAAATAGTTATTATGGTTCTTATTTGCTGACCAATTATTTGTTTGAGAAAGGCCATACGAAGATAGCATATGTTGGAACGCTGTTGTTTACGGGAAGTATTACGGATCGCTATTTCGGTTATGCAAAGTCTATGATGGAACATGGGGTATCGATTCGGGATGAATGGGTGATTCCGGATCGCGACATGCAGTATGGAGTGATTAATTTAGAAGGAAAACTGGAGAAGTTAGAGGAGAAACCGACTGCCTACGTTTGTAACAGTGATTTGACAGCAAGTATGTTGATAAAACAATTGGAAGACCGGGGATATCGTATACCTGAGGATATTTCTGTGGTCGGCTTTGATAATTATCTTTATCCGGGGCTTTGCGATGTTGATATTACAACTTACGAGGTTGATATGAAGGAAATGGCACGTAAAACCGTACACGTTCTGCTGAAGAAAATGAATGGAGAACACTACAAGCAGGGAATCTCGATTGTCGAGGGGCATTTGGTAGAAAAAAATAGTGTGAAAGCCCTTGCGGATATGCCTTGAAGGGGCAACGGTTCATGAGCAGGTGACGAAGCGGATTGTGAATGTTTGCTTTATAAAACATAAGGATGAGATTATATAAATAGCGTGGAGGAACGAAGGTTCTCCACGCTATTTGTTTAACATATTTTGCCGGTAGACATTTGGGGTAAGTCCGGTTTCGCGCTTAAAAAGATTGATAAAATGATTTGTATTGTCAATCCCAACTGCGGTGCCGACTTCGTGAATCGGAACATTTGTGGTACACAAAAGATTTTTTGCTTCATCAATTCGTTTCTGATTTAAGTATTGTAACGGAGACATCTTAAAATGTGCGGAAAATTCTCTGCATAAGCGGTATTTACTGATTTGCAGCTGGTCTTCAAAGTCCTGAAGTGTGTAATTTTCCGCATAAGAATAATCAAAACATTTTTTCATGTATTGCAAGTAAGGCGGAATTTTTTGAGAATTTGTCTTTTCTGTAGCACGGATCAGAGAAATTTCTGTAAAAATATCGGTAAAACATTTTAAATCAAGTAAAGTGTTTCTCTGGATATAATTGGTGTTATTCCAATCCAGCGTTTTGAAATACTGCGCAATCCCGGAATGCGCATGGAGATTCAGGGGTTTTTCTTCCTGCTCTAATAAACGGTAATAAGTTTGCATATTAGAACCGTCTAGGAAATATATTTCGAAACTCCAGGAAGAACTATCGATTCCAAGTGAAAAGGGCTGGCGGCAATCAAAAAACAATAAGGATTTTTCACATAAAGTCAGACTGTTCCCGTCATAATTTAAGATGCCTTTCCCACTCGTAGTCAAAAGAAGCATATAGCAATTCAAAGAACGTATGTGGTAGGAAAAAGGCGGCTGGCAGGAAATATTGCCATGCGATAATACGGAAATAAGCTGGCTCGGAAGATCTTTCGGATCTTTTTCGTAAACATGGCCGAGAAGCTCATATTCGGAAATACCCGCAGAAAGTGAGGGACGTCGTATAAAAGAAGATTTAAATTCAGCTTTTAAATCCATGGAGAACTCCTTTCATGTATTGTTTTTTTGCAAAATACCCTTTGATTCTGGTATAATTATAATCAGTTACAGGAAAAAAAGGAAGAAAAAACTGAAAGCTTTAAAAAAATTAGATGGGAGTAAAGAATATGAGTGAAAAACGAGGGAAAGAAATAAATTAAAATAAAGTAAAAAGAAGTAAAAAAATAAGAACGAAGAGAATATAATGGTAAAAATAAACAAAAAGACACAATGAAATTTGACAATGTATACAGAATTGACAAAAGACGCAATAATAAAATATGAAATGCAAAAATAAATGATGACTTAAAAAATATATAATATATAATTAAATTAACTTAAGAAATAAAGTTCCAAAGGGAGCAACAAAAGGAGGATATTTTCTATGAAATTGAAAAAGGTTTTAGCAGTTAGCTTGGTTGTATCCATGATGGCTTCTCTGGCAGCCTGTGGAAGCAGTGATTCAAGTGAAACAAGTAGCACAGATTCAAGTAGCACAAGCGCAAGCAGTGCAGGAGATACCGAAGATGTATCTGAAACCGAAGATGGAATCATTAGCTACGCAGATTTGAAATTGGGTGAGGATTTGACAGATTTAAGTGCTGAGATTTCTGTTTATAATCATAGAACAGATATGCAGCAGGCTGACTACAAAGGAACAACATGGGATCAGTATCTTGAGGAATTCAATAAAGAATATCCAAATATTAAAGTAAATATTGAAACAGCAACAGATTATGCTGAGACAGCATTGCTTCGTTTACAGAGCGGTGACTGGGGAGATGTTATGATGATTCCGGCAGTGGATAAGGCAGATTTCCCTACATATTTTATGTCATATGGTGATGTTGCCACAATGGAAAACGAGGTCAAGTTTGCAACAGACAGAATGTATGATGGACAGGTGTATGGTATTGCATCTACCGGTAATGCACAAGGTATTGTTTACAATAAAAAGGTATTTACGGACGCAGGAATCACAGAACTTCCAAAAACTCCGGAAGAATTTATGACAGATTTGCAAATGATTAAAGACAATACAGATGCAATTCCGCTTTATACAAACTATGCAGCAGGCTGGACTATGGGAGCATGGGATGCTTATATTGCAGGTTCTGCGACCGGTGATTCTAAGTTTATGAACCAGAAATTATTACATACAAGCAATCCGTTTTCTGATCCGGGTGATGGAACAGGCGCTTACAATGTATACAAGATTTTATATGATGCAGTAGCAAATGGATTGACAGAAGATGATTACTCTACAACAGACTGGGAAGGTTGTAAAGGCATGATCAATAATGGCGAAATCGGATGTATGGTACTTGGTTCCTGGGCTTATTCTCAGATGAGAGATGCAGGAGACAATGGAGCTGATATCGGATATATGCCATTCCCTATTACAGTAGATGGAAAACAGTATGCATCTTCAGGTCCTGATTATGCATGGGGAATTAATGTAGATGCTGATGATACCAATAAGCAGGCTTCTATCATTTTTGTTAAATGGATGACGGAAAAATCTAAATTTGCTTATAACGAAGGTGGTCTTCCGATTGCCGTAGATGATGAGGATTATCCGGAAGTATACTCTGCATTTGACGGTATTGAGTATGTATCGGATGAGCCTGCCGTAGATGGTGAAGAGGATTTACTGAATGAATTGAATTCAGAATCAGAACTTAATATCAATAACAGTGGTGACAGCAAGATTCAGGAACTTGTTGAGCATGCAGCAAATGGAGATGAATCATTTGATGATATTATGAATGAGTGGAATGAAGCTTGGACAAGTGCACAGGAATCAGCAGGTGTTACAGTAGAGTAATGATATTCATATAATGATACATCATGTTGTGAAAAGAGGTCGAAATCTAAACAGGTTTCGGCTTCTTTTCTGCTGTATAGGAAATACTTCAAAATTTCCGGTACAAAAAAGAACTTCTGGCGACAATAATTTCTTCTACAAACTTTAAAATTAGCTAAAAACAAGTAAAAATGGATGGATGTACAAAGCTTAAAAACAGAAAAAACGAGTAAAAATGTGTTGAATATGCACAAAATGAAAACATATATTTTGGTAAAATAGAGGAAATAAACAATAAAAACAAAAACAAATGATATTAAACAAAAATGAGTGATGAATAAAAAATATAAGAATATATAATTAAATTAAGTAATAAAGCAGGAAGATTAAACCGATAGGAGGATGACTATTATGGTAGCTAAGGAAGGAAAAGCTGCAAAACAAAAAAAGCCATTTAATTTGGCTAAATGGGCAAAGAGCAGAGAAGGCCAGAAGACAATTATCATTATTGCATTTATCACGATTCCACTCTTGCTTTTGCTCGTATTTACGTATTTGCCATTCGCAGAAATGGTAAAATTCAGTTTCTACAAAATGAAATACGCAACACCGGTAGAAAAACGAGTGTTTGTCGGATGGAAGAACTACATTGATGTCTTTAAGAGAGATGATTGTTTCTCGGCATTAAAACTTAGTTTGTACTATATGGTAGGTGCACTGCTTCAGCTGGCAATAGCGCTTTACCTTGCAACAATTTTAAGTTTTAAAACAAAATGTTCGGGACTTTTCAAAGGACTTATGTTTTTCCCGTATCTGATTAGTGGTATTGCAATCGGATTCATCTTCAAGTTTTTCTATACCAGAGGGTATGTGTTCGATACGGTATTACAGTGGTGTGGTTTCAATCTGAACGATTTACCGTATTGGTTGAAAGATCAGAGTGTTAATAACATATCGTTGGTGGCGACTTCGGTATGGAGATATTTCGGACAGAACATGGTGCTCTTTATCGGAGCAATTATGTCAGTAGACAAGGAAATGTATGAGGCAGCAGAACTTGATGGAGCAAACCAATTCCAGCAGTTTATACATATCATTTTACCAAGTATTCGTACGATTGTAACATTGAATATCATTCTTTCAATTACCGGCTCACTTAGTGCATTCGAACCGCCATATGTTATTACCAGTGGTGCAAACGGAACCGGAACCTATTTCGTAATTATGAACGAAATTGCACATGTCAGCCAGAAAGTTGGTCTTGCATCTGCGATGGCAGTAGTATTACTTCTTATTATTTTCGCGGCAACCATTGCACAGAAATTGATTATGAAGTATCTCTTTAGAAATGCGGATGAAGAGGATGAAATAAAAACCAAGAAGAAAGTGAAAGTTGCAAAGGGGGCTAATTAGGATGGAAAAAACACATAAAATCAAACACAGATCTGTTGGAGGATGGATTTGGGTAGTTGTAAAATATTTTTCCTTAATCTTTTTCTCATTTGTTGCGGTACTTCCTGTAGTTTCCTGTGTGATTACGGCGTTTAAGACAGATGAGGAATATGCATCAACAAATGTTATGCAATTACCGGAAAGCTTTCTGAATTTTGACAACTTTGTTACAGCATTTAAGACAGCGCATATGGGGCGTGCATTCATCAATTCCGGAATTGTACTTGTATTCGTATTGTTGGGAGCGATTATCGTTGGTACCCAGTTGGCATATGTATTGAATCGTTTTAAGTTCCCGGGAAATGGATTAATTCGTAACTTATTCCTGTTTGCATCTCTGCTTCCGGCGGTAGCTATGCAGGTAACTGTATATAAAATCATGGGAACCTTAGGATTTATCAACCACTTATATGGATATATCATCATGAGCATGGGTACGGACGTAATATCTATTTACATCTTCATTCAGTTTATGGAGAACATACCGGTGTCTTTGGATGAATCAGCAATTATTGACGGTGCATCTTATTTCCAAATTTATTGGAAGATTATGCTTCCGTTATTACAGCCGGCAATCGTTACCAGTATGATTTTAAAGGGTGTAAATACTTATAACGAATACTATGCAGCGAGCTTATACTTGCAGGATCAGAACATTCGCACCATTGCAATGTCACTGTATACATTTACCGGACCTTTGGGAAGCCGTTACAACTTGATTTGTGCAGGTGTTATTATTTCACTTTTGCCGGCATTGATTATATTTATTATTTGCCAGAAGCAGATTTACAGCGGAATTACAGCCGGTGCTGTTAAGGGCTAAGATAGGAGAATCATGATGGTTGAAGAAGTAAAGGATCATTTACTGAATACGATTATCCCATTTTGGAAAAATCTAAGGGATGATGAATATGGCGGCTATTATGGCTGGCTTGACTATGATTTGAAATTAGATAAAAAGGCTGTTAAGGGATGCATCCTTAACAGCCGGATCACCTGGTTTTTTGCGAATGCGTATACTTTGCTAAAAGATGAAAGCCTTTTGGATGAGGCGAAACATGGCTTTCAGTTCATGAAAGACTACTGTTTTGATAAAGAAAATGGTGGAATTTTCTGGTCTATCAACTATGATGGGACACCGGAAGATACCACGAAGCATACTTATAATCAGGCATTTTGCATCTATGCATTATCTTCTTATTATGAAGCTTCGGGTGATAAAGAAGCACTTAAAATGGCAAAAGACCTTTTTCATATTATAGAAGAAAAATGTACAGATGAGGTGGGATACTTAGAAGCGTTTGATAAAGAATTCCACTTAATTGAAAATGATAAACTTTCTGAGAATGGTGTAATTGCTGATAAAACGATGAATACATTGTTGCATGTGTTTGAAGCATATACGGAGCTTTACCGTGTTGATAAAGACCCGGAAGTAAAAGCGCGTATAGAGTGGATTTTAGATACGATTGCAGATAAAATTTACAATCCGGTATTACATAGGCAGGAAGTATTTTTTGATAAGAATTACAACAGTATTTTAGATTTACATTCTTACGGACATGATATTGAGACAGCATGGCTTATGAATCGTGGCATTGATGTTCTGGATGAAGAGGCTTATAAGAAAAAAATAAATCCAATTATTGATGATTTGACAGAACAGATTTATCAGATTGCATTTGATGGACATTCTCTGGCAAATGAATGTGAGAAAGGCGTTGTGAATACGCATCGTATCTGGTGGGTGCAGGCAGAAGCTGTAATTGGATTTATCAATGGATATCAAAGGCACACCGATCGAAAAGATTATTTGAATGCTGCAAAGGCTGAATGGGAGTTTATCAAGGATTATATGATTGATAAACGTGAAGGCTCCGAATGGTTCTGGGAGACAGACGAAAATGGGAAGCCGTATCCGGACAGACCAATTGTTGAACCGTGGAAATGTCCATATCATAATGGAAGAATGTGCATGGAAATCATAAGGAGAAATATTGATGTTGCATAAAAAATATGAAGAAGAATTAAAAAAATATAACGAACTTATTGCAAAGAAAAATGTGAAAACAGATTTCTATAATGGTATTTTTGATCGTTATGAGAATCCTGTTTTAACAAGAGAACATATTCCGCTTACATGGCGTTATGATCTGAACCCGGAAACCAATCCATATTTTATGGAGCGTTTAGGTGTAAATGCTGTATTTAATGCAGGAGCAATTGAATTAAATGGAAAATATTACCTTGTTGCACGCATTGAGGGGAATGACAGAAAATCTTTCTTTGGCGTAGCAGAAAGTGATAATGGAATTGACGGATTTAAATTTTGGGACTATCCGATTCTTTTAGAGGATACCTGCCCGGAAGAGACAAACGTATATGATATGCGTCTGACAAAGCATGAAGACGGATACATCTATGGTGTGTTCTGCTCCGAAAGCAAAGACAAGAGTGTGAATGATTTATCTGCGGCTGTTGCGGCGGCAGGAATTGTAAGAACAAAAGATTTAAAAACATGGGAAAGATTGGATAATCTGGTTACTTTGAATTCTCCGCAGCAGAGAAATGTATGTTTACATCCGGAATTTGTTGATGGAAAATATGCATTCTATACAAGACCGATGGATGACTTTATTGATACAGGAAGCGGCGGAGGAATTGGTTTTGGACTTTGTGATGATATTACACATGCAGTAATTGATGAAGAAAGAATGACCAGTTTGCGTAAATATCATACCATTACGGAAGCAAAGAACGGTGCCGGTGCAACTCCAATCAAAACCGATCGAGGATGGATTCATATTGCACATGGCGTTCGGAATACCGCAGCAGGTCTTCGTTACGTAATTTACGCTTTTGCAACTTCTTTGGAAGACCCGGGAAAAGTGATTGCAGAACCGTCCGGTTTTCTGATTTGTCCGCGCGAATGGGAGAGAGTCGGTGACGTATCAAACGTTGTATTTACCAATGGCGCGATTGCAAATGAGAAAGGCGAAGTATTTATTTATTATGCGGCCAGTGATACGAGACTTCATGTTGCCACAACCACAATTGATAAATTGATTGATTATGTATTTCATACACCGGAAGACCCGGGACGTTCTGTGGAGTGTGTGGCTCAAAGATGTGATCTGATTAAAAAGAACTTAGAGTTTTTAGCAAACGAAAAATAGAAAGGACAATTAAAATTATGAGTAAATATAAGATGATTAGCCCGGCAGTTCCAAATGTACCTTGGCAGGATAAGCCGGAAGGATTAAAAAATGCTCCGGTATGGCGTTATACAGAAAATCCAATTATTCCAAGAAATCCGGTAGAAGGTGTAGCACGTATTTTTAACAGTGCAGTAATACCTTATGGGGATGAGTTTATCGGTGTGTTCCGTGGGGAACAGACCAATGGTATTCCATATATTTATCTTGGAAAAAGTAAAGATGCGATTCACTGGGATTTTAACAAAGATAAAATTCAGTTTGTAGACGAAGAAGGAAAACCATTTATGCCGGTTTATGCATACGATCCTCGTCTTGTAAAAGTAGAAGATACTTATTATATTATCTGGTGTCAGGATTTTTATGGAGCAGCAATCGGTATGGCAAAGACGACAGATTTTAAGACATTTACAAGAATTGAAAATCCATTCCTTCCATTTAACCGTAATGCAGTATTGTTCCCAAGAAAGATTCATGATAAATTTGTTATGTTATCACGTCCGTCGGATAGTGGTCATACACCGTTTGGTGATATCTTTATCAGCGAAAGCCCTGATATGGTATACTGGGGAAAACACAGACATGTAATGGGCAAAGGCAGTGAATGGTGGGAGTCCTTAAAGATTGGCGGCGGTGCTGCTCCGATCGAGACTTCGGAAGGCTGGTTATTATTCTATCATGGGGTAAGCGGAACATGTAACGGATATGTTTACTCTATCGGAGGAGCAATTTTAGATATTGACAATCCTTCTGTTGTAAAATACAGATGTGAGAATTTCCTTTTAACACCGGAAGAATGGTATGAGGAAAGAGGATTTGTTCCGAATGTATGCTTCCCATGTGCAACAATCCATGATTCTGAAAGTGGAAAGATTGCAATTTACTATGGTGCGGCAGACAGCTATGTAGGCCTTGCGTTTACAAATTTGGATGAAATTATTGATTATATCAAAGACCATAGTGTTGTTACAACAACAGATACCGAAATCGGTAGACGTTAATTTTTAAATTGCTGAAACGAAAATGTTTCATATATAGGTTTCTTTTCACACGCGGCAGCAGACACTCCTGCTGCCGCAAATAGAATGCATGGTTAGTGGTAAGTTGTTGTATAAGTTCGAGAGCCTGCCTTGTGCGGGCTCTTTGTGAATAAAAAGGAGGGTAAATAATGAAATTTCAGGTGAATTGTGAGAATGCAATTGCAAATCGGGGAAATTTATATCGATTAAAGCAATTTTTGGAACGTGCAAAAAGAGGAGAAAAACTGAATATTGGATTTATTGGTGGTTCTATTACAATGGGGTGTGCGGCAACAACTCCGCAGAAAGCATATGCCTGGCTGATTTATGAATGGTTTCAAAAAAAATTTCCGCAGTCAGAATTTTCATATATTAATGCAGGCATTGGCGCAACGACTTCTCAGTTTGCGACAGCACGAGCAGAAAGCGATCTGCTTTCCTATAAACCGGACCTGATTTTCGTGGAATTTAGTGTTAATGACGAAAGTAATGAACTTTTTTTGGAAACTTTTGAAGGTTTGATTAGAAAACTTTATACATTTGACCAAAAAACTGCTATAATAATGCTAAATAGTGTACGTTATCAGGATGGTGGAAATGCAGAAATACAACACGGAGAAATAGCACGGTATTATGATTTACCACAGATTAGTATGCAAAGCTCCATTTATCCGGAGGTGGTACGCGGACGGTTTCGCTCCAGTGACATTACGGTGGATGATTTACATCCGAATGATGTCGGGCATGAAATGGTTGCTGAGATTGTGAACTATTTTTTGGAAAAAGTGTTACAAAATTTAGATGTCATAAAGGATGAGCCAGTTTTGATGAAGAAACCTTTGACAGATAATCATTATGAACACGCATGTCGTTATCAGAATTGTAATGCGACGCCACAAATAACAGGTGCCTGGATGAAAGATACTTCCGAACAAAAGTCTATTACGGAGGTATTTAAAAATGGCTGGTATGCCAGTGAAAAGGGTGCATCTATTACGTTTGAGACAGAAGGAACCGAAATTGCGATTCAGTATCGAAAGTCCGTAAAACAGCCGGCACCGATTGCGGAGGCAGTGGTTGATGGGAAGTATAAAGTAGAACTGAATGCTAATTTTGAGGAGACATGGGGCGATTGTCTTTACATAGATACGGTTTTACGACATGCAGATTACGCGAAGCATACGGTGACAATTACTTTAACAGACCATTGTGAAGATGCAGTAGTTCCGTTTTATCTTGCATCTGTGATTAGCTCGTATTAACGAAGAAGGTCAGCGTGGAAAGGTGATTGCAGAGGCTATCGTGTGAGGAAAGCAGAGGGCTCTAATTATGAAAAAATCCTTGGGAAAAAAGACCAGAGAAAAACAATCACAGGATGTGGCAAAAAAAGCAGAAAGAAAAGGGAAAAAGACGCAGAGTAAGAATCGTAAGCCCATAAAAATCGGGTATAAGATGATTTTAGGCTATTGTGTGCCGGTGATTCTTATGGTTTTGCTTGGAGTTGTTTCTTATCAGCGTTCCATGAAGAGTATTAAAGCGCAGTACGAACAATCTGTAATCGACACGGTATCGGCAATGAGCCAGAACTGCCAGCTTTTGTGCCAGAATGTTCAGAACAAAGGAGCAGAGTTTGCAAGTAATGATTATTTGCAGACCTATTATACAAAAGCATATAAAGCAGATGCCATAGAGGCACAGAGCTGTTATCGCTCGGTGCAGAATGTGCTTACCACATCAAGAGGAACCAGCAGTTATATTTATAATTATGTTGTTTTTGGTGAGAATGGAAATGGTATTACTTCCGGAACACGAAGTACAAATGCAGAGACTTATCAGGAATATCTGGAGTCAGAGGAAGGAAAACGCTTTGAAGAAGCAAGCGGAAATAAAGCATATTGGAGTGGATACCATAACTATCTCGATGGTGTTGTTGAGATGAATCCGGATAAGTATGCACTTGCATATACAAGAACTTTTGCCAAAGGCAATGGATTTATCAGTTTGGATATTACGACAGAAGCAATTCAGGATATCCTTATGAATATTGATAATGGTGCGGGTTCTTATGTACTGTTGTTTACGCCGGATAAACGTGCGCTTACCATGGAGGATGGAAAGCTTATTACCACAGATTTATTCCGGGACAGTAACGTAGAAGAACAGGCATTAAGCGCGACAGAGGCAGGAAATAGTTATTTGAAGTTTGATGGGGACAAATATTTATTTTCTGTTTCGCCAATTGGGAATACCGGAATGTCAGTTGTAGGTCTGGTACCGGAAAAGACAATTCTCTCGGCTGCATCGGAGATTCGTGCTTTTACTATTATCTTTGTGCTTATTGCAGCGGTAGTTGCTTTACTGATTGGAATGGTGATTTCGAATGGTATCAGTAAAGAAGTCGGAAAGCTGAATAAACAGATGAAAAAAGTATCAGATGGCGATTTTACGACGGAGTTCTTAACGAACCGAAATGATGAGTTTATGCTTCTGGCAAATGGAATGACAGATATGTTACATATGATTCGCCAGTTAATGCAGAATGTAGTAACTTTTATTGGAACAGTAAATGAATCTTCGGAGGAAGTATCAGGTACAGCAAATGCTATGTCGGTTTCTATGCAGGATATTAACACTGCCATGGAAGAAGTGGCTCAGGGTGTCGGAAGTCAGGCGGAGGACACCGAGAGTAGTTTGAAGGAAATGTCAGGTTTTTCGGACAAATTGAATATTGTTTATCATGGTACTGCCGAGATGAAGGAAAACTCGGATCAGGCAATGGAAGCAATTGAAAAAGGAAAGCAGATGGTTTATGAGTTGAGCGATAAATCAAAAGCAGCGGCAGAAATTACGAATATCCTGATTCAGAATATTGCGGAAGTAGAGGAAAATTCTGCAAATATCGGAAGTATTATAGAAACCATTCGTGAGATTGCCGATCAGACGAATTTATTATCCTTAAATGCATCCATTGAGGCGGCAAGAGCCGGAGAAGCAGGAAAAGGGTTTGCCGTAGTTGCAGAGGAAATCCGTAAGCTGGCAGAGCAGTCGGCAGAAGCGGGTACTCATATTCGTGAGATTGTTACCGTGATTCAGCAGAAGACGGAGATTACCTCGGATTCTGCAAAACGTGCAGAAGAATTCTTGAATAATCAGGCAGAATCCATCGAGGGAACGGTAGATATTTTTAGTGAGATAAATACAAATGTAACAGAACTCATCCGTGTGCTGGGTGAAGTTTCTAATAATATGGACAATATGATAACGGAAAAGGAGAGCGTATTACAGTCAATCCGTAATATTGCAGCAGTTTCGGAAGAAACAGCAGCTTCCGCGGAGGAAGTAACGGCAACTGTAAACGCACAGCTTCCGGAAGCAGAGAAACTGGCAGAAGAAGCAGAAAAGTTAAGTGAAGAAGTTTCAACTTTACAGGAAGTATTAGCAAAGTATAAGGTTTAAGAGAGGAGAAAAAAATGTTCCGTGACGATTTTGTTTGGGGTGTTGCCAGTAGTGCCTATCAGGTAGAGGGCAGAGATAAA
Source organism: Roseburia hominis (assembly GCF_021531695.1). Classification (GTDB taxonomy): domain Bacteria; phylum Bacillota; class Clostridia; order Lachnospirales; family Lachnospiraceae; genus Roseburia_D. The sequence goes on along the minus strand of NZ_JADYUI010000008.1, from coordinate 92,327 downwards.
ACTGACGGAGCCGGAAAGACAATCTGGGATACCTTTACGGAAGAGGGGAAAGTTTTTGAAAATCAGAATGCATATGTAAGTTGTGATCATATGCATCATTATAAAGAAGATTATGCCATGATGCGTTTACTTGGAATTAAGGCTTATCGTTTTTCGCTGAATTGGGCAAGAATTTTGCCGGAAGGTACCGGAAAGGTCAATGAAAAAGGAATTGCGTTATATCGTGACATGATTTTTGAAATGAAAAAAAATGGCATTACACCATATATTACCATGTATCACTGGGAACTTCCGCAGGCATTGCAGGATAAAGGTGGCTGGTTAAACGAGGCAGTGATTGACTGGTTTGGCGAATATGCAAAAGTAGTAGCGGAAAATTTTTCGGATATTTGTGATTATTTTATTACGATTAATGAGCCACAGTGTGTCGTTGGTCTGGGGTATCTTTCCGGTGTACATGCACCGGGAAAGAAATTGCCGATTAAGGATACATTTCAGATTGCGCATAATTTGCTTCGTGCACACGGACAGGCGACAATTAACCTGCGTAAGTCCGCGAAACATCCGATACAGATTGGATTTGCACCAACTTGTGGTGTAGCTTATCCGGCAACAGACAGACCGGAGGATATTGAGGCTGCAAAAAAGGTCTATTTTGGATTTGATAATCCAATGGACAACTGGACATGGAATGTTTCCTGGTTTTCTGATCCGGTATTTCTTGGAGAATATCCAAAAGAAGGCTTGGAAAAGTTTAAAGAGTATCTGCCAAAGATTACAAAAGAGGATATGGAATTAATTCATCAACCGCTGGATTTCATGGGACAAAATATTTATAATGGATACATGATAAAGGCGGGAGAAGATGGAAAAGCCGAGTATGTTGACCGACCGTATGGGTATACGAAGACAGCAGCGAACTGGCCGGTAACGCCGGATGCATTTTATTGGGGAATTCGTTTTCTGTCAGAGCGTTATAAAATGCCTCTTTATATTACAGAAAATGGAATGTCCTGTCATGATGCTATTTCTTTAGATGGCAGAGTGCATGATCCAAACCGTATTCAGTTTTTGGATGAATATATTTCGGCAATGCAAAGAGCGAGTGATGATGGAGCAGATGTCAGAGGATATTTTTTGTGGACATTTCTTGACAATTTTGAATGGGATAAAGGATATAATGAGAGATTTGGCATCATATATGTCGATTTCGCGACACAGAAAAGAATCGTAAAGGATTCTGCATATTGGTATCAGTCAATAATAGAATCCAATGGAAGGAGATTAGGCATGAACAGACAGAACACAGAAATTTTATTCCTCAATCCGGTATTTACGCATAATATTTGGGGCGGAACCAGATTAAGAGATGATTTTGGCTATGATATTGAGGGTGATGATATCGGTGAATGTTGGGGTGTTGCAGCACATCAGAATGGAGATGCTACGATTCGGGAAGGGCAGTTTGAAGGAAAGAAGCTCTCTGAATTGTGGAAAGAAGAGCCGGAATTATTCGGAAATGTTACGATTGACCGTTTCCCATTGCTGATTAAAATTATTGATGCCAAGGCAGATCTTAGTATTCAGGTACATCCGGATGATGCATATGCAAAAGTGAATGAGAACGGTTCTTTTGGTAAAACAGAGTGCTGGTACATTATTGATTGTCAGGAAAACGCATCTCTTGTAATAGGTCATAATGCAAAGACAAAAGAAGAATTGAGTGATATGATTCATCAGGGAAGATGGAAGGAATTTATTCGTGAGATTCCGGTAAAAAAAGGCGATTTCATTCAAATCGATCCTGGTACGGTTCATGCAATCAAAGGCGGTCTTATGATTTTAGAGACACAGCAGAACAGTGATATTACGTATCGCGTATATGATTATGACAGACTTTCGAATGGAAAGCCGAGAGAACTTCATGTAGATAAGAGTATAGACGTTATTACCGTACCGGCAAAATCCGTAAAAGACAGTGTAAAATCAGCAGAAGGTCTTCCAAAGAATCAGTTAAACGAGCTTTATTCCTGTCAGTATTATAAAGTGTTTAAATTGGATTTGGATGGAAAAATGGAATTTGAACAGAATTACCCATTCCTTATCATGTCTGTATTGGAAGGTGATGCCTTGTTGAATGGTCAGCATATTAAAAAAGGTGATCACTTCATTTTGCCGAATGGTTATGGAAAAGTAGAACTTCAGGGAAAACTTGAAATTGTAGCGTCTACGATCTAAGTTTACAAATCACAAAGCGGATTGTTAAATTGCTTTGCACAGATAGAAAAAGGAGTTATGCACAAAAATGATTGTGTATAACTCCTTTTTGAAAATTTATGGTGTTTGTTTTTCTTTTTCCGGATCGACAAAAGAGTAGGCATTGGAAATTTTGGCAGAATTTGAAGTTAAGGTGACCGGTTCACGGTAGTAAGCAATGACCGGTGTTCCGACTTCGATATTGTTGAAAATAGCTTCGGCACATTCGTAAGGAACATTCACACAGCCATGAGAACCGGAATTTTTATAAATTTCTTTTCCAAAGCTGCTTCGCCAGGAAGCATCATGAATTCCTACATTATAAGCAAATGGCATGAAAAAGGTTACATTAGATTCATAATCTTCGCCTTTTAAAACAGCAGGACTCTGGCGATATACGATTTTAAAGATTCCATCCGGAGAACCATTTCCGTTATTCAATTTCCCGGAAACGATATCAGATTGGGCAATCAGTGTTCCGGCTTTATAATACCACAGGTGTTGATTGGTGTAATCAATTTCAACATAAGTATTTCCGATATCATTGGATTCACGGTAAAGCGCACGCTGCTGGTAAACAGGTTCTCTTTTTATTTCATTGCCAGTGTTTAAATCGACTAGAATCTGTTCTTCTTCTTTTGGTTTATCAATAATCCATCCATAATCACCGCCGCCGACTTCGATGACATCTCCTTTGGACGTGAGAAAACTTCGACGATCACCATAAGTATTATATTTGTATGCCAAAGATTGCACATAGTCTGTTAATTTTTTCTGGTCAATTGAAATACTGTAATCCTTGTTAAGGTTTAACCACTTAATCACCGTGTTACGGTCTAAAATTTCTGTGTTATCCGCGATATCATAAGTAATCGTAGTATCAAGATAGCGATTTAATGTCGCAATGCAGTCGGTAAGCGTGGTGTCATCTTGTTTTACGGAAGGAGCCAGATAAGCCTGGTCAGACAGGGTGACGGTATTTTCACCTGCTTCAATGGCAAGGCTCACTTCTTTTTTTACTTCTTCAAATAATAAATGGGTTCCGGGATTTTCCGGTATCAGAGAAAATCCGGTTTCATTTTTTTCGATATAAGCGTCAGTCGGTTCTATAAAGTTTTCTTCCTTCAGGCAGGATAGTGCCATGAGTGCATCGGACAATTTATCCTTATTATAAGTAACAGTAGTTTTTAATGTATATTCATGCTCTTTAAAAAGGCTGTTTATCCATTGATAAGGTTTTTGTGAAGTAAGCAGCTTTTGTTCTTCTTCTCCCGGAACATAGGCATAATCAATATCTTCTGCAGTAATATGATATTTTTCTCCATTGCGGTCGTAAATTGTTAATAAATAAGAAGCAGCTTCTTCTTTTAAGCGGTCTTTTGCCTCGTTTAAAGTCATACCACTGACCGACAGGCGGTTAATTGTGCTATGAAAGAAAAAATGATATTTAAAATAATATGTAAATCCGAGAAATACTATGATAAGAAATAAAGCGATAGCAAGTATTATCCATAACGCAGTATGCTTTGAGGCAGTTTTCCCTGATTTTCTTCTTCGTGTAGTCATATAAGATCCCCCGTTGATTCTATTTCCTACTTAAAATAGCACAACTTTAGGGAAAAAGGTAGCGAAAAATAAAGGAAAAAGAAAAGTATTGCTTTTTTCATTCAAATAGCTACAATAGAGATAATTAGGTAATTTATGGGAGAAGGTAAAAGAAAATGGTAGAGTTATTGGCGAAACTTTTCTTAAAAGACACATCAGATGTAAAAAATGCAAAAGTAAGGCAGGGGTATGCCAGAATATGTTGTATCGTTGGGATTATGTTAAATGTTTTATTGTTTGCCGGAAAATATGTGGCAGGGCTTATCAGTGGTTCAGTGGCCATTATGGCAGATTCTTTTAACAACTTATCGGATGCAGGTTCCTCGGTAATTACGCTCATTGGTTTTCAGATGGCGGGGAAGAAAGCGGATACGGAACACCCCTTCGGACATGGCAGAGTAGAGTACATATCCGGACTTGCGGTTGCAGCGATGATTCTTATTATGGGAGTGGAATTATTTCGGACTTCTATTGGAAAAATTATTCATCCGGAGGCGGTTGATACCAGTCCGGTAGCGTTTTTGGTGCTTATTATAGCCATTTTTGTAAAGCTATATATGGCTTCTTATAATACGAAGATTGGAAAGAAAATAAATTCAGCGGCAATGAAAGCAACTGCGACAGACAGTTTGAGTGATACACTTGCAACGACAGTGGTTTTACTTTCAATGCTGATTATGAAATTTACCGGATGGAATGTGGATGGAATCTGCGGATTGTTTGTAGCCGTCTTTATCATTCATGCAGGATTTGAAGCAGCGCGAGATACGTTAAGTCCATTGCTTGGGCAGGCACCGGGGGAAGAATTTGTGGAGCAGATTAAAAAAATTGTCATGTCCTATGACAAAGTTTGTGGAATGCATGATTTAATTGTGCATGATTACGGACCGGGCAGATGTATGATTTCCCTGCATGCGGAAGTGTCGGGGGATGAAGATATTTATGAAATTCATGATATGATCGATACCATTGAGCAGCAATTGCAGGAGGAGCTTGATTGTGAAGCAGTCATTCACATGGATCCGATTGATGTGAATGATAAGTCGGTGAAAGAGATGAGAGAGAAAGTAGAAGCATTGATTAAGAAAAAAGATGAAAAACTTTCGATTCATGATTTCCGTATGGTGAAAGGGCCGACACATACAAATGTCATTTTCGATCTTGTCATTCCTTTGGACGTTAAAATGAATGAAACGGATGCAAAAAAATGGGTTGAAACTTTAGTGAGGGAAAATTTTGATCATGTATTTGCGGTTGTTAAGGTAGAAAAGTCCTACATATAGTCGAAATGCACAAAAACGAACAAAAAACGGCGAAAAATTGCACAAATATGTATAATGTGCTATAATATGGGAGTAGCGAGAGTATAAAAGCAGAAGATATAAGGGGTGAAAATGCCAATGAAAATGAGTAGCATGAAAAAGTCTTTGATGACACTATGTGTAACAATGGTATTAGTTGTCAGTATTGTGATTGGTGTGATTGCAATAATTAGTATCCGAACTACATCTGATCTTGCAGTGACGGATTATGAAAATGCCATGAATGATGGTTATAATGATGAGATTCGTTATGAAGTGCAGTCGACGATTGCAATTTTGCAGGCAGAGTATGACAAAGTGCAGACCGGAGATTTGACGGAGAAAGAAGCAAAAGAAGAAGCAAAGGAAATCATCCGGTGTATGCGTTATGGGGATGATGGAAGCGGATATTTCTGGATTGATGATACAGATTATAATCTTGTGATGCATCCGATTTTGCCGGATCAGGAGGGAAATAATCGAAAAGAGTTAAAAGATGAAGACGGAGTCATGATTATTCAGGAAATCATGAAGGTTGCAAATACTGCTGAAGGTGGCGGATATACAGAATTTCAGTTTACAAAATCAGACGGTGTGACCGTGGCACCAAAGGTTACATATTCTCAGATATTTAAACCATGGGGCTGGGTAGTTTCGACCGGAAATTATGTTGATGATATGCAGGCAGAAATTGTTGAAACCAGAAATGCAATCAACCAGAAGTTTATAAGCCTATGTGTAGTTGTTGCGGTTGCTATGGTGATTATAGTAGTTGTTGTATCTTTCATAGCACGATTTTACGCAAACAAAATTTGTGTTTCTTTAGTTGGAATTCAGAATATGGCAACACGAATGTCAGATGGTGATTTGACGACGGCGATTGAGTTAAAAGAAAGAAATGAAATCGGAAAGACGGCAAATGCATTAAATAAAGCGCAGGGGCATATGGTAAGTCTGATTGCAGGTATTACGGAAACGTCAAAAGATTTGGGAGAAGCGGTTGCAAATTTCACAAAGAATTTCGCAACAATGGAAGAATCCATTACGAATGTATCTGCTGCCGTAAATGAACTTGCAGAAAATACAACCGCGCAGGCGCAATCTACAAATGAAGCATCTGCAAGCGTGGAAGAAATTGCAGGCGGGATAGAAGATACAACCAAAGAGGTTGTTTCTTTGGATGAGAATGCGAAAGTGATGCAGGAGTATTCTGATAAGTCGATGGAAGCATTACGCGAACTGATTGATGTCAATACGAAAACAAAAGCGGATATTGATTCGATGTATACTCAGACAACGAATACAAATGATTCCGTACAGAAAATCAGTCAGGCTGCTACTTTAATCGGTGAGATAGCATCACAGACCAATCTGTTGTCTTTAAATGCTTCCATAGAGGCGGCAAGAGCAGGGGAGGCAGGAAAAGGTTTTGCGGTAGTAGCAGAAGAGATTGGAACACTTGCAACACAGTCGTCCAATACAGCGACCGGAATTAATGATTTGATTGCTGAGTTGACGGAAAATTCTGAAAAATCGATGGCAATTATGCAGAAGATGAATGAAGCAGCCCAGTTGCAGGTAAGCACATTAGAGAGTACAAGAGAAATGTTCCATGGTCTGAAAGAAGCGTTGAATTCCTGTGTGGTATCAATAGATTTAATTACACAGAGAATTGAGAATATCAATACACAAAGACAACGTGTGACAGACAGCATTGAGGTTCTAAATCAATTGGCAACAGATAATGCGGCATCCACGGAGGAAACTTCTGCAATGGCAATGGAATTGGATGGAGCGGTAAAGAATTCTTCCGAAATCGTAAAAGAAGTAATGTCACATACCGATATGTTGGTAGAAAATGCAAAGCATTTTAAATTGTAAAAAAGTTTGAAAGGGAGCCTGCACAGGTTTGTGTCAGGCTTCTTTTGATGTGAGGGAAAAGGGGAAAAGAATTGAAAGCAGGAAAGAACACAGGGGATGTAAATAAAAGAAATATCATTTTTCATGAATCTTATGATAGAATTTGAAGGAAATACACTGAGTGCATTTATGGTCAATGCATTCTCAAAAAAGCGATTATTAAAAACAGCATCAATTATTAATCTTTTGGATTCAGCTTCAATGCTTATAGCACCGACTTTAGCAGCGGTACTTACCATGCATTTCCAGGTAGATATTAATATAACAATGGATATTTTATTGTTTTTGGGAGTAGCTGTAAGTTATCTTTTTATTGTTAAGAATACAGATGCAGAACTTGAAAATCAGGCAGAAGTAAAAAAGGAAGATGGCTACCAAAGTATACGAAAAGATAAAAATATGCTTAGAACGATTGCTTTTTGGAATATATTTATGTTTTGTATCGGACTTGCTGCACCACTTGAAATTAGTATGATTGAAAATACGCTTGGAATGTCTGCTGCTTATTACGGAATTGGAAATACCGTGGAAGGAATCGGTATGCTTATCGCATCCGGTTTTGTCTTGGGAATAATAAGAAAAATGAAGCCGACATATATTATATCAATTGGTCTTTTTAGTGCAGCATTCAGTTATCTGGCAATTGGAATTTCGCGTAATATATGGATGTATTTTATTGGAGCGTGTCTGGTCGGAATGACAGCAACTTTTTGTCCGTTGGGTTTTAAGACAGAAATCCAATTAAAATGCAATCCCAAAACGGTGGGACGAACTTTTACAACGGCGCGATTTACAATACTATTAACAAGAGCAGCAGGTTCTTTGGTTGTCGGTAAGGTATTGACATTTGTAGATATCAGGGTGATTTATTATGGGATTTGCGGAATACTTCTTGTAGCCGCTGTTTGCTATCTTCAAAAGCTAAGAGAATGATAAGCAAAGAAATTGATTTGTCATAAAAATGTAATTTTCTCATAGAATAATTAATAGATTTGCAATAAATAATGAATAAAGTTGGTGAAAAATGGGTAGCATTATGGTAAGTGCAAGTATAGAAATCTATGAATTGTTCTCCCAGGAAAGGAAAAAAATGAGAAAAAGAATCTTGGTTATCGCCTTATTGCTGCTTCTTGGCAGTGGTACACAAACGATATCCAACCTGAATAAAAAATCATTTACGACAGAAGCGGATGGACGAAATATAGCAGATTTAGCGTTGAGAAAAGAACGGTTAGAGAAAGGAAACGAAGAAAAAAGAGAAAATGAAGAAAAACAAACAGAACGGGTGATGGCGTTATCGTCTTATGTCCCCTCCTGTCAGACAGGAGAAAATAAAGTTGCTCCGGCAATTCAGGCTGAAGTAAAGACGATGACACAGTCCAATACTGTAATCAATTTATATGAAAACCGGTGGAACATATATCTTACGAAAGAGGAAATTGATCTTCTTGCAAAAATTGTATGGGTAGAAGCATGTGGGGAACCGGTAGAGGGACAGGAAGCGGTCGTAGAGGTGATATTTAACCGGATGACGGATGCAGAATATCCGAATACGCTGTATGATGTGTTAAGCCAGAATCAACCGGTGCAGTTTTCCTCATGGAAACTAAGAGATACAGCAAGACCAACGGAAAAAGAGTATCAGTCAATTTATGCAGTACTTTATGGGCAGACAAATTTATTGCAAAATCAAACGGTATACTTTTCTACATTTCCGTTGACCGGAAATATTGATCAAAAAATTTGTAATCATTATTTTTGCTATGATTAGTAAAAAGCGTGGGCATGTTTTGTCTGCGCTTTTTTGTTTGTCATATTGCACAAAGATGTATGTTGTCGTTTTGTGCAATATGACAGGTTAAATTTTTATGCCACAAACAGTATATAACAGTTGACAACAGTTAAATACTGTTATATACTGTTTGCAACAACAGGAGGAAAGAAAATGAAAATCATGATTCAACATTCCTCCATGCAGCCGATTTACGAGCAGATTGTAGAGCAGATTAAGCAACAGGTTATGCATGGGGAGTTAGAAAAGGGCACCATGCTTCCTTCCGTGCGGAGCCTGGCTAAGGATTTGAAAATCAGTGCGCTTACGGTCAAAAAGGCATATGATTTCCTGGAAGAAGAAGGAATCGTAGTTACCGTGCATGGAAAGGGAAGCTATATCGCAGAGGTAAGCAATTCACTTTTTTTAGAAGAATCACGTCGTGAGGTAGAAGAAGCACTGGATGAGGCGGTAAGAAAAGGGCGAAGCTGTGGCATGAGGGATGAGGAGCTTCGGGAAGTGTTTGCACTTGTATTGGAGGATAGAGGATGATTAGGTTAGAGAATGTAAGAAAAAGCTATAAAGATAAGAAAGCAGATTTTGAACTGAAATGTTCAATGGAATTACAGGAAGGAAGGATTACCGGACTTATTGGAGCAAATGGTGCAGGAAAAAGTACCACATTTAGAGCAATTTTGAATTTGATTACGATTGATGGCGGAAATATTGAACTTTTTGGAAAGCCACATACAAAATTAACAAAAGAAGATAAGGAAAATATCGGAGTGGTATTATCAGATTCCAGTTTTAGTGAATGTCTGTGCCCAAAAGATATGATGGATATTATGAAAGCACTTTATCATAAATTTGATAAAAAAGCGTTTCTGGGCATGTGTGAGGAGCTTGGGATTCCGTTAAATAAGCAATTCAAAGAGTTTTCAACCGGTATGAAGGCAAAATTAAAACTGGCAATTGCAATGTCGCATGAGGCAAAATTTTTGATTTTGGATGAGCCGACATCCGGGCTTGATGTGACAGCGCGTGATACCATTCTTGAAATGTTACAGGATTATATGGAAAAGCATGAGGATGCGGGAATTTTAATCAGTTCTCATATTTCTACGGATTTGGAGAAAATTTGTGATGACATTTATATGATTCATGATGGAAAAATCGTACTTCATGAAGAAACGGATGAATTACTGGAGAATTATGCAATATTAAGATTAGAGGAAAAGCAGTTTGACAGTATGCAAAAGGATCACTTTTTACGAAAGAAAAAGGAAAGCTATGGATATAGTGTCCTGACGGATGAACGGCAGTTTTTTATGGAAAATTATCCAAAAATCGTAATAGAAAAAGGAACGATTGATGATACTATTTTAATGATGACAAAGGGGGAAGCAATATGAGAGGCTTGCTGTTAATGGATTTTAAATTTTTGAAGCGTCAGACAAAATTTTTGGTTATAGTTGGATTACTGGTATTTGTCTTCTTATTTAATAAGGACATGAGTAGTTTCGGAGTTGCTTATGCAACCATGTTGTTTGGAATTTTTGCTGTAAATAGTATTTATTATGATGAAGCAAATAATGGAAATGCTTTTTTATTTACCCTTCCGTTTTCCAGAAAAGAATATGTTTTTTCAAAATACCTGTTTGGTATGATAATAGGAGGCGGTGCATGGATTCTTTCTAATTTAATCGGGATAGGATATCTGAGTATGGCGAATACAGGAATCAATATAGCAGAATGGTTTGCAATCAATGTAGTTTACCTGATTTTACTACTTGTGATGCTCTCTTTTATGTTTCCGATTCAGTTTAAATTTGGTATGGAAAAAAGCCGACTTGTAATGCTCATTCTGGTTGTCCTTGTATTTATGTTAATGAATGCTTTGACGGGGGGCGACCATATGGATCAGTTGAATGAGGGAATGGCATTTCTTGAACGAATTAATCCGGTAGTATTATTTGGAGGTGCATTAGTAGCGGTACTGGCGTTTACCGGTGTTTCTGTTGTACTTAGTATGCGTATTGTTGAGAAGAAACAAATGTAAACTTGAATAAAATAAATAGTTGACAATCCAGCCAGGTTTTCATATACTTGTTTTATATAGGAGAAAAGAGGAAAGATTATGGCAGAGACGAAAATATTATCCATTAGTAATATTGCAACAATTGGTGTTATCACAGCATTTACCTGCATTTTAGCGCCATTTTCCATTCCGATTGGAACGATTCCGATTTCTCTTACGAATCTTGTGATTTATTTCGGGCTCTATATTCTTGGTGCAAAAAAAGAGTTTATCAGTTATTGTGTTTATCTTTTAATTGGACTTGTCGGACTTCCGGTATTTTCCGGATTTACGGCAGGACCGCAGAAATTGTTTGGACCGACGGGTGGTTATTTGATTGGATTTATTCCGATGGCAATTGTTGCAGGAATTTTTGTTGAAAAATTTGAAAGAAAGCTGATTCCAAGTATGATTGGTATGATGCTTGGAACAATAATTTGCTATGCAATCGGAACGGCATGGCTTGCCTATCAGGCGCATATGGATTTTGTGGCAGCTTTTGCGGTAGGTGTGTTTCCATTCATTATTGAGGACTTGATCAAGATAATATTTGCAGCAGTTGTTGCTCCACAGATTTATAAAAGACTTGTTATAGCGAATGTACTTTAAAAAGAATATTATAAGAAAAAAGAAGGCCGTGTGAACAGCCTTCTTTTGCATTACCTGTAAACAGGCAGATTATTTACTTTCAAATGGAATAACGGCACCGTCATAAGTGTCATTGATGTACTGTTTTATTTCATCGGATTTTAAGACATCAACCAAAGCTTTAATTGCTTCATTATTTTCATTTCCTTCTTTTACAGCAATGATATTTACATAGGTTTTTGCTGCTTCAGAATCAGAGGTTTCATAAGCAAGAGCGTCTTTTCCAACAGAAAATCCTGCTTCTAAGGCATAGTTTCCATTTAAGACAACAAAGGCAACTTCGCCGGTGACACGGGAAACCTGAGCGGCTTCTAATTCTTCGATCTGGATGTTATTTGGGTTATCTACGATATCATTTACCGTTGCTTCTAATCCGGCACCTTCTTTTAAAGTAATAATGCCGTTGTCCTGTAAAAGAAGCAAAGCGCGGGCTTCATTTGTAGTGTCATTTGGAACTGCAATCGTATCACCGTCTGCAATATCGGCAAGGTCGGATTTGGTTCCCGGATAAATTCCGAATGGTTCGTAATGAATGTCTCCGGCATCTACAAGGTGAGTGCCTTTTTCCTCGTTGAAACTGTTAAGGTAAGGAACATGTTGGAAGTAGTTCGCATCAAAATCTCCGCTTTCTACTACTTCATTTGGCTGTACATAATCGTTAAAAACGGTAATATCAAGTTCATAACCTTCTTTTTCAAGGATTGGCTTTGCATACTCTAAGATTTCTGCGTGTGGTGTGGCAGAAGCTGCAATTTTAATTGTGGTAAGTTCTCCTGCAGAAGCAGCGTTTTCCGTGGAATCAAGACTTTCTGTTGTTGCAGTAACATCTGCCTTATCGGTAGTTTCGGAACCGGTATCGGCAGTTTTTCCGCATCCGGTCAGTGCTCCGAGGGTGAATACAGTTGCTAATAATCCTGTTACAATTCTTTTCTTTTTCATAATATAATCTCCTTTTTGTTTATTCCGAATTATTCACAGCAGCAAAGTGAAATCTGTAATTCGTGCGTCAAGCTTGCTTGTAAGCTGAATTTATGATTTCACTTGGTGGGTGAATAGAATTCACCCACTACACAGCCTCAGATAAAAGCTGCGAAGCAGCGACAGATACGCATTGCGTAGCTGGTTTGAGGCTTGTTTGTATGGTGGCTGTGAATGATTCGGGTTCATTTTGTTATCTGATATAGTTACAGTTTTCTTTTATCCAGGTGTGAGGATAATTTATTTCCAATGGTCTGAAAAATCTGAACCAGAAGAATCAAAAGTATTACGGTGACAAGCATAATGTTGGTTTCATAACGGTAGTAACCATACCGGATTGCAATATCACCGAGTCCGCCGCCGCCGATGGTTCCTGCCATGGCAGAATAACCTAAAATCGTCGTGGTCGCAATCGTTGCACCGGTAATGAGAGAAGTTCTTGCCTCGACAAGAAGAACTCTTGTAATAATGGCAAAAGTAGAGGCTCCCATGGAGCGGGCTGCTTCAATGACACCGTGGTCTACTTCTTTTAGCGAAGATTCGACCATTCGTGCAATGTAAGGCGCTGCAGCGACTACAAGTGGTACAATGGTTGCGGTAGAACCATAGCTTTTCCCGATCAGAAGACGCGTGAACGGAATTAAAATAATGAGTAAAATAAGAAATGGTATGCTTCGTATTACGTTGGAAATAAAATCAAAAATCTTATATACAAAAGCGTTTGGTTTAATTCCGTCTGCATCGGTAACCGCCAAAACAATTCCCATCGGAAGTCCGAAAAGATACCCAAGCAAAGTGGATACCAGTGTCATATAGAGGGTTTCTCCGATTCCGGTTAAAATCATTTGGGTTAATTCACTACTCCACATCATCGGTCACCTCCTCAATATTGAGTCCTTTTTCGGTTAAGTACTGTTCCATTTCCCATTGAAGTTTTGTATCCGTTGGAAGTCCTAAAATCATCTCTCCCTTGGCAACACCACCAACATTTTTCGTATCTGCCTTTAGAATGTTGACCGGAGTTAAAAATTTTAAAATCATATTTGCAATGACCGGTTCAAAAGCAGAATTTTCGGAAAAAACAATGCGGATTTTCTTGCCTTCCGGCATTCGTTCCTGCTGGGATATTTCATTTGGAACACTTCCTTCATAGCCATCTTTCAGAATCAGTTCTTTTGCAGCCTTTGATTTCGGATGATTAAAAATATCAGAAACCAGACCTTCTTCTACTAATTCACCATGATCAATAATGGCAACACGGTTACAGATTTTTCGGATGACCGCCATCTGATGCGTGATAATTACAATCGTAATTCCGAAATCGCGATTGATTTGCTGTAATAATTCCAAAATGGAAGCGGTCGTCTGTGGATCCAAGGCGCTGGTTGCCTCATCGCAAAGTAAAATCTTAGGGTCAGAAGCTAAAGCTCTTGCAATGGCAACTCTTTGCTTTTGACCACCGGATAAAGCTGCCGGATAAGATTTTTCTTTATCGGAAAGACCAACTGTTTTTAAAAGTGCCCGTGCTTTTTGATATGCAGTCTTTTTGCTGACTCCGCGAAGGGTAAGTGGAAAAGCAATGTTGTCAATGACATTTTTTTGCATTAATAAGTTAAAATGCTGAAAAATCATTGCGATGTCACTTCTGGTCTTACGCAGTTCTTTTTCGTTTAAAGTTCCTAAGTCTTTTCCGGTCACAATGACCTGACCATCAGATGGCTTTTCGAGATAATTCAAACATCGTACCAGAGTGCTTTTCCCGGCACCGGACATGCCGATGATTCCGAAAATATCTCCTTTTTCTATGTTAAGGTTGATATCCTTTAAGGCACCTACATGAACTCCTTTTTGTTCAAAAGTTTTTGACAAATGTCTTACTTCAATTGTGCTCATTGTAATTGCTCCTTTCGAAAACAAATTATAGCAAACAGATAGGAATTGTGGTAATACATAAAACCTTGAGTTTGATATAGGAAAAATCTATAACACTTTTTCTCATTTCTGTATTGTGTTATAATGGACTGAAAATTTGTAGGAATAAAACAACAAAGAATGAGGAAAAACAAAGGATAAGAGATGCGAAAGAAGGAGTGAAAGTATGTTAAAATTAAAAGAAGAATGTCAGGAAATCCTTGATAAAAATCCATTTGCAGCAATTCTTAAAATGGAATTATTAGAAGTTGAAGAGGGCATGGCAAAAGCCAGAATTCCGTTTCAACAGGAAACAACCAATGTATACGGTGATTTTCATGGGGGAGCATTATATACCATAGCAGATACATTATGCGGGCTTGCGGCTTCTACTTATGGTTATTATGTAACGACAGTGAATGGAAGTATTCAATATTTGAAAGCTGGCAGAAATACGGATTATATTATTTGCGAGACAAACGTGATAAAACCGGGAAAAACGATTTCTGTTGTGGACTTTACGATAAAAGATGAGAAGGGAATGCTGTTAAATACCGGAACCTTTACCTTCTTTAATCTTAGGAAACGGGAGTAATTCTTGTATCATAGTGAATCAACTGAGAATTGTTTTTAGTGGGATTGACAAAAAAAAGAAGAACGACTAATATAAAACTATACTTTAGATTAGTCGGAGGTGGCCTCTGTGGCATATATTGAAAGGGCAATTGCGCCTATATTAAAAAAAAGAATACAGACGAGTAAATGCCTCTTGGTTACAGGAGCAAGACAAGTGGGTAAATCAACTCTTGTGAAACATGAATTTTCAGAATATAATAGAGCGAATTTTGATGACAGATTGACAAGGATGCAAGCGAAGGAAGAACCAAAACTTTTCCTTTTGAATCATCCTTGTCCTTTATTCATTGATGAAGTTCAAAAAGAAAATAGTATTCTGGAAGATATTAAGCTGATTATTGATGAAACGGAAGAAAGAGGCTTGTTTATTTTATCTGGTTCGCAGAAGCTGGAGCTTATGAAAGGAATGAGCGAGTCTCTTGCCGGAAGGGTTTCGGTTACAGAGCTTTCCGGTTTGTCACTGAGAGAAATTCATAAGGTGAAGTTTAATAAGCATTTTGTGCCTACAGAGGAATATCTGAAAGAACGTGAGAAAAATATAATTTCCTATGATAATCTGTGGGAAACCATACACAAAGGTTCTTATCCGGAACTTTATGATATAGAAAGAGATTGGCAGGAGTATTATTCTTCTTATGTGTCTACTTATCTTGAAAGAGATATTAATGAGCTGATATCTGCTGATAGTATTACATTTACAAAGTTTTTAACAGCTGTGGCAGCCAGAACCGGTGAAATGCTAAACTATGCCAACATTGCAAGTGAAGTGGGGGTAAGTGAGCCAACAATTAAAAACTGGATATCTATTTTAGAGAGAACAGGAATTGTGTATTTATTACAGCCTTATAGTGCAAGTGCATTAAGCCGGGCAATAAAAACGCCTAAGATATACTTTAGAGATACTGGGCTCGCCTGTTACCTTACCAGATGGCTGAGCGCAGATACACTTAAATGTTCAGCGGTTGCAGGTAATATGTTTGAAACCTTTATGGTATCGGAGATATTGAAGTCTTATACCAATGAGGGTAAAGATTACAAATTCAACATCTTTTATTATAGAGGAAAGGATAAAAGTGCTTCCGGTGAGAATGAAATAGATTTAATTATTGAAGAGAATGGCATTTTATATCCGGTTGAAATTAAAATGTCCGGAAATCCAAAAGCAAATATGGGTGCGACCAATCCTGTTCTGGACAAGATAAAAGAGAAAAAGCGGGGAATGGGAGTGATTCTTTGTCTGGTTGATAAAAAGACATATTTGAGAGAAAATCTAGTGGCATTACCCATTGAGTATGTATAAATGATTTTGGATTAAAATACAGCGAATAAATTTCACGTTTTCCCACATACTAACTCCATATCCAAAGAATTTGATGGAAATGGAGGATCTTATAGAGATATGAAAGCAACAGGTGCTCAAGTTATACTAATGTTAGGTTAGAAGAAAGCCAGTATTTAAGCGGGTTTCAGCTAATTTAGTCCTATAAAAAAATCGCATTTTTCATGTGCGAAAAGGGTTAGGACGGCGCCGGAATTAACTCAAATCGAGAGCAAAATGCATTAGTATGACACGAGCAGTCAGGGTGTTTTCAAAGGGAAGATTTTAATGACATTCTCACACGAGCTATCTTGTTCGTGTAATGGAAACTACTATTTCCTGTACACCAGTTTCGTGTAGTACAAATAACTGAATAACCATTATTTTGGTAGGACTAAGTTAGTTTTTCGGACTCAAAGTGTGAGTCAGGCTAATCGTAGTCCTACTTTTTTATTGATTTGCCATGGAAAACTAACTTAGATTAAGGAGGAAGCAGACGATGAATAACAAAATCGAAGTAATTGGTATTGACCACGGCTGGAGTAATATTAAAACCTCTTCACAGGTATTCGTTACCGGCGTGAAGGAAATTACAACTGAACCTGCATTATTTGATGGCGTTCTTGAGTATAAAGGAAGATATTACAAGGTCGGAGGCAACAGACAGGAAGTAAAAAGCACAAAGACAGAGGATGATACATTTTATCTTTTGACTCTGGCAGCGGTTGCGAAGGAATTAAGACGAAGGGGCTTATGTGAAGCAAAGGTGCTCTTGGCGGTAGGTTTGCCACTGACACGATTTGGCAGTGAGAAGTCAGACTTTACTAAGTATCTTACAGCGGAAAGGGATATTGAGTTTCTGTTTGAGAATATCAGGTATCATGTGGTAATTGAAAATGTTGCGGTATTTCCACAATGCTATGCGGCAGTTGCGGATAAGCTTCAGACCTTCAATAAGAAAACCTTGATAGTGGATATCGGCTCATGGACGATTGATATTATGCCGGTTGTAGATAAGGTTCCGGACGAATCAAAATGTGTGACCATTCCGAAGGGACTGATAACCTGTATGAGAACCATCAACGAGCAGTGTGTAAGACAGTTAAATGGTGAACTGGATGAGTCTTTTATTCAGGATATTATGAGGTATGGCAGGTGTGAGATTGACAGAAAGTATTACGATATTGCGAAAGCAGAAATCGAAGCTTTTTGCGAGAAGGTGTATAACTCAATCAGAGAGTATGGATACAACTTATCTACAACCCCCATTGTATTTGTAGGAGGCGGGGCATCAGTAATGAAGTTGTTTGAGGACTTTCGCAGAGCAATATTACTTATATTCTTGATGTTAAGGCAAATGCCAAGGGCTATGAACAGTTGGCTATGATGGCAATAAGAAAGATGAAGAAGTTGGCATAGGAGGTGTGGCAGATGGCATTAGACCATATTATTAAGCAATCATGCAGGTTCAATATTAAGAATCCCCAACATCGCAAGGTTAATGATGTTTTGGTGAACTTAGACCCGGAGATATGTAAGTCAAAGAGCCAGTTTCTGATAAATGCGGCGGAATATTATATCGACCATTTTGGAAAAGAAGCATTTACAGAAGCAAGAAGAGATGACAGCCCTTATGTTACAAAGAAAGAACTGAAAGATATCGAGGAGAGAACTGTGGAAGCAGCAGTTACGGAAGCAAGAAACGAAGTGATTCGGTTACTCGGAGGCGTGATTGCAGGATGTAGTAACCTTTCAGCTTTACCGCAGAGGGCAGTTACCGAAGAGGTTAAGCAGGAAGAGGAACCGCAGGATGATGATACGATTTCAGATTATGCATTAAGCTATTTGATGGATGGAATGGAGGAATAGGTATGGCAGGAAGATTTTTAGCCGGATTTGGCAATGTATTAGTAGCTATATTGAAAGCAATCGCATGGCTGATATTAAATGCGTTGCAGTTGGTCCTAAATGTGGCAAAGGTCTTCCTCTTGCTGTTAGGACTTGTCGGCAGACTGTTCCTCGCATTTGTGAGAGCAGGAACACCATAGGAAGGAGGCGGTAACATGAAGACATTTGCAAATTACCGAAAGAACCGGAGATTGGTACAATATTTCTTCAGAATGAAGAAGATATGTGTATAATGGAAGGAGAGTAGTATGCATCGAGTACGGGACAGACCCAAGGTATGTGTCCCGTGTAAATAGAAATGTTCACACAGTAAGAGTGGACAGGCACGGAACACATTAGCCTATCCCTCTTACGGAAAGGGATGGGTGATATTATGAAGAGATTATTTATTATTCTTTTATCCGTAGCAGTTTTAACATTGGCTGGCTGTAATTCCACGGTTAATGAAACAACGGAAGCAGATATCAGCTATGAAGAAACACCTCCTTCCCGGAACCTTTTCGGGCAGAATGTGCGGCGCTTTTTGAGGAGATGGATCAGCAGGTGTCGACAGAAGCCAAGATTTATAAAGCACTCGATAAGCTGGAGGCAGTCATTCAGCATAATGAGGCTGATATTGCAACATGGATTCCGTTAGAATACGATCTGCAGCTTTCTTATGGAACAGAGCAGGTCGCTTTTTCCGATTATTTCATAAAGCTGAAAGAGGAAATCAACCGTTGTACCAGACAGAAAATTATGCAATCGGAATAGGGGAAAAGAACAGTAAAATTAACGGCTTGTTTTATATTGACACATAAAAACAGGTATGCTATGTTGGAAAAGATATAAGCAATAACAGACTACAATTGACAAAACAATAGGAAAGGACGGCATGGAAAAGAATATGAAGTTGGAAAAGCTCAGTTTGAATGTAAACAGGAAAGCAAGTATTTCTATTAAGAGAATCATTACCGGATTATGTCTGATGGCAGGAATCGTGGTGCTTTCGGTTATTTTGTTTTTTACGACGAAGAACAACACCGATAAAGTCGGTCTTTATACGGCACAAATCGAAAAATCCATGGCGGAGAAAACAGCTTTTATCACGACCGTGGCAGCAGGAGCAGAATCAGGAAACGCGCAGGCGGATTATCATTCTTATGTAGACCATATGGTCGAGCAATATGAGGATGTATCAGCGGTGTATCTTTGTATAAAGCAGGACGATGCGGTTTATCCTGATGGCGTTATGACTTATATGTCCGGTGGATGGGTTCCGGATGCAGACTTTGTGGTCAGCGACCGTTTGTGGTATAAAGGTGCGGCAGATACCGACGGAGTGTTTGTCACGGAACCGTATGTGGACGAACAGACAGGAAATATCTGCATCACACTTTCCAAGGCAGTCTATGACAATGGTGAGTTGATCGGAGTAGCGGGTATGGATATGTATATGGACGATCTGGTCAAGCTGATCGAGGAATCCTATGACGGCGGGAATTATGTATTTCTGACTTCAAAAGAGGGAACCATCCTTACTCATCCGAATGCGGAAATCGCTTTGTCAACTGATTCTTCCAATACCGTATCGGAAGCTTTGGGCGGAAAGTACAAAAGGGTATACGATCAACAACTGAAAACACGGCTGATTATGGATTACAATGGGGGAATTAAGTTTGCAATCAGCAATTCCGAGCAAATAACGGGCTGGCACGTGATCGCAGTCATATCCATTACATGGGTTATTCTTGTGGCTCTTCTGATGGTTGCGATTACAGTCATTCTGAGCATCGGGCTTTCCGGAATCGCAAAAAAGAGCCTGCTTGACCGGATTAATCCTCTGTTTGCACCGCTTGAGGAATTGGCATCGAATGTAAGTAATATTTCAGAAGGAAGACTGGATTATACTTTTCAGATCGATGAACAGTCGCAGGAAGTGAATGCACTGTCGACAGCGTTGAATGATACGATTACTGTACTGCGGCGTTATATTTTGGAGATCACGAAGGCTGTAACCGCTATTTCACAGAAAAATCTGGATTATGCAGTAGAGGGTGACTATGTTGGAGATTATGAGGAAATTAAAAAGTCACTGATCGATATCATGACTGTGCTGAATGAAAACTTTACCCAGATTAACGAACAGGCAGCAATGGTATTAGAGTACTCACATAATCTGTCGGAAACCGGCGAACAGGTGGCACAGGCAGCAGTTTCACAGAGTGCGTCAGTTGTAAATGCTTCGGATGAGATGGAAAAACTGACAGCTAATATGGAAAAGATCATGAATTTCGCTTCTTCCATTAAGGAGAATACGGATCGTACAAATGAGAGTCTTGTGAACGGCAATAAAGAGATGAATGAATTGGTCGCAGCAATGGAGGAGATTTCAGACTGTTATGAAGAGATTGCAGGGTTTGTTACGGAAATCGGCGCCATTGCAAGCCAGACGAACCTTCTTGCACTGAATGCGTCCATCGAAGCTGCAAGAGCAGGTGAAGCCGGAAGAGGTTTTGCAGTAGTTGCGGAGGAAATCGGTTCACTTTCCGGCAACAGTACGCAGTCAAGCGATAAGATCAGAGAAGCGATCGCAAGATCCCTTCGTTCGGTGGAAAAGGGAAGAGAACTTGCTTTAAAAACAGAAAAGACCATCTCCGACAGTGTTGGATATTCTGAGGAAAATGCAAAAATGGTGAATGAAATTGTTCACTTCGTGGAAACGCAAAAAACTTCGTCGGATGAAATTTCGGTAAGCCTGAATGAAATCAGCAGTATGGTGAAGAATAATGCTGCAAGCATGGAGGAAAATTCGGAAATCTCAGCTAATTTAGGAAAATGTGCACAGTCATTAATGAACACGATTGCGCAGTTCCGGCTAAAAAAGTGATGTGATGCGAAGAACGGCAATGGATGCTGTTTAAAGGCTGCAAATTGAAAATTGATCGTTGATGAGTTGATTACCGGATTGGGTAGTGGTATTAACACTGCCGTGCATAATTCTTCTGTTTTCCCACATACTAACTCCATATCCAAAGAATTTGATGGAAATGGAGGATCTTATAGAGATATGAAAGCAACAGGAATAGTCAGAAGAATAGATGATTTGGGAAGAGTGGTTGTTCCGAAGGAAATAAGACGGACTTTGCGGATCAGAGAAGGAGATCCGTTAGAAATTTTTACAGACCGCGAAGGTGAAATTATATTAAAAAAATATTCGTTAATCGGAGAACTGAGTCAGTATGCCGGTATCTGTGCAGAAGCTCTTGCACAGACCAGTGGAAATTTGATTTGTATTACAGACAGGGATCATGTAGTAGCGGTTGCCGGAAATGGAAAGAAAGAGTTCGAAGGAAAGCCGATTAGTAAGCAGTTGGAACGAGTGATCGAAGGCAGAGAGCACATGGTAGCATCGAAAGAAGATGATGACTTTATAAAAATTACGTTGGATGATAATGGCGAATACACGTCTCAGGCAGTCAGCACGATTCTTTGTGAAGGAGATGCGATTGGTGCCGTAGTGCTTTACGGGAAAGATGATAAGGGAAAAGCAGGAGAGACAGAAAAGAAACTGGCAATGACGGCGGCTGCGTTTCTTGGAAGACAAATGGAACAATAGGGAAATAACCATAGAATCAAAAAGCAGAGTGCAGAGAAATTGTATTCTGCTTTTTGGGTTGTTCATGAAATTTTAAGAATTCGCCTGTCTTGTATAATAGATGCATTCAGTGTAAAATAAATCATATCGTACATTGTGGTGAGACGAGGAAATTATGAAATTTATACATATAGCAGATACTCATCTAGGTTTCGTGCCGGATGCAGGACAAACATGGAACAGGCGGAGCGAGAAAGATTTGTGGGATTCTCTTTCGGAAGTATTTCAGGTTGCTGAGAATGAGAAGATAGATATAATTTTAATCGCCGGAGATTTATTTCACAGGCAGCCTCTTATGCGTGAACTGAAAGAATTCAATTATTTGTGCAGTAAGTTAACGCATACGTTGGTAGTTTTTATTGCCGGAAATCATGATTATATGCATCCGAAATCCAACTATCGGAGATTTGCGTTTGCAAAAAATGTAAGATTTCTGTCGGCAAATGAACTTTCAATGGTAGAACTAAAAGAATATAACGCATGTATCTATGGTTTCAGCTATTGGCAAAAGGAACTAAAAGAGCCGCGTTATGATGGAATAAAGCCAAAAGATCCAGGGAAAATCAATATTTTGATTGGTCATGGCGGTGATGCAAAGCACATTCCATTTCGTGAAACAACTTTTCGTGGAAGCGGTTTTGATTATGTTGCGCTCGGTCATATTCATAAAGGTGGACAGATTATTCGTAACCGTGTAGTGATGGCGGGGGCATTGGAGCCGACGGATTGTAATGATATTGGCCCACATGGTTACTGGATGGGAGAAGTGACGAAGCGTGGTTGCGAAGTGTCGTTTTTCCCGATTCGAAAATGTGAGTATGTACTGCATCCGATTCCGGTGCATGAAAATATGACAAGTATACAGATACTGGAGCAGATAAAAAATGATTTGAAAACCAGGAAAGCCTATCAGTATTATAAAATTATATTAGAAGGAACTTATGATTCGGAGCTTAATCTTAAGGCAGAGCAGATTTTGGAATTGCCTGGAATTGCAGCAGTGGAAAACAGACTTCTTCCAGCTTATGATTTTAAACGGTTAAAAGCAGAGTATCGAAATACCTTATTAGAAAAGTATATTAACAGGATAGAAAAACTTCCACAAAACATGGTGACAAAACAGGCAATGTATTATGGTGTGGATGCGTTGTATCAGACAAAAGAGGATACAAGGTAAAGGTGAAGGACAGGATGAAATTATTAGAGGCATACATAGAGAATTTTGGGAAATTACATAAGAAAAAGATAACCTTTGGCGAGGGCATCAATGTAATCTGTGGTGCCAATGAAGCGGGAAAATCAACCTTGCAGGAATTTCTTACAGCAATGCTGTTTGGTTTGGAACCGATGCGTGGAAGAATAAAAAAAGAGGATATTTACCGGAAATACGAACCCTGGAATGCAGCATCTTATTATTGCGGACGTTTGCGATTCCAGGTGGAAGACAAGCCGTTTTGTCTTACAAGAAATTTTTATCATAAGGAAAAAACGGCAGAGCTTATCAGCGAAACGGACGGAGAGGAATTGTCGGTAGCTTATGGTGATTTAGACATGTTACTGGGTAATCAGACAAAAGAAATCTATCTGAATACCTGGTGTATAAAGCAAAATAAGGCGGCGACCGGAAAAGAACTTGCGGATGGTCTTACGGAATACCTGGCGAATGTGGAAAATACAGGAACAGCAAGCATAAATATACAGACGGCACTAAAAAGATTAGAAAAACAGCGAAAAGAAATTTTGACACAAAAGAAGAACTTGTTGCAAAAAAAGCAGCAGGCTTTGGAAGCACTTCAGGTAGAAGAAAGAATTTTACAACAGGATATTGCTTCTTTAAAAGAACAGCGGAGTTTAAGAGAAGAAGCACAGACAGAGATAAGAAAAGAGCAGACAAAAACAGAGCCAAAAAGACAAAGACCCCTGGCAGCTACTTTTTTTGCAGTTTTAATGGTGTTTCACTTATTTTTGAAAAACAGTTATCCTTTTTTGGGGTTATTTTTTATGGTAGAAATGATATTGATTTTGGGTACGGTTGTTGCAATTGTTTGTTTTTACAGAAAAAAAGGAAAAGTTGCAATAATTGAGACAACTTCGGATAAAAAGAGCGAAGAAAAAGAGGATTTTTTTGAAGAGCAGATAAGAGAAAAAGAACTGCGGCTTTTGAATGTCAGGGAAACCATGGAAGATGCCGGTGCGAAGACAAGAGAGGAATTGGAAACAGAGCAAAAAGAGCAGGCAATTTTGCTGGCAGGGCGCACAATACAAACATTATCAGAGGAAATAAGTCAGGATGTAAAGGAAGAGTTGTTTTTTGCAGCTTCTTCTATTTTAGCGGAAATTACAGAGGGCAGGTATCAAAAGCTTTCTTTTAATCAGGAGATGGAAATTACCGTACAGGGCGAAGATAGGATGATTCCATTAGAATCACTCAGTATGGGAACCATAGAACAGGTTTATCTTGCAGTGCGGATTGCGGTAGGAAGGCTGTTATCCGAAGAAAGCATGTTTTTTTCTTTTGATGAAGCATTTCATATGTATGACGAGAAAAGATACAGGGCAGTTTTGGGCTATCTTGCAAGACAGCCGGAACAGAGTCTTATTTTTTCGTGTGATGGAAGAGAAACGGAAGTATTGGACAGTCTTGGAATTTCTTATCATAAGATTACTCTTGCGTAACCATAAGGAGGAATACGATGGCGCGAAAAAAGAAAAGAAGGAAAAAATATCGTGGATTTTGGCGTTTTATAAAATTTCAGATTTTTTTAATGTGCCTGGTTTTGGCGGGAGTGGCCTATTATTATCTGGGCGGTTATGCGAAACAGATTAAAGAACTGCAGGCAGAGGCAGAACATTACGTAAGGACTTCGACGGTTGATACTTTTAAAACATCGCAGACCGGTATTGTATATGATGCAAATGGAAATCAGATTTCTGTCTTAAAAGGAGAAAAGGATGTTTATTATCTTCCGTATGATGAGATACCGACGAATGTGACGGCGGCAATTGTCAGTATCGAGGATAAGAAATTTTATAAGCATGGTGGTGTTGATTACAAGGCGATTATGCGAGCGGTATTTGCCATGTTGAAAAATGGTGAAGTCACGCAGGGCGGCAGCACGATCACCCAGCAGCTTGCAAGGAATGTTTTTATTTCACAGGAACGAACCTGGCAGCGTAAGATGGAAGAAATCTTTATTGCGCTCAGACTGGAGAAAAAGTATACCAAAAATGAAATTCTGGAATTTTATTTAAATAATATTTATTTTGCAAATGGTTATTATGGAATCCAGGCGGCAAGTAAAGGCTATTTCAACGTGACAGTAGATCAGCTTGATCTGTCGCAGGTTGCATTTCTCTGTGCGATTCCGAACAGCCCGTCCCGTTATGATCCGGTGACGAATATTGAAAAGACAATAGAACGACGGAATTTAATTTTGCAAAATATGTTAGATGATGGGAAGATTACGAAAAGTGCATATGATACAGCAGTGACAGAGCAAATCGTGCTAAATCGCCCACAGACAAAGAAAAATGATTATGTAGAAACATATACTTATCATTGTGCAACAAGAGCATTGATGCAGCAACAGGGATTTCAGTTCCGGTATGATTTTTCCTCAGAGGCAGATAAAGCAGCATATGATGAAATGTATAATGATGCCTATACGGCATGCCAGAGAACACTTTATACGGCAGGTTACCGGATTTATACATCACTTGATTTGAATTTGCAAAGTATGCTGCAACAGAGTATTGATGAAAATTTAAGTGATTATACCGAAGTTGGTGATGACGGAATTTATGATTTGCAGGCATCCGCAGTTTGTATTGATAATGAAAACGGATATGTACGGGCCATCGTTGGCGGGCGTAGTCAGGAGGTTAGCGGATATACGTTAAATCGTGCTTATCAAAGTTTTCGTCAGCCGGGAAGTTCCATTAAACCGTTGATTGTGTATACACCGATTTTGGAACGGGGTTATACGCCGGATTCTATTGTGACAGATGAAAAGATTGAAGATGGACCGAGCAATGCGGATAAGAGTTATGCAGGAGATATGACACTTAGAGAAGCAGTAAAACGTTCTAAAAACACCATAGCATGGTCGTTGTTTGAAGAACTCACGCCGAAAGTCGGAATTTCGTATTTAAAAAGAATGAATTTTTCAAAACTGGAAATGCAGGATGAACAGATGGCTGCTTCGCTTGGTGGTTTTACCAGAGGTGTATCTGCTCTTGAAATGGCATCTGGGTATGCAGCAATCGAGAATGACGGCAATTACAGGGAACCAACCTGTATTGTGAAGATTACAGATGCTGATGGAAATGATGTTTACACTTCAAAGCAGGAAGAAGTTACGATTTATAAAGAAAATGCGGCACGAGCCATGACGGATATGCTGGTGTCTGTTGTGACGGAGGGAACCGGAAAGGGACTTGCAATCAGTGAAATGCCATGTGCAGGAAAAACGGGAACGACCAATGACAATAAAGATGGTTGGTTTGTAGGTTATACCAGATATTATACAACCAGTGTATGGGTCGGTTATGATATGCCGAAAAAACTTCCAACGTTAAAAGGTTCCAGTTATCCGGGGGCAATCTGGCACGACTTTATGGAAAATGTACATACCGGTTATACACCGATGGAGTTTTTGCCGTATAATTCGTATTCAGATAGAAATAAAAAGGATGAAGAGACTAAAAACGCGAATAAGGAGAAAACGAAAGAAGAAAAGGCAGAAGAAAAGCAGGCGGAACAAAATGTGACACCTGAAACACCGGAAAATGAGACACCGGAGCAAAATGCACAACCGCAGGCACCGGTAGAAACACCACAACAGCAACCGCAGACACCATCACTGGAAAATCAACAGCCACAACCATCACCGGAGAGTCCGCAACAGCAACCGGCATCTTCACCGGAGAATCAGCAGGAGGCAGAGAATAACAATTCGCCCGGGACACCGGACAATCAGTCACCTTCCAATCAGCCGGCTGATGGAAATACACCGGAGGGGGAAAATCCGGCAGAAGGAACGAATCAACCGACCGATGGGAATGGTGCTTCGACGGATCAGAATGTGCAGCCGCAGTCATTGCCGGAAGGCGGTATGAGTCAGCAAACACCTGTGGATAACAGTCAGACGGGCAATTAATTGGCGTAAATAGCGAAGTGCGAAAGATAGAAAGGATTATGTATGGAAAAGAAAGTTGTCTTAAAAGAAATGGAGCCCAAAAAGAGACGTGAGTATATTTGGGAATATTATAAATGGTATATTATTGTAGGCACGTTTTTCTTGATTTTTGGAACTTATTTAATTATCCATTATACGACAAAAAAGGATATCGTAGCGAATGTGATTATGGTAAATGCTGATGTGGAAATGGCAAATGAAACGGGAAATGAATTGTTTGATTCGTTTTTAGAGGAAAATGGTTATAACATAAAAGAGAATGAAATCATATTAAATGATGGGTTATCCTTTGACCCGAATGGAATAGGAAAGGAAAATTATTATACCTATCAATCCATGCTTACGGTTTTAGAGGCAGGCGGAGCAGATGTTTATTTTTCGGATGAAGGAGCATATGCCCTGATTCAGAATATCGGTTTGCTAAAAGATTTGACGGAAGTACTGCCAAAAGATATTTTGGACAAATATCAGAATGAGCTTTGTTATACTACTGATGAAGAGACAGGAGATACTTATCCGAGTGCAATTATATTGAAGGATAATGAATGGGTAGAGCAAAGTAAGATGTACCGGGGAACCTGCGTCGTTGCAGCGGCTTATGGGGCAGCAGATGAAGAACTGCAACAGAACTTAATGCTTGAGATTTTGGGAGAAAACTGCATTGACAGATAGAAAATGGTTGCATATACTAAATTTATGATTTGATAAAGAACAGAAATTACGGAAAACGAGTTGAAGGAGAAAAGTGGATGAAGAAATATGGCTTTGGCGTAGATATCGGTGGAACAACCTGTAAAATAGGCTTATTTGAAATGAATGGTACGTTATTAAGTGACTGGGAAATTAAGACAAACACGGAGAATAACGGAGCCTCTATTTTAGATGATGTAGCAACAGCAATTGAAGGAAAAATGAAAGAGGAAGGCATCAGTAAGGATGAGGTGCAGGGAATCGGTGTAGGTGTTCCGGGACCGGTTACAGCAGATGGTACGGTGTTAAAATGTGTCAATCTTGGCTGGGGTGTATTTAATGTAGCAGAAGTTTTGGGAAAACGTACCGGATTTCCGGTAAAAGCAGGAAACGATGCCAACGTTGCAGCATTAGGTGAGATGTGGCAGGGTGGTGGAAAAGGCTATTCAGATGTAGTCATGGTCACATTAGGAACCGGAGTCGGTGGCGGAATCATTGTAAATGGAAAAATTATTGCAGGCTCTAATGGTGCAGGCGGAGAAATCGGTCATATCATGGTAAATGAAGAAGAGACAGATGTTTGTGGCTGTGGAAAGAAAGGGTGCCTGGAGCAGTATGCGTCTGCAACCGGCATTGTTCGTATGGCAAAGAAAGCATTGGCAACAGAGAGCAGAGAAACTACCTTAAAAAGTTTGTCCGAACTTACTGCAAAGGACATTTTTGATGCAGCAAAAGCAGGAGATGCTGTTGCAATGGAATTAGTAGAAAAGTTAGGTGAAGTGTTAGGGTCTGCGCTTGCAGCAGTCGCATGTGTTGTAAATCCGGAGGTTTTTGTTATCGGTGGTGGTGTTTCCAAAGCCGGAACAATCCTGATAGATGTCACCGAGAAAAATTTTATGGACAGAACATTCCATGCATGCAGAAATGCTAAGTTCGCAATGGCAACACTTGGCAATCAGGCAGGAATGTATGGATGCGTACAGATGTTGTTAGATATGTAACCGTTCATCCCACGTTTATTTGCAATCACGCACTTCGTGCTTCAAAGCTTGTGTACATATCATTGATAATTGGGTAATCATCTGTTTATTTGTTTCACCCAAAGTCAATGATACAGCACAAGCGGATTGTTCATAATCGTGCGTTTGTCTCACAACTGTTACGAAAATATAAGAAATTTTAAAAAATATATGGACAAACATATGAGATTGTGATATTATAATCAAGCACGTTTTTACAAGACAATTGAAATTATCGATGCGTGGCTCAGCTTGGTAGAGCGCTGCGTTCGGGACGCAGAGGTCGCAGGTTCGAATCCTGTCGCATCGACTAAAATAAGAGCTCCTGCTTTTGCAGGAGTTTTTGTTGTATGGAAAATTTTCTATACAATAAAAAGCACTTCATGCGATAATGTGCGCTTGAATCCTTTATAATTCCCATTGACTTAGTATGAATACAGGGATATAATAAGAGAACAAAAACTTTGTACAATACGAAGAAGAGAGGATGACGAGAATGAAGATTTCTACCAAGGGAAGATATGCTTTGCGTCTTATGCTTGATCTTGCAGTAAATAATACAGGAGAGCCTATCAGTTTAAAGGATATTGCCAAGAGAGAAAATATATCAGATAAGTATCTGGAGCAGATCATTTCCGTTTTAAATAAAGCCGGTTATGTGAAGAGTGTCCGTGGGGCGCAAGGTGGATACAGCCTGCGTAAGAAGCCGGAGGAATATACGGTTGGGATGATTTTACGTCTGACCGAAGGAAGTCTTGCACCGGTGTCCTGCCTGGAAGATGGTGAGGTTTCGTGTGAACATGTGGACGATTGCGTGTCGGTTATTGTTTATCGGAAGATTAATGATGCAATTAATGAAGTAGTAGATGGAATTACACTTGCTGATTTAGTATCATGGAAAATGCAGGGAAAAGGACAATATGTTATTTAGTCTTATCGGAGAAGAGCCGCGTTCAGCTTGTAAAAAGCTGGGAGCGGCTCTTTTGCTGTATAGGATTCGGGGTCAAAAGGTCGCAAACTAATTTTTGTTATATTGCACAAAGATGTAATTTGTCATTTGTTCCGAATTACGGATATAACATTTTCTCAACCCGAATTATTCACAGCAGCCAAGTGAAATCTGTAATTCGTGCGGCAAGCTTGCTTGTAAGCCGAATTTATGATTTCACTTGGTTGGAGAATAGAATTCACCCACCACACAGCCTCAGACAGAAGCTGTGAAGCAGCGACAGATACGCATTGCGTAGCTGGTCTGTGGCTTGTTTGTGTGGTGGCTGTGAATAATTCGGGCTAAAATGTTCTGGCAGGTGTTTGAATCACGGCCGCAACCGCCCAAGATTCGCCATCCATGGCTCAGCATGGGCTCTCATCAACATCCTGTTGCTGAGTTGCTGGAGTAGTTTACAGAACATAAAGAAAATCTAATATCCTTCATAAGTCACAAATAGCAAATTACATCTTTGTGCAATATGACAGCTTAAATTTTCTTGCGACCTTTTGACACCCGAATTTGTACATGAAATATCTTATACAAAAAAATTTAATTCCTAGCTTGACAATAGGAATAAAAGGATTATAATAAGGTTCATAACATATCCTAGTAAATAAGTATGAAAGGAAGTAATTAGCGATGAGTAAGTTCATTTATTTAGATAATGCAGCAACTACACAGGTATATCCGGAAGTGTTAAAAGCAATGGAACCTTATTTTACGGAATATTACGGAAATCCATCCAGCATCTATTCGTTTGCAGGTGAGAGCAAGAAGGCAGTAGATGAGGCAAGACAGACAATTGCAGATTTTTTGCATGCAACATCGGAGGAGATTTATTTTACCGGTGGAGGAAGTGAATCAGATAACTGGGCGTTAAAAGCGACGGCAGAGGCGTATAAGAGCAAGGGAAAACACATTATTACTTCAAAGATTGAGCATCATGCGATTTTGCACACCTGTGAATATCTGGAAAAGCAGGGATTTGAAGTGACATATCTGGATGTGGATGAGAATGGTCTCGTGAATCCGGAAGAAGTGGAAAAAGCAATCCGCCCGGATACGATTTTAATTTCGGTTATGTTTGCAAATAATGAAATAGGAACGATTGAGCCGATTGCAGAGATTGGTAAAATTGCAAAAGAACATGGTGTATTGTTCCATACAGACGCGGTTCAGGCATTTGGACATGTACCAATCGATGTCGAGAAAATGAATATTGATATGTTAAGTGCCAGTGGGCATAAGATTAACGGACCAAAAGGAATCGGTCTTATGTATATCAGAAAGGGATTAAAACTCGGTTCCTTTATTCACGGTGGGGCACAGGAACGTCACAGACGTGCAGGAACGCATAATGTACCCGGTATCGTAGGTTTTGCAAAGGCAGTAGAGCTTGCAAGTGCACATTTGGAAGAACGCATAAAGTATGAGACAGAGCTTCGTGATTATTATATTCATCGTGTGGAAACGGAGATTCCATATGCAAAATTAAATGGGGACCGGACATCCCGTTTGCCGAATAATACGAATTTCTGCTTCCGCTTTATTGAAGGCGAATCGATGCTAATTTTACTTGACCAGAAAGGAATCTGCGCTTCGAGCGGTTCGGCCTGCACATCCGGTTCTTTAGATCCGTCTCATGTACTTTTGGCAATCGGTCTGCCGCATGAGATTGCACATGGTTCGTTGCGAGTGACGTTATCGGAGAAAACAACCAAAGAAGAGATTGATTATACGGTAGATGAACTTAAGAAAATAATTGAGCGTTTGCGCAGTATGTCTCCGTTGTACGAAGATTTTGTGAAAAAGCAGAGTGCATAAGAAAAATGACAGCGTGATGTTTTAAAAGCAGATTAGTTATGGAACATTGTATAGACAACTTGAGAAATTAAAAAAAATATTTTATAATGGTGTGAAAACACCTTCATGAGCAAATAGCGAAGCGGATTGCAAATGTTCGCTTTATGGCAGGAGGAATGTTTTATGTATAGTGAAAAAGTAATGGATCATTTTAATAACCCGAGAAATGTAGGAGAGATTGAGAATCCGAGTGGTGTCGGCACAGTCGGAAATGCAAAGTGCGGTGACATTATGAGAATGTATCTTGATATTGATGAAAATCAGGTTATTAAAGAAGCAAAATTTAAAACATTTGGCTGTGGTGCAGCCGTTGCAACCAGCAGTATGGCAACAGAGCTTGTAAAGGGTAAGACCGTACAGGAAGCGCTTAACGTTACGAACAAAGCAGTAATGGAAGCGTTGGACGGACTTCCACCGGTCAAGGTACACTGTTCCCTGCTTGCGGAGGAAGCCATTCATGCGGCTTTATGGGATTATGCAACAAAGCATAATATCACGATTGATGGCTTGGAGCAGCCGGTGAATGATATTGGTGAAAAAGAAGAAGCACCACAAGAAGTATATTAGGATGGAAAAGAATGAGTAAAGTTGTAGTAGGAATGTCAGGCGGAGTAGATTCTTCAGTTGCAGCGTATTTATTAAAAGAACAGGGATATGATGTAATCGGAGCCACGATGCAGATCTGGCAGGATGAAGACCAGGTTTCGCAGGAAGAAAACGGAGGATGTTGCGGACTTTCTGCAGTTGATGATGCAAGGCGTGTTGCGAATACACTGGGAATTCCTTATTATGTCATGAATTTTAAGCAGGACTTTAAGGAAAAGGTCATTGATTATTTTGTGAATGAATATAAAAATGCGAGGACGCCGAATCCTTGTATTGCCTGTAACCGGTATGTGAAATGGGAATCTTTATTGCAGCGTTCCCTTGAAATCGGTGCAGATTATATTGCGACCGGTCATTATGCGAGAATAAAGAAACTTTCAAATGGCAGGTATACAATTGCGAAATCCGTGACAGAAGAAAAGGATCAGACCTATGCACTTTACAATTTGACACAATTTCAGCTTGCACATACGTTGATGCCGGTCGGGGATTATGAAAAGCCGCGTGTACGCGAGATCGCGGAAGAGGCGAATCTTATGGTCGCCCATAAACCGGACAGCCAGGATATTTGTTTTGTGCCGGAT
The DNA here is from genome assembly GCF_021531695.1 of Roseburia hominis. Classification (GTDB taxonomy): domain Bacteria; phylum Bacillota; class Clostridia; order Lachnospirales; family Lachnospiraceae; genus Roseburia_D. The sequence continues at coordinate 59,410 of NZ_JADYUI010000008.1, read as the reverse complement.
GGGGATTATGTGAAGTTTTTGGAAGAGGAGACCGGAGAGAAACCAATTCCGGGGAATTTTGTGGATGAATCCGGTAAAATTCTCGGTACGCATAAAGGAATCTGGCATTATACTATCGGACAGCGAAAGGGACTGAATCTTTCTCTTGGAGCACCGGCTTTTGTAAAAGAGATACGGCCGGAAACAAATGAGGTTGTTATCGGTGGGGCAGATAGCGTATTTTCAGATACCATGGTTGTCAACCATGTGAATTATATGGCTGTGGAAAAGATTGAAGAGCCGGTAGAACTTTGTGGAAAAATCCGTTATGCTCACAAAGGGGCACCATGCCTTGTGGAGCCATACGGGGAGGACAAGCTGAAGGTGACATTTAAAGAGCCGCAACGGGCAATTACACCGGGACAGGCAGCTGTATTTTATAAAGATGATTATGTGTATTGCGGTGGAATTATTGAATAATATACTTACAAATCAAACAAACTTAACTGTGTACCTGCCTGTTTATCTTCGTAGGTATTCATATAGGTAAATAGTGCAGCAGGGTCGCAGATAATACCATGAGCTTTACAGGTATTTTGAATAAGTAAAAGTAACTCTTTGCGATTTGGCGATGCAACTTCATAGGCATTTCCGTAGGATGCAATGTACTTTTCTTTCAGACCCGGGAAATAGGTATCAAGATTTTTGTAAAAATATTCGCGGTTACCGTCTCTGAGAGTCAAACCAATATCAAAAAGAAGAATTCCGTAAACATTTGCCTGTACGCAGCCGGCTAAAATGTTTTCGATATTTTCTCTGGTATCATTAATAAAAGGAAGAAGGGGTGTCATCCATACAATGGTTGGAATTCCTTCTTCTTTTAAAATATTTAAAACTTCAAAACGTCTTTTGGTGGTACAGACATTGGGTTCAATAATTTTGCATAACGCTTCGTCATAAGTCGTGATTGTCATTTGAACCACACATTTTGATTTACGGTGAATGCTTTTTAAAAGATCAAGGTCGCGCAAAATCAAATCGGATTTGGTCAGAAGCGAAACACCGAAGTTGTAATGGTCAATCAGAGCAAGACATTTTCTGGTAAGTTCATATTCTTTTTCAAGGTGCAGATAGGGATCACACATGGAACCGGTTCCAATCATGCACCGTTTTCTTTTTTTCTTTAAAGCCTGTTCTAAAAGTTCCGGTGCATTTATTTTAATTTCAATATCAGAAAAGGGATGATTCATCTGATAGCAGGTACTTCTGGAATCACAGTAAATGCAGCCATGTGAGCAGCCACGATAGAGATTCATACCATTTTTTGCAGATAAAATAGATTTTGCATATACTTCATGCATAAGATTCGCCTCCGATTGTGAATAATCCGAGCTTAGTATAACATAGAAATTTAATTTATGAGAATATGAAATAAAAAAAGAAATATTTCCCTATAAACCTATTGACAAAGTAGGAATAGTGAGTTAAGATACAATTGAAAAGAGAAATCATAGTTATTCAATATGAAATAAGGGAAAAGGAGAAGACAGCATGAAACAAAAAGAACAATTGCAAAATGATATAAAGGATGATCGAATGTGTTGCATGTGCTGTCTTGTCACAGAATAATCTGTTACAAAGACATGAAAGACATAGAGAGAACAGGAAAATATCATTGAAAAACAGATAGGAGAATAAAACTATGAGTAAATCAGCATATGAAGATAGAAATTTAAAATTTGAGACATTACAGTTACACGTTGGTCAGGAAGAAGCAGATCCGGCTACGGACGCAAGAGCAGTTCCGATTTATGCAACATCATCTTATGTATTTCATAATTCCGATCATGCGGCAGCAAGATTTGGATTAAGTGATGCGGGAAATATTTATGGAAGATTGACGAATCCAACGGAAGACGTGTTTGAGAAAAGAATTGCAGCATTAGAGGGTGGCGTGGCAGCACTTGCCGTTGCTTCCGGCGCAGCAGCAATTACATATACGATTCAGAATCTGGCGCAGGCAGGCGACCATATTGTTGCGGCCAATAATATTTACGGTGGTACTTATAATTTATTAGAGCACACACTTTCACAGTACGGAATCAAGACAACATTTGTAAGTCCTTTGGATTTAGATGCATTTGAAGCAGCTATTCAGGATAATACAAAGGCATTGTACGTTGAAACACTCGGAAATCCGAATTCTGAGGTGACAGACATTGAAGCATTGGCGAAGATTGCGCATGCACATAAGATTCCATTGGTCGTAGACAGCACATTTGCGACACCATATCTGCTTCGCCCGATTGAATATGGGGCAGACATTGTGGTACACTCTGCAACGAAATTTATCGGTGGTCATGGAACAGCAATCGGTGGTGTCATTGTAGACAGCGGTAAATTTGACTGGGAAGCTTCCGGCAAGTTCCCATCTCTTACGGAACCGAATCCAAGTTATCATGGAATTAGTTTTACCAAAGCAGTTGGTCCGGCAGCATTTGTGACTAAAATCAGAGCAATTTTGTTAAGAGATACCGGAGCAACGATTTCTCCATTCCACTCTTTCTTATTCCTGCAGGGATTGGAAACATTATCGTTAAGGGTAGAGCGTCATGTGGAAAATGCCTTAAAGGTAGTTGAGTATCTTAATAATCATCCGCAGGTAGAGAAGGTACATCATCCATCCGTAACTGAGGATAAAGAACAGCAGGCACTTTACAAAAAGTACTTCCCGAACGGAGGAGGTTCTATCTTTACTTTTGAAATCAAAGGGGATGACAGAACAGCGAAAGACTTTATTGATAACTTGCAGATATTCTCACTGCTTGCGAATGTTGCAGATGTAAAATCACTTGCGATTCATCCGGCATCAACCACACACTCACAGTTAAGCAACGAGGAACTTTTAGAGCAGGGAATCAAACCGAATACGATTCGTTTATCAATCGGAACAGAGCACATTGATGATATTATTGAGGATTTAGAGGAAGCATTTAAAGCAGTTCAAAAATAGAATAAAATAATAATAGAAAGGAAAGAAAAATCATGGCAAACATTTATAAGGGAACATTGGGATTAATCGGAAACACTCCATTGGTGGAGGTAACTAATATCGAGAAAAAGCATAATACAAAGGCAACGATTCTTGCAAAGTTAGAGTATTTTAATCCGGCGGGAAGTGTTAAGGATCGTATCGCAAAGGGAATGATTGAAGATGCGGAAGCAAAAGGATTATTAAAAGAAGGCTCTGTTATCATTGAGCCGACTTCCGGCAATACGGGAATTGGTCTTGCGGCAATTGCAGCAGCAAAGGGATATCGTGCAATTCTTACCATGCCGGAGACCATGAGTGTAGAACGTCGTAATATTTTAAAAGCTTATGGTGCAGAAATTGTGTTGACAGACGGAACCAAAGGAATGAAAGGTGCAATTGCAAAGGCAGAAGAACTCAGTAAAGAAATCCCGAACAGTTTTATTCCGGGACAGTTCAACAATCCTGCAAACCCGGAAGTTCACAGAAAAACGACCGGACCGGAAATCTGGAAAGATACGGACGGAAAAGTGGATATCTTTATTGCAGGTGTTGGTACCGGTGGAACAATTACCGGAACCGGAGAATATTTAAAATCCCAGAACCCAAATGTAAAAGTTATTGCTGTTGAGCCGGAAAGCTCACCGGTTCTTTCCGAAGGCGTAAGCGGACCGCATAAGATTCAGGGAATTGGTGCAGGTTTCGTACCGGAAACATTGAATACGGAAGTTTATGACGAAGTGTTTAAGGTTTCAAATGATGCTGCCTTTGAAGTTGGAAAAGAAATTGCAGCAACCGAAGGATTTTTGGTTGGAATTTCTTCCGGAGCAGCATTATATGCAGCGCTTGAAGTAGCAAAACGTCCGGAAAATGAAGGAAAAACGATTGTAGCATTACTCCCGGACAGTGGTGACCGTTATTATTCTACTGCTTTGTTCCTTGATTAATATTATTGGAAAATCTGAATAGAAAGACTCCCTTTTAGGCAGACTTTATAAACATAGTCGCTAAAAGGGAGTTTTTATGTATAAAAAACACAACAAAAAATTGGTAAAAATGCCCATGGAATGTTCTGTGAAAAATACACGCAACCGCTTGTTTTGTGGAAAAATTGGGTATAGAATAAAAGAAGCGTTGAGAGAAAAATCATGAATAGAAATCATAGAATAGGAGAATCTATATTATGTTTGGTTTTGGTCAATTAATTGATATTTTAAAGAAAAGCCCAAAGAAAATCGTTTTTACAGAGGGAACAGATCCACGTATTTTAGAGGCGGCATCCAGACTTCTTGCAAGCAATTTCCTTCAGCCGATTCTGGTTGGTGATGAGAATGAAGTTACCGAAGCTGCATCTGAGTGTGGTTTTAATATCCGCGGAGCAGAAATTGTAAATCCTAAGACATTTGATCGTTTCGATGAAATGGTTGATTTATTTTGTGAATTGCGTAAATCCAAAGGTGTGACACCGGAACAGGCAAGAGGAATCCTTTCTCAGGCAAATTATTTTGGAACCATGTTGGTAAAAATGGGTCTTGCTGATGCGTTACTTGGTGGAGCTACATATTCTACTGCAGATACCGTTCGTCCTGCATTACAGCTTATCAAAACAAAACCGGGCAACAGTATTGTGTCATCCTGCTTTATTTTAGTTCGTCCATCTGCAACGGGTGAAAATGCCGTATTAGCAATGAGTGATTGTGCCATCAATATTCACCCAACCGAAGATGAATTAGTAGAAATTGCAGGCGAGACAGCCGAGTGTGCAAAAATCTTCGGTATAGAACCGAAAATTGCATTTTTGAGCTATTCTACATTGGGTTCCGGTAAAGGTGAGGATGTAGATAAGATGCGTAATGCAGCAGCAAAAGCAAAAGCAAAATATCCGGATCTTCCAATTGAAGGAGAGATTCAGTTTGATGCAGCAGTCGCACCGAGAGTTGCACGTACCAAATGTCCGGAATCTGAAGTGGCAGGATATGCAAATACCTTTATTTTCCCGGATATCAATGCAGGAAATATTGGTTACAAAATTGCACAGCGTCTTGGTAATTTCGATGCCTATGGTCCGATTTTGTTAGGACTTAATGCACCAATTAACGATTTGTCACGTGGATGCAATGCTTCTGAGGTATATTCCATGGCAATCATCACAGCAGCATTAGCATAATGGCGGAAATTTACAAATAAAAATACAGGGAAGGGCCGTTACGAAAGTAATGGTCCTTTCTGTTGTATAGGAAATTTCAAGGAATTTCCTATACAGATTAGGGTGTCAAAAGGTCGCAAACTATTTTTTGCTTGTCATATTACACAAAGATGTAATTTGTCATTTGTTCCGAATTACGGATATAACATTTTCTAAATATTCTGGCAGGTAATTGGATCACGACCGCAACCGCCCACGATTCGCCATCCATGGCTCAGCATGGGCTCTCATCAACATCCTGTTGCTGAGTTGCTGGAATAGTTTACAGAACATTAAGAAAATCTAATATCCTTCATAAGTCACAAATACCAAATTACATCTTTGTGTAATATGACAGATTAAATTTTCTTGCGACCTTTTGACACCCTAATCCTATACAACAAAAAGCACACTTTTGTTCTTGTTATAGAAAAATTTGGAGTAGATGAAACGTTAAGCTTTGTGTTATACTATGAATAATCAGAATAATGCGAGGATGAAAGAGAGATAATATGAGATTTAAACGAGTAGATAAAAGTACAGTAAGATGTATCGTTTCGCAGGATGAAATAGAAGAGCGCGGACTTAAAATAGAAGACCTGATTCGAAATGGCGATAAGGCACAGGAATTTTTGAATGAAGTAGTAGACATGGCGGAGGAAGAAATCGGCTTTAAGATGACTTCCGGTATTCAGGCGGTTCAGGCAGCATTTTTGCCAAATCATGATATTGTATTTACTTTTTCGGATAATGCGAAGAGCATGGGAATGGATCAGGCAATTGATCAGTTAAAGGATTTGCTTTCTGAAGATGTGACGTTAAAGGATTCTAATTATGTTGAGATATCAGAGGAGAGCGTAGAACCTGAGGGAAAGACAGATGCATTAGGAGAACGCCTGATTACTATATTTTTCCGTAGTCTGGATGCAACATGCACTTTTTGTAAACGGTTTCCGGGATTTGCTTTTCCGATGGAAAGATTATATAAATGTGAACAAAAATATGCTTTGATTTTAGATACGGCAGATTTGGGAAAAGAAGAGATGGAAGCAATCCGGTTACAGGCGGCAGAATATGCGCAAAGCATTGTTATGAGCGGATTTCGGGCATATGATATTATGGAACATCAGAAGTGCCTGATTGCTCAGAATGCAGTACAGTGTTTGCAAACTTTATAGTATATAAATGTAATAGTTCAGCCCACACCCATTCGCAATCTCGCACTTCGTGCTTCAAAGCTTGTTTCACAAGCGGATTGCTCATAATCGGGCGTTCATCCCATAACAGTCATCATGTGCTTAAACATGCAAGCATGATTCACACATGATAATTGTTATGGCTGAACTGTTACATATAAATAAATTCGTCATAAATTCTATGCAGAAAGTTCATATTTTTTTCAACGGAGAGTCATAAGAAGTTCACAAATTGCCATTATGATATAGTTATCACTTAAGAAGATGTAGGTGATGAATAAACTTTTTCATAAACTCTCCCCCTTTTTAAACCACCGGTACGTACGGTGGTTTTTTGTTGTTTGTCATAAGGAGGGACCCGCGCTAGTGGGAGGATACCTTATGACCATTATCCGTGCAGGAGGGACCCGCGCTAGTGGGAAGATGTAAGTGGTATTCAAAACTACATGCCGTAAAAACAATAACAATATATTGTTGACAATAAAACTGTATTGCGTTATGCTAACCATGTTGTAAAAATATAGATTTGAAAAAACGGTTCATGAGCAAGTAGCGAAGCGGATTGCGAATGTCCGCTTTTAATGGGAGATTGAAATATGGAAAGAGTTAAAACAGTTTTTGCGAAAAAGGTATTAAACATTGGAGGAAAAATTGCAGAGCTACCGATTATTCAAGGAGGAATGGGAGTTGGAATCAGTCGTTCCTCACTTGCGGGAGCAGTTGCATAAGAAGGGGGCGTAGGAATTATTTCTACGGCACAGATTGGATATGATGAGGAAGGATTTGAGCAGCACGAAGAGGAATGCAATCTTCTGGCAATCAAAAAGCATATCCAAAAAGCAAAGGAAATTGCAAAAGGAAAAGGACTTATTGGTGTTAATGTTATGGTAGCACTCAAGCATTATAAAGAGCATGTAAAGGCAGCAGTCGCAGCAGGTGCAGATTTAATTGTCTGTGGAGCCGGACTGCCACTGGAATTGCCATCTCTGGTTCCAAAAGAAAGCGGAAGCAAGATTGCACCAATTGTTTCTTCCAGACGTGCAGCGGAGATTTTATTGAAAAAATGGGATAAACAATATGAAAGAACAGCTGATTTATTGGTCGTAGAAGGACCGAAAGCAGGAGGACATCTTGGCTTTCATGAGGAAGAATTAAAAGACGTGGATCATATTGATTTTGATGAACAGGTCAGAGAAATCGTGGAATGTAAGAAGACCTATGAGGAGAAATATCATGTTTCGATTCCGGTTGTAGTAGGCGGTGGAGTTTTTAACAGAGATGATATCGTTCATGTGATGGATTTAGGAGCAGATGGCGTGCAGATTGCCAGCCGATTTGTGGCAACAGATGAATGTGATGCATCGCAGGCATATAAGCAAAGTTATGTTGATGCAAAACCGGAAGATATCCAGATTGTAAAAAGTCCGGTCGGAATGCCTGGGCGTGCCATCCGCAATGCTTTTGTAAAACAGGTAGAAGCACACAGAGTACCAGTAACAAAATGCTACAATTGTCTGAAGAAATGTAATCCGGGAGAAGTGCCGTATTGTATTACCAAGGCATTGACGAATGCAGTAAAAGGCGACTTAGATCATGGACTTATTTTTTGCGGTGCCAATGTAGGGAAAATTAAAGAAATCGTTCCGGTTCATCAGTTGATAAAAGAGCTTGTGTATGGTTAGAATTAAATTCAGATAATCAGATGAACTGATTAATCTTTGAATCATACACATAATCAATGGTTTCTAATTTTTGACGGATATCGGATTCGTTTACGTTAAAAGCTTTGCAGAATTCATCCAAAGAAGGATAAAAATCGCGCAGTTTTAAATTAATAAAGCTTAAAAGCATAACCGGATCTTTGGGTAGTGTTTCAGACATTTTATTACCTCCACTTGCAAATTGTTTTTAATTTGATATGATTATAAAATAAGACAGGACGAGAAGTCAAATCATACTTATAAGATTGGATTTGAAATCAGGAGGAAACAATGAAAACAGAAAAAGCAGATTTAGATGGACAGATGAATCTTTTTGAGGTACTTAACGATGATGAGACAAATGAGATAGATGTAGACGAACCGGAGGCAAAGAAAGAACCTGAAGCAGAAGAGCAAAAAGAAGATTATTATCCAATTCACAGGAAAGCGAAGGATATGGCAGTCGTAATGCATAAAGTGTTTTCGGATATTTTGGATCATGAGAAGGTAGTACTTGCTTATCTTGATTACAATGTGGTGTATTATAAACCGGAGAAAGAAGAAGCGAAAGCATTGCAGTTTCAGACAGCAAAACTTGCAGTTGATTATTATATCAATTTAATTGATGAATTAAGAAACAATGAGATGTTAATCGAAGAAGAAGGGGATTTTCAATTAGAGGATGTGTAAATAGATAAAGTGGAGCAAGTCTCTCATGAATGAGGGAGTTGCTCCGCTTTGCTTTACTCTGTCACACTTATTTTTACATGTGCCAAAGCCTTTTGCACCGGTGGAAGTGCAATAATAATCAGTGTGATTGCAGCTTCTGCAAACAGGTAGGAACCATTGTATACAAGAGAATATACCGGTACTGCCATGTTGTAATCTGCGGCATATGCACCAAAGAAAATAACTCCGGATAAAAAAGCAAAGAAATATCTGCCTAAAACACCGGCAATATAACCGAGAATCAAACCATGTTTTTTCTTATAAAAGAAACCGGAGATTCCAAGTGCTCCAAAAGCGAGCGGATAATCTGTGAGCATCTGCGGAATTGTATAAAAAATCGGTTCTATTACGAATTGCAGGAAACCATAGGCAATTCCGGCAGTGATAGCAACTTTCGGTCCATACCAGTATCCGATCAATACAATAAAAAGCATAGAACATAAAGTAACAGATCCGCCCATCGGCAAATCAAAAAGCTTAATTAAAGACGTAACCAAAGCAAGTGCCATGGCAACGGCAGAACAGACCAGCTGTTTTGTGGTAAGCTTTTTGGAATGTTCTTCTTTTTTCCCTAAAAATAAAGACAAAATAAATAAAGCAGCGATAACAGCAACGATAATAATCACACCGGTTGTTGTAAGCTTTACAGCGTCATCGCCCCATGCATCGGTTGGGGCAGCAAAAAAATTATTCATAAAAAATCCTCCTTGGTGCTGTACGATATGCCAGGAGGATACGAAAATGCTTCCTTACGCCGGTATTACCCGGTTCAAGTATTAAGGGTCGATATATAATAATATCTCTCAGCAATCAGCGCCCCTAGCAATGATACAGTTTTATCAGTAAATAAAATAGCACAAAAGACATAGGTTGTAAAGTTACCAACTGATAAAAAGTAGTTGACATATGTTTCCAGATATAATATAGTTTGATAGTAAAATATTTTGATAATCAAACTATTTGAAAGTCAAACAAAATGTCGAATAAAGGAGAACACATATCATGTTAGAAAAATTAGCAAAAATCATTAAGGAACAGTTAAATTTGGATGATTCTACAGAAATCACGGAGAAATCTTCTTTCAAGGATGATTTAGGAGCAGATTCTTTGGACTTATTTGAACTTGTTATGTCTTTAGAGGAAGAATTCGGAGTAGAAATTCCGTCTGAGGATTTAGAGAGCATTGCAACAGTAGGTGATGTTATCAATTACATGAAAGAGCATGGAGTAGAAGAATAAAAGAAACCTGAAGGAAGCAAAAGCTTGGAAAGAGGAAATGGGATGAAAACAAGAATCACAGAACTTCTTGGTATTGAGTATCCGATTATTCAGGGGGGCATGGCATGGGTAGCAGAGCATAATCTGGCTGCTGCCGTGTCAAATGCCGGTGGTCTTGGACTGATTGCAGCGGCAAGTGCACCACCTGAAGTGGTACGTGAAGAGATAAGAAAGACAAAAGAGCTTACCGATAAGCCATTTGGAGTAAATGTTATGCTTTTGAATCCAAATGCGGAGGAAGTTGCGCACATTGTTGTGGAAGAAGGCGTTAAGGTTGTTACTACGGGAGCCGGAAATCCGGGGAAATTTATGGAGCTCTGGAAAGAAAATGGCGTGAAAGTCATACCGGTAGTGGCAAGTGTCGCCATGGCAAAAATGATGCAGCGTGGTGGTGCGGATGCAGTTGTTGCAGAGGGAATGGAGTCCGGTGGACATATCGGTTCTGCGACAACCATGACATTAGTTCCGCAGATTGTAGATGCAGTTTCCATTCCGGTTATTGCAGCCGGTGGAATTGCAGATGGAAGAGGATTTGCAGCAGCAACAATGCTTGGCGCAGAGGGTGTTCAGATGGGAACAGCATTTGTGGTTGCAAAAGAGTCTATTGTACATGAGAATTACAAGCAAAGAATTATTAAAGCAAAAGATATTGATTCAGAGATTACCGGAATGTCGACCGGACATCCGATTCGTGTCATTCGAAATAAGATGACAAAGGAGTATCAGAGAAAGGAAAAGGAAGGAGCTTCTTTTGAGGAGTTGGAGCTTTTAACCCTTGGTTCTCTCAGAAAAGCGGTTATGGACGGAGACGTTGTAAATGGAAGTGTTATGGCAGGTCAGATTGCCGGAATGATTAAAGAGGAACAGACCACAAAGGAAATTATTGAGAACGTTATGAAACAGGCTAAAGAGCTTTTAAATAGATAAGATGGGAGATAACTTCCGTCTTTTAATGAAATGTAGGTGCAAGCTACAAAAAGGAGTGTAAAGATGGGAAAGACAGTATTTATGTTTCCGGGTCAGGGCGCACAGTATGTAGGAATGGGAAAAGAATTTTATGATACGATTCCTGCCTGCAAAGCAGTCTATGATCTGGCAAGCGAAGTGACAGGACTCGACCTGCCGGCTTTGTGCTTTGAAGAAAATGATAAGTTAAATATTACGGAATATACACAGATTGCGATGCTTACCACAGAAGCAGCTTTATATACGGCAATCAAAGAAGCAGGAAAAAGCTGTGATGCGACAGCAGGACTTAGTCTTGGTGAATATGGTGCGTTACTTGCAGCAGATGTACTCAGCTTAAAAGATGCGTTTGCAGTAGTAAGAAAGCGTGGAATCTATATGCAGGAGGCTTATCCGACAGGAGGAGCAATGTCCGCTGTCTTGGCACTTGATGCAACAACTATTGAAAAGGTATGTGAAGAAACCGAAGGAATTGTTTCTATTGCAAATTATAACTGTCCGGGACAGATTGTTATTACAGGAGAGGCAGGGGCAGTAGAAAAAGCAGGAGCCGCATTAAAAGAAGCAGGAGCAAAACGTGTGGTACCGCTTAAGGTCAGCGGACCATTCCATTCGGCATTACTTGAAACTGCCGGTGAAAAATTGGGAAAAGAATTAGAAAATGTTACGGTGAATGAGATTAGCATTCCTTATCTTGCCAATGTAACAGCAGATTATGTAAAAGATAAATCAGAAGTAAAAGGACTTTTGACCAGACAGGTTTCTTCTTCGGTAAGATGGCAGCAGAGTATTGAGCGTCTGTTGGCAGATGGATATGATGAATTTGTAGAAATCGGACCGGGCCATACGTTATCCGGATTTATGAAAAAAATTAACCGTGATGTGAAAACCTGTAACGTCGATACGATGGAGGACTTTAAAAAATATGTTGAAGGGTAAAAATGCATTGGTTACGGGAGCTTCCAGAGGCATTGGTCGTGCAATTGCATTAGAACTTGCAAGAAATGGAGCATTTGTAGTTGTAAATTATAATGGTTCCAAAGAAAAAGCAGAAGAAACCGTAGCAATGATAAAAGAAAGCGGTGGAGATGCAGTTGCAGTCTGCTGCAATGTTTCGGATGATGCAGCATGTAAAGCAATGATTGATGCGTTGGTAAAAGAGTATGGGCACATTGATATCCTTGTAAATAATGCGGGAATTACCAGGGATAATCTTATGATGAAAATGTCAGAAGAGGACTTTGATGCTGTTCTTAACACGAATTTGAAGGGAACATTTCATACCATAAAGCATTTATCCCGTCAGTTCTTAAAACAAAGAAGCGGAAGAATTATAAATATTTCTTCTGTTTCCGGATTAATTGGGAATGCAGGGCAGAGCAATTACTGTGCATCAAAAGCGGGAGTCATCGGTCTTACGAAAAGTGTTGCAAGAGAGCTTGCATCAAGGGGAATTACAGCGAATGCCATTGCTCCGGGCTTTATCGCAACGGAGATGACAGATGTACTTAGCGATACTGTAAAGGACAGCCTTCTGGCACAGGTTCCGCTACGTCGTGTGGGCGCACCGGAAGATGTGGCAAAGACAGTTGCATTTCTTGCATCTGATGCGGCTTCTTATATTACCGGACAGGTAATTGCAGTAGACGGCGGTATGACGATGTAGCAAATTAATACAGCATTTGCAAAATGGAGGAAAATATGAGTAGACGAGTTGTAGTAACCGGGATGGGAGCCATCACTCCAATCGGTTTAAATGTAGCAGATTTCTGGTCAGGTATAAAAGAAGGAAAAATTGGATTTGGAGAGATTACCCGGTTTGATACCACGGATTATAAATGTAAATTAGCAGCAGAAGTAAAGGATTTTGACCCGAAGGAATTTATGGATTTTCGTTCGGCAAAGCGTATGGAGCCATTTTCACAGTATGCGGTTGCGGCAACAAAACAGGCAATGGAAGATGCCGGAATTGATATGGAAAAGGAAGATCCATACCGCGTAGGCTGTGCCATTGGTTCCGGAATCGGAAGTTTGCAGGCAATTGAAAGAGAATATAAAAAATTATTGGAAAAAGGACCATCCAGAGTAAATCCATTACTGGTTCCTATGATGATTTCCAATATGGCTGCAGGAAATGTATCCATTCAGTTCGGATTGAAAGGAAAGAGTTTAAATGTAGTAACGGCATGTACTACAGGAACGAATTGTATTGGAGAAGCATTTCGAACCATTCAGTACGGGGATGCAGACGTTATGGTAAGTGGTGGTACGGAAGGTGCAGTAACTCCGATTGGAATTGCAGGATTTACCGCGCTTACAGCGTTATCCACGGAAACAGACCCAACAAAATGTTCTCTTCCGTTTGATAAGAATCGTAGCGGTTTTGTTATGGGTGAGGGAGCAGCAGTTGTTGTTTTGGAAGAATTAGAGCATGCAAAGAAAAGAGGAGCTAAGATATACGCAGAGGTTGTCGGATATGGATGCTCAAGCGATGCTTATCATATTACTTCTCCGGCAGAAGATGGCTCCGGTGCTGCGAAGGCAATGGAAAATGCAGTAAATGATGCAGGAATTGCAAAAGAAGAAATTACTTACATCAATGCGCACGGAACCGGAACACATCACAACGATTTGTTTGAAACCAGAGCCATTAAATATGCATTTGGGGATCATGCAAAGAATATTCACATCAATTCCACAAAATCCATGGTAGGACATTTACTTGGTGCTGCAGGAGCAATTGAATTTGTTACCTGTGTCAAGGAACTGGAAGAGGGATACATCCATAAAACAGTTGGATATACCACACCGGATGAAGAAATTGATCTGGATTATTGTAAAGATGCATATGAAGAAGATTTCACCTATGCATTGAGTAATTCTTTGGGATTTGGTGGTCATAATGCCAGCATTTTGTTAAAAAAATATCAATAAGGATGGATAGAGATGTCAGTATATACAACAAAGGAAATTATGGAAATTATTCCGCACAGACAGCCATTTTTACTCATTGATACAATTGAAGAATTAGAAGTCGGAAAACGTGCCGTTGGAAAAAAATGCGTAACTTATAATGAGCCGTTTTTTGCAGGACATTTTCCGGGGGAACCGGTAATGCCTGGGGTGCTTATTATTGAAGCATTGGCACAGACCGGAGCCGTAGCAATTTTAAGCCAGGAAGAAAACAAGGGGAAGATTGCATATTTTGCGGGAATCAATCAGGCAAAATTCAAGAAGAAAGTATTTCCGGGAGATGTTCTTACCCTAGAAACAGAGATCATTAAGCAAAAAGGACCAATCGGTGTTGGAAAAGCAACCGCGTATGTTGATGGGAAGCTTGCCGTAAGTGCTGAGTTAGTTTTTGCAATTGGTGGTGAATAAAATGGAAAATTTAATAGAAAAACTGAAACATAAAAAAGAAATAAAATCAGAATTAAAAAAAGAAGAAAAGCCGGAAACTGTTGACTGTAAAGCCTGTGGTAAAAAGGTAAATCGTGCGGAAGCAATCAGAAATCTTTATGTTTGTCCGGAATGTGGCGGCTATTTCAGGGTAAATACCAAAAACCGTTTAAAAATGGTGGTAGATACCGGAAGCTTTACGCCATGGTTTGAGGATGTGGTTGGTGGAAATTCACTGTCATTTCCGGGATATGAAGAAAAAATCAAAGCCGTACAGGAAAAGACCGGCTTAAAAGAGGGAGTTACAGTCGGAAAGGCACAGATATACGGTGAAGATACCGTAATCGGTGTTTGCGATGCGAGATTTTTAATGGGAAGCATGAGTCATGCATTTGGAGAAAAAATAGCTTTGGCAGTGGAAAGAGCGACCGAAGAGAAGTTACCGGTTATTCTGTTTTGCTGCTCCGGTGGCGCAAGAATGCAGGAAGGTATTATTTCTCTGATGCAGATGGAAAAAACATCGGCAGCATTAAAGAAACATTCCGATGCCGGACTTTTATACGTCCCGGTATTGACGGATCCTACGACGGGTGGTATGACGGCAAGTTTTGCAATGCTTGGAGATATTATTCTGGCAGAGCCAAAGGCTTTGATTGGTTTTGCAGGACCGCGTGTCATTGAACAGACGATCGGGCAGAAACTTCCGGCAGGATTCCAGCGTTCGGAATTTCAGTTGGAGCATGGTTTTGTAGACCGTATTGTAGAAAGAAAAGATTTAAAGAAGACTTTATATGAGATTTTGAGATTTCATCATAAAAGAGGCGAAGGTTTCGCAAACTTTGATGGTCCATGTCAAGTATCGGCAGAGCCGACAGAACTTATGCGGGAGCGTGCAGCAAAAACTCCGTTAAAGGGAGCATGGGAAAAAGTAGAAATGGCACGTAAGGTAACCCGTATTTCCTCGGAAGAATATATTGAACAGATTTTTGACAAGTTCATGGAAATGCATGGAGACCGTTATTTCAGAGATGATCCTGCAATTGTGGGTGGAATTGCTTATCTGGATGGTCAGCCGGTCACAGTAATTGGAGTTCAAAAGGGCAAAGATTTAAAAGACTGTATGCGTCACAATTACGGAATGCCGTCACCGGAAGGATACCGAAAGGCAATTCGTCTGATGAAACAGGCAGAAAAATTTGGCCGCCCAATCATTACATTTGTAAATACATCCGGTGCATTCTGCGGAATGGAAGCAGAAGAACGCGGACAGGGTGAGGCAATTGCAAGAAATCTGTATGAGATGTCTTCCTTAAAAGTTCCGGTACTTTGTCTTATGATTGGCGAAGGCGGAAGTGGTGGTGCATTGGCACTTTCTGTCGGAAATGAAGTGTGGATGATGGAAAATGCAACGTATTCTGTATTATCACCGGAAGGTTTTGCATCTATTTTGTGGAAAGATTCCAAGCGTTCAAAAGAAGCAGCCGGAATCATGAAGATTACGGCACATGATTTGTATGAACTTCATGTAGTAGAAAAAATTATTCCGGAATATGGCGGGGCAGACAGCAAGGCATTGGATTCAATTTCCCGTTATCTTAAAGTAAATATCAGAGAGTTCTTAGAAAAAAATGCAAATAAAACGGGAGAAGAACTTGCCGAAGAACGATATCAGCGTTTCCGTGCATTCTGATACAGTGGGAGTAGACAAATGGCAATCAAAATATGTGGAACAGGAAGTTATTTGCCAAAGCATCGTGTTACGAATGATGATTTGAGTGAAATTATGGATACTTCCGATGAGTGGATTCAGACAAGAACGGGAATGAAAGCACGTCATCTTGTTACGGAAGAAACAACAACGATGATGTCGGCAGAAGCAGCGAAACTTGCAATGGAGCAGGCGAATGTTTCTGCAGAAGATATCGATCTTATTATTGCAGCTACGATTTCACAGGATTATATTATACCGACACTTTCTTGTGAAGTGCAGCGTGAACTTGGTGCAAAAAATGCAGTAGCATTTGATATCGGTGCAGCGTGTTCCGGTTTTTTGTTCGCGTTAAATACAGCATATTCTTATCTGAAAAGCGGTCAGTATCAGACAGCATTAATTCTTGGTGCGGAAACATTGTCTAAGATGATGGACTGGGAAGATCGTTCCACCTGCGTTTTATTTGGTGATGGTGCAGGTGCGGCAATTGTAAGAAATATGCCGGATGAAGAGGGAATCGGAATTGAAAGTCTGGTTCAGGGATCTGACGGAGCAAAGGGCATGGTGCTTGCCTGCAAAGGAAGACCGGTAAAAAATCCTTATGTAGAGACAGAAGAGGAAAGAATGTCTTATGTGACCATGGATGGGCAGGAAGTTTATAAATTTGCTGTCCGTACCGTGCCAAAGGCAGTGAAAGAGGCAGTAGAAAAGGCAGAAGTCACGTTAGATGACATTGATTATTTTGTGCTTCATCAGGCGAATATAAGAATTATTGAATCGGTGGCAAAACATTTGCATCAGCCGATCGAAAAATTTCCCACAAACCTGCAGGAATGTGGTAATATATCAGCGGCAAGTGTTCCAATCTTGCTGGATGATATTAACCGAAAAGGGTTATTGAAAAAAGGAAACAGGATTGTTCTTGCAGGCTTTGGCGCAGGTCTCACCTGGGGAGCGGCAGTCCTGACCTGGTAGAGGAGAAAGCAGATGAGTAGCAGAGAAGATACCTTAAATCATTTATTGGTCTGGCTGATGAAAGACATTATGGAAATCGAAGAAAAATTTTTAATCAGTGGTGAATTTAAAGATATTACCAATAATGATATGCACGTGATAGAGGCAATCGGTCTGGATGGTCATAAAAAAATGACGGATATAGCAAAAACACTTTCGGTTACAACCGGAACTCTGACAAAGTCGATGGATGGTCTGGTTCGTAAACAGTACGTTAATCGGAACCGGAGTGAGGAAGACAAACGTGTGGTTTTAATTTCTCTTACGGAAAAAGGAGTGCGTGCCTTTCATCATCATGAAAATTTCCATAAGATATTAATCAAGCGCGCGACCAGAGGAATGTCGGAGGAGGAAATCTGTTTTCTTATCAATATCCTTGCAAAATTAAAGGATTCCTTCCGATTGAATTTCAAAATCGGAGAGATGGTAAACGATATGTTACAAGATTAAATTGCTTTCTAATATTTTACAATATACAATATTTTTACAAAAAGACAGAACGATTGCGTATGCGACCGTTCTGTCTTTTATCAATCACAAATAAAACTGTTTCCTTCCTGTTTTTTTGCCTTCTTTTTTAATTTTGCGATTTTTTCTGAAAAGCTTTCCAAGGATTCATGTGAATTGCTTTTGTCTGTGATGGCGGCAATGGAAACAGTAGCAATGGGAAATTGTTCCGGGAAGCCATTTCGGTTTGTGGATAGAATATAACCACGGTTCCAGTCTGTGGTATTGTAAAGTTCTTTGATTCGTGTAGAAAATTTGGTGGTAATTTCCATACAAGTTTCTTCAACGTTACGATGTTTGGATATCATTACGATATCATCTCCCCCGATATGTCCGATAAATTCATTGTGTTTTGCAGCTTCGGTGATGCTTTCGGCAAGAATCTTAATCATGCGGTCGCCATTTTGAAAACCATAAGCATCGTTATAGGCTTTAAAGTTGTCTAAATCAAAATATACTACGGCATATTCTTTTGTACTGCCAATCAGTTCTGCAATTTTTTCCTGAATAACGGAGTTGCCTGGTAATCCGGTTAAAGGACTGGCATCCATCGCCTTGGAAACCTGAATGGTCAGGGCGGTTTCCAACAAATCTTTCACCGTTACGATTCCTTCATATTTTTGATTCCTGGTTACAACAATTGCATCATAAAGTGTAGGCTTTGGACGAGCCAGTGCCATTCTTGATACGAGTTCAATCGGTGTTTCATAATCCACAATCAGGGTATCGTCATCTATAATTTTTTCTACGGTGCTTCTGGAATGAAGCGTAAACCCATATCTGCCACCGAATGTCCGGTAAATTTGTTCTCTTGTAACTAATCCTCTCACCTGGTATTCAGAGTCTATGGCACAAATTTCTGACATGTCTTCATTTTCCTGAAAGGATTCATACAAATGTAGGGCAGAGTCATCAATTTGAACAGGAGCTGTCTGCGTAGCAATGGTTCCAATGCCATTCCAAAAAGAAGGTTTGTCGCTGGCAAGAATATGCTGATAGTTCCATTTCTGAATATTTTGTTTCAATTCCGGTGAAATATCTTCCATGTTTTTGGCAGGATATCTGATATAGTAACCCTGTCCGTAGTCTACGCCGAGACGAATCAGCTCTTTTAGTTCGTCAGCTGTTTCGATTCCTTCTGCAATCAGTTTGATTCCGGAGTTTTTGCAGAAAATAGCACAGCTTTCGATTAAGGATTGTTTTAAATGATCCTTATCAATATCATGAATCATCTGGATATCAAGTTTGATGAATTTAGGACGTAATGCACAGATGCGGTTAAGAGAGGCATATCCGTCACCGAAATCATCAATTGCTATTTTGAAATCCTGCTTTTTGTAATGCTCGATGGTTTTAGAAAATAATTCACTGTCATCAATGGAAGTTCGTTCTGTTATTTCAAAAACAATATCTTTGTTTTTGAATCCCTGTGTTTTTAGATAGGAGGCTGTCATGCCCTCATGAAATTGTTTATCTTTTAAGACATTTGGATTGACATTGAGATAGAGTTTGGTACCTTTTGGTTTTTTCTTTGCGTTTTCTATGGATTTTATTCGGCAAATTTCTTCCAATTCCCAGACTTTGTCAAGCTGTTCTGATATTTGAAACATTTCTTCTACATTAAATTGTGCATCTTTTAAAGAGATTCTGCTTAATGCTTCATATCCGGTAAGTTCACCATCTTTTAAGGAAATGATTGGCTGATATACCGGATAAACCAGTTTCTTTTCTAAAATTTCATGAAATTGTCTTTTGATTTCTGTCGTAATTTGAAGCATACTATTCCCGCCATTCGTTTTTTTACTTAAAAATAGCAAAAAATGGGAAGGAAAACTATCATATTTATCTGTAATTTACGTAAAATTTTTGAAAAGTAATAATGGAAAATTGCAAAGAAAATGAAAAATACTACTTTAAAATGTTGTAACAGAAATAGTTTCGAGTTACACTGTTAAAATAGCTTCGTACAGGTGACGCGGATTATATAGATGAGGATTGATTCGGTATTACAGGGATGAAAGAAGGAGTGAACGTAACATGGACAAGGAACGTTTAGAGAAACAGTTTGATTTTTTTAGAGAAATAGATAAAGAGAAATTTATTTTCCGTCAGACACATCTGACAGATGGAAAACGGCGGGAAAATGATGCCGAGCATGCGTGGCATATGGCAATTATGACCATTCTTTTGAGTGAATATGCGAATGAAGAAATTGATGTTTTAAAAACGGTCACAATGCTCCTTATTCATGATCTGGTTGAGATTGATGCCGGAGACACTTATGCTTATGATGAAGAAGGAAAGAAGACACAGCACGAAAGAGAGGAAAAAGCTGCTGAGCGGATATTTGGAATTTTACCGGAGGATCAGGGGAAGAAACTGCGTGAGCTTTGGGAAGAATTTGAAGCCTACGAGACGAAAGAGGCAAAATTTGCACATACCATGGATAATATTCAGCCTGCCATGTTAAATGCTGCAATGGATGGTGCTGACTGGGTTTTGCATGGAGTGCAGTTAGAACAGATTCTCGGACGAAATAAAAAAACGGCAGAAGGCTCGGAAGTATTATGGGATTATGCCTATCAAAATATGATAGAGCCCAATGTAAAAAAGGGACGGATTAAGGCAGAAGAAAAGCAATAAATTTGTTTGTGCATAAACTATAAATGAAAGTTAAACATTCTATAACCAGATAGCATGGCTTATCGACGTAAAATCAGTTGATATTTCTGGAAAAAACGAATAAAATATAAGTGTTATTGTATATCTTATCATTACATAAAGGAGATTTAAGAAAGATGAGCTATGTAGATGAAGTGCTCGAAAGAGTGAAAACAAAAAATGCATCTGAGCCGGAATTTCTTCAGGCAGTAGATGAAGTATTAGAATCTTTAAGACCGGTAATCGAAGCAAATGAAGAAAAATACCGCAAAGAAGCATTACTGGAAAGATTAACAGAGCCGGACAGACAGATTAAATTCCGCGTACCTTGGGTAGATGACAAGGGACAGGTACAGGTAAATACAGGATATCGTGTACAGTTCAACAATGCGATTGGACCATACAAGGGAGGACTTCGTTTACATCCTTCCGTAAATATCGGAATTATCAAATTCCTCGGATTTGAACAGATTTTTAAGAACTCTTTGACCGGACTTCCAATCGGTGGTGGTAAAGGTGGTTCTGATTTCGATCCTAAGGGAAAATCAGATCGTGAAGTTATGGCATTCTGCCAGAGTTTTATGACAGAGCTTTGCAAATACATCGGTGCAGATGTAGATGTTCCGGCAGGTGATATCGGAACCGGTGCAAGAGAAATCGGATATATGTTTGGACAGTATAAAAAAATTAAAGGAACCTATGAAGGCGTTTTGACCGGAAAAGGTTTAAGCTATGGTGGTTCTTTAGCACGTACCGAAGCTACCGGATACGGACTCTTATATATGACAGAAGAGTTATTAAAATGCAATGGCAGTGATATCAAGGATAAAGTAATCGCTGTTTCCGGTGCCGGAAATGTTGCAATTTATGCGATTCAGAAAGCACAGCAGTTAGGTGCAAAACCGGTTACCTGTTCTGATTCAACCGGATGGATTTATGATCCGGAAGGAATTGATGTAGAGTTGTTAAAAGAAGTAAAAGAAGTAAAACGTGCAAGACTGACAGAGTATGCCGCAGCAAGACCAAGCGCACAGTATCATGAAGGTCGTGGTGTATGGAGCGTAAAATGTGATATCGCACTTCCTTGTGCAACTCAGAATGAACTTCATCTTGCAGATGCCAAAATGCTTGCTACAAATGGCTGTATGGCAGTATGTGAGGGCGCAAATATGCCTACCACAGAAGAAGCAACCAAATATTTACAGAACAATAATGTATTGTTTGTTCCTGGTAAGGCAGCAAATGCAGGTGGTGTTGCTACTTCCGCACTTGAGATGTCCCAGAACTCAGAGCGTTTAAGCTGGACATTTGAAGAAGTTGATTCTAAGTTAAAAGATATCATGGTAAATATTTATCATAATATCGATGATGCTGCAAAACGTTATGGCAAAGACGGAGATTACGTAGCAGGTGCTAATATCGCCGGATTTGAAAAAGTAGCTGATGCTATGCTCGCACAGGGTGTTTGCTAAGGTAAAAAGTCACAGGTTCGTGATATTAAAATTGTATAAAATGAACAAGAAAAATGCTTCGCAAAGAGATTTGCGGAGCATTTTTTGACGTAAAATTAGAAAATATGATGTAATTTTAAGTAGAGAAAAATTTTGAGTTGCGAGTGAGTTATAAGTGAGCTGCAAACGCTTTATATACCTTCTACATAAATTAGCCTAAGCAGATGTCTGACAATGTATTTTCATTGCAAAGGGTACAATAGTGAATCAATATAATACAATGTAATCAAAAATAAAGTACGTTTATTGTTAAAAATGTTATTATTACAATTGATAAAAATAAAATATTGACATATAATAATAACAAAGGAGGCGTGCGTTATGTTTCAAAATGAAATTATGATTCTTTTCGAAAAGCATACAGTTTTAACAAATCAAGAAATACGAGACAATTTGAAAATTCAAACAAACCAGTATGCGATTCTTAATACGGAGATAAAACGTCTCTGTGATAAAGATAAAATTAGAAGAGTTGGTAGAGGTGTATATACAATAGTTTGGAATACTAAATGGGGTAAAGTGGTTCCAACAGAAGTAGAAATCACAAATAATTTTTATATGGCAAATGGAGAGGGATATTTGTCTGGTCCTGCATATTATAATGCGATTGGTATATCTACATTGATGCCTAATCGAAGGGAAATCACAACGAACAAATATAATTATATTTTAGATGATTTGACAAACACGGATATTGTAAAACCAAGAAAAATGATCACAAAAGAAAATAGACTATATTTGCAATTATTGGATGGAATTCATTCTTTATCTAAAAACCATTGTGATGCTGGGAAATCATTAGAGATATTTGCGAAGCAATTACAGCAGTTGCAATTAGATGAAATAACTATAATATTGATGGCAAAAAAATTGTATCCTAAATTTGTGCTGGATATGGTATTGGAAATTGAGGAAGTATACCATAATGATGGAACTGCATTTGCATAGGATGACTTTAGTAAAATTGATAAATTATTAAAGTCAGAAGATAATTAAAGAAACAAGTGTTTATAGAAATGTATTTGATGCGGAGGTGGCACATATGGAAATGTGTAAAATAGACAGTTCATTACCTGAATTTTTGAAAGAGTCCATTAGGGCTTTTCTTCTTGGAAAAGAAAAGTATGAAAAAGGTACTGGATATGCAGAGTTTGATATGGATTATTGTGATTTACAGACAGATATAAATGTTTGTGAAGTAGAACAAATGATTACATCGGAAGAAGCATGGAGATTAAGGGAACAGTATTTGGGATTACAAAAAGGGTAACACGGAGGATTAGTTATGATTGATTTTACAAAATGCGAACAACTAAAGCGAGGATATGCTGGAGCAAATGGAAATAAAATCAGCGTGAGGTATAATGGTGATATTTATATGCTGAAGTTCCCAAGTGGTGGAAAAATAAACGTGAATATGCATTATACGAATGGTTGTATATCAGAGTATATAGGCTGCCGTATTTTTGAATTAGCACAAATACCGGTGCAGGAAACATTGCTGGGAACTTATCACGACGGAAATAAAGAAAAGATGGTTGTAGCATGTAAGGATATGACAAGTGTTGGTGTTGTCCTTCAGGATTTTGCATCCTTAAAGAATCAGTCCATTACATCAGAACGTAACGGATATGGAACAGAATTGAATGAGATTTTATATACATTTGATGAACAAATGGCAGTTGATCCGGAGAAATTAAGAAAGTTTTTCTGGGATATGTTTGTAGTGGATGCTCTGATTGGTAATTGGGATCGTCATAATGGAAACTGGGGTTTTTTATATAATCAAGAAACTGATGAAATGAAAATTGCACCCGTATATGATTGTGGAAGCTCATTGTATCCGCAAGCAGATGAGGAAGTCATGCGTTTAGTTCTTTCAGATGCAGGAGAGAGAGGGACGAGAATATATAATCGTCCGGTATCGGCTATTCGTATTGGTGACAAAAAAATCAACTATTATGATTATATAAGTAGTATGGAAAATGAGGATCTTAATAAGGCTCTTCTAAGAATTGTTCCTCGTATAACTGAAAATGGGATTTACAAAATCATTGATGGAATATCTGCCATATCTGAATTACAGAGAGAATTTTACAGTACAATGTTGGTTGAACGAAAGCATATTATTCTTGATGAGACTTATAATAAGTTAGTTGACAAGTCAAAGGTTTTGAATGCTAAAAACGAGGTCTGTATACGAAAAAACCATAGAGGAGAATAACAAAAATGCAGAGGTGTTAGAAAAAGAAATATTGCTGTAGATAACGGCATCCTTCTCTATATTACTTTAGATAATGTGTTTTATGATAAAGAAAATAATGAACGGTATTTAAAACTTGATTTGGAATGCCCGTTGTTAAGTGAAGATAAATTATGTTCTATATACAATTATCGTCCTATGACATGTGCAACTTTTAGAAACTATGGAAAACCAGAAGATTGTAATGGATAGATAGCACCGCATTGTAAATCGTTTCAAGATTGCTATATTGGTGTATTTATTTAAACTATGATGAAAGAACCAAAATATAATAATCAAAGTAAGATTTTGAAATGTATTGTTAAAGGTGTATAAAGTTTTACATTGAACTTTACAGCTTGTTTTTGTATAATGATGACATGACGATTAAATTGTGTATGAGAAAGAAAGTGGCAGGAAACAAAACAGGAAAATGAGATGAAACGGATTTCGTTAGAACAATTGCTTAAGGAAAGTGGAAAACTGACTTATCCTGAGCAGTATCAATATATCATAGAACAAATTGAAAAACAAAAAATAAAAGCGGTTAAAAATTCACCTCTCAATGGAAAAACACCGGCATTACACCAGAGTTACTGGGTGCTTGAAAAGAAACCCGATTATCATACGCTGATTGAGGAATTGCAATATAAGCTGGTTTCAATGATTCGGACAGATTATTATCTGAATCATCTGGATGTTTATCAAAAGGAAGAACCATGGGTGAATCTTTTAAACCGCTATTTTTTGAAATATGGAGACAAACAGCAGGAGCCGGTTTCGTTGAATGAACGGAGTTTTCAAATCTGGGGGAGAGAGAAGTTTTTACAAAAAGGACAAGGGAAGCGCGTTCTGGCACATTGTGGGGTGACGTTAGAGCAGTTGGATATTTATGAAACCACAGAACCATTGGCATACTATTCCGGCAGCAGGGAAGTTCCGCAGACAGTTCTGATATTGGAAAATAAAGACACATTTTACAGTATGCGAAGGCATTTAATAAGTGGAGGAGATAAGATTTTAGGGGAAAAAATAGGAACGGTAATTTACGGGGCAGGAAAAGGCATTTTGCGGTCTTTTGAAGATTTTCGTTTTTGTGTTGAGCCTTATATTAATGATTCCGGGAATCAGATTCTGTATTTTGGTGATTTGGATTATGAAGGAATTGGAATTTACGAACGATTAGAAGAAATTTTTGGTGCAGAACATGGAATCAAACCATTCGTGCAGGCTTATGAAAAGATGATACAAAAAGCAGAAAAAAATGGGATGGATTTTTTGCCGGATACAAGTGAAAATCAGAACCGTAATATTTCGGGACAGTTTTTTTGGTACTTTTCCGATGAAACGAAAGAGAAAATAAGGCAGGTTCTTCATGCAGGAAAATACATACCGCAGGAGATTTTAAATATTGCGGATTTTTAGGAAGAGCAATAGATACAGGGAGAGCAAAGATGCAGTACGAATTTTTAAAACAGTTTCCAAAAAGAATGAAACATGTTGGTCGTTATGTGTTATTATTTATAAACAGTAGTCAGAAAATGATATGGAAGCAGTATGGATTTTTGAAACTGGATGAGCAGATTAATGTCATTTTTTCTGTGATGTTATATATTATGGAGCAGTCATTAAAAGAAGAAAACTGTACGATTGATGATATTGGCGCATATTTGGACAACCTGAATATGCGCTATTTTAAGAAGAATATGAGTTACGAGGATTGCAAGAATCTGGGAGATTTTATTCTTAATGTTATTCTTTCCAATGAAGGGAAGGCAATGTATTTTGATGGATATGATTTTGAACAGAGAGCTTATCAGAGTATGAACATCAGCTATGTGGCAAACCGGATTGTCTATGTAGATTCTGAGGTGAGGAGAACCTCTTATTATCTCACGGAAGATGGCTATAATTTGCTGTTATCGACATTGGAGATAGAGAATAATATGAAGCTTACCATTCATGAAATGGTTTTCAAAATGCATCTGGAAAAGCAGAGTTATGATAAGGCTGTGGATGAAATTAAAAATATATTTAATCTCTTGCGTATCCAGCTTCAGAAAATTGAAGAAGCAATGGGACGAATCAGAAGAAATGCACTTAGTTATTCGGTTGCGGAGTATGAAACGGTCTTAACGGAAAATCTGGAGACTATTAGTGATACAAAGCAGAAATTTCAAAATTACAGGGAACTGGTTAAGAGCAGAGAAAAAGAATTGGAAGACATCAATTTAAATGTCAGAAAGTTAGATGAAAAAGAGGAAGAGAAGCTTAAGAATCTTGGGATTATAGAAAATTATCTGAATCGGACGATTGACGAACATCAGAAGATATTAAGCAGTCATTTTGATTTGAAATCTTTGTATACCAAAGAATTGGAACAGCTTTCCCAGATGTCTTTTATTCGAAGGTTTTCGCTTCAGAATGAATTGTATGAAAAAATCTTAGAAAATCCCAGAGGTTTAGAGCGAATGGAGATATTTTTACGTCCTCTTTTTTCTAATACTCCTGAAAAAATTTATAATTTAAAAAAGGCAACGGAACTTCAAAAACCGATTCGTAAAAAAGAAGTGGAAGAATTGGGAGAGGTGATGGAGTTTGGCGATGAAGCATGGATGGAGGCAGAGGAACATCGTCGAAGAGAAAAACTTAGGAAATATGAAAAAAGTCTTAAATATCTGATAGAAAAAGCTATGAACTCCGACCGGGGAGAGATTTCTTTAGAAGAAATCAGAAACAGCATAGAAGAACGGAGCACGGATCTTTTGGAATTAATTCCGAATGTAGAAATATTCAAGGAAATT
Source organism: Roseburia hominis (assembly GCF_021531695.1). GTDB lineage: Bacteria > Bacillota > Clostridia > Lachnospirales > Lachnospiraceae > Roseburia_D. The sequence continues at coordinate 32,497 of NZ_JADYUI010000008.1, read as the reverse complement.
ATGGTGGAACTGTTAAGAAGTAAAGAAATCAGTATTAGACAGCTGAAAGAAGAAAGACGTGAGTACATTAGTGATTTTTCCAATAGTTTTCAGCTGAATGAGATGGTTTTGTCTTTAGTGGAAAATAGCGGATGGCAGATAGATAAAATAGAAATTTACCGGATTGAAGATGGTAAGGTAATCGTTTTTGAACAGGTAGAAGATGAGACAGGGAATAGAAAAAGTATTTGCTGTTCGAATGTACTGATTCGAGTGAGACGGGAGGGATAAGAGATGGCATATGAAATAGACGAAATCCGTATGGGACAGGAAATTTTTTATTATCTGTTAGAACATCATGAACTTGGTGAGGAAAAACAGGAACGGTTATATCGTGCATACGCAGAAAGTGAACGGATACAGAATCTGGTAAAATCACAAGGAGAGATTGCAGAGTGTGAGATAGAGCGGTATGGAAACGTAATTTATCTGATTCCAAAGGAAGATAATACATTTTTGGGCTTTTCGAAAGCTCAGTTAAAGCAGGCACTATGCAAATCGAATGGAACGGATAAAGACTATTATCTTTCCCAGTTTGTTATAGTAACGCTTCTGGTAGAATTTTATGATGGTCAGGGGGCTACCAGTAAAACAAGAGATTATATGAGAGTTGGTGAGTTGCAGAACAGAATCTCTGAACGATTGAAAGAAGGAAAAGAACGTGTAAGCGAAGAAAAAGAAGATGAGGTTGGAATTGCTTTTTCTAATATGTTAGAAGCATATGAAGCATTACGTTCGGATGAAAAAGGTTCCAGAGCGAAGACAACAAAGGAAGGATTTTTGTATCATATCTTGAGTTTCCTGGAAAAACAGGGATTGATTGAATATGTGGAAGAAGATGAGATGATAAAAACAACCAAAAAACTGGACAACTTTATGGACTGGAATCTTTTAAATCAGAACCATTTTCAGAGGGTAAAACGAGTGCTGGAGGGTGAAAATGAGTAAAATAAATGCGGTACGTTTTATAAATTTAAACTATAACAATAATGCGATTCGAATCAGTGATGAGATTTTTCAACTGAATGGGGAAAGTACACTTCTTTCTCTGCGAAATGGTGGGGGAAAGTCTGTTTTGGTGCAGATGATGACAGCACCATTCGTGCATAAGCGTTATCGGGATACGAAAGATCGTCCATTTTCCAGTTATTTCACAACAAATAAGCCTACCTTTATTTTAGTAGAGTGGAAATTGGATCAGGGTGCCGGTTATGTACTGACAGGTATGATGATACGAAAAAATCAGGAAATTTCCGAGGAACATCAGGATGACCTGGAAATTATAAATTTTATATCAGAGTATAAAGAACGATGTATGCAGGATATTTATCATCTTCCGGTGGTAGAGAAAACCAAAAATGACATTACATTAAAAGGATTTCATGTCTGTAAACAGCTTTTTGAAAGTTATAAACGTGAGAGGAATGTACCATTTTTTTACTATGATATGAATAATTTTGCCCAGTCAAAGCAGTATTATGATAAATTGTCAGAGTATCAGATTAATTATAAAGAATGGGAAACAATTATAAAAAAAGTAAATATAAAAGAGTCCGGACTGTCAGAATTATTTGCTGATTGTAAGGATGAAAAAGGTTTGGTAGAAAAATGGTTTTTGGAAGCGGTAGAGAATAAACTAAATAAAGACAAGAACCGCATGAAAGAATTTCAGGTTATTCTGGAAAAGTATACGGGACAGTATAAGGACAATAAGTCCAAAATTGAGCGGCGGGATACGATTCATGCATTTGAACAGGAAGCAGAGCGTATATATGCCGGTGCGGAAAAATACAAAGAGATATCGGAACACTTAGGTGAGCAGAAAGCGCGGATTGCAGATTTTATAGAAAAATTGCATGAACTTTATGAGAAGGAAAAGAATTATGCCAGTGAGACAGAACAGAAACTCGAAGAGATGGAAAATCAATTGGCTCATCTGGAATATGAAAAATTGTCCGAAGAAATCTATCGCATCATAGAGAAAGAACGATTTTGTAATAATAATCTGGAAATGTTACAGATAGAAAGAAGTGATTTAGAGCGGGAAAAAGAGAAAATTTCTCATAAGCTTCAGGTTTTGGCATGTGCAAAACAAAAGGAGAATGTCACAGAATGTGAAAAAGAACGGGACCAAGAAAAAGAACGGCTGTTATTATGTCAAAAAAAAGAGGAGAATCTGGAACCGGAAAGAAATTTGTTGGGAATGCAACTGAAGCAATATTACGAGCAGCTTACGGCACAGAAAGAAGAAGAAAAAGAGAAACGTGCATGTGAGATTCAAAATATGACAAAAGAACGGACAGAGGCACAGAATAAGTTAGAGGAGATACGGAAGACAGAAGGAGAGCTGGCGGAACAGAATGGAGCTTTAGGAGCTAAAATAAGAGCTTTTGATGAAGTTGAAGAAAAGTTTAATCAGGAATATCAGGCAAACTGGAACAGAAATATTTTGGGAGAATACGAACCGGGAGTGTTGCAGGTTCAGCAGATGGAATATGAAAAAGAGTTAAAAGATACGGAACACAGAAAGACCACTGTAAAAAATGAGGTTGAACAGTATCGGGAACAGCATAAAAGCATGCAACGTCTGATTGAAGATAAAAATGCAGATAAAATCCGGTTAGAAGCCATGCACAATACAGCAGAAAAAGAATTGGCTGACTATGAAAAAGAATTAACCGAACGCAACGTTATTTTACAATATTTTGGATTGGAGCAGACAGAGCTTTTTGATAAGAAAAAAATACTGGCAGCAGCGCAACGAAAACTGGCAGATACGGATAGGATAAGACAGAGTCTGGAAAAAGAAGCAGATGAACTGGAAAAGGAATATCGTAAGCTGGCAGAAGGACAGGTGTTGGAATTATCAGAAGAATTTGAAGGAATGCTGGAGGAAGCAGGAATCCATTTTGTTTATGGTATGGAATGGTTAAAAAAGAACCAGTATCCGGTTGAAAAAAATAAAAAACTCATAGAGGAACAGCCATTTCTTCCCTATTCTTTAATTTTATCCAGGATGGAACTGAAACGACTGGCGGGGTTGACGGAACAGGTGTATACATCATTTCCGGTTCCGATTCTGATTCGTGAAGAACTGGAACAAAAAGAGAATGAAAGTGGAAAAAAAGGAGCAGTCTGTGCTTTCACCAATTTGAATTTTTATGTCTGGTTTAATGATAACCTGCTGGAGGAAGAAAAGCTGCAACAAATGCTCGCAGAGAAAACAACTCTTATTGAAAAGTTGAAGAAATCGATTGAACTGAAAAAACAGGAATATACAGAATATGTTGAGAAACAGGAAAAGATTAAGAGTCAGAGAGTAACAAAAGAAAACTATGATGCTGTCAAAGAAAAAATCAAAGGACAGGAAACAGAACTGGCAGTGTTAGAGCAGGAACTGTTACATAAAAGAGAAGAACAGGAAGAATTAGAAAATCTTCAGACAAAGAAAGAACAACAGATTTTAGTGTTAGAACAGGAATTAGTTTATCAGCAGCGAAGGCTTGCGGATTTTTTGCAGTTGCGTGAGAACTATGGAATATATCAGGAAAATAGAAGTCTGTTAGAAAAAAATAAGAGCGAAAAAGAGCGTTTGTTAAATCAAAAGAAACTGGTAAAAGAGAAAATTGACAGGATAGAAGAGGAGCTGGATACCGAAAAAAATAATTTGTTAATACTGGAAAGGCAAACAGAAGAGTGTAATAAAAAGAAGGCTCATTATCAACAATATCCGCCTATGTCCGAGAAACAATTACAGGAGTTAAAAGAAGAACAGGCAAAAGAAGCAGAGATTCGTTATGAGGTTATTACGAGCGGAGTTAATGCAGAACAAAAGGAACTGGAGGAGCGAGTAGAACGAGCAGAGAAACGATATGAAAAAGCGCGGAAAGAATTAGAATTTTTGCAGGAAAAGTATCATTTTTCTGAGGATGCATGGGCAGAGATATCCTATGATGTAAAGGAGGAACTACATCAGGAAAAGCGTTTAGAGGAACAAGAGAATAAACTTCATAGAAAAGAAGAACAAATTCATACAGAGGAAATTCAATCCGCGCTTTTGCGTCAGGAACGAGAAGCTAAATATGCAGAATTAAGGGAAAATTGTCAAAAAGAAGAACCAATTGCAAAAGAAGAAATTCAGACCATAGATTTTGCAGAAGCAGTGAAAAAGCTGGAATATGAAAAGAAAGAGACAAAAAAGACCAAAGAACAGATCCAAAAGAAAATACAGGGCTATGAAAATAATTTGACAGCATTGGCAGAGTATGAAGATTTTTCTTGTGACAGAGCAGTGGAATGGCAGGTTGATTTTTCTGTTATGAGCAACGAGGATCTGACAAAGCAAAAAGGATTTCTGATAAGAGATTACAATTCATATATGGAACAGCGGCGGGATGCAAGAGCAGGATTGGAACGTGTATTGAATCAGATCATTCGGATGGAGACATTTTCAGAAGATTTTTATCAGAAGCCATTGGAATCTATGCTACAATTGACAGATGATGCAGAGCGTGTCATAAAACAATTGGATACAACGTTGGCATCTTATCGTAGTCTGATGGAAAAACTGCTTGTGGATATTTCTATGGTGGAAAAAGAAAAAGCGAAAATTATAGAATTAATCGGTGATTACTTAAAAGAAGTGCATGAGAATCTGAATAAAATTGATCATAACTCTACGATAACGATAAGAGAGCATCCGGTCAAGATGTTAAAAATTGAATTGCCGGATTGGACAGAAAACGAAAATCTCTACGAACTGCGGCTTCAGGATTATATTGATGATATTACAACAAAAGGAATTGCACTTTTAGAAGAAAACAAAAACGTACATGAGTATCTTGGAACCAAGGTTACAACAAAGAGTCTGTATGATGCAGTAGTAGGAATTGGAAATGTGCAGATTCGTTTATATAAGATTGAGGAACAGAGGGAATATGCCATTACTTGGGCAGATGTAGCAAGAAACTCCGGTGGAGAAGGATTCCTTTCGGCTTTTGTGATTCTGTCTGCATTGCTTTATTATATGCGAAAGGATGATACGGATATTTTTGCAGAACGAAATGAAGGAAAAGTATTGCTTATGGACAATCCATTTGCGCAGACTAACGCATCGCATTTGTTGAAACCAATGATGGATATGGCAAAAAAGACAAATACACAGCTGATTTGTCTGTCAGGTCTTGGTGGAGAATCCATTTATAATCAGTTTGATAATATTTATGTCTTAACCCTGATTGCATCTAACCTCCGGAATGGCATGCAGTATTTAAGAGCAGATCATAGGAGGGGTTCGGAAGAAGAAACGATGATTGTATCGAGAATCGAAGTGACGGAACAACAGGAATTGCTTTTCTAATGTAGCATTTCTCAAATAACTATTGACTCTGACGTTACGTCATAGTATATCTTTGTTTTTGAAAAAGAAACGGAGGTATATAGAAATGGAAAAATTAACAGTAAAGGCGGTACGTTCGGATAGAATCTACAGCAAAATAATGATGGCTCCTGTAGAAAAAAAGGATGATATTTATCGATATGATTTTATGAAATTATTTGAAACGAAGTGGAATATGTTACATTGTCCTTTGAAAGCAAAACAGGAAGGCGGTTATGATGTCATTATGGCAAGCGAAATGCTGGGAAATCTGTCACCACGTAAAATTGACGAGAAGAGCGCAGATATGATAGCTCTCTTATCCGATGATGACTTCTGGGATAAATGTCAGAGGTCAATTGAGAATTCATTAACACGATTTGAGGAAAATGGAATAGAACTTAAGGTAAGGGAATATCTCTTTACGATAACATTGGCAAATCCGGAAAGTCCGTACATGAAAATGTGTGATAATTACTGTGGAGACGGAGGAATTCCCGGATACATATTTGGTGCAATTGTACCATCAGAATATACAATGTCCAGGCTTCCGGTGGCACTTGCGCATGAAGCAAATCATAATGTGAGATTTCAGTTCATTAAATGGAGTAATGATATTTCGCTGGGAGAATATATAGTATGCGAGGGGCTGGCAGAAAATTATGCAGCAAGTATATACGGAGAAGAGTACGTGGGTCCATGGGTCACGAAAACAGATAAAGAAACCTTGAATGAGTATATTAAGCCGCTTATGAAAGAAGCACTTCATGTACAGGGCTTTGACAATATTACAGCCTATATGTATGGGGATGAATTGGCACAAATGCAGAATTATATTCCGGCAGGAATGCCATATTGCGCAGGATATGCCTGTGGTTATCATCTTGTAAAATATTATCTTGAGAAAACCGGCAAAAACATCATAGAAGCTACAATTTTACCGGCACAGGAAATATTGGAAGAAGCAGAAGAGTTTTGGAAAGAAAAAAGTGATTTTACCTGGGAGTATCTTAAAAAGGAAAAATAGTAGTATAAGAACGGTAAATATGAACAGTAAAGATCGGAAGTAAAGAAGATAAGCACAAAAAAGCAGAACCAGATTTTGTTCGGAATCTGGTTCTGCTTTTTGCTATGCTTACTATATGATTAATTAGTTGTGTTTTTGGTATCTGTATTTTGCTCATCTGCGTCATTTTCATTTAAAGCGTCAACATTGTGCGCCGCAGCATTAAAATCAGTAATTTCGTCATTCTCCGGTGCAGTGGTGGTATCTGATGTATTGTCAGGATAAGTTTGTGATTCATCTTTTGTCATCGTACTTTCTTCTGTATCTTCAACGTTTGGATTAAGGAAAATTACTTCGTTGGAACTTCGGAATACGGTACTGTTAGAACCCATCTGATTTACAACAATCGTATCGCCATCCTTAATTGCATCACCAGGGATGCGAAGCAAGGTACTTGCAAGGAATGTAGTTTTTACTTTTTCTCCATTTACGAACACGCGGCTCCATGGAGTAAAATGAGTTCCTGCAATACAAATTTCACCGGAACTGTTTACCCAGGTACGGTCAATGGTTACATCATCAATACCCATGACCAGATCAGTTGCAGGATAAGGATCCTCTCCGTTATAGCAGTAGCGGTCACCGTAAAGAATGTCATACTGAAGATTTTCCAAACCGGTGAGATAAGCATCGGTACCGGCTAATCCCTGATTTAACTGATTCTGTGTATAAGAGAACATGGTTCCTTCATGGATTCCGATTTGATCGGTAATATTGGCAAGCAGCTGGTAAGAAGTAAGGTCTGCATCTTTTTTCTCCATGCCGAAATTGTTCCAGGTGATATATTTTGTTTTAAAAATATCACCGGATTTCATATCACTATCTTCCAGTCCCATGGTCGGAAGGTGATCACCGAACATAACAACAACTGTTTTTTCGTTTCTATGTGCTAACATAGTAGTTAAATCATTAATAAACTTATCTACTTCATGAATTTCATTTACATAATATTCCCATTGATTGTTCTGCTCTTCCGTAGCAGCACCGGTAACGGTAATTTCCGGATTTTCGATAATTTTTTCGGAAGGATAATCACCATGTCCCTGAACCGTAATCGTGTATACAAGGTCAGACTGGTTCGGAGTGGAATCCAAGGCTTTCTTGGTTTCATTAATGAGAATGTGGTCTGTCGGCCAGTCACCAAGCGGTGTATATTCCTGAATATTCATGAGTTCCTTACTGGTAAAGGTATCGAATCCCATCATGGAAAAAGCATTTGCACGGCTATAGAAGTTACCGCCATTGTTATGAACAACGTGAGTTCCATAACCGATGGAAGATAAATCAGAAGCAATGCTCTCACAATCCGTCTGCTTTAAAATTGTTTTGTACGGATATTCGCCGGTTCCGAAATACTGCATATTCATACCGGTCAGAACTTCAAATTCGGTGTTGGCAGTTCCCGCACCAACAACCGGAACAGTCAGATAACCGGAAGAATAATTTTCGTACAAATTACGGAAGTTTGGAATCGGATCTTCGGACATCTGTAAGAAATTTACCTCTGTCGGATCAATAAAAGATTCCAGCAATACGACAATGATGTTTGGTTTGTCTTCTTCATTTAAAGTAGTTTCTGCCGTATTAGAAGAAGTTAATTCTGAAATGGTAGTTTCATCATAGGTCTCCGGCTTTGTCATACCTCTGCCAACCACACTGGATGAAAATCCATATACAAAACCATAATTTTCATAACCCTGTGCGATATTTGAAAAATAAGAGGCAACAATATTAGAACTCTGCGCCGCTTTTGTCGCAATCGGAACTGCCAAAAGTAAAGAAGCTACGAAAACCGGATTCAATACGCGGTGCGTTTTTCCCTCGAATTTCGGACCTCTGACCCAAAGCCAGATACAAAATGCAAGAAAAAGCGCAACAATGGAAACGACGGTGATTGCCTCAGTGGCAGTAAAATAGTTCGTATTTTGCATTGCAAATAAATCGGATAAGCATTTTAAATCCGTGTAGCTGAATGGGGTAACACGTTTGGCAAGAATACAACCATTTACAGTACCCAAAAACAACCAGAAACCACTGATTAAAACGCGAAATAAAGCTCTTCTTTTTACTAAATATACTAATGATAAAGAGGCAAATATAATTAATGAATTATACAAATATGCCATTGTGTGTTCGCCGACGAATGAAAACGCGGAAACAACAGAACGTCTGGAAAAGCATTCAATGATAAAACAAAGTAAGCAGGATAAAACTCCATGAAAAAATAAAGAATAACGATTCATGAAAGAAACCAGCTTTTCAATACGCGGGTTTGGCTTTTTATTAGCGCGTTTAGTTGCTGCGTTCTGTCTGAAAGCTTGTATTTTCGTTGTAAAATTTTTAAAAATCTGCATACGAAACAATCCTCCTGTAGTATCTGTATATACCTAAAATAAATTAATATTGTTGTTTTTTTCTACTACTATATATATAAGAAAAAACACGAGTTACAACTCGCATATGAAAGGATAAATCTAATTTATGAAAAAATCAATTGTAAAGTTTGATAAAAATTTATTTTTAGAAAGTGTAAAAAATGTAAAATCCAAACAAAAAACAGGTAAAGAAATATCATAGATAAAAGGATAACACAGATTTCTTAAGAAATTAGAAAGAAACTCTTAAATATAATAAAACCCGAATTATTCACAGCAGCCAAGTGAAATCTGTAATTCGTGCGTCAAGCTTGCTTGTAAGCCGAATTTATGATTTCACTTGGCGGGTGAATAATTCGGGTAAAAGTAATCTTGAATTTTTACATGGAAAAGGAATTGGCAAAATATCCAAATTGTGTTATTCTCTAGATACACATATGACCGGACAAGATTCCGGATAAAGAAGAGGTATCATAATGTTAGAGTTAAAAGATATTTGTTTTCAGGTCAGTGAAGACACAGAGGATAAAGAAATTTTAAAGAACATCAACTTGAAACTGGATGACCGTTTTATTGCCATTACCGGACCAAACGGCGGCGGAAAATCAACGCTTGCAAAGATGATTGCGGGAATTATTAAGCCGACCAGCGGAAAGATTTTGCTGGATGGTGTGGATATTACGGATTATTCTATTACAGATCGTGCAAAAGCAGGAATCAGTTTTGCTTTTCAACAGCCGGTTCGATTTAAAGGACTGACAGTGAAGGATTTAATTACACTTGCATCCGGAAAGAGCATATCGGTAGGAGAGGCATGCTCTTATCTTTCAGAGGTTGGGCTTTGCGCGAAGGATTATATTGACCGCGAGGTAAATGCAAGTCTTTCCGGCGGAGAGTTAAAACGAATTGAGATTGCGATGGTCATCGCACGAGGAACAAAGCTTTCGATCTTCGATGAACCGGAAGCCGGGATTGATTTATGGAGTTTTAATAATCTGATTCAGGTTTTTGAAAATATGTATCAGAAGATTAACGGTTCGATTCTTATTATATCTCATCAGGAACGTATTCTTAATATCGCAGATAAGATTGTTCTGATTGCAGACGGAGAGATCCGCAAAGTAGGAACGAAAGAAGAGGTACTGCCACATCTGCTTGGGACTTCAGAGGCTTGCAGTACGTTGATGGATAAGATCGTGAAATAAATCTAGAAGAAACAGGTGATAAAGATGGATAGTATACAGAAAAATTTGTTGGCAGAAATCGCTGATATACATGATGTGCCGGAGGGGGCATACAACATTCGTTCCAATGGAAGTCTCGCGGGACGCAATACAACAGCCAATATAGATATTGTAACCAAGACAGATAAACCAGGAATTGATATTATTATTAAACCGCATACGGTGCATGAGAGTGTGCATATTCCGGTCATATTAAGCGAAAGCGGTTTAAAGGACATGGTCTATAATGATTTCTATATTGGAGAAGGTGCGGATGTGACGATTGTAGCCGGCTGCGGTATTCACAATTGCGGGGATCAGTCTTCCGAACACGATGGAATTCATACCTTTTATATTGAAAAGAATGCGAAAGTACGTTATATCGAAAAGCATTATGGTGAAGGTGACGGCAAGGGAGAACGTATCTTAAATCCGACAACAGTCGTTCATATTGCAGAAGGCGGATATATGGAGATGGAAACCGTGCAGATTAAAGGCGTGGATTCCACAGTTCGCAATACCGAGGCAGATTTAAAGGACGGAGCTTCGCTTGTGATTCATGAGAAGATTATGACACATGGAAATCAGACGGCAGAGACTAATTTTACGGTTGATTTGGATGGAGTAGATTCCAGTGCGAATGTAATCTCACGTTCTGTTGCCAAGGAAAGTTCCAGACAGATCTTCAATTCCCATATTAATGGAAATAACAAATGTTATGGTCATACGGAATGTGATGCGATTATTATGGATTCCGGAAAAGTACAGGCAGTGCCATCGCTTTCTGCGAATAATATCGATGCGAGTCTGATTCATGAGGCTGCAATCGGAAAGATTGCCGGAGAACAGCTCATTAAGTTAATGACACTGGGGCTTACAGAAGCGGAAGCAGAAGAACAGATTGTGAATGGATTTTTGAAGTAACATTACTATAAAGATAGGGTTTAATGACCGGACAATTCAGGCAGGGAAATTGTATTTTTCACATGTAAAGCAGAAATTTCAGAGTGGACATGTGTGGTGAAAATTACGGTTTTTCCTGTAATATGTTGTCCGGTATATTTTATGACCAGATCTTTGGTATCTTTGTCTAAACCTTTAAAAGGTTCATCTAAAAATAATATATCATAGTCAGCAAGTAAGGCACGTAAAATGGCAACGCGTCGTTTCATGCCGCCGGACAATTCACTTACTTTTTTCTTTGCACAGTCATATAAGCCGATTTGCTCCATGGCGGTGAGAATATGAGTTTCATCCGATTTGGAGGCAGTCAGTCTGATATTGGTAAGTGAACTTAAATTTTCACATAGGCGGTCTTCCTGGAAGACAGCGCTTTTTTTTTGCCCGGTTAATCCGGTAATAGTTCCGCCATCTGGTTTTTCGAGCTCCATAAGAAGACGCAGAAGTGTGGTTTTTCCATAACCAGAAGGGGCGGTAATTGCAGTAAATTCGCCTTTTGGAATCGAAAGACACAGGTCAGAAAATACAGATTGTCCCTGATATGATTTTGAAATATGATTTAATGAAATTATATCGTTCATAATATTATCCTCGTTCTATATATGTCATGCAAACATGTAACAGCGCTAAGAGAAGTTTCTCTAATGTAAGGCTTAAAAGTACAATTACAAGTGTCCAGGCAAACAAGTCAGGTGTGTTCAAATAAATTTTGGCGTTGTAGAGATGTTCCCCGATAGAACCGGTCGGAATGCCGATAACTTCTGCAGCAATACCGGATTTAAAAGCAAGTCCGAGACATACACTGCAGGCGCTTTGAAAATATGGAAATACCTGTGGAACATAAATGTAACGAAATTTTTTGAAACGTGACAGTGAAAAAACACTTGCCATTTCAAGCAGATTTCGGTCGGTTTCCAGAATTCCGTTTCGTACATTGGTGTACACAATCGGTAAAACCATAAGAAAGGATATCATGACGGACAGGTTCTTTGAAGAAATAAAAATGAGAACCAGAATAATAAAAGAAGCAACCGGTATGGTTTTTATTAATAAAATAAGAGGGGCGATCAGTTCCTCAAATTTTGTATGATTAACTGCGAATATTGCAAGCAAGGTTCCAAATAGGACACCACACAGGAAACCACCGATAATTCGTAACAAAGAAAACAAAATAGATTGCCAGAATGGTGTGGTGACAGCGAGAACGGCAAGGCGTTTTATAACGGTAAGCGGAGAGGCTAAAAGCAAAGATTGTCCGAGAAGACGGCTTGCAATCTCCCAGACTGCAAGCCAGAATAAAACGGACCATCCTTTTATTTTTGTTGAATTTGAGTTATGGTTGATAATAGAAATCATCTGCTGGAAGTGTACCTCCTACTGCGGCAGGATTCTGCTCGTATAATGTCTGTAAGTAACCTGAAAGCTTTTCTTTCATTTCATTGCCATCAATATAGGTAATGTTGCAGGCAGGAATGGCATTTCTGGCAACAGCTTCTTCTACGATACCATATTTTCCAACTAAAGCAGCAGCATCTTCTACATTTTCATTGACATAAGTAACAGATTCTTTGTACTGTGCAAGGAATTCATTTACAGCATCCGGATGGGATTCAATAAAGCTTTTTTTGGCAATAATAACACCGGTAAGCAAAGCAGAACTGTTATCTAATTTGTTCCATTCTTCCGTAAGATCCAGGGCAACGTTTAAAGTTGGAAGCTTAGTCTGTGCAACGGTTACGAATGGTTGCGGAAGCAGGGCAATACCGTTTTCACTGTTTGTCAAAGCAGTGAGACATTCCGTATGTTCACTCTTCCAGTCGATGGTTACATCATTCTGTGGGTCGATGCCGTTGGAAGAAAGGATATAATTTAAAGCATATTCCGGGGTTGCACCTTTTCCGCTGGCATAAATAGTCTTTCCTTTTAAATCAGAAACAGACTGAATGGTAGTTCCGTTTTCTACAATATATAAAACGCCTAAGGTGTTGATGGCAAGAACTTCCATGTCACCCTTGGTATTATTGTAAAGTACGGAAGCAAGATTTGCAGGTACGGCAGCAATATCCGTATTTCCCTGAACAATCGCAGGCGTTACTTCGTCAACGGATGCGGCGATATGAAACTGATAGTTTGTGCCGGCGTCTTCCATCATCTTTACCATTCCCATCGCAGTCGGTCCCTTTAGGGCAGTAACAGAAATGGAATCTGGATTTGATGGTAGCTCTGTACTTTCAGCTGAAACGGTTTCAGTAGAGATAACATCTTCTGTGGTAGTTTCAGTAGAAACAGCAGTATTACCTGTAGTGTCTGAAGTGCTTTTGGTGTCAGTTGTTTTTCCACAACCGCAAAGCATTGTTATTGCTAAAGCAAGAACAAGCTGAATAGATAAAAATTTTTTCATAATGAACCTCTTTTCTATTAAAAATACAGTCCTATCATAGCATATTTTCAATGATTGTAAAGCAAACGATACGGCATAGAATAAGAGTATCAAAAAAAATACAGAGGTTATTGCCCATTTTCTTTTAAAATCGGTGTGCGCAGGATTTGAATCAAAAGGGGAATGACCATAATGAACCATACGGCTGGTTCCGATAAGATAACACCGGTATATTTTAAGGAAGGAACCAGGAGAAAAGCAAATACAGTTTTGCCAATTAGTTCCAGACCGCTGGAAATAAGGGGTGTAATGTGGTCGCCGATTCCCTGCATTGCATTTCTTAAAACACAGATAACTGCTGTTACAAAATAAAATAGAGTATCAAATTTTAAGTAAGCAGTGGCATTTGATATTACAACAGGATTCGTGCTTCCTGTTATAAGATAAATAAGTTTCGGAGCAGCAAGGTAGGTTACAAGCACAACACCGGCACACCATATCCAGGTGTAAAGGATTGCTTTTTTGATGCCGCTTTTGATACGCTTGATTTCTCCTGCACCGAGATTTTGCCCACAGAAGGTTGCCATGGTAGTGCCGAAAACACTGAAAGCTAACATAAAGAGTTCGGAAAGTTTTCGGGCAGCAGTGTGGGCGACGATAATATCGGTACCAAGCGTGTTAATAGAAGTCTGTAAAGCAACCGTTCCCAAATTAACGAGTGAACTCATAAATCCCATGGAAAGACCGCAGCTTAAAAGAGTGCGGATAAGATTTCCCTGAAACCCGCTAAAGTCTTCTTTGTGGAAATGTAAAATTTCATATCGTTTTATCATATAAAAATAGCAGGAAAGAAGAGCAATAAATTGAGAAAAAACGGTAGCAACGGCAGCTCCTCTTACCCCCATGCCGAGCGAATAAACACATAAAATATCCCAAAAAATATTTAAAACGACGGACACAGCGAGAAAAATAAGCGGTGTCACGGTGTCTCCGATAGCACGAAGCAGGGCGGAACAGACATTATAAAGCATAGAGATGGTAAGCCCGAGAAAAATAATAAAAATATAATCATATGCCGGTTTAAAAACATCTTGCGGTGTATGTAAAATACGAAGTAATGGATTGAGAAAAAGTAACATAAAAACGGTTAGTGTAATGCTGATTCCAATTCCAAGAACGAGGGATGAGGCAGCTGCATGTTTCAAACCTTTGATATCCTTTGCACCAAAGTATTGCGATACAATCACTGCAAAACCATTGGTAAGCCCCTGTAAAAATCCGATTAAGAGACTGCTTAAGGAACTGGTTGCACCAACTGCAGCGAGTGCAGATTCTCCAAGTGCAGATCCTACAATACGGGTATCAATCAGGCTATAGGTCAATTGAAGTATATGCCCGATAAAGAGCGGAATTGCAAAAGAAAAAATAAGCTTTGAAATATTCCCCTTAGTTAAATCCTTCATAATAATAATCCTTTGCTAGAAATTTTTGAAAATTATAGCATATTTTGTTCCTTTTTTGAAGTTTTTTTGATAAGATAAATTCATTATAATATGTAAGAACAAGAAGGAATTTGATATGTGGATTACATTTGCATTTGGTTCTGCTTTTTTTGCCGGAATTACAGCGATTTTGGCAAAAGTGGGAATGAAACAGACAGATTCGTCGCTGGTTACGGCGATTCGAACGATTGTAGTTGTGATTTTTTCATGGATGATGGTGGGTGTCACCGGTTCCGGTCAGGGAATTACACAGATTGACAGACATTCACTGCTTTTTCTGGTGTTATCGGGAATGTCGACCGGAGCATCCTGGCTTTGCTATTTTAAAGCATTGCAGATCGGTGATGTCAATAAGGTGACACCAATCGATAAATCCAGTACGGTTCTCACCATGATTCTGGCAGTGATATTTCTGCATGAATCTTTAACAAAGAAGACGATTTTTGCCATGGTACTTATTTTGGCCGGAACATTTCTTATGATTACCAAGAAGGATTCTTCCGGCAGAAGTAAAGGAAAGAGTTGGTTCTTTTTCGCAGTATTGTCGGCACTTTTTGCAAGTTTGACTTCCATTTTGGGGAAAGTCGGTATCCGGGGTGTAGATTCTACACTTGGTACGGCAATTCGAACCTGTGTAGTGCTTGTGATGGCATGGCTGGTGGTTTTTGTGACACACAAGCAGAAAGAGTTCTCACGGATTACGTTTGCCAATGGAATATTTATTTGCTTATCTGGTGTATCGACCGGAGCATCCTGGCTTTGTTATTACAGGGCATTGCAAGAGGGACCGGCAAGTATCGTGGTACCGATTGATAAATTAAGTATTGTGATTACGGTTGCATTTTCTTCCATATTTTTGAATGAGAAACTGACACCGAAAGCGTTTTTCGGATTGCTTGCAATTGTGGGAGGAACGTTGTTACTTATTATATAAATGAAAACAAAAGGCGGAGGCGTGTATGAAACGGGCGATTGCATTAAGCGGGGGCGGTACAAAAGGCTCTTATGAAGTAGGAGTCTGGAAGGCTTTACTGGAAAAGGATATAGATTACCAGATCGTTACCGGGACTTCCATTGGTTCTATCAATGGAGCTTTTATGGTGACAAAACAATATGACGAGGCATATGAGCTATGGAACACGATAACCATGGCAGATATGATGGAGGACGGTATCAATCTGACAGAGACGTTGGAGGGAATCTTAGAGCAAAAGCAGGCGATTCGTCCTTTTCTGAAAAAATATGTGAAAAATAAAGGAGCAGATATCTCTCCCTATACGGAATTTGTAGATCGCATGATTGATGAGCAGGCGGTGATGGATTCTGATATCGACTATGGGCTTGTGACGGTACAGTTCCCTTCTTTAAAAGGAATTGAACTTGCAAAAAAAGATATCCCGAGAGGAATGTTAAAGGAATACATTCTGGCATCTTCTGCAATTTTTCCATTGTTTCCCATGCATAAAATCGGGACGGAAACCTATCTGGATGGATGCTATTATGATAATCTTCCGATTGATTTTGCGTTTAAGATGGGTGCGGATGAAGTGATTGCTGTCGATCTTAGAAATAGTCCGGCACATCCAAATTATGTAAACAGACCATATGTGACTTATATAAAACCAAGCAGTTCTCTTGGTACCATGATGAATTTTGATCATCAACTGTTACTGGATAATATGCAGATGGGATATTGTGATGCCATGAAAATGTTTGGAAAATACAAAGGATTTTTATATACTTTCACAAAATTTCATGCATTTTACTGGAAAGCAAAGATAGAAAAATTTTCTTCACTGATTGCAAAGGCAGAGGCAGTTTGTTCGGAAAACAGCCTGAAAAAATTAGCAAAGCCGGGAGACATGAAGAATGCTTTTGGAGAGCTTGAAGCACATCTTGGAGAAGGAAGGCGAACGAAGGAAGATTATTTTATCCGGGGGGCAGAACTTGCAGGTGAAGTGTTTGCTTTGGATAAGCGGGAAGTGTATGAATTTTCTGATTTTATCAAGAAACTGCGTGGTAAAATTCTTGCAAAAGAATTGTGTGATGGAGCAGACCTTTTTGTGAAGAAGAATAAGCATAGTATTCTGGTAAAGCTCACAGACTGGAGTCTGAATAAGGACAGTGCATATATCACTTCCTGCATTTATTTTGCATTGAAGGAAGAAAAAATCGATAGTTATGAAAAAGCAGGTTGTCTTACGATTTTACCAAAAGAACTGCTTGCTGCAGCATTTTTATTTGTATGTCTGTAGTTTCACTGTCAGAACAGAAAATCCGGCATATAGTATATAGAGAAACCTATTGCAGGAGCAGAAGATGGATTATTACGGTGGATATAAAATGCCTTTTTATATGGTGTATCCGATGCAGAATGTATATCTGACGGAGATGGATTACGAAAAGGATAAAGACAGGATGAAGGAACTGTATCCGAAGGAAGCAAGAAAAATCCAACAGATTGTGGAAGAAGAATGTGACAAGATGGAATATGACGGAAGCCTTATGTTTGATGAATATCCCGATCGTGTCATGTTAAAAAAGCTGTGTGATGAGATTTATGACAGGGTTTATCCGATGGATGCTGCCGAAATGGAAACGGAAGAAACCAGAAGACGAAGACCGGAAATGTATCCACCACCATCACATCGTCGTCGACCGGGAATGGATTTGGTGCAGGTTTTATTGTTTGATGAGATGTTTAGAAGGCGTTGCAGACACAATCGTTGTCGCAGATGGTGGTAAAAAACAGAACATGGGGGCTGATGCAGGAACGATGTGAGAGTCGTAGAAGCGTCGGCCCCCGGTTTTATCTTTACGTAACAGTTCAGTCATAACTGTTATCATGTGCCAATAAGCGTGGGCTGAACTGTTACATCTTTACTTCAAAATCCCAAGAAGTACTTGTGATTTTGAAAAAAAAAACGTAAAATATATTTCATGTGATGTTTCCTGCCGAAAAAGCCGGAACATAAAATGGATAGAGAGGGGTACGCCCATGAAAAAAGGAGTAATAAAGACAACGGTTTTAATTCTTTTATTTTTTGCAGCGTTGTTCACTTTCAGCTTTATTACGAATCATACAAACGAAGATTTAACGACAGAGATGGAGGACGCCACTTTGCCGATGATGCACTTATATATTGGAGATACAAAAGTAAATGAACTGCACGGTTATACCGTACAGATGGATGCTTCGTATATGAGAGATACGATCACGCCGGTTGGAGATACAATGGAAATTCCGGCAGACATTCAGACTTATGGGATGGAAATTGATGCAATTTCATATAAAATCAGAAGTATTGATGGAAAAGATTTAATCGCGGATTCTGATATTACGAACTATAAAGAAGAGGGTGGAAAAATTTCCATAGAGATTCCAATCCAGAATTTGATAAAAGAAGGACAGGAATATAATCTAATTATTGAATTAACAAATAAAGATAATATCTATTATTACTATACCAGAATTTTAAAAGAGGATAGTGATGATGTAGCAGCATGTGTTTCATTTGCACTTGATTTTCATGAGAAGACGTTTGATAAATCCCAGTCAGAAGCATTGGCAACTTATATGGAGCCAAATGCATCATCGGACAATTCTACGCTTCATGAAGTATCAATTCATTCGACTTTAAATCAGGTTACATGGAATCAATTTAATGGAACACGTTTATCGGAGCCGGTTGCATCTGTAAAAGAAATGCAGAATTCTTACAATGTTATTACGTTGGATTATGTTATGACATCAACCGGAAATAATGGTGAGATAGAATATTATAATGTAGAGGAATATTACCGGATTCGCTATACCAGTTCCCGTATTTATCTTTTGAATTTTGAGAGAACTATGAATCAGCTGTTTCGTGGAGAAAACGACAGCTTTTATGACAATTATATTCAGCTTGGAATCCGCTCCGGAGACATTGAATATAAAACAAATGAAAAAGGTTCTGTGGTCTGCTTTGTGCAGGAAGGTGAGCTTTGGAGTTATGATGAAAATAACAGTAAATTGTCAAAAGTATTTAGTTTTCGTGGATTTGAAGGAATTGATGCAAGAGAGAATTATAAAGAGCATGATATAAAAATTATTAGCATTGACGAATTGGGAAGTATCAATTTTGCGGTGTATGGATATATGAATCGTGGTATTCATGAGGGACAGGTAGGCGTTGGTATTTATCATTATGATAGTGTGGCAAATACGGTAGAAGAAGAGGCATTTCTTCCTTTTAATCAGTCATATCAGGTTATGAAATCGAATGTTGGGCAATTGATTTTTGAAAATGAGGATCAGCAGCTTTACATTATGATAGAAGGAACGGTATATAAAATTGATTTGTTGACCCGGGAAGTAAATGAAATGGTGACAGACTTAGATGCGGACTCTTATGCTATTTCGGATACCGATCAATATATTGCATATATTGAGGGAAAAGATCATAATGCGGCAACAAAACTTCATGTCATAGATTTTTCGGATGGAAGTGATTATACCATTGAAGCCGGAGCCGGAGAATGTATCCGTCCTTTGGGCTTTATGCAGGGGGATTTTATTTATGGACTTGCCAGAACGGGAGAAATTTCAATGGATGCAGCCGGAAAGACCACATTTCCTATGTATAAAGTATGCATTGTGGATATGAATGACGCAGCTCATATCATGTTAAAGGAATATCAAAAGGAAGGGTATTTTGTTTCAGACGTGCGAATCTCAGATTACACGATATATCTTGACCGTATGACTTTTAATGGCACAGCATATGTGCAGGCAGATTCGGATACAATTATGAATCGGGAAGGTGATTCTCTTAAGATAGTTGAAGTTCACAGTACTAATACAGAGGTGAAAGAAACAGAGTATCAGTTAGCGCTTGCGGAAGAAATTAAGGATACGTCACCAAAACTTTTGACACCGAAACAGATTGTCTTAGAAGAGGACAGGAATGTAACGATTGAGCTTCCGGTACCTGGTGAGAAATATTATGTTTACAGCAAGGGACAGGTGAGCGATGCAACTTACAGTATTGTAGAAGCAATAGGAAGAGCCAATGAAGAGATGGGCGTCGTGATTGGAAATGGACAGCGCTATATCTGGAAAAGAGCAAGAAAGACGAGCTGTAATCCGATTCCGGTTACGGTGGGAGAAGCTGATGCAAATGGAAGTGCCATTGCAAAATGCATTAGTGCAATTTTGAATAGAAAAGATATTAATTTAAATGTACAGGAGTTATTGGATAGTGGTGACACTCCAAAGGAAGTTCTAGAAGATACCATGCAGGAATGTACGATTCTGGATTTGAGCGGATGTGAAATAGAAGAACTGTTGTACTACATTAGTAATGGAAATCCGGTTTTTGCAATGACGGGGGAAAATGATGCCGTATTGATTACCGGTTATGATGCCAATAATATTACCTTTTATGATCCGGCAGGTGGCAGTAATAAAACAATGAGTATGGAAAGCGCAAATGAATTGTTTTTACAGGCAGGGGATACCTTTTTTACCTATCTGGAATAGTAAAAAAGGAATAGATATAGAATAATGATACAAAAGATAAGGCAAAAGGAGGCGTTTCATATGGAAATGTTAGAAGATGTTTTGGCAGTAATTGATGACTTTGTGTGGGGACCGGTGATGCTGGTACTTCTGGTTGGAACCGGAGTCTTTTTGACGGTAAGACTGAAATTTCGTCCATGGAGAAATCTCGGTTATGCATTAAAAAGTACTTTGAGTAAAGAGGCAAGAACAAAAAAGCGGGGAGATGGAGATGTATCACCATTTGCAGCTTTAACAACTGCACTTGCAGCGACCATAGGAACCGGTAACATTGTTGGTGTAGCTACCGCTATGGTTTCCGGAGGACCGGGCGCGTTGATATGGATGGAGATATCTGCATTTTTTGGACTTACAACAAAATTCAGTGAATGTATGCTCGCAGTAAAATATCGCGAAGTCAATGAACATGGTGAGATGACCGGTGGACCGATGTATACAATGAAGAGAGGATTTAAAAACAAAAAAGTAGGAGCGGTTCTTGGATTTTTGTTTGCATTGTTTGCGGTAATTGCATCGTTTGGAATTGGAAATCTGACACAGGCAAATTCAATCTCGTCTGCATTGGAGACAACTTTTCATGTTCCGACGTGGATAACTGGTCTAATTATTACAGTACTTGCATTGATTATTATTGTAGGTGGTATTAAGAGCATTTCAAAAGTTTCTTCTGTCGTAGTGCCATTAATGGCAATTTTTTATGTGATTGGAGGAATTATTGTAATTCTTGGGAATATTACAAATCTTCCGGCAGGAATTGCAATGATTTTTAAAATGGCATTTAGCGTAAAAGCAGTTGGAGGGGGATTGTGTGGTTCGATTACGGCTGCAATGATGAATGCAATGCATTATGGAGTGGCAAGAGGCTGTTTTTCAAATGAAGCAGGTATGGGTTCTGCAGCAATTACTGCAGCATCAGCAACTACAGATAATCCGGTGCGTCAGGGATACATAAATATGACAGGAACATTCTGGGATACGATTGTTGTCTGTACCATAACGGGGCTTTGTATTGCAAGCTCCGGGGCATTGGGAACCATAGACCCGGCAACCGGAGAATTATATACCGGTGTCAATCTTACCATGGCAGCATTTCGTACAGTGCTGGGAGAAGCCGGTGCTGTGATTGTATGTATCGGTATTGCACTGTTTGCTTTTTCAACGATTTTAGGCTGGGAATATCATGGTGAAAAAGCGTTTGAATATTTATTTGATTCACCGAAATATAATATGATTTATCGTGTGGTATTTTCTTTGATTGCATTTGTTGGTGCAACGACTGCACTCAACATTGTCTGGGATTTTTCAGACATTGCCAATGCCCTTATGGCGATTCCAAATTTAATCTGCCTTCTGGTTTTAAGCGGCGAAATTGCAAAAGATGTTGAAGAATTTCAGCCGGAGATTGACGCAAAAAAGCATCATTAAATTGTATAAAAATTCATACAAAAGAGTTCCGTTTTCGTTTAAAGTGACAGATTTTGGCGAAATCTATTGTAAATTTATGACTACTAAGGTATATTATAGTTTGTACTAGAACATAAGGAAGAGGGAAAAACATGAGTAGAAAAAAAGTAGTTGTGTCAGATGTTTCAAAAAAGCATGATAATCCGATTGCTGAGTTAGTACAGGTTGCATGTTGCTTTGACAGCGAGATTATTTTGGAAAGCAATAACCGAAAAATAAATGCCAAAAGTATTATGGGGATTATGGCATTTAACCCAACTGTGGGAATGTCTGTTGACATTGTTGCAAATGGTGATGATGAAGAAGAAGCTTTACAGACAATGGAGAAATTTTTAACTTGTGAATAGTATAATGGGAGGGATTTTACATGAAAAAGAAGTCAGTAACAACAAAAAGCACAAATCAGACAGTACAGTTCGGAACAACTGCACAGGCAAAACCGGTTGAAAGCGTAAAAGAAGAAGTCAAAGATACGGTTAAAGCAGCTGAAACAAAGATTTCTGAAAAAGTGGATGATGCAGCGACAAAAGCCAGCGAAACTGTGACAGGTGCGACAACAAAAGTCGAAGAGAAAGTCAGTGATGTGGTAGCAAAAGCCGGTGAGAAGGTTAGCGATGTAGCAACAAAAGTAAGTGAAAAAGCCACGGATGCGAAAACAACAGTAAAAACTGCCGCAAAGAAGACGGCAGACAAGGTTACTGCAAGTACTAAAAAAGCAGAGAAAGAAGCTTTGGTTCCGGAAATCTATGTTCAGTATACCGGAAGAGAAGCAAATCAGAAGGATATCATTGAAAATATTAAAGCTGCGTATGTTGCAGAAGGACATAGAGCAGGCTCAATAAAAACACTTCAGGTTTATTTAAAACCAGAAGAAAATGCAGCATATTATGTTATTAATCAGAAGTATGCCGGAAGTGTTTCCTTATTTTAAGATTTGACAAAGAGACGATAAAAACCGCTTTCCCAATCGGGAAAGCGGTTTTTTGCTGGATAGGAAATATAATTTATAATTTTCCGGCTTTATATTTCGCTACAAGTCTTTGGATTCTGTCATATGGATCGAGTAAATCGCTGATGGAGGTATCATGATTTAAAGTATCAATAATGTAAGCGATATATTTACTCATATCACAACTGATATAGTATGGTTTGGATAATAATTCCGGCGTCTGGTAAGTAAGGTTTGTAGTAACCACTTTATAAATGATGCCCTGTTCTACAGCCTCATCAAATTTCTGTAAACCATTTGTAAATAAACCGAAGGTAGAAATTACGAAAATACGATTTGCTTTTCTTTTCTTTAATTCTGTTGCAACATCAATCATACTTTCGCCGGAAGAAATCATATCATCTACGATAAATACATCTTTTCCTTCTACAGAAGAACCTAAAAATTCATGTGCAACAATTGGATTACGTCCATCTACGATTTTACTGTAATCACGGCGTTTGTAGAACATACCCATATCGAGACCAAGCACATTTGCAAGGTAAATAGCACGTCCGGTACCTCCTTCATCCGGGCTTATGACCATCATGTGTTCACTGTCGATCTGCAAATCTTTTACATTTTCCAAAATACCTTTTACAAACTGATAAGCAGGTTGTACCGTTTCAAAACCATTCAGAGGAATAGCATTCTGAACACGAGGATCGTGTGCATCAAAAGTGATGATATTGTCAACACCCATAGCAATCAATTCCTGAAGGGCAATTGCACAGTCTAAAGATTCTCTGGAAGTACGTTTGTGCTGTCTGCTTTCATATAAGAATGGCATGATAACAGTGATTCTTTTTGCTTTTCCACCGACTGCAGCAATGACACGTTTCAAATCCTGATAGTGGTCATCCGGGGACATATGATTTTCATGACCACATACAGTATAAGTCAGATTGTAGTTTGTGACGTCAACTAAGAGAAAGAGATCATAGCCGCGCACAGACTGTTTGATTACACATTTGGCTTCACCGGTACCAAAACGAGGTACGCTTACGTTGACAACGTAAGAATCGCTTTCATAACCTTTGAAAGCAATACTGCCTTTGTGTTCATTGTGCCTTTCTTCTCTCCATTTTACAAGATAAGCGTCCACCTTCTCGCCAAGCTCTTTGCAGCTTTCTAAGGGGATAAGACCAAGGCTGCCGGTTGGAATGGTTTCTAAATTTCTTTTGTCATCTGACATGAGTAGATCCTCCATAAATATAATCTTTCTATTTCAATAGATGAAACATCTAATTGAGTGCGCATTGTTTCAATTTTTTCTTGATACGAATATCATCACCAAAAAGTTTTAACATATTATAATTAGAAAATACTCGTGAAAAGGTTCGTTCCGAGTAAGTTTCAGCTAATTGATTCATGGTCAGATTTGTTGAGATAATCGTAGATTTTTTTCTTAAAAGTCTTTCATTTAAACATAAAAACAATTGTGACGTTGTAAAGGAATTTGACATTTCAGTTCCGAGATCATCAATAATCAAAAGGTCACAGTCAAAAAGATTTTGATGTGCAAGTATGGCGTCACTGTCTTTATCAAAAACATTTTTTTGAAAAATGTCAAATAATCCAAATGCAGTAAAGTAAATAACGGAATGTCCCGTGTCTAATAGCTCTTTTGCAATACAATTGGAAAGGAAAGTCTTTCCGACACCGGTGTCTCCATAAAAGAAAAGATTCTGGAACGTATCATCAAAAGAGTTGATAAAGCGCTGGCTTTCTTTTACGGCATCCTCAATAATAGCACGTGAGGACAAACCAGTGGAAGGGTCGATAAGTTCTTCCGAAAAATAATCATAGGAAAAATGTTCAAAATTTTCAACCTGTAAAATAGCCTTTATATTCGACTGGGTATAGACTAAGTCAATTGCTGCCTGTTTAAAACAATGACAACGCTTGTTGCCGACATATCCGGTATCTTTACAGTCAGGGCAGTCATAAGGTGGAATGAAATAATGCTCGTCATATCCTAAGGAAAGTAATAGCGCAGTTTTTTCTTCTTTTAGGGAAGCAATCTGTTCTTTTAACTCCGAAAGAGCTTTTACGTCACCATCTAAAAGTTGTTTTGCCTTTTCCACAGAGCAGGAGGAAATAGAGTCATCAATCTCCTGCAGACGAGGATTTTTTGAATAAACCTCTTCGACACGGGATTCCACGATATGCCGATTGCGTATTTGTTTTGCATTGTACTGGCGAATGATTTCGTCATACTGGGTGTTGCTTAATGCCATAGCTGCCTCCTGTTGGACTATTGCTATAAAGAGTGGCGCAATGCCTGAGCCTGCTTCTCTAACTGATCATAGTCGTAGCTACGTTGTGGAAAATTGTTGAATTTATTGTTTGCAGTAGAAGCTGTTTTTGGTTTTGAACTATTGGTCTTTGGTTTCTGATTTAAAAAAGCAGCATCCAAAGCAGCAATTTCTTCTAAGGAAGAAACTTTTTTTGTTTTCCAGTTCTTTAAAATAGAATCTGTATATTCAAAGCTTGGCTGGTGCGTATTTTGCATAGTACGTTTACATGCCTCAACGATTAATTCTACAGAAAAACCGTATTGATTCGTCCATTTTGCAATGTAATTTAGCTCATTTTCGACCAACTGACGCCCGGAAATACCGAAAGCCTTTTTGACAGCAGAATTGGTTCTGCTATAGTGTGCATTTGCCTCTTTTGCGGCAGAAACCGTATGGATTCCGGCTTCATGCCAGGATAAAGCAACCTTTTCTATATAATGCAAACTTTTATGATTCTTTTCTACACAGTATTCCACAAGATATTCAATTAAATCCATCGGAAATTTCAGTCCGTCATACCAATATAAAATAGAAGTAATATCGGTAGCGGTGAGTGTACGTCCGAGGTAGGTTTCTGTCATAAATAAAAGTTCCTGAACATTTTTGTCTGCCTGAAATGCCTGCATATCGTCTATGGAATAATCAGGCTTTTCAGAAACCGTTAAAGTGTCAGCAGAAACCGGCTGGGATTTCCTGTTCAGTTCTTTTGAAGTCTCGGAAAGAGAAGAATCGCTGGCAGTTGTCTGCTTCCCGGAAATTCCAAATTGGGAAGTATCGGAAAGGCAGATGCCGGTAAGCTGTTTTTCGTCATTATATTCTAAATGAAGTACCTGAGCTTTTTCCCAATATTTTAACGCACGTTTAATATCCTTTTCCGTATGCTCAAATTTATCTGCCATGGAAGAAATCGAAAGGGATTGCTCCGGGGCATTCATGCATCGTAAAAGATAAAGATAAATTTTTACGAATTCGCCATCTGCGTCAGCCATCAATTCGTCAATAAAGATATTAGGAACGCAGGTAACGGTTTTGTTATTTTCACTATGTATTGTAATGTCTGCCATAATACTACCTCTTTCAACTCACACATTATAGCATACGAATTTTGAAATGAGAAGTCCTATTTTTACGAGAATTCCAGAAAAATCAAGGCTTTAAGAGAAATTGGACAATGTGGATAATGTGGAAAAAAATCAGAAAAAAATTATGGAAACAAAACAATGCCATAAAACCAAAGGAAAAAAGTTATCCACAATTTTTTTATGTAAACAAAAAAATCCACACTGAATTGTGAAGTAATACACAATTCAAATGTGGATAATGTGGATAACTAGTGCCCAAGCAGATGTTCACCAACAAGATAAATGTTTCCGGCTCCCATAGTTATCAACAAATCATTGTTTATACAATTTTGCAGCAAAAAGTTTTCAATTTCATCAAAAGACGGGAAATAATAGGCTTCCTGTCCCAATGCTTTTAACTCATCTAAAATGGCGGTAGAAGAAATTCCTAATGTATTTTTTTCTCTGGCGGCGTAAATATCAGCCAGAATTACAATATCAGCCAGTGACAAAGCATTGGCAAAATCCTTTAGAAAAGCTTTTGTCCGCGAATAAGTATGCGGTTGAAATACACAGATAATTCGTCCGTGCGGATAATTCTTTGCTGCCTGTAAAGTGGCAGTAATTTCTGTTGGATGATGGGCATAATCATCAATAATGGTAATACCATTTAAAGTTCCTTTGTATTCAAATCTTCGTTTTGCACCGCCAAAAACAGACAGTCCCTGCTTAATATAGGAAAGTTCAACGCCCATATCAAGACATGCGGCAATCGCAGAAAGGGAATTGTATACATTATGTTCTCCCGGAACATTTAAAGTGATTTCGCCAAGCGGGGAACCATTTTTTAATAAGGTATAACTGGCACAGGCCTTTTCATTATAAGTAATATCCGTTGCAGAATAATCAAAAGAAGGATTAAGACCGAAGGTAATGATTCTTGCCGAAAGTCCGTTAGTAATTTCCTTGTATTGCTCAATTTGTCCATTTATGATGATAGCACCATCATTTTTTGTATTTGATGCAAATTTGCGGAAAGAATTCCGAATGTCCTGAATATCTTTAAAAAAGTCAAGATGCTCGGCTTCAATATCCAGGATAATACTGTATTTTGGACGGAAGTTTAAAAAACTGTTGGTGTACTCACAGGCCTCTGTTACAAAAATGTCAGAATGCCCCACTCTGATATTTCCACCGATTGCGTCTAAAATACCGCCAATGGAGAGTGTCGGGTCTGTATTGGCACATAACAAAATCTGGGAAATCATGGAAGTTGTAGTTGTTTTTCCGTGTGTGCCGGAAATGGCAACGGAACGTTTGTAATTATCCATAATCTGACCTAGTAACTCTGCTCTTGATAACATCGGAATACCGGCATTTTTTGCTGCGGTATATTCCGGGTTATCTTCTTTTATGGCAGCCGTATACACGACAAGGTCTGTGCCTGCTTTTATGTTCCCGGCAGCCTGACCATAAAAAACAGATGCCCCCAGATTTGCAAGATGATCAGTAAGTTCGGATTTTTTTGCATCCGAACCGGATATTGTAAAATGCTCTTTTAATAAGATTTCGGCGAGTCCGCTCATGCTGATACCGCCGATACCGATGAAATGAACATGGATTGGTTGGTTAAAATCAATTTTATACATCATACTTTACCTGCTTTTCTATCTTTTTACTTATTTATATATTATAACCATATATCATAATTTTGCAAATGTATTTTTAAAGCGTAAAAACGAAGTAAAAAAATGAAATTACTGGTAAAATTTGTATAAAATAACAAAAAAGTACCAAATTATAGAAAAAAATTGTTAAAAATTATGTACATTTGGGAAAAGTTATGCTATAATTTTAAATATCGAAGGACCCAACAATTACGAGAGGTGATAGACATGATAAAAAAGGAAATGATTGCCATGCTGTTGGCCGGAGGACAGGGGAGTCGTCTGGGAGTTTTGACGTCTGGAGTTGCAAAGCCGGCGGTGGCATTTGGGGGAAAATATCGTATTATTGATTTTCCGTTAAGTAACTGTATAAACTCTGGAATTGATACTGTGGGTGTATTGACACAGTATCAGCCGCTTCGTCTGAATCGCCACATTGGTATTGGCATACCGTGGGATCTGGACAGAAATAATGGTGGAGTTACCGTACTTCCGCCGTATGAAAGGAGTAAAAACAGTGAGTGGTATTCCGGTACTGCAAATGCGATTTACCAGAATATCAAATTTATTGAAACTTATAATCCGGACTATGTACTGATTTTATCAGGAGATCATATTTATAAGATGGATTATGAGGTGATGCTGGATTTTCATAAGGAAAACAATGCAGATGTTACAATTGCAACAATGCCGGTTCCAATTGAGGAGGCAAGCCGTTTTGGTATTGTGATTACGGATGAAAACAAACGGATTATGGAGTTTGAGGAAAAACCGGAAAAACCACGCAGCAATCTTGCGTCAATGGGTATTTACATATTTAGTTGGAAGGTTTTAAAAGAAGCACTTGTCACGATGAAAGATCAAAGTGATTGTGACTTTGGAAAACATATTATTCCGTATTGTCACGAGAACGGAAAACGGTTGTTTGCATATGAATACAACAGTTATTGGAAAGACGTTGGAACACTTGGTTCCTATTGGGAAGCAAATATGGAATTGGTTGATTTGATTCCAGAGTTCAATTTATATGAAGAATACTGGAAGATTTATACAAAAAGCGACAATATTGAGCCACAGTATTTGTCTGCAGAATCTGTTGTAGAAAAGAGCATCATAGGAGAGGGTGCTGAAATTTACGGAGAGGTATATAGTTCCGTTATTGGTCCCGGGGTGATCATAGGAAAAGGAACAAAAGTAAGCAATTCAATTATTATGCAGGATTGCAATATTGGGGCAAATTGTATTATTGAAAAATCAATCATTGCAGAAAACTGTGTGATTGGGGACAATGCAAGCCTTGGAATTGGGGAAGAGGCACCAAGTAAGCTGAGTGAAAAGATTTATGCATTTGGACTGGCCACAATAGGAGAAAATACGACAATACCGGCAAATGTTAAAATAGGAAAGAATACAGCGATTTCAGGTATGACGGAACCGGCCGATTATCCGAATGGGGAATTAAAGAGCGGAGAATACATAATTAAGGCAGGTGACAGCGAATGAAAGCAGTAGGAATTATTTTAGCAGGTGGTAACAGTAACAGAATGCGCGATTTGACAAAACGTCGTGCGATTGCAGCAATGCCGATAGGAGGAAGTTTTCGCTGTATTGATTTTGCATTGAGTAATATGGCAAATTCCCATATTCAGAAAGTAGCTGTGCTTACACAGTATAATGCAAGGTCTTTACATGAACATTTAAATTCTTCAAAATGGTGGGATTTTGGTAGAAAGCAGGGTGGACTTTATACGTTTACACCTACGGTAACACCGGATAACAGCTGGTGGTATCAGGGAACGGCAGATGCCATGTATCAGAATGTTGAGTTCTTAAAGGCATGCCATGAACCATACGTTATTATAGCCAGTGGGGATTGTGTTTATAAACTGGATTATAATAAGGTACTGGATTATCATATCGAAAAGAAAGCAGATATCACCGTAGTATGCAAAGATATGCCGGCGGATGTAGATGTAAGCCGTTTTGGTGTTGTTCGTATGAATGAAGATTCCAGAATTGTGGAGTTTGAGGAAAAACCGATGCTTTCTCATTCAAATACAGTGTCAACCGGTATTTATGTTTTGAGAAGAAGACAGCTGATTGAGATGCTTGAAAGGTGCCATGAAGAAGGCAGAAGTGATTTTGTGACGGATATTCTGATTCGTTATAAAAATATGAAACAGATTTATGGATATAAGATGGATACCTACTGGAATAATATTGCAACGGTGGAATCTTATTATGATACAAATATGGCATTCCTAAAACCGGAGGTTCGCAGATATTTTAAAGAAGATCCTAAGATTTATTCAAAAGTAGATGATCTTCCACCGGCAAAATACAATGCCGGTTCTGACGTTCGCAACAGTTTGATTTCCAGTGGCTGTATTATTAACAGTAAGGTCGAGAATTCCATTCTATTTAAGAAGGTATTTGTAGGGAAAAATTGTGTAATTAAGAATTCCATTATCTTAAACGATGTTTACATCGGAGATAATACACATATAGAAAATTGTATTGTGGAAAGCAGGGGGACGCTGAAAGCAAATACATACTATAGTGGCGGTGATGGAATTAAAGTTGTGTTAGAACACAACGAACGATATACAATATAATACATCAGGGTAGCAGCTGAGACTTGAAAGGGGCAAAAAATTATGCAGATTACAGACGTAAGAGTGAGAAAAGTCGAAAAGGAAGGCAAAATGAAGGCGGTTGTGTCTATTACAATTGACGAGGAGTTTGTTGTACATGACATAAAAGTCATTGAAGGAGAGAAGGGATTATTTATTGCAATGCCGAGCAGAAAAGCCGCAGATGGCGAATATCGTGACATTGCGCATCCGATTAATTCGGATACAAGAGCTCGGATTCAGCAGATTATTTTGGATAAATATGAAGCAGAATTAGCAACAGAAGAAGCAGAATAAGGGGAAAAGTAATATTCTGTGAGAAGGTATTTTAAATGGGGAAAGTTAAAATACATGATCCATAGATGGGCGAGTAGTTTATGGAAAAGAAAAGCCTTTGTGGCCTGTGGGGACAGGACACAAAGGTTTTTTGATGTATGGGAAAAAGGTTGCTTTCTTAAGAAGTGTCGTATACAATAAAGATGATTTTGATGTATAAATGGAGGAATTATCATGAGCGGTTTAAAAGCGGTAATTTTAGCTGCCGGAAAGGGAACCAGAATGAAATCTGATTTACCGAAGGTAGTTCATATGATAGAAGATAAATGTCTTGTAGATTATGTAATTGAAGCGGTAAAAGGAGCCGGAGCGAAAGAAATCTGTCTGGTTGTCGGATATCAGCATGATGTGGTAGAGGCTTCCATACGACACAAAGATGTGACTTTTGTATTGCAGGAGGAACAGCTTGGTACCGGACATGCGGTAAAGTGTGCAAAAGATTTTATTGGTACAGATGGCGAAGTGATGATTTTAGCAGGAGATACTCCACTCATTACGGCAGAAACTTTAAAACGGCTGGTGGCATATCATCGAGAAAAGGGGAATGCCGTCACAGCGTTGTCTGCGATGGTGGACGATCCAACCGGCTATGGAAGAATTATCCGGGATATAGATGGAAATTTTGTCAAAAATGTAGAACATAAAGATGCCAATGAAAAAGAACGTGAATCTCATGAGATTAATTCCGGAATGTACTTATTTGATGCAGAAGCATTAAATCATGCATTAGAAGAGATTACACCGAATAATGCCCAGGGAGAATACTATTTGCCGGATACATTGGAAATTATAAGAAAAAAAGGACTTAAGGTGGATGCATTTGCATTGGAAAATCCGGAGGATATCATGGGCGTAAATGATAAAGAGCAGTTAAAAGCGGCAGAAGAAGTGATAAAGAGGAGATTGCAGTAGTATGTTTATAATAGCGGGACTTGGAAATCCGACGAAGCAGTATGAAAAGACAAGGCATAATATAGGATTTGATGTAATAGATGCACTGGCAGAAAAATACGATATCTCCATGGATATAAAGAAACATAAGGCACTCTGCGGAAAAGGTGTGATCGAAGGGGAAAAGGTACTATTATTAAAACCGCAGACGTTTATGAATCTGAGTGGAGAGAGTATTGCAGAGGCATTAAAATATTACAAAGTTGATATAACAAGCGAATTTTTAGTGATTTTTGATGACATCAGTCTGGAACCGGGTCATATCAGAATTCGTAAAAAAGGAAGTGCCGGAGGGCATAATGGAATAAAGAATATCATTGCCATGACAGGAACAGAACAGTTTATGCGAATTAAAGTCGGTGTCGGAGAAAAACCAAAAGGCTGGGATCTGGCAGATTATGTTCTTGGCCGATTTGATGCTCTGGATCGGGAAAAAGTAGAAGATGCCATCTCGGATGCCATGGATGCTGCTGTTCTTATGATGAAAGGGGAAGCCGATAAGGCAATGAACTTATATAATGGAAAGAAATAAAGAGGAATAAGTTTGAAATAAATAAGTAGAAGACAGCCAAGAAACAAGGGGCATAACAAATAAACCATCTTATGAGGTGG
>NZ_JADYUI010000089.1 GCF_021531695.1 Roseburia hominis | reverse complement strand
ACCCATTGTCTAAAAGCCAATGGGCTTCCTGCTTCGCAGACCTCGTAACCTACTATCTCCACAGGCGTTAATTGGGGCAGTCCCTGCCCTATATAAATTTATTTTATGCTATTTGTCTTAATCCTTCTGCTAATATATTTTTTGCTGCATTAATATCTCTGTCATGCTTTGCTCCGCAAATAGGACATATCCATTCTCTTACTTATAAATCTTTTGTTTCTATATTTTGATAACCACATAAGGAACAGATTTGACTACTTGCATAAAAAGTGTCTATTTTGACGTATTTCCTACCATTCCATTTTGACTTATATTCTAACTGTCTTGTCAGCTCATACCATGATACATCACTGATTGATTTTGCCAGATGATGATTTTTTACTATGTTTTTTATCTGCAAATTTTCTGAAACTATCACTTGGTTTTCGCTGACAATTTCGTGCGAAATCTTATACAGATAATCTTTTCTGGTATTTGTGATTTTCTCATGGCATAGTGCTATCTGTCTCTTTGTTTTATAGTAGTTTTTACTTCTTTTTTCCTTATGTGCCAGTTGTCTTTGTAACCTTGTAAGCTTTTTCTCGTATTTACTGATAGTCTTTGGATTTTCATATTTTTTTCCATCTGACGTAATACACAAGTCTTTTATTCCCAAATCCAGACCTGTTTTTTCTGTTGCATCTGCCATTTTCTCATGCTCTGTTTCCACAAGAACAGAAGCATAGTATTTTCCGCTCGGAACTTGTGACACAGTTGCAGATTTTATCTGTCCTACAAAACTTCTATGTAATTTTGCCCTTATCTTTCCCAGTTTTGGTAACTTTATTTTTCCAGTCTCAAAATCTACTGATATGTTATTATTTGTAAAATTAGTCGTATACGACTTGTGATTATCGTGCTTACTCTTAAATTTAGGATAACCTGCATGTCTTCGTTCCACTACGGTCGGTGCAGAACAGACGTCTCCCAGACGTCTTGCACCCTTGAAGAATTTCTGATATGCACTGTCCATATTATAAAC
>NZ_JADYUI010000088.1 GCF_021531695.1 Roseburia hominis | reverse complement strand
ATTCGTATTATGAGACATTGAGAGATAAGATCAATGCTTCATACAATGCCACAAGACCAAGTTTTGCATCAAAGACCAAGAGTGATGCTACAACTTATGAGCTTAAGTGGAATGAAAGCAATCAGAGATTTGAATACACATTTACTGACAAGAATGGTGTACTTGGAAACTTTGATTTTTCCATTGACGGATTTAGCGTATCAAAGAGTGGTAATTCCATGACAGTTTACACCAAGTCTGTAAATACCACAGCTACACTTGGTTCTTTCAAGTCAACCATTGGAGCAGTTGATACGACTTCAAGCTGTGTATTCTGGCTTACAGGAAAAGATGGAGACCAGGAATTTGTTTCAGAGCAGCCATCTGCTGACCCTATATCAGCATATATCAAAGTTAAGACTGAGAATATCGGATATGGTGAAATCACAAAAACAGATGAGTCCAGTGGTGTGAAGCTTGCAGGAGCTGTATATGGAATCTATTCCGACAGCGGATGCAAGAATTTAGTAAGTAAGATGACAACTGATGGAAATGGCTATGCCAAGTCAGGAGCTTTGGTTGCAGGGACTTACTATGTAAAGGAAATAACTGCACCAAAGGGATATGTTTTGTCCGGTAAGGTTCATACCTTAACAGTCAAAGCCGGACAGACAACAGGCATTAAGGCTACTGATAAAGAACAGCTTGGTTCTATCACAATCTACAAAGAGGGAGAAGTTCTTGTTGGATGGAATGGCAGCAACTTCACTTATGAAACAAGAAAACTTCCGGGAGCCACATTTAAGGTAACTGCCGGAGCGGACATCTATAAGGCAGACGGAACAAAGGTTTATAACAAAGGTGATGTGATTGCTGAGAATCTTGTATCCGGAAGTGACGGTCAGGCAGTGTTATCAGACCTTCATCTTGGAACTTATGTGGTTACAGAGACAAAGAGCATTGACGGATATACCATTAACAACACTCCACAGACGGTAAAAATTGAGTACAAGGACCAGAATGTAACGGTTCAGGCAGAATCAACGACAATCAAAAACAGCAGACAGAAGGCGG
>NZ_JADYUI010000087.1 GCF_021531695.1 Roseburia hominis | reverse complement strand
GATAGCGAAAAGCCAGTGCACTTGTTTCATGCCGCATTGGTGTCTTTCGCAGAAAGACGGGAAATAACCATGAGAACCATGCTCACACAGTCCCTTGCGGTGCTTATGCCATTTAATGTGCAGGAGCTGAATGATGAGGGTGGTGTTTATTATGGTATCAATCAGGTAAGTAAGAATATCAATATCGGAAACCGAAAGAAGCTGATTAATGGAAATGGGTTTGTTTTCGGAGTTCCGGGTTCCGGTAAATCCTTCTTCTGTAAGGCTGCGATGGGGCAGGTATTTCTCTCTACCGATGATGAAATCATAATTATAGACCCAATGAACGGTGCGACACGTTGGCAACTGAAAAGGTTGTCCACTTATGCGTCGCGTTTATATAAAAACAATTAGCATAAGGAGAACTAAATATGCGAAAAGTCGAATGAGAGGGTAACGCCTCGAAGGGCTTCCTTAATACTCCGACTGGCATGGAATAGGTAAATATGAAGTGTCAGAAGCTCGGTGAAGTCGGCAGAAGCATACCGAAACATTAAGTTGCCGAAAGGTTCCCAGAGGTGGGAGTTGTATGTGATATGCCGGAGGTCTATAAAATACCTATGGTTAGAATGGAATAAAAGCTGACGAGTACAGCTAAAAACTGACGAATCCTCGAATGTACAGGTCTATATCGGGATGTGGTCGAAAGGTCATGTGACACAATTAGTGTCGTTACTTGTGGATGAGTAAAAATCGTTCATATGAAAGTCCATACAATGTTACAGGCATTGGTAAAGTAACAGGCTTATAGAGGAAACCTAAGGGTATATGTAAAGATAGCATATTTGGAACGTGGAAAGCTGGCAACATGGAGATTTTACCATCTGTGAAGTGTTTACAGGGAAAAGCTGTGTGAGATTAGCATAGTTATAACCTGTATTTATGCCAGTGAGAGTGGTGGCACAGTACCAATGAAACCATGATAATAAGTGGTGGAGGGATAGCCACTAGTAGATTGTAAAATAATTAAATAGACCAATATATGCTTTTGTGATATACTATTCTCATAAAAATATGG
>NZ_JADYUI010000086.1 GCF_021531695.1 Roseburia hominis | reverse complement strand
TTTAAAAAAAATGGCAGATTGGTACTTTTGGAAGATTTAATCACTTTTGAATTACAGTTTGCGGAAACTCAAGATACGGTGCAATAAATAACTTTTGCCGAGGAAATTTTTAATGTAATAATTTGTCTCATTACACTTTTTTCAATTTATGCTCAACGATTGACTTTTAATGAACTTTTCGTTATTCTCTGAATAGAATTTATGTTGCCAAGCGGCATATTGCGAACATCGGAAAAAAGCACAATTACACTATGGTGAATGGAAAGGTCTTTGAGGGCGTTCCCGTAGAGCAAATGGTAAGATGAGATTGCATCACAGAAGTAAAAATTTGTCATCGCATTTTTTGATAAATTCCGCAAATATTTTTCTGCTGTTTTCATCTACTTTATGGGAAAATTCCGGATGCCACTGTAGCGCCCAGACAAAGTTCTTTTCTTCCATACAGACTGCCTCTGTCAGTCCATCTTCCGATTCCGCCATAGCAGTTAAGCCCGGTGCAATGTCTTTAATTGCCTGATGATGATAACTGTTTACGCCAAGTTCTTCTGTTTTCAATAACTGAAATAATGGCGAATCCTTTTTTATCGATATTTTATGACATGTTCTGTCATAGGGAGCATCCATATGGTGCTCTGTTTTTGACGGATGCTGCATGGGGATATCCTGATACAGCGTTCCTCCAAGCATGACATTGATAAATTGAATTCCCCTGCATATTCCAAGAACAGCCTTATTTTCCTTTATTGCATATTCTAAAACTATCTTTTCCATGGAATCGCGTTCCTTGCAGGATGCAATAAGCCCCGGAATCGGCTCTTCTCCATAGAGTTCGGGATCTACATCATGCCCGCCTGTAAACAAAAAGCCATCACATAGTTCACATAATTGTATTATTTCTTCTTTTTCTTCTGTCATGGGAAATATGATCGGTAATCCTCCGGCTTCTTTTATTCCATCCAGATATCCCGGAAGCATCCATATGCTTTTCTTTTCATCATCCCACAACGGCATTACTCCGATTATTTTTTTCATAGGTATCTTGTATGATAATTAGGAAGTTAATTATCACACGTTTCCTTTCTTTTAATATCGTGGTTCAATACATTCAGAT
>NZ_JADYUI010000085.1 GCF_021531695.1 Roseburia hominis | reverse complement strand
TTTGCCGAAGTCATCCATTTTATACTTCCAGTGATACACAATCGGAACCTCATTTATCTCGTCAAAGTATCTATAAATACGATCAATAAGTTCCTGCTTTGATGATACTCGGATGCCTCTAAGCATTTGTCGCGTCATTTTGCCAAAGAAACCTTCAATCATATTCAACCACGAACCGTGTTTCGGTGTAAACACAAAAACAAATCTCCCCGGCATGGTAGCAAGAAATGCTTTGACCTTTTTGCTCGTATGAACACTGTGGTTATCCAATATGACTCTTATGATATCTCCTTCTGGATACTTTCCGTCAAGAATCTTTAAAAAATCAATAAAGTCATCTGATGTATGTTTATCTCGTACTAGCGGTATTGCTTCACCTGTTAACAAATCAATTGCTGCTAATAGCGACACCGTCCCAAGACGCTTATACTCATAATCACGCTTTATTGTACCGTTTTTCAGGGTTGGCTTAAGATCCTTTCCTGTAGTTGCAATTGCTTGAATACCAGGTTTTTCATCATAGGAATATGTGTGGATATCCTGCTCTTTGGCAGGAACAAACAACTCACCATTTTCATCAAACAGCATTTCAATCTGTTTGTAAACGAGTAAAACTTCATGCATCTTTGCATCGAAGTCTGGATCTCGCTTTTCACAGTAATACTGAATACGAAATGGTTTGATTTCAGCAGCATCCAAAATGTTTTTTATACTGGTTTTTGTGATCGTTGATAATCTTATGAAACCGGCACTTTCAGCTGTTTTATTGATATGCTCAGTAAGTTTGGCGTAGGTCCAGGTTTCAGCCGAATATCCAAACTCAGCAGGCTTCTGACAGGCAACATTGATAATCCAGACTTTTTCATCGTCAGTAATTTCTGCATTTCTGCCGCGACCCGGAGCATCATAGATAGCATTTTCAATACCACCCTGAGCAAACTTTTTGAGACAAAGGAGAACACTGTTGCGGTTCAAATCAACTTTATCAGCGATGGAATCCACAGATTCACCATTAGCTTTAAGCAAAAGAATTCTTGCTCTGGTTACGATTTGTGCCTGTAACGTCCTTGCTTTAGTAATTGACTCTAAACGCAATCGCTCTTCATCTGAAAG
>NZ_JADYUI010000084.1 GCF_021531695.1 Roseburia hominis | reverse complement strand
TGAAGTGCTATACTAAAGTTGTAACAGGAGTGGCTAATAAGATATAATAAATCTCATAAAGGAAAGAGGTATTTATTATGCCACAAAGTTACACACCAGAGTTTAAAAAGAAAATTGTCCGTCTTCACAAAGAAGAAGGACGCACCTACAAAAGCATTACTGCTGAATACGGCGTATCCAAGGCCAGTATCTCCCAGTGGTGCAGAGATTTTAGCAAAGAATGTCAGGAAAAAGCCCTTGAAAATCCAGATGCTCCAAATGAAATGGAACTTATGAAAGAGAATCTCCGATTGCGTAAGGAATTGGAAGAAGCAAAAAAGGAAAATCTGTTCCTAAAAAAAGCAGCGGCATTCTTTGCAAAGGAAATCGATTAGAGGCTTATCGATTTATCGACCAGTATCATAAGTTGTTTGGTTTGCGCTGGCTTCTACGGAGGCTTGATATCTGGCCGAACGCATACTATAACTACCGGAAACACCGGAAGGCGGGTTACGATACCCATAAAAAGGAAGTTCTGGATCAGATCCGTGAAATCTATCACGCCCACAATGGCACGGTCGGCTATCGGAGCATGACTGTATATCTGGAGCGCAGAGGTTATCATTACAGCTTTACAACAATACACAAATATATGAATACAGAGTTAGGACTTTGCTCCATCGTCCGTCCGAAAAGACCGGATTATGAACACGGAACTCCGCATAAAGTATTCTCCAACAGGCTGAATCAGAATTTTACAGCGGATGAGATCAACCAAAAGTGGTGCACAGACTTCACATATCTGTATTTGAAGAATCACGAGGTAAGATATAACTGCACCATTATTGATCTTCATGACCGGAGCGTGGTTGCAAGCATTACAGACCGCCATATCACCAGTGATCTCGCGATTCGTACACTGCAGAAAGCACTGGATTCACAGCCTTCCATAAAAGGTGAATTAATTCTGCATTCAGACCAGGGAGCACAGTATACATCCAGGGCATTTACCGAGTTTTGCGAATCCATGAACATCACACAAAGCATGAATAAAGCCGGATATCCTTATGATAATGCCCCGATGGAGCGTTATTTTAACACATTGAAAAATGAGTGCACCAACCTGTATGAGTTTGAAACGGAAGAAGCTCTCTACCAGGCAGTAGATGACTTTGCATATGTTGAATACAATTATGTGCGCCCACATAGTTATAATGGTTATGCCACTCCACATGAAGCGAGGGTG
>NZ_JADYUI010000083.1 GCF_021531695.1 Roseburia hominis | reverse complement strand
TCCTGATTCAGAACATATCCGTAAGGAGCTTCTACTTCCACAACCTTGTATTTTCCTAATGGAAGATTCTTAAGAACTGCTTTTCCATCATCTCCGATAACAAGTGTTGCCACAAGCTCGCCCTCAGAATAATACTTTGTTCTGTTTCCGTCAGCGTCTTTCTGCATATCAGCTGTAAAGATATCCTCAGCTGCATAGACCTCATACTTGGCACCTGCAAGGCTTCCCTCACGGTACACGAATGACTTTTCATCTGAATCAGCGAAAAGACCACCCTTATAAGAGTCAAGAACTTCTCCCTTCTTCTCTACGGTAAGTTCACCCACAACAGGTGCATCTTCGTAATTTATTGTAATGATTGCTTCATAAGTCTCCGGATCAATCTCATATGCTGTATCCGTATCTACCGCTACCTTTACATAAGTCTCGTTTACCACATATCCAAATGGAGCTGCAATCTCTTCTATTCTGTAATTACCAAGCTTTAATGCCTCCGGTAAAATCAAATCCCCGTCCTCATCCGTAAAGAATGAAGTGTGTGTCACCTTGGAAGGATAAGTTGTAATCATGGATACATATTTTCCAGTATCAAGATTAAAGATCTTAAACTCTGTGTTTGGAATAAGCACTGTCTGCTTTGTATCAGCATCTTTCTTAACAACACGAAGCTTCGCTGTAAACTCACGGTCAATGAAAACTCTCCAAATCTGAGGCTCAGTTGGATGATTCTCAACAATCCTTACCTCAAAAGGTTTGATTGTTTCCATGTTGTGAGGTGTTTCTGTTTCAAGTACCACATACGTTCCATAAGGAATCGCAATGGATACTGCATGACCCTTTTCGTCTGTGTAAATGGACTTTGCTCCATTCTCACCGATAACAACAGGTGTTGCACTTTCATAATCATAAGTGCCGTCAGCCTTAACCTTCAATGATGATTTCAGGTAAGCAGTAAAGCCTGCTCCTGCAAGAAGAGGAGCTTCTGTATCATCCCCATTGTCTGATACTTTGATAAGCTGGAATGGCTGCTTAATTACCTGCTCCTTGGAAGTTGTACTTCTAAGAACCTGTGGAATCAAATCTCCTTCATAATCGCATACCACATCATGCTCTTCCTCATCCAGAAGATATCCTTCGGATGGTGTGATTTCCTTCACATAGTATTTTCCAAGATAAAGGTTATCAATGGAACAGGCACCCTTTGCATCTGTTGTAAGAGTTGCAACAAGGTCTCCAGCCTTAAAGATTACTCCTGTTTTCCCGTCCGGATGAACAATGTTCTCACGGGCATACAATCCATATACTGCTCCTTCAAGCTTTGCATC
>NZ_JADYUI010000082.1 GCF_021531695.1 Roseburia hominis | reverse complement strand
AAATTCTTATTCTCTATCGGTGGTAAAAAAGGGTAACCTTAATAAGGCTCCCGTAAGGGTGCTTTTCAAAATCTATCGATATTGGTATACAGACCTCTTACTCGAGGTTAAATTCTACTTCGTCAGTAAGCATCTTCCAGATGACCCTGACAAGCTTGCCGGCACAATGTCCAAGGGCATTATAGTGAGTCCGGCCTTCCGCCATCTTGGCATCGTAGTAAGCCTTGAAAGTGGCGTTGTTTTTTACAACATTGTGAGCTGCATTAACAAGTGCATATCTGAGGACTTTGGAACCACGCTTAGACATTCTGGTTTTCTTAGCCTGGAAGTTTCCAGACTGGTAAACAGAAGGATCCAGACCTGCATATGCAAGCAGCTTGTTGGGGCTGGAGAAACGGTGAATATCACCGATCTCGCCAAGTATCATTCCGCCGTTGATGTATCCGATACCCGGAATGGTCATGATGACAGAATCATTGAATTTCATGATGTCAGTCATCTCAGCTTCAACTCTTTCTAACTGGCTATCCAGCAACTCAATCTGTGCAATGGTGTGAGTTATCTGAATAGATAGAGCACTGTCGCTGGCACCGACAGACTTCTGTGCGAGAACTCTTAACTGCTGAGCCATTTCCTTATCAAAGTGTCCGTGGGAGTTCACCTTGAGTAAATGAGCCAGATGAGTCATATGCATAGAAGCTATAGCTTCCGGTGTAGGAGCCTCCTTAAGGAGAGCATAGACAGATTTTTGATGCAGACCTGATTTGAAGAAGTACTGCAATTCAGGAAATACCTCGTCCACATAAGAAGTCAGCTGAATCTTTAAACGGGTTCGCTGCTTAATGGTTTTCTGGCGAAAACGGCCAAGAGCCTTGAGGTCCATCAGATCGAGATCATAATAGGTAACAAATCTGAGGGAATCCTGCATCATAAGGGTTTTGCAAATGATGTATGTGTCGACTTTGTCAGTCTTCGTTTTGCGTACGTTGTTTTTACGCATAGTAGAAGTCTTGATGGGATTCAACACACACACTTTGTAATTACCGGCAACAAGGTATCGAACAAGGTTGTCGCCGTAGTGTGCCGTCGATTCAAGACCAATGATGAGGCTGCTCTTATCGAATGATTCGAGTTTTGAGATCAGCAGTTGGAAGCCATCATTGTCATTTGTAAATTTGAACGGCTCGATTATGATTTCACCATCAGAAGAAATGGCTGAGGCGAAATGGTTTAGTTTGGCAATATCAATGCCTACATAAATCATGAGGTTGTACCTCCCTTTCTAAAGTCTGATACCGTGATATCCACCAGCGATTATCATCGTAGACTTGATGGAAATAAGTACTCGGATCATTCCGGCAACATCCAGCTATAAACAATTCAGATAAAGGTAGCGGCAATACACTCCTTCGAGTAGTCAGAGCTACAGGAAACAAATCAAAAGTCCACAGTATCTGAATGTATTGAACCACGATATTAAAAGAAAGGAAACGTGTGATAATTAACTTCCTAATTATCATACAAG
>NZ_JADYUI010000081.1 GCF_021531695.1 Roseburia hominis | reverse complement strand
TATATTAGGAAATTTCTCCTTTCGGAGAAATCCCTAATATAAAAGCCCGCACAAGAGCGGGCTCAACAAAAAGACGGTAAATATTAGAAGAGATCGATATAAAAGCCTTCTTCTTCGCCGTCAAAATCTTCATCTTCAGAAAGGAAATAATGCATGTCAAGTAAATCAGAATCAGTCATGTTTTTAACAAGCTTTGCAGTCATTCCTTCCGGTGGATTTTTAATGTATTTTTCTCTTAGTTCCTCTATTGCTTTTTGATCCATGTGTATTAGGCTCCCATCTGTTAGATAGGTTAAGTATGTAGCAGATGGGTGGGAAAATCAAGCAGCTTTTCCACCTGCATGGCATTTCATTTTTGCCATGGTTCTTTCGTAGAGTTCGTCTAGAGAAACTTTGGTATGTTTGTAGTATAAATCGAGTAGTTCCATCTTCTTTTTACAGTTAGGGCATTGGATAGGATCATATCCAAAAGATAAAGCTATTCGATTACGCCAGGTATTAGAATCAAGAATAATTTTATGTTTTGTTTTTGGTATCAATCTATTGAGAGATTTATCAAGCTCACGATTTCTTGCATACAGCCCATAATAACGAGTCATTTTAAAATGTTTCTCTGGGATATGCTGGATAAGGAGTTTGATAAAGTCAATGGCAGGAAGTGTCTTTTCAACGTAGACATTGTCTTCATGGCGGTTATAGTGAAAAGTTACGGATTCACCATCATAGGAATCAATGCGTGAAAGACCGATAACAGGTCTTCCCAGATAACGACTAATGTATTGTGAGACAGTGGATGGATCAGTCAGTGTAGGTTTTGCATAAACATAGAATCCATTTTTATCCTTTTTGTAAATGGCAGCTTTCACTTTTTTAAAAGAAGGACCGATTTGCTTTTCTAATTCATTTAAAAGAGCAGTCTGAAAAGCTTTACGAAGATAGGTATAATTGAAATGTTTCACATTTCTCCAAAAACCATCGTCTGAGAATCCACCTTCAGTAATAAGACAATGAATATGAGGATTCCATTCGAGAGGTCGTCCAAAAGTATGTAATACACAAACAACACCTGGAACAAAGTTTTTGGATTTGTTTGCTTTATAAAACATGTTTAGAACAACGCTGCGGACAGCAGAAAAAAGGCAGTTCAAAAGAGAACGGTCTTCAAGAAAAAAGTGTCTGAGTTCTTCATCGATGGTAAAGACGCAATGACGATGATGACACTTAATGAGTTTAAAGGACATGGCAGTAGCACGATCATTGCAATACTTGGCACCACATGAAGGACAAAACTTGGAATGACAACGAAAAGGAACAAATTTAAGGTTACCACAATGAGTGCAACCATACATTGCGCCGCCAAAAGAAGGGTCACCACAGTTAATCATCTTGTCGATGCTTTCCATGACGACATCACGAGGATGAAGAGTATATTGAATTATTTCATAGTTATCTCTAAAAATTTCTTGTAAAACATTCATGAGATAATTATGAAACAAAGTAACCAAAAAGAAAACCCCTAAATCCCCTCATGAATGAGGGGCAGGGGAGTTGAGGTGTCGAAGACACTTTTTTAT
>NZ_JADYUI010000080.1 GCF_021531695.1 Roseburia hominis | reverse complement strand
GAGCTGTTTCCTCACGAAGAGTATATTTTCCAACCGGAAGTCTCTCTATCATATGAGTCTTTCCAGCCTCAGAAGTCCAGCTTTCTACTACCTTTCCTTCTGAATCAATTACTGATAACTTGGCACCTGCAATTTCCTTCTCGCCGGTGATATCAGTCTTTGAAAATT
Organism: Roseburia hominis; assembly: GCF_021531695.1. GTDB lineage: Bacteria > Bacillota > Clostridia > Lachnospirales > Lachnospiraceae > Roseburia_D. The sequence goes on along the minus strand of NZ_JADYUI010000080.1, from coordinate 1,476 downwards.
CTACCTTGATTGGTGCGTTTTCAAATTCAGCTGTGAACTCTATGACAGCTACATCTTCGCCCTGGTAAGATGCATCCACATCAAATACCTCGTCAGACTTCACATATCCCTTTGGAGCTTCGATTTCTTTCACATAATACTGTCCAAGTGGAAGGTCTGAAACAAAGGTTACTGTTCCGTCTGCACCTGTGACTGCTTTCTCGATTCTTTCATCAGCTGCCACAATGACTGTACCCTCAGAATTTACGATGTCCTCTTTTGCAAAAAGACCAAAGACAGCACCCTCTAAAGGCTTCTTGGTCTCTGAATCAGTTTTAACAACTGTAATCTTAACCTTCTGCCTTTCATTGGTTACATCCATTCCGGCATATACCACCTCTGTGTCCTGATCCACATAGGAAAGGTCTGCTTCGATAGGTGTACTGTCTAAAACAAATCCTTCAATGGTTGCTGTTTCTACAAGATAATACTTGCCAAGTGGCAATTCCTCTATGCTTGCAATACCATTGTCATCGGTTACGATTGTTGCTACCAGTTCATCCTTTTCAAAATATACGGTGTCAAGCCCGTCAGGACTTACAATGTCTTCTGCCGCATATACTTCAAAGGTTACTCCGGCAAGGGATTTCTTGAAGTAATTGAAAATGAAATCGTACCAGTGTCCCTTGATAAGGGTCTTGTCTGTTACAAATTCACCATCCTTGTTGATGATGATAGAACCTGTAGGCACTTCATCCTTCATTACAACGGACTGGATATTTTCTGTGTCCTCAACAGTAAACTGAATGTCTGTTGCTCGAAGATATCCGTATGGTGCAAATTCTTCACGAAGAGTATAAGTCTCACCTACTACCAGCTTCTTGATTACATGTTTCTCTCCTCTGACGGAAGTCCATGTCTCAATGACATTTCCATCCTTGTCAATAACACAAAGAGTTGCTCCTGAAAGCTCTGCACCGCTTGTGATATCCTCCTTGGAGAATTCAAAAGTAGTTGGAGTATTAAGGAATAAGCTGCTGTACTTAGCAACCTTGATATCCTGTCCCTGATACTGTGCATCAAAGGCGATTACTTCCTCGTTTGTCACATATCCGGCAGGTGTTTCCATTTCTTTTGCATAATACTTGGCAAATGGATAATCCTTTGTGAAGCTTACGATACCATTCTCATCTGAAACTGCTGTCTCAAGTAAAGTACCTGCTTCTATGATAACTTTTCCATCAACATTCCTGATGTCTTCATCTGCATAAAGACCAAATACTGCTCCAGTAATAAGCTCATCTGTCTCAGAATCTTTCTTTTCTACAGATAATGATAACTTCTGTCTGTCATTGGTAAATGCTGCTGTTTCATAAATTACAGGCGTATGGTCATCCACATAAGCAAATGTTACATACTGTGCTTCCTGATTCAGAACATATCCGTAAGGAGCTTCTACTTCCACAACCTTGTATTTTCCTAATGGAAGATTCTTAA
>NZ_JADYUI010000007.1 GCF_021531695.1 Roseburia hominis | reverse complement strand
TCTTGTGGTGCAGAATAGTGAATATTAAGATTTACGTTAAAAATAGCCATATACTTATCTCTCCATCAACTTCCAATTTTCTTTTTTTCTTCCTGCACTTTTATTGCATCCTTTTATAATTTTTCCAGAACTCAATCGTTTCTTTCACATCTGCTTCGTCCTCAAACAAATCCAATTCCTTTGCAACCGCAATGGCAAAATCAACATAAGCATTTGCTCTTGCAGTAATAACATTCCCATCCTTTACCACATCTTCTTCAGTAGAATGTGTCGAGCGGATTTCTTTTAATATACCTGCATCATCCAACAAGTCTACTCCTGCACAAATACCGGCAATGAGTACCTTTTTCTTACACAACGTGCGAATGATAGTTCTCACCTTTTCTTCATTGATCTGCTTTACCGGACCACCCGGAACTACCAGGCACTGTACTTCGCTTAAGTCCACTTCCTCTAATGATTTATCCACATTTACGGAATATCCCTCCATGGTATGTATACTTTTTCCATCCAGAGAGCAGAAAATGACGTCACGCTCTTTAAAATTCAAAAAATAATTCAAAATTACAATCTCATATAAGCAACATTTTTCATATAACAAAAATACATGTTTCATTTTTTTCATCCTTTCACGTAACCTCTTATTTATGCATTATAGCAGTAGTGTAACATATCTGGGATAAAAAAACAGTATGGTATTTTCGTCTCTTTTACATTTTCCTCGTCGCCATAACAAGTGCACAACAGGTCGTTAATATCTCTCCAATTCGTTCCAGAAATAACATTTGTCAAGAAGAAAACACCAGACATTTTTGCCTGGTGTTTTTATGAATAACTTTGTTTTATTTCAATTTTAAACCATCATCTTTGGTGTATTCCACCTAGCGAATAGATTACAATCTCATCTTCTTTTCTGTGAACCGGAATTGGTTTAAACATCCGTATTTTCGTCTCTTGTACATTTTCCTTTTTTTCTTTATAATGAAACTATCTTTTACAAAACAAACGAAGGGAGGACAAACATGACCTATCATATCCCGGTCATCCTCCTCTAACTGTATATTGTATCAGTTGCTCCAGCTGCACCTCTCCTGTCGCAATTGGTTTTAATTTATCCTCAAACAGATCCATCAATCGAACCTGTCCCTTTGAATCTCCAAGTTCAAACAAACTCATTGTATTCATCCGTATTCGACCAATTCTACCAGCCCCACTATGAAGAATTCCTTTCCTTTTTGGCGTGGACGAACCTGTTAAAATAAATTTTCCTTTTTCCCCGTTCTTATCTACTGCGAAACGCACCGCATCCCATATTTCAGGAACCTCCTGCCACTCATCTATAAGCCGGGGAAATTCTCCTTCTAGCACAAGTTCCGGACTCAATTCTGCCATTCGTCTATTTTGAAAGCTATTAACCGGATCCGCAATATAGCAGACACTATTGGCCTGATTTAAAGATGCCCACGTTTTACCACACCATTTTGGTCCTTCTACACAGACAGCACCAAAAGTTTTCATCATTTTTAAAATTTGATGATCTATAATTCGATTCTTATATGTTTCCGTTGTTAAACTCATCTATCTATCCCTCCATACGTTTAGTATATCCTGCATTTTTCTTTTTATCAATATACAATCGATGTTTTTCAGAGTTTTCAATCGGTGTTTTTCGGAGTTTTCAATCGACAATTTTCAGAGTTTTCAATCGATATTTTTCAGAATTTCCTATACAGCAAAAAACCGCCGGCCCTTTCGGACCAGCGGTTCGTATTTCTTAACCTTTTACACTTCCAAGTGCAACTCCCTGCACGATGTGTTTTGATAAAATCAAATATACCACAATAACCGGGAAAATTGAAAATGCAATCATAACATATACCTGACCCATATCAAACTTGAGCCAGTCTGCTGCACGTAACTGTGCGATCAAAATCGGCAATGTCTTTTTCTTATCATCATGTAAAATCAATGCCGGAGTAAAGTAATTATTCCAACTGCTTACAAAAGTAAAGATTGCCTGTACTGCGATTGCCGGTTTCATCAACGGCAATACAATAACGTTAAATGTATGGAACTCTCCGGAACCATCAATACGTGCTGCTTCAATCAAAGACAACGGAAGAGAACTCTCCATGTACTGCTTCATATAGAAGAAAGTAACCGGTACCGCAACAGATGGTACAATAAGCGGAATAAAACTATTCTCCAATTTCATTTTGGATACTAACTGTACAAAACCAAGTGCTGTAACCTGTGTCGGAATCATCATGATCAACAGGATAAACGGATATATGAACTTCTTTAACTTAAACTCATATGCATGAATCGCATATGCTGTCATGGTTGAAAAATAAACACATAACGCCGCGCTACAGGTTGAAATAATTAAACTGTTAAACATTCCGGACCATACCGGCAGAGTTCCTGCCAACAGATTTTTCCAGTTTTCTACTAAATGTGTACTAGGTAAAAGTGTAAAACCTGCCTGCAATTCTCCATTTGATCTGGTTGCATTGATGAACAATATGTAGAACCAGAACAGGCAGAAAAATGTAATAATGCCAAGTACAATATATGCAATCACTCTTCTTGCATGCAATCCCATGCCCTTTGAAGTCGTCTGATTATTCTTTGCCATATTTATTACCCCTTTCTCTTATCATTTCCGGTTACTTTAAACACAATCAAACTTAAAATAGCGGTAATGATAAATAATACTACAGACAATGCACCTGCCATACCATAGTTTTTACTATACAAATGTTTATTCAGGAACATAATTAATGTCATAGTAGAACGCATCGGATCACCGGTTCCGTTTGTCAAAATCTGTGGTACATCAAACATCTGCAGACCACCGATTAAGGATGTAATCATAACATATACCAAGATTGGACGAAGCAATGGCAGTGTAATCTTAAAAAATACCTGCGATGAAGTAGCTCCATCTACTTCTGCTGCCTCAAACAAAGAAGTATCAATTCCCATCATACCTGCCATCAGAAGAATGGTCGTGTTACCAAACCACATGAGACAGTTCATAAATGCAATCAGTCCTCTGGCACTGCCGGCATTTGATAAAAACTTATATGGTGTATCGATAAATCCAATCTGCATTAACAATGAGTTGATTGGTCCTCCGTCTGAGAACAAGGTAAAGAACAACATAGAAAATGCAGATGCCATGATTAAGTTCGGCAGATAAATAACTGTCTTAAAAAATCTGGAACCTTTTAATCTGAGACGTACATCCGAAAACCATGCGCCCAATAATAAAGACAGTAAAATCTGAGGTATAAAACATAAAATCCACATTACCAGGGTATTCTTTGCATAAATCCAGATATCACCCTGTGCAAACAGATCCTTATAATTCTGGAGTCCGACAAAATTCGGTCCAATCTGTTTTAATCCCGACATATAGTTTTCAAAGAAACTATTATAGATGGTGGTAACCATCGGTATTAATTGGAAAATGACGTAAACGATAATAAATGGCAGTAAAAATATGTAACCCCATTTATTATAGCTTACCGCTTTTGATTTATTCTTCATGGTAAACGCTCCCTTCTCTTGCTCTATCATACAGAGCTCACAGCAAACTTGCCATTTTGCAAGCCCACTGTCAACACTGTTTATATCAGGGTATAAAAATCCCGTACCTGCCTTCCTGTTCGTCCGACAGGTACGGGTATTTACTCATACCTATTCAATTAATGTGTTAATTCCGGATATTTTTCTTCTACTGCGGTATAGAAGAGGTCTAATGCTTCATCTAAGGTTGCATTTCCTTCAAAGTAATTCTTCATTGCATTCTGGAATTCTTCGTTACATCCCTGATCATAAGAAGATAAGTTGCTCAAATCAAGAGTTTCTACACCTTTGCAGTAAATGCCAAGTGGGTTCTGACCACCTAAGATTTTACTTGAATAACTTGTATCAGCTGCCATTTCTTCCATAACAGTTTTGTTGTTTACAAAGTCATCATCTTTTACAACGATATCTTTCATAACATCTTCATTTGTTGTCATCTGAAGCATAATGTCTTTTACAAGGCTTGCATTGTCTGTGCCGGTTGCTGCACAAATCCATGTACCACCCCAGAAGAAGCCCTGAGGTCCTTCGGTAGCACCCCAGCCACCCTGATTACCAATACTTCCTTCGGTATCAGCTGCCATACTGAAGTTTACTAACCAAGCCGGTCCAAAGTAGCAGAATACTTTTCCGTCCGGATAGAAGCCTTTGCTCCAGTCATCACTCCACAATTCATGTGTTCCGGTTTCTCCTGCATCAACTAATGCTTTGGAATCTTCTACCCAGTTCATGATGTTATCATCAATGTTAATCTTTCCGCTGTCATCAACCCATTTAGAACTTACATTATTGGAATATACACGATATGTATCATTTACGGAAGATGTCATGGAATAACCTGCATCTTTCATGGTTTTTGCGGTTTCATTAAAGGTATCCCAGTCAGCAACTGCCTTTTGTACTTCAGCAGGATCATCGCTTCCCAATACTTCTTTTGCTGCTTCACGATTGTAGAACAATACACCCGGGCAGCCCTGCCATGATACACCTTTTAATACGCCATCAGAATCTGTTACGATATCCTTTGTATACTGATACTGATCTGACAATTCATCCTCTGTAATTCCGAGATCTGTAACCGGCATTGTATAATCCGTATCAACATATTTCAATGCATAATCTGCTTCTACTAAGAACAAATCGATTTTATCATCTGCTGCTGCATCCTGCTGTTTTAATAAGGTTGCATCCAGGTTGTTCTGATATGCATTATCATCGTTTGGTGTAATGTTCCATTTTACAGTAACATCACCAATGGTTCCTGTTGTAGCATCCTTTTCGGTATAGCCAGGATAATGGTCTGTGATACGGGATTTGAATTCTTCATTCCAGCAGTAGATATTTAAAACTTTTCCCTCATCCCCAGATGATGCAGTTGCTTCATCTGTTGTATCTGCTGCTTCTGTAGATGCAGTACTCTCATTTGCAGTTGTGCTGCTTCCGGAATCACTGGTTCCGGCATCTGCAGATGAACTGCTACTGCTTCCACATCCTGCCATAGTGCTGATCACCATAGCTGCACATAAGATTGTACTAACGATTTTTCTCTTCATAGGAAAACCCTCCTCCTTAATTTTTAGGTTTTGTTTTATATTGCTTAATCGTTTTCGGTATGAGGCATTATATATAATCTGACAAGATTTCAAACAGCTTCTCAAGATTCAATGGTTTGGTAATATATGCATTCATACCGCTTTGTAATGCCAGCTCCTTATCTTCATCAAAAGCATTCGCTGTCATGGCTATAATCGGCAACGTACCAACATCTTTTCTTGATAACTTTCTTATTTCTTTTGTAGCTTCATGTCCATCCATAACCGGCATCTGAACGTCCATTAGCACAAGATCATACCAGCCTTCTTCTGACTGTCTTACCATTTTTACGGCAACAGAACCATTTTCGGCTCCCTCCACTAAAAATCCGGCATCTGTCAGGATTTCATGTGCAATCTCCCGATTCAGTACATTATCATCCGTTACAAGTACTCGTTTTCCGACATACTGTTTTTTCGTAGAAAGTATCGGAACACTTTTTTCTTCTGCCAGATGATTTACCTTCAAAAGCACTTTTTCCAAATCTGATTGAAACAGCGGTTTATTGCAAAAAGTTGTTATCCCTGCTTCCTTTGCTTCATTCTCCACATCCGCCCAGTCGGATGCCGTCAGCATAATAATCGGTGCTTCCTCGCCAACAATTCTTCGTATTTTTCTGGTGGTCTCGATTCCATCCATGAGCGGCATGTTCCAGTTGACAATATAAACCTGAAATTCATCTCCGTCCTCACGTGCCTTCTGTATTCGAAAAATGGATTCTCTGGAAGAGGTCGTCCATTCAGAACGTACTCCTATCTGTTCTAACATCCTGGTTATACTGTTGCAGGTATTAAAATCATCATCAACAATGAGAGCACGTTTTCCTTCCAATTCCTGAATTTTTTCTCTTTTTGGTACATTGTTCTGTAACTTCAGATCCAGGCCGATAACAAATTCACTTCCCTGCCCCTTGGCACTTTTTATCTGTATCGTTCCACCCATCATATCTACCGTATTTTTCACAATGGACATTCCAAGACCGGTTCCCTCAATTCCCTGCTTTACGGAATTTTTTTCCCGTTCAAATGGCTCAAAGATATGCTCTAAAAATTCTTCCGACATACCAATGCCCGTATCCTTAAATATAAATTTATAGGAACCATATTCTTCCCTTTCAGAAGGCATCTGACAGATTTGAAGGAAAATAGAGCCACCGGAAGGCGTAAATTTCACTGCATTCCCCAAAATATTAAGAAAAATCTGATTCAATTTTAATGGATCTGCAATCACATCTTCATTCCTTACATTAAAGGTATCGGCAAACAATTTGATACGTTTCGCCTTAATCTGTGGCAAAACCATCTGTACCAGATCATGCACTACCTGTGAAAGACTGCATTCCTTTTCCTGCAATGTTGCTTTACCGCTTTCGATCCGACTCATATCCAGAACATCATTAATCAGTTCCAATAAATGATTGCTGGAAGTAAGAATTTTTTCCAGACAATCCATAACCTTTTCCTTATCATCCATATGAGTGATTGCAATCTCCGAAAAGCCAATGATGGCATTCATCGGTGTACGGATATCATGAGACATTGCCGATAAAAAAGAAGTTTTTGCCTGATTGGCTTCCCGTGCCTGATTTAATGCATCTTCAAGCAATGCTTTCTGCTGTAACTCTTCTTTCATCTGTTCATCCACATTCCGTGCCGCAAGCACTGCTTTCATATTCTTTTCTTCTTGCGCAATTCTGACATAACGCCATTCTATATACTCTACCGTTCCATTTACGATTCTCCGATAACGGACAGAAAACGCCTCTTCTTCCTGCAAACGTTTTCTGACATTTTCTATTTTTGTTTCCTCTCTCACAAATTCCATATCGTCCGGATATGCATAGGTATAAATATAGGCACTTACTGCTTCGGAATACGACTGAAACTGCTCCATAAGGGTTGCCACCTGACTGGAAATCACATCCGATGTCCGATGTATTTTAAATGTATCCTCATCCAAGTCAACTAAATAAACCGAAAAATAGTCCATACACAGGGAAGATGCAATTTCTAACGATCTATTCTCATTTTCTATTTTTTCTTTACTCATAGCCGCCTTCTTTCTCGTCTTCACTTTATGTACTAATCTGCATAAGAAAGTTCCAACTCTGCCGCATGAAATAATTCACTCTTTGCAACTTCCATACAATCCAGCATTTCCTTCGAAAATACACCATATCTGCCTTCCCTTATGACACGCATTGCTTCATCCACCGCAAATGGTACTTTGTATACCTGACCGCTTACCAGACTATCAAAGCAATCCACCAGAGAAACCACCTGCGCCCAGATTGGTATCTCCTCACCTTTTAAGCCATCCGGATAACCTTTTCCATCATCTCTTTCATGATGATACCTGCAGATTTCATAACAATACCGGTAGAATTCATCGTCGTCTTCCTGTTTAAAATTCTCAAGCAGGTCACAACCATAAATCGTATGCTTTTCCAGTTCTTTTTCTTCTTCTTTCGTCAGCTTGTCTTTCTTTAACATAATACTGTCCGGAATCGCTATCTTTCCAATGTCATGAAGCGCAGAAGCATCTACAATGAGATTCATCTGTTCTTCCGAAAAGTGATAGTTTGAACTGAATTGATTCAAATGCTCTAACATAATTCTTGTAAAACACTTAATTCTTCGGATATGTTCCATGGACTCCAAGCTACGGAACTCGACAACAGAGCTTAATGCACCAATCAGAAATTCATTGTTTCTTTTAATCTTCCGGTTACTTTCAATAAGTTCTTTGGTTCGCTCTTCAAGCTGACTTTCCAGATTAGCTCTGTACTCAAACAGTTCTATGATATTTTTGGTACGGCGCATAACAACCTTCGGTGCAAATGGCTTATAAATAATATCAGATACCCCATACTCATATGCTTTTTCATCACTCTCTGCCGTTGCTTCTCCGGTAATCATAATAACCGGAATATATTTGATATATTTTTTTGCTTTCATATAATCGAGTACATCAAGACCAGATTTGTTCGGCATGATTAAATCCAAAAACATAACCGCAATCTGATCCTTATTGGTATCAAGTAACGCCATTGCCTCCTCTCCATCTGCTGCCTCTAAGATCTGATACTGCTCTTCAAAAATAACTTTCAATATTTTTCGATTAATTTCCGCATCATCTACAATAAGAATCATATTTTTTTCCATAATCACACTTCTCCCTCCTTTTTACTGTGCTAAGAGCGCCAGTATTCCTTCCTTGGTTTTCTTATAACTTTTCTTAACATTTTCCATCAGACTTTCTGCCATCGTCATATCTTTATTTCGCAGGGCTTCCGTCATTTCACTGCTGGCATTCGCCAGTTCTGTTAATGCCAGATTCTGACATACTCCCTTTAATGTATGGGAAGCCTTAAAAGCTTCCTCACAATTTCCCTTTTCCATCTGAGTTACTAACTCTTCGTAACTTGAATCATCCAAAAACATAGTTGCAAACTCTTTGACCAGATCATCCCTCATCAGACGGCTCAAAATTTCTTCATAGTCTCCGCCAATTTCTTCATAACACTCTTTTACTGTCATATGCTCCCTCCCAATATTTTGTTTGAAAGCAAATCTTTTCATCTGCTTCACAACGTTTTCTTATTCTGTTCTTGTATATTATTCCAGTCCACTCTTCTTGTCTTTCTGATTTGTCTTTCAAAAATCAATTTTTAGTTGTAATTATTATTCAATTCCCTCTATTCTCACATAGTAATCAAACATCTGTTTTTTGTCAATATTTGGGAAACATAAACCTCGACATTTTTCGACATTTTTATATTTATGCATTAATTTTGGATTTTTTTAGCTAATTTTCTCTGTCAGAGCAACACATTTCTTCTCTGCGAGCTGCGCATTGTCGTACAACAAAAAAATCTCCGAATGGATTATTATGTCAATTCCGGAGGTTCTTAACTATTCAACTCTGCTTTGTAACTTGCCAATCACGCTAATAGTTTTAACAGGCGTTTCGGACGGTTCGTAATAATTCCGTCCGGTTTCATTGCAAGTAATGTTCTTAAATCCGCCTTTTTGTCTACTGTCCACGGATTAACTCCAACACCCATCTCGTGCATTTTTTCTATCAATTCCGGATTTTTAAAACAGGAATGATATTCACAGTGCAGATAATCGAGTTTAAAGTCCAGATTTGATACATACTCTTCCAGATTTTGCTGCTTTTGCAATTCATTTAAAACTTCTTTTAATGATTTTCCAGGATAAATGGCTGCGATTGCCCGAATCTGCTCCATTGCAGCAGATAGGATATCCTTTCCACCGATTCCAAGCGCTTCCAGATTAATCACGTTATCTTCCGGAATTGTAATATCCTCTCTTTTAATCTCCGCTAAAGACACATCTTCCGGTAAATATTGTCCCGCCAGCTCAATTTTAGGTATTCCTTCTAATGGAGGCAAGGTCAATGCTCCCACTTTTATGTCCGGAAGCAGCTGTTTCATTTCTCTAAGTAGAGAATGATCAAATGCTGAAATAATGATTTTTCCAGTCATGCCTGTATCTTTGATTGTCTTTGCCACCGGTTCTACATACGGTATTGTTCGATCCAGTGGTGCTTTTAATTCAATATTTACCATCCGGAATTGTTCTGCAACTTCTAAACATTCCTGCAAAGTCAGGATCTTCTCACCTTTAAATTTTTTGCCTTTCCACGAACCGAAATCATAAGTTTTTAACTCCTCTAAAGTCATGTCTATGATTCTGCCGCTACCATCTGTATTTGCATCAATCGTATAATTATGATGCATCACCATTTTTCCGTCTTTCGTCAGCTGAACATCTGTTTCAAACCCATCTGCACCAAGCTCTTTTGCCTTTAAAAATGCCGCAAGTGTATTTTCCGGTGCCGAATGGGATGCTCCTCTATGTGCAATCACTGTTGTTCTCATAAAACTCCTCCTTTTTCAGGCATTTTCTGCTGCCTGTATTGCTGCTTCCATCGCCTTTTCTTCCTGTTCACTCAGATGTTCGCCGTGACGTACCTTCCTCATACAGAAAAATGCAACGATAATAAGGCATAATGCAAAAATATGAATCATATTATAATTGGTCTTTCCTACAATAAATCCAATTACGACCGGACAGATTACAGCCGCCGTAAATGTTGCAAAATAATAATATCCCGTGAATGCACCATACCGCTCTTCCCCTCCAATTGAGAGCATAATCGGTAAAGTGTTAATGTTTATCATAATAAATGCTCCTGCATAAATAAAATAGCATAAATACATCCATGCCACGATATGACTGCCTGCTGTATACGGCAGGGCATACATCAATATATGCATCCCAATCACAATGGATAATCCGGTAAGAATGGTCTTTCTCCTTCCGAGCTTTCTCCCCAAAACACCGGCAGGTACTGCAACAAGCACTGCTCCCAGTGTACCAACGGTTTTAATCATGGTAGCCGTAGTTGCACTCATCCCAAGCAGTTTCGTTGCATACAAGGTAAAATAGGTTCCTACCCCATCACTTGTACCGGAAATACAAAACAATGCAATCATCATGATAATCATACTTCGTTTTTCATCTTCTGTAAGCCCAAGACTTCTGATACTTTCTCTTTTTTTCTCCTGTGCTTTGTTTTCACATTCAAATTTTTCTTCCCGATTATCTTTCCACTTTACGCAAGTCAGTAAAACTACCAGACTAAGCAAAGCAAGACATGCCCCAAAGATAAATACCAAACTGTACTCACCGCCATCAATTTTACTTCCCAATCCAAACAATCCTAAAATACCTGCCGATGCGGATGCAATAACGGTAAAAACAGCTGATGTCATATTTACAACTGCGTTTCCATCACTTTGGTATTCTGCCGGCACCATATCCGGCATGATTGCCACACAGGGTGCCCGCCAGGTTGACATGACAAAATTAAAGCAGATGATAACTGCCATCATGGCAGCAATCCCTGCTATTCCATCAATTCTTGCCATTAGGGGAATCAGGACAAACAGTGCAGAACAAATAAGAATTCCGGTAATGACATATGGCATTCTTTTTCCAAAACGACTTCTGGTGCCATCTGATTTTTTCCCAAAAATCGGTTGAAAGATTAATCCAAAAAAATTGTCAATTGCCATAATAAATCCAATTAGTGTAGCTATCGTGGCACTCCCCAGCGTTATACTGCCAAGATGATTTAGCTTTTGATCTAAAATCAGCGGCACATAGGAGTTGTAAATAGTCCATAAAACCATAATGCTTCCAAATGCGAAACTGGCTAAAACAAGCTGTGAGGTCTTGTAACCACGATCTTTTTTCTCTTTCTTTAACATAAAGATGCTCCTTCACTTTTCTGTAAAGCAGACATTTGCAGTCCGCTTTGCTACTTGCGCATGAATCGCTGCCACTTCGTGGCTTATCGGTTCAAATCACTGCAATATTTTAGCATTGTAATGTAAAATCCAATGGCATCTTTATGTAAAATTTAAAACATTTTTGTGTAAATCCTTTACTCTGTTTCATCTGCCGGATTTACATGCACCATAATATGTTTCACCTTTGGGAAGTTATGCTCTATTTCCTGATGTACTGCTTCCGCAATCCCATGTGATTGTTCTAATGTATAATAAGACGGCAGACCAATTTCAATATCTACATATATCTTATTGCCAAACATACGCGTTTGAAGCAAGTCAATCCCTAATACCTGTTCATTTCTCATAACACACTCAGAAATCTGCTTTTCTGTCTCTTCATCACAAGAATGGTCCACCATTTTATCCAAAGCATCCTTAAATATGTCGTATGCAGCTTTTACGATAAATACAAAAATCACAAGACTGGCAACAGAGTCCATGACCGGAAATCCAAGTCTGGCTCCGCAAATACCTATTAATGCTCCTATAGATGAAAATGCATCGGAACGATGATGCCATGCGTCTGCCATCAATGCACTGGAATCTATTTTCTTCGCATAGAATCTTGTATACCAGTACATACCTTCTTTGCTGACAATTGAAACAATCGCTGCTACAAGTGCTAACATACCGGGTGTCTGCAAATCATTATATTTGCCTTGCACAATATTTTTGAATGCATCCACTCCAATACCTAAGCCCGTTATAAATAGCACCATCGCAAGGATGATTGCCGCCACACATTCCAAACGCTCATGTCCGTAAGGATGTTCCCGGTCTGCTTTCTTTGAAGACAGCTTTATCCCAATAATAACAACAAATGTACTAAATACATCAGATGCCGAATGTATTGCATCGGATATCATAGCACTGGAATGTGCAATAATTCCTGCTAAAAGCTTCACTACCGACAGCATTACGTTTCCTGCAATAGTAATAAGGGATACCTTATTTGCTACTTTTCGAAATTCACTTTCTGTGCTCACTTCTTCATTCATCAATATTTTGTTTTCTTCCATATCAGTTACCTCCAAAAAATTTAAGATAGCTCTATGGCACTAAATATATGTGGGAGTGAAAAGAATTGTTCTTAGATAAAAAAGTATAAAAAAACACCCACGAATCAGTATTAGCAACTACTGTCCCGTGGATGAAAGATTCCACTGTCACTTGTGTGACCCGACTCCATGACATTACGCCTCGGTCTGCTCAGTTTGTACTGTAGATTTATATGCAGTGCAAAGAGTTTAGTGTAGTATAACCGGTATAAGCATCTTTGTCAAGCTAATTTTTTACCACAGATCACTGAATTACAAGCCAAAACAGCATTTTACGCATTCTTACTATGTTTAAAAAGAAGCATTCCCTTTATTATTAACAAAATAAACACCAGCGTAATAGCATAAGCTTCTTTTGCCATTGCCAGAAATAATACCGTCAAAATACTAAGTATCATAGAACACCCTGTTACAATGTTTTGCCCTTTTTCAATTTTACACTGTGTCAGAACAATTTTCACGGCTCCTACCACAATAAGGGAAAGAAACATAATCCAATAAATCAATTTATTAAACGATGTTGTTTCTGTATAATTAAATAGATTCACCGCATAAATATATCCATTGACAGGATTTGGATAAAGCGGAAGAACAATAAGCACAAAGGAAAACAAATCTACTATGCCTAATAATAAGTTGCACATTTTTTGAATATTAGATTTATTCTCTCTTTCTGCAATCGAAAGCAATCTTTCTGTGGATAATAATTCATCAATAGTTACCGAAAAGAATTTTGATATTTCCTTTAATGAATCAATACTCGGATACCCTCTCCCGGATTCCCATTTTGAAATAGCAGTTCTGGACACAAATAACGCCTCTGCCAATTCCTCCTGTGTTAACCCTCTATCTTTTCTCAATTTCTGAAGTTTTTCATTAAATTCCAAGGCAAAACCTCCAAACTAGTACAACGAATAGTAAATTTCTAAAACATTAACGTAACTAATAACAGATTAAAACAAACGCTTTGTAAATAAAAAACAAACCCACACTCAAAAATACAGAGCCCACAATATCAGTAAACCAATGAACCCCTGAAATCAATCTTCCCAATACCATAAATACAGAAAAGCTGATTACAAGAATGCCAATAACCTTATTTACCGTGCCATTCTTAACTCTTCGATTCATCTGTTCCATCAAGGTTGGCATGACACAAAGTACAAGAAGCGTTGTCGACGAAGGATAGGAAGCTTCCATGATTCCTTCTATCAATATTGGTCTGTAATTAATCGGAATCATTTCAAAAACAAGATAGCAAAAAACTACTACAACATAATATATCCCTAGAATAAGAATGTCGGAATCCACTTTTAAAAGACTCTTCCTTTTCACTAATTGAACAACTCCAACACCTGCGAACATAAGAGATACAACTAACGGCACAAGACCCAACCAGTCTGTGACAGTATATAATGTCATATTCACTCCTGTTATTTTATGAAACCAACAGTTAAAAGTGGCAAATCCGATATCTGTTCCATTTTGTCCGACAGCCTGTACATCCACTATCTGTATCAATGCTGTCCAAATTGCAAATATGATAACAAATATGCTGCCAAAAATCAATTTCTTCTTTCCTTCTTTTTTCATTTCTTTTTTATGTCCTTTCTTTTTTCTATTTCGCCTTTCGGCTAATCCAAAAGTATCAAAGAACATAAAAAAAAGAAAGAATTACACCGTCACATATGTGACACGCTCCGTAACATCCGTATAAACACAGCGTGTTGAGCTTCTTCTTCTCTAAAAATTTTCAGACGCTTGAGAAAAAAGCAACTCATCTATGGTAAGCTTCGGACGCCACATATCTCTTGCTTTTTTAAATTCTTCTTTATATTCTGTGCACCAGTCCCAGGATATATCAAATCCGCCATCCTCAAGCTGCAGCTTGTCTAAAACTTCAATTTCAGCTTTCGCCAGTTCTTTTATCGAATCCGTCATAAATTCTTCAAACATACCTGCAAAGAAATCCGAGGGAAGTGGCACATATTCTTTTCCATATTTTGAGGTATCTTTGCAAATGGAAGATTCAATCCTGCTCATAATTAACTCTCTAAATGCATTTAAATCCACAACATCTTCGATTCCTTTTTCTTTCAGGAAAGAATAACTAAGCAGAAAGCATTTGAGTGCATCTGCTCCAAGCTCCTCTGTTTCCAGCAAATACTGAAAACTGTCTTTTATCATAGATTCATAAAATGCATCTCTTTTCCCAAAGCACAAGACAAAAGCTGCAAGTGATGCTGTTGGATTATATCCCGAAACTCCATCCCCATTTTTCTCCCACCATATCGCATGAGGATAATCCTTATTGCTCTCTATTGCAAATTGCCAGCACTTTTTCTCCTCATCAAAAGCTTCATGAGAGTATAGGTATTTCAAAATACCATTTATCATATCTTCTGCCTCATCAAATGCTTTTGTTTTATAAAGTGTAAGCAAAGCATCATTCGTGGCAATCGGACTTGAGTTGGGATTCCAGCAATCGGCTTCAAGCCCTCTTCCAAATCCACCATCTTCATTTTGGTATTTTCTCAACTCTTCCACTACATTTTTATTTTCTTTACCTTCAAAGAAATATTCAAAAACTGCCAAATCAACAGGTCTGGCATTTTCTTTTATAAAATTAATTGCTGCTTTCTTATCCAAAATTATACTCCTTTTCATAATCTGCCTGTATTAGGGCTTTCATTTTCTCTGAAAACGTGCTGTTGTTACTTTTGTTTTTTCATCACATTTCATTTGCAAAATTCCTCTACAAGCAAGATATTTTCTATAGATGGATAAAATGGGGCTGTCGCATGAAAAATCACATCTACAACATATAGTACATCATATTCGTTTAAGCATACTATATATTGTCTGATTTTTCTTAGTGCGACAGCCCCATTCATTAAAATTCTAATATTTTATTTAAAATATCCTAATCTTAGAATTTACCAGCTTTTGCTGCTTCTTCAATGGAAACTGCAACTGCAACGGTAGCACCTACCATTGGGTTATTACCCATTCCGATTAAGCCCATCATTTCTACGTGAGCCGGAACGGAAGAAGAACCTGCGAACTGTGCATCAGAGTGCATACGTCCCATAGTATCTGTCATACCGTAGGAAGCAGGACCTGCTGCCATGTTATCCGGATGAAGGGTACGTCCTGTACCACCGCCGGAAGCAACGGAGAAGTATTTCTTACCCTGCTCGATACATTCTTTCTTGTATGTACCTGCAACCGGATGCTGGAAACGTGTTGGGTTTGTTGAGTTACCGGTAATGGAAACACCAACATTCTCATGATGCATGATAGCAACACCTTCCTGAACATCATCTGCACCGTAACATTTTACAGTAGCACGAAGTCCGTCAGAATATGCTTTTTCGTATACAATGTTTAATTTAGCTTCTTTGTAGTCATATTTTGTTTCTACAAAAGTAAAGCCGTTGATACGGGAAATAATCTGAGCTGCATCTTTTCCTAAACCATTTAAGATAACGCGTAATGGTTTTTTACGTACTTTGTTTGCTTTCTCAGCGATACCGATAGCACCTTCTGCTGCTGCAAAAGATTCATGTCCTGCCAAGAAGCAGAAGCACTCTGTTTCTTCCTCTAATAACATCTTTCCAAGGTTACCATGTCCAAGACCTACTTTTCTGTGGTCTGCAACGGAACCAGGGATACAGAAAGCCTGAAGTCCTTCACCGATAGCTGCTGCTGCATCTGCTGCTCTTTTACATCCTTTTTTGATTGCGATTGCTGCACCTACTGTGTATGCCCAGCATGCATTCTCAAAACAGATTGGCTGGATTTTCTTTACCTGATCGTAAACATCAAGTCCAGCGTCTTTTGTGATTTTCTCAGCTTCTTCAATAGAGCTGATTCCATAACTATTTAATACAGAATTGATTTTGTCAATTCTTCTTTCATATGATTCAAATAAAGCCATTATTGTTCGTCTCCTTTCAATTATTCTTTTCTCGGATCAATAATCTTAACTGCATCATCTACACGTCCATACTGACCTTTTGCTTTTTCCCAGGCAGTATTAGGATCATCACCTTTTTTGATGAAGTCAGTCATTTTTCCAAGAGAAACGAACTGATATCCAATAACTTCGTTGTCTGCATCAAGTGCAATACCTGTTACATAACCTTCTGCCATTTCAAGGTAACGAACACCTTTTTCTTTTGTTGCGTACATTGTACCAACCTGTGAACGAAGTCCTTTTCCTAAGTCTTCCAGACCTGCGCCTACTGCAAGTCCGTCATCAGAGAATGCACTCTGTGTACGACCGTAAACGATCTGTAAGAATAATTCTCTCATAGCTGTATTGATAGCATCACATACAAGGTCTGTATTTAATGCTTCGAGAATAGTTTTACCCTGTAAAATTTCTGCTGCCATAGCTGCAGAGTGTGTCATACCGGAACATCCGATTGTCTCAACCAATGCTTCTTCGATTACACCATTTTTTACGTTTAATGAAAGCTTACAGGCACCCTGCTGCGGAGCACACCAGCCTACACCATGTGTAAAACCTGAAATATCTTCAATTTTTTTGGAATGAACCCATTTTCCTTCTTCCGGAATTGGAGCTGGTTCATGTTTTGCGCCTTTTGCTACCGGGCACATGTTTTCAACTTCCTGAGTGTAAATCATTATAAGACTCCTTTCAATTAAATAAATTGATGTATTTTGTTAAACTTTGTTATTCATTTAACATACTGCATTTATTTTCGCACATTTTTTTTCATTCGTCTAGACCTTTTTCGTAAAAAGCAAGGTTTTTTCGACGTTATATTTTTCCTTTTCTTTTTTCTGTTTTCCTACTGTTTTTCTATGATTTCATTCTTATTCTTATAGATGGAATGAGCCGGTACTACACCGCGCACCATGGATAACGGATAGATATTGGTATCTTTTCCTATCACTGTTCCGGGATTTAGCACACTATTACAACCAACCTCCACATAATCACCAAGCATGGCGCCAAATTTTTTTAAACCGGTCTCTATCTTTTCTTCTTTATCTTTTACAACAACAAGTGTCTTGTCTGATTTGACATTTGACGTAATGGAACCTGCACCCATATGGGATTTGTATCCAAGAATCGAATCCCCGACATAATTATAATGCGGCACCTGTACGGAATTAAAAATAATCACATTTTTAAGCTCTGTGGAATTTCCGACCACAGAACCTTTTCCGACAATGGCATTGCCACGGATAAAAGCACAATGGCGAATCTCTGCCTCCTCATCAATGATAAGTGGACCGTTTAAGCATGCCGTCGGTGCTACTTTCGCATTTTTTGCCACCCATATATTTTCTCCGCGTTTCTCAAATTTTTCTTTATCTAACGTCGGTCCTAATTCTTTGATAAAATCCCCGATTCCCTTTAATGCTTCCCATGGATAGGTAAACTGAGAAAGATAGGTACCTGCAATTGTTTCCTCTAACGTATATAAATTAATTATTTTTGCGTTTTCCATCTCACACCTCGTAAATTTATCTTATTTTTACAACGGCTCTATTTTACTCCGAAGCATAGGATTTCACAAGTACAAAATCCTATAAAGCAAGATATCCGAGCAATAAAAGATGTGCCGGATAAAAGATATAAAAGAACCATTTTGATATTGTTCTTCCGTGCATTGCTCTTTTTCCATTATACAAATATTGAATCACAAGTCCGGAACAAAGAATTCCCATACAGGAACCGAGTGCACATAAAATTGCTTTTGGCACAGAATACACATCTAAATTGCCAAGCAAATTCATCACGCCAAATGCTCCGATTGCAATTTTATAAGCATCCCATATTTTCTTGCGGTCTCCTTTCCACTCATCAAACAGAATCGTAAATATCGCTGCTAAGATTGCCCAGTCACTGATGATTGTCACACATACCAGCAATACCACAAGGATTGTCTGTAATGTGCTGTTTTCTACTTTTTCCCGCACAACTAAAATCAAAAAACAAATAAACAACGTAAACATCATATTCATTGCAAATCCATGTTCACGAAAAGCAAACAAAAAAGGATATTCTGATAGAATTGCAAAAAGCAAAAGACGAATTCCATAATTTCTTTTTGAACGGGTATACTGATATCCCTCTACAAGGAAATAGCACATGGTGATTGCCGTAAAATAGCCGATATCCACAAGAACCTCATACCCTAATGTTCCCGGTACCAAAAAAACATTTGCTACATGATTTAAAAACATGGTAAACATGGCAATGTATTTGATTACATCACGATTTAAAACCCGGTATTTTTCATTTTCCATCTTCTTTTTCTCCTTCTGTTTCCGGTCGCACCATGTCCGGATTGTTAAAGTCAAACTGAATCTTTCCATCTTCATATTTCAGATAAGCATCAAACGGATTTCCGGCTTTTGACACAAATCCTGTTACTTTTTCCTTTGTCCTCTTATGCTCTAAGATTTCTGTTAAAATTTCTTCCGAAATCGGCACCTGTGCTATGGTATGCGACACTTTAAAACCACACTCACATTCGTAATACCATTGTGATTTTTTTAACAATTTACCGCACAAAGGACACGTCACTTTGGTTTCTACCGGAGCCGGTTTTTCCGGAAAATCAAATGTAACCCTGCCATCCTCGGTAAGCTTTAACGGGGCATCAAATTTCATTCCCGTCTTTGCAACAAATCCCTCGATGACACCTGTCTTTTTTCGCAAAAGCAGTTCTTTCACCTGTGCTTCGGTAAGTTTTACGCTTGCAATCTGACCAATGGAAAACTTACAACTGTTTTCCACTGCTGCCGAATAATTGGCACAGCCGTAACCGAATTTGGTATATACGATTTTGCCGCCGCACAAAGGGCACTGCACTCCCTCTACAACCTTTGGCGCAATATCATGAAAGTCAAATTTAAGCCCTGTGATTTTTCCGTTTTCCTCTTTATTTAGCATAATTCTTGCATCAAATGCATTTCCTGTTTTCGATTTAAAACCACGAATCGTCGAAGTTCTTCCCTCTGTTAAAAGTTCGCGTACCTGCGCTTCGGTCAGATTTTTTCCCGCCATTTTCCCAATGGAAAATCGACAGCTGTTTTCATCGGAAGGAACATAATTCGCACAACCATATCCAAAGGAAGTTTTTATAATGTCTCCTCCGCAAAGCGGACAGACAACATCTTTTACCTTTTTTGCCTCGACATGCTCAAAATCATAGCGCACCCTTGACACACCTGTTTCATCTTTTTCCATCATAAGACAGGCATCAAAACGTTTTCCGGCTTTCGATTTAAAACCACGAATCGTTTTTGTGCGCCCAGCGGTCAAAAGCTCGGTAAGTTGTGCTTTATTTATATCTTTTCCTCCAATCTGACCAACGGCAAATCCACATGGCTTTTCTTCTTTTTTATAGTTTTCACAGGAAAATCCGAATCCTCGTTCCACGATTTTCCCTCCGCAATCCGGGCAGGTCAATCCTTCTACAATAGTAGGCGTATTCTCGGAAAAATCAAACTGAATCCCTAAGGTTCCGTCCTCTCTTTTTCCAAACACTAAAGCTGCTTTAAACTTTTTCTTCTTCTGGGAAAGAAAGCCATCTAAAACCTCTGTTTTTCCATTTTCCAAAAGACATTTTACTTCTTCTTCGGTTAAGTCTCTTCCTGCAATCTGACCAATTGCAAACTTGCATCCACTTCCGTCCTTTTTATAATTGCTGCATCCGTAACCAAAAGGTGTTGTTTCGATTTCACCGCCACAAACCGGACATTTTACGGAAATTTTTCTTCTGGCACCAATGCCACGCCCGTTCTTTCCCGCAAATGCACTGATTCTTCCTGCAATCGGATTTTGTAAATCCTTTTCAATAATCGCAAGCGTTTCTCTTCGGATAAAGTCCTCTAATTTTTCCCTGTAATCCTCCATCCCGACCGTTCCGTTCGTGATTCCATCTAACCCCTTTTCCCAGGAAGCGGTCATTTTCGGATTCAATAATGCCGGAACCGTCAGATTCACCACCTCATAGACCATTTCACCAAACGGCTCCGGCGTTAAGACCTGACTCTTTTTATTCAAATGCAGATATCCGATATGTACCAGTTTTTTGATAATCTCTGCTCTGGTAGCAGAAGTCCCGATTCCTGAGCCTTTGATCTGCGCACGAAGTTCCTCGTCCTCGATAAGCTGTCCCGCGTTTTCCATCGCAAGTACCATAGAACCGGAGGTATAACGTTTCGGCGGAGATGTTTTTCCTTCCTTAATACTGTATCCATTGAAAGGAAGTTCCTCTCCTTCTTTCAGAGCATCTGCCATCTCAACCAGTCCGGCATTTTCTTCCTCTTCCTTCTCCTTTTTATTTCCTGCAATTTCAAGATATCCCTTCACCTTTAACTTCTTTGCAGAAGCAAATAAGAGTTCTTTGCCCGCTGCGACCGTAAGCTTGACATTCTGAAACTCTGCCGGCGGATAAAATATACTTAAAAATCTTCGCACAATCAAATCATATACTCTGCGCTGCAACTCGGTTAAAGAAGACAGACCGCTTGTCTGGCCGGTCGGAATAATCGCATAGTGATCCGTTACCTTTGCATCATTTGTGTACTGTGTTTTTGCAATGTTTTTATGTAAACCTTCCGAGAGAATCCGCTCTGCAAATGCTTTTGTCGGTTCATAGGATTTTAACCGTCCGATGTTTTTTCCGATTTCTTTTGCGACCGCGGTCGTAAGCACTCTTGCATCGGTTCTCGGATAAGTGGTAAGCTTTCTTTCATACAAATCCTGTGCCACCTTTAATGTTTCATCCGGACTGATTTTAAACTGTTTTGCACATTCTGCCTGAAGCTCTGCCAAATTAAAAAGAAGCGGTGCTTTTTTGCGCTGCACGTTTTGTTCGATTGACTTTACCACAGCCGTTTCTTCTTCTAATTCCCGAATCAGCGTATTGGCATCTTCTTCTTTTTTAAAACCGTTTTCCTTATATAAAAGCGGAGATTCAAAATATTTAGAGCCTTCTACGCTCTTCCATTCTGCCAAAATTGCTGCATCTGTAAAGCTTCCAACCACACGGTAAAATGGTGTCTCCACAAAGTTTCTGATTTCCCGTTCTCTTATTACGACCATACCAAGCACACAAGTCATAACACGTCCGACAGCAATCGGAACATATTTACCTCCACCCACTGCATCATTTAATAACTTTCCGTATTTTACCGACATTGCTCTGGAAAAATTGATTCCCATCGCATAATCTTCAATAGAACGCATGATGCCTGACTTTCCGAGATTTTTGTAACTGTCCATGGATTTTGCTTCCCGGACTCCCCGTTTAATCTCATCATCCGTCTGTGAATCAATCCAGACGCGAAGCTCCGTCATTCCCTCTCTGACTCCACCATAATTTCTTATATTTTCCTCTATCGTCTGTCCTTCTTTTCCAGAGTCGCCTGCCCAGTAAACCGTATCAATGTCATCCCGATGAAGCATATGGTTAACAATCTCGTATTGATTTTTCACGCTGTCGATCACACCATATTTATACGTTTTTGGCAAAAATGGCAAATCCTCCATGCGCCACTTTTTATATTTACTGTCATATTCCTCCGGATAGACCATCTCCACCAGATGACCTACACACCAGGTAATGACAAACTCATTATTTTCTATATATCCATTCTTTCTTCCTGAAACACCAAAAACCCTTGCAAAA
Source organism: Roseburia hominis (assembly GCF_021531695.1). Taxonomy (GTDB): domain Bacteria; phylum Bacillota; class Clostridia; order Lachnospirales; family Lachnospiraceae; genus Roseburia_D. Next base: position 112,722 of record NZ_JADYUI010000007.1, on the reverse strand, counting down.
TCCTGTGCAACGGAAGGTTTCTCGGTTATGATTAACTTTTTGCCCACAAAAATTCTCCCTTTTCGTATCTCATGACAAATCATAACATACTTTTCTTTTTTCTGCAAAATTGATTCCAGGGTCAAGAGCCATATTTCCACGTCATGCTTGCACAAAAAGGCTTTTCCTCTCCCTGCTCTTCTGCTATAATAAAAAATATATTTCTCAATTTTTCGAGACAATTTTATTTTTAATATACAGGAGGCACTTTAGCATGGAAAAAATTGCAAGTTTTACGATTGACCATTTGAAATTACAACCGGGAGTCTACGTATCAAGAAAAGATCATATCGGTTCCGAAATCATTACCACGTTTGATTTACGCATGACCTCTCCGAATGACGAACCGGTCATGAATACAGCAGAAGTACATACCATTGAACATTTGGGAGCTACTTTTTTGCGAAATCACAAAGAGTTCAAGGATAAGACGGTTTACTTTGGACCGATGGGCTGCCGTACCGGATTTTACCTTTTACTGGCAGGCGATTATGAATCCAAAGATATCGTAAACCTTATGATTGAAATGTTCGAATTTATTCGTGATTTTAAGGGAGATGTTCCGGGCGCAAGTCCAAAAGACTGCGGAAATTATTTAGATATGAATCTTGGCATGGCAAATTATTTAGCAGACAGATATCTTAACAATACCTTATATCACATTGATGAAGCACATTTGATTTATCCGGCTTAAAAATGTTTTTCAGGTTAAAAAGTCATACGTTTCACTCAGATACGAAACGTATGACTTTTTCTCATGCACTATAATACATCTTCTATCACTGTATGCAATGCTTCTGCCGATTCTTTTAATTTTTTCATTTCTTCGTCATTTAAGGAAATTGGTACGATTTTTTCCACACCGTTTTTACTTACGATTGCCGGCAGACTAAGACAGATATCGTCTATTCCATATTCTCCATGTGTAAGACTTGAAATCGGAAGAATTGAATGTTCATCTCTTACAATGGACTCACAGATCCTGCGTACTGCCATTGCAACTCCATAATAGGTGGCATGCTTCTTTTCAATGATTTCATAAGCACTGTCTCTTACCCCTTCATAAATTTCTTTCAATGCTTCCTCATGATTATAATATCCACGCATCTCACAGAACTTATTTAAAGCAATTCCAGAGACATTTGCACTGCTAAACGCTGCAAGCTCGCTGTCCCCATGCTCCCCGATAATAAATGCATGTACGCCTCTGTTGTCGATTTTTAAATGCTTTCCCAATAAATATTTCAGTCTTGCCGTATCTAATACGGTTCCGGAGCCAATCACACGATTTTCCGGAAATCCGGATAACTTTAATGCAGTATACGTTAAAACATCAACTGGGTTAGACACAACTAACAGAATACCTTCACAACCGACACGAACCAGTTCCGGTATAATAGATTTATAAATTCCAACATTTTTATGCACCAGATCCAGCCTTGTTTCATCCGGTTTCTGGTTGGCACCGGCTGTAATAATAATGATTGCACAATCCGCAAGATCTTCATATTCCCCAGCATAAATTTTCATTGGTGTCTCGAAAGGAAGCCCATGGCTCATGTCCATTGCCTCTCCTTCTGCCCTGTCTTTATCAACATCAATTAAAACCATTTCCGAAAAAAGGTTACTCTGCATCAGGGTAAATGCACAGGTAGAACCTACAAATCCACAACCAATAACCGCAATTTTTCTCATATTTAACATAACTTCAACTCATCCTTTCTCTTTTCTAAGACATCGGATATGATAAAACTCAGATCCGATATAGCATCCGCTAGGATTGTTTAATGTTATGTTTTCCTTTTTTACTAGAAATATTTATGAAAGTTCATTGGAATCAAGAAGAATTGTAAATGGACCATCATTTAAAAGGGCAACTTTCATATCTGCACCAAATTCTCCGGTTTCCACATGAGAAATCTGTTTTTTGCATTCTGAAATAATATATTCATACATCTCTTCTGCCATTTTTGGCTCTCCTGCTTTGATAAAAGAAGGTCTGTTTCCTTTCTTGCAATCCGCATACAACGTAAATTGGGAAACCAAAAGCAGGCTTCCATCAACATCCGAAAGCGACAAATTTGTCTTGCCATTTTCATCCTCAAAAATTCGAAGACCAATTAATTTTTTCACTAATTTATCTGCCATTGCAACCGTATCACCTTCTGCAACCCCGATAAAAACCAAAAATCCTTTTCCAATCTGACCAATCACATTTCCGTCTACGGTCACAGAAGCTTCTGTTACTCTTTGAATTAAAAAACGCATGTTATTCCTCACTTTCATTTACAACTATTTATTGATGTTGGGGTCAAAAGGTCGCAAAAAAACATTAATCTGTCATATTGCACAAAATGAATTTGATATTTGTGACTTATGAAGGATATTAGATTTTCTTAATGTTCTGTCAATTAATCCAGCAACTCAGCAACAGGATGTTGATGAGAGTCCATGTTGAGCCATGGATGGCGAATCTTGGGCGGTTGCGGTCGCGATTCAAGCACTTGCCAGAACATTTAGAAAATATTATATCCTTTATTCGGAACAAATGACAAATTCATTTTGTGCAATATGACAAGCAAAAATTAGTTTGCAACATTTTGACCCCAACATCATTTATTAGAAGTACGCCTTCCCCTACACAATATCCACGCCATCAGAAGTGCTGTGATAAGCTCTGATGCAGGGAAGGAAAGCCACACACCGTTTAACCCGAACATCGCCGATAACAGCAACGAACAGACGATGATTCCGACAAATCCTCTCATAATTGAAGTCACAAAGGATTCTTTTGCCCGCTCTGTGGCACTTAAGAATCCGGTACCCACAACATTATATCCGGCAAACAGAAAGCCAACAAAATACAAACGCATTCCGGTATGCGCGTACTCCGCAAGTTCTATAGACTTATCGCTGTTAAAAAGTGCCACAAGCACATCCGTAAATCCATAGACGCCCACGAGCAGTAAGATTGCAATTCCTGCCGCCGTTCCAATTCCAAGTCGTAAGATTTTCTTTACGGACGCCATATCTCCTTTTCCATAACATGCGCTCACAATTGGCTGCGCCCCCTGCGACACCCCGTTAAAGATTGCCATTGCAATAAGTGCAAAATTTGCAATGACACCGTAAGCGGCAACTCCGCTATTTCCCACAAGTCCCAGAATCAGAAAATTAAATACCGCCGTCGTGACACCGGACGATATCTCCCCAACAAACGCCGACACACCAAGCTGGCAGGACTGCCACAGACGGCAAAGCGATGGCATACGCATCTTAAGATGAATCGTATTTTTCCGGTCAAAAAAGTGTATGCTGCAAATACAGATACTGACAATCGGAGAGGCTGCCGTCGCAAGTGCCGCACCTTTTAATCCCATATGCAACGGAAACATAAAAATATAATCAAACAGTATATTAAAAAAGCTTCCGGCAAGCGTTGCCGCCATCGCAAGAGACGGTGCATTATCATTGCGCACAAACGCACTCACGACATGATTCGTCATAAAAAACGGGGTAAACAACAGAAACGTCTGAGCATATCCAACCCCTAACTTTACAATTGTCGCATCTCCTCCCATAAATGCCAGAATCTTGTCCGGGATAAAAATTCCGGCAAGTGTAAAGAGGATTCCAATCATCCAGACAAAGCAGATTGCATTGGAAAAATAGTACTCACACTGCTCATCTTCCTGTGCCATTAAAATGTTAAATCTGGTTGCGGAACCGACCCCGATCATTGAACCGATCGCAAAAATAAGACTATAAATTGGAAGTGTCAGATTAAGGACGGTGATTCCATCCGCCCCTGCTGCCTTCGAGATAAAAAAAGTATCCACAATAATATAGCAGGAAATGCCGAGCATCCCGAAAATATTTTGCGTGACATATCTGATAAATTGTTTCGTGACTGACATGGTATAAATTTCTCTTTCTTTTATATTTCTTCTATTTATTATTCTTCTATATAGGGAATTCTACTACACAAATTCTTTCTTTTCAAGGTAACTCCGGGCAGCTACCACACAGACAAGCTACGCAATGCATATCTGTCGCTGCTTTTAAGCTTTTGTCTGAGATTGTGTTGTGGTAAAATAGATAAAAAAGCTCAGAAAGAAGAACTCATTATGGAATTACAAAAATTATACAGCCTTACCAGAAAAGCAATTGATGCCTATCACCTCATTGAGGAAGGAGATAAAATTGCAATCGGTATTTCCGGTGGAAAGGACAGCCTTACGCTTCTTTATGCCTTAAGCGGTCTCAGGCGTTTTTATCCAAAACACTTTGAACTTGTTGCGATTACCGTCGATTTAGGTTATGAGAACTTTCCTCTCACAGGAATCAAGGCTCTTTGTGAAAAACTTAACGTACCTTATTCCATTGTAAAAACTGAGATTGCCAAAATTGTATTTGATGCCAATAAAGGCAAAAATGCATGTTCGCTTTGTGCCAAATTAAGAAAAGGTGCCTTAAATAATGAAGCACTGCGGCTCGGTGCAAATAAAATTGCCTATGCCCATCATGCGGACGATTTATTGGAGACTATGATGCTCTCACTAATATATGAAGGGCGATTTCATTCTTTCTCCCCGAAAACAACACTTGACCGCACCAACCTCACAGTCATCCGCCCCATGATGTACCTCTGGGAAGCAGATGTCATCGGATTTATGCATAAAATGAATCTTCCGGTCGTAAGCAATCCCTGCCCGATGGATGGTATAACCAGACGCGCCTACGTGAAAGACTTAATCCGGCAAATCAATCGTGAAAATCCCGGAACAAAGAAGCGTATGCTTACCGCGATTTTAAACACCCCGATGGATGACTGGCCAGAACTTTTTGTTGTATAGGAAATTCCTTGAAATTTCCTATACAGATTCGGGCATCAAAAGGTCGAAAGCTATAAAATAAGAAAACCAGCTGGCATTAATCCATAGCTGGCTTTCCTAATACTTCTTCTATCTTTTCTTCAATTCGCTGCTTTACCAAATCAGCAATTTCCTTTGTCTTTAAATCTTTATAATCTTCATAATACAAAGGTTTTAAAAAATGAACCTGTGTCGTGATACTTCCAAGATGAAATGTATTAAATACCTTATAAGAATCAATCAACGCAACAGGTACAATAGGCGCCTTTGCCCTGACTGCACATTTAAAACTTCCGGCTTTGAAATCGCAGACCTTATTCTGATTGTTAAATTCGTAACCACCTTCCGGAAACAAAATATACTTCATGCCTTTTTTGACATCTTCCGACACTTCTAAAATAATCTGCATTCCCTGTCTGACATTATCTTTTTCCAGACGCTTTCCCTGAAGCAAGTCCACAAACTCACTGACCAGAATCGTATTGGATTTGGCTTTATCCATAACAAAGGAACAAGGCTCTCTGTGGGATATGATAATACCAAGTGCATCATACTTTCCCTGATGATTCGGATACATCACATATCCCTGATCTTTCGGCAAATTCTCCTCTCCATAAGATTTCGTTGTAATCTTCCCCGATTTCATCATAAGCGTAATTGCATGCTTTACCAGACGATAACGCTCCTCTTCTGAAAATTTATCCGGATGATCCGCTTCATAACGCATCTTTGGAATCATATAAGGCGCACGAAATAAATTCATCAATATAACATAAATAAATTTAAACATAATATAAACTCTCCATTCTTCGTTTCTATTATACCGATAAATGACGAAAAAAACAACAAAAAAGCAACCATCCACTGACAGCTGCTTTTTTTGGGCATTTTCTTTTATTTATTCTTACAGTGAAAGTGCAAGACTAGTTTCACCATAATGAACGATATTATTTCTTTGTGATGTATCCCTGTGCTTTTAATAACTCTGCACAAAGTACGGCACCACCGGCTGCACCACGAACGGTGTTATGAGAAAGTCCGATAAATTTCCAGTCATATACGGTATCTTCTCTCAAACGTCCCACATTGATTCCCATACCATGTTCAAAATCAACATCCATGGTTACCTGTGGACGATCATCTTCTTGCATGTAACGGATGAACTGCTTTGGTGCGCTTGGAAGTCCCAATTCCTGTGGAACTCCGCTATAATTTTCCAATGCAGCAATAAGCTGTTCTTTGGTCGGTTTCTTTTTGAATTTTACAAATACTGCTGCCGTATGTCCGTTCAATACCGGAACACGGATACACTGACAGGTAATGATTGGTGAAGTTGCCGGAACAATTTCTTTCTTCTCATCATCAATGTGTCCCCAGATACGAAGTGGCTCCTTTTCGGATTTTTCTTCTTCTCCACCAATATATGGGATAATATTTCCTAACATCTCCGGCCAGTCTTTAAATGTCTTTCCTGCTCCGGAAATCGCCTGATAAGTCGTAGCTACCACTTCATATGGCTCAAACTCTTTCCATGCGGTAAGAACCGGTGCATAACTCTGAATGGAGCAGTTCGGCTTAACAGCTACAAATCCTCTCTTTGTACCAAGTCTTTCTCTCTGGTACTTGATTACTTCCATATGCTCCGGATTGATTTCCGGTACTACCATAGGAACATCAGGTGTCCAACGATGTGCGCTGTTATTGGAAACAACCGGTGTCTCAGTCTTTGCATAATCCTCTTCAATTTTTTTAATTTCTTCTTTGGTCATGTCGACTGCAGAAAAAACGAAATCTACCTGGGAAGCAACCTTTTCTACTTCGTTTACATTCATAACTACGATGTTCTTAACGGCTTCCGGCATTGGGGTATCCATCTTCCATCTTCCGCCTACTGCTTCTTCATATGTCTTTCCGGCACTTCTTGGGCTTGCTGCAATTGTTGTTACTTCAAACCACGGATGATTTTCCAAAAGAGAAATAAATCTCTGTCCTACCATACCTGTACCACCAAGAATACCTACTTTTAACTTTTCGCTCATTTTCTGCTAGTCTCCTCTAATCCTCTTAAAATTATTAAGTGTCTTTATGTCGCGGACACTTGTCTTCGTTAAAGTTATACTAATACAACTTTTCTAAAAAGGCAAGTCAAAAAATATCCGTATTACGCCAAAACATTTGTGGAAATTGACCAATAATTCAACTTTATTTTTCAAAAAGTCTCTCTTCCCAGTCATTTTTTACTTCATTCTGCCAGTCATGATTCAAAAACTCACGCTCTTTTTCAATCACTTTCTTCATAGCTGTCTCTCCCGGAGCACCAACTGTCAGTCTGGTGTTGACACAGGTTTCCATGGAAATCGCATCATAAATGTCCTCCTCAAAGACCGGACTGATTGCTTTTAATTCCTCTAAACTCATTGCATCAATTGGAATCTTTTTATCCAGACAATATAAAACAATCTGTCCTACAATGCCATGTGCATCACGGAACGGCACACCATGTTTTACCAGATAATCTGCAGCATCCGTCGCATTCGTAAAGCCATGGTTTGCACTTTCTCTCATACGTCCTTTGTTGAATTTCATCGTTTTTAACATTCCGTTAAACAATGCAAGACAGCCCTTTGCCGTATCCATTGCATCAAAAGAAAGCTCCTTATCTTCCTGCATATCTTTGTTGTAGGCAAGTGGAATTCCTTTCATGGTCGTAAGCAAAGACATTAATGCACCATATACTCTTCCGGTCTTTCCACGGACAAGCTCCGCAATATCCGGATTCTTTTTCTGCGGCATAATACTGCTGCCCGTACTGTATGCATCATCAATTTCAACAAATTGATATTCATTGGAATTCCAGATAATGATTTCCTCGGAAAAACGGCTCAGATGCATCATAATAGTAGAAAGTGCTGATAAAAATTCAATTAGATAATCCCTGTCTGACACGCCATCCATACTGTTTAACGTCGGTCCGTAAAAGCCCAGAAGCTCTGCAGAATACTCCCTGTCAAGCGGATAAGTCGTACCGGCAAGCGCACCGCTTCCGAGCGGACAATAATTCATTCTCTCGTAAATATCTTTTAAACGCAGACGGTCACGTTTAAACATCTCAAAATATGCCCCCATGTGATGTGCCAGTGTAATCGGCTGTGCCTTCTGTAAATGCGTAAATCCCGGCATAATCGTCGTAAGATTTTCTTCCATAATCGTAAGGAGAGTTTCCAGTAACTCTTTTAATAAAGCATCTGTTTCCTTTACTTCATTTCTGGTATAAAGACGCATGTCAAGTGCGACCTGGTCATTTCTGCTTCGTCCTGTGTGCAATTTCTTTCCGGTATCCCCGAGACGGTCAATTAAATTTGCCTCCACAAAGCTGTGAATATCTTCATATTCGGAAGAAATCTCCAGCTTTCCGCTCTCTACTTCCTCTAAAATTTCCTTTAATGTCTTTATGATATCGTCTTTTTCCTGCTTGGTTAAAATGCCCTGCTTTGCCAGCATTGTAACGTGTGCCATACTGCCCTCGATATCCTGTTTGTAAAATTTCTGATCAAATGTAATGGACGCATTAAAATTGTAAACTAACTGATCGGTTTCCTTGGTAAAACGTCCTCCCCATAACTGTGCCATTTCTTTTCCTCACTTTCTTGCTTTTTTATTCTTGGTGCGAAATTCGAGTCAGCTTTCTGACATTTCCTGGCCGAATTACTGCGCATTCCTTAATTGTTTTCCTCTTTTGCGGCAATCTCTTCGTCCCGCTGTTTTTTTGAATACACACAGCCACAATAGTACTGGCGATACATCTCATATTCTTTTGAAATCTCAACGGAACGCTTATAACCATTTTTCTTTTTAAAATCAGAAACTAAATAGGGAATATTATAGGTCTTTCCCAGTCTTTCTCCGATTTCATTTAATTTCTCAGCATTTTTCAAAGGACTGATGGATAATGTAGTGGTAAAATAATCAAAGGAAAGCTCTTTTGCAAGCTTTGCCGTCTTTTCAAGGCGCAGCTCATAACACAAAAAGCAACGCTCCCCACCTTCTTTTATCTGTTCTTTGCCTTTCGTCTTTTCATAAAACAAATCTTTTTCAAAATCACCCTCAATAAACTTTACCGGATGCTTCATGGGAAATTTCCGGATAAACTCCTGCTGCTCGATCACGCGCTTTTGATACTCCTCATCCGGATAAATATTCGGGTTATAATAAAAGACGGTAATGTAAAAATATTGAGACAAATATTCTAACACATAACTCGAACAAGGCGCACAACAACTATGCAGCAGCAAAGTCGGTACCCTGCCGTCTTCTTTATTCCTTTCAATGATTGTTTCCATTTCTTTCTGATAATTTCGCTGATTCATTTTGATACCTCATGCATATTTTTACATTCTACCTTATCTTAAGGAAAATAGCAATGGTCACAAGTTGGGAAAAACCTACATATCATATATTAATACCACAGTTAAAAGGGGTTTCATTTATGACCCAACCAAATATATCCTTAATAAAATGAGGTTTTGCCATGAAAGATTTGATTCATTTTCAAAACGTTTCTTACGCCTATCATACGCTTGCGGGAGAAACCCTTGCGTTACACAAAATAAATTTTTCGGTAGCCAGAAATGATTTCGTTGCCATCGTAGGTCCGAGCGGCTGCGGCAAATCCACGCTGTTATCCCTCTTATCCGGTCTGTTGGAACCGGAAGAAGGCACCATTACGTTAAATGGGGAAAAATTGTCGTCAAGTAACCGCTGTTCCATTGGCTATATGTTGCAGAAGGACCAGCTTTTTGAATGGCGCTCCATCGAAAAAAACATTTTCTTAGGCTTGGAAATCCGAAAACAACTCACAAAGGAAAATAAAGAATATGCCATGACTTTACTAAAGACTTACGGCTTGTATGAATTCCGTCATGCAAAGCCTTCTGAACTTTCCGGCGGGATGCGCCAGCGTGCTGCCTTAATCCGGACGCTTGTCCTTCGTCCCGACTTACTTTTGTTAGATGAACCTTTTTCCGCACTGGATTACCAGACACGTTTAAATACCTGTGACGACATCGGAACCATCCTTAAAAAAGAAAAAAAGACTGCCGTTCTTGTCACGCATGATATTGCAGAAGCCGTAAGTCTTGGAAACAAAGTGATTATTCTAAGCAAACGCCCCGGCACCGTAAAACGTATTGTTCCCATTGACTTTGACCCTGCCCTTACCCCGATGGAACGCCGAAATGCAGCAGAATTTAAAAATTATTTTAATACGATATGGAAGGAGTTAAATCAGGATGTATGATCTCTCCATCAATCAATTAAATTATATCAGTCATTTAAAACGTCAGAAAAGAAGGATAAAATTTGCACGCTTTTTACTTCTTTTCCTGTTTTTATTTCTATGGGAAATCTGTGCGGATACCGGAATCATTGATTCTTTTATCTTTAGCAGTCCGCATCAGCTTTGCCTTTGCTTTTATTCGATGTTAAAGACACAAAATTTGTGTTATCACATCGGTATTACACTATTTGAAACCTTAGTCAGCTTTGTCCTTGTTATTTTTTTCACATTGTTCCTTACCATTTTACTCTGGCAGAGCGAAACAGCCTCTAAAATCTTAGAACCTTACCTTGTTGTTTTAAACAGTCTGCCGAAATCCGCACTCGCCCCGCTTTTAATCGTCTGGCTCGGTGCAAACTACAAAACAATTATTTTAACCGGTATGTCTGTTGCCATCTTCGGCTCAATTTTAAGTCTCTATACCGGCTTTACCGGCACCGATTCCGACAAAATCAAGCTGATTTGGACTTTGGGCGGCAATAAAAAAGACATTCTCCTTAAAGTTGTCCTTCCCTATAACATCCCGGGACTTCTAAATATTTTAAAAGTCAACATCGGGCTTTGTCTGGTCGGTGTTATCATCGGTGAATTCATCGCCGCCAAAAGCGGTCTCGGCTACTTAATCATTTACGGCAGCCAGACATTCAAACTGAACTGGGTTATCCTATCCATTCTCATTCTCTGTATCATTGCCATGGGACTGTATGGCGCCATTGCAGGCCTGGAGCGATGGTATTTAAAACGAAGATAAAAAGAAGCATCAAAGGAAGAATTTATCATTTTCTTCCAATGATGCTTGCTTTATTTTATGAACTTACTTTAATGGCGACTGCATCCATTTTCTTCTCCGAAAAACAACAGCGGACAGCACAAGCCGGACACATTCCTCCATAGAAAGTATAAAATATACTCCTGTAATTGGCAAATGAAGCACATAAGCCGAAAGAAATCCAAGCGGTACTCCAAATCCCCAGGTTCCGATAATATCAATAAGCATTGCATATTTTGTCCTGCCGCCGCTTCTTATGATACCGCCGCCAAGAATCATGTTTTGAACCTTGACCGGAGCAACCACAGCAAATACAACGAGTAACTTGTATGCGATCAGACGAACAGAGTCTTCCACCTGAAAAATCTGCACATAAAATCTTCCCAATAACACCAGAAGAAGGGAAAGAATCAAAGAAAGCCAAAATCCACGCTGCATCAGTCTTTTCGAATCGCAATAAGCCTCCTTCTCTTCTCCGGCGCCTAAACGCTTTCCTATCATAATGCCGGCTGCCTGTGAAACACCACTCAAAGCACCCATAAACAATCCCTGAATCGGTGATGTTACCGTCATTGCAGCACACTCTGCTGTCCCGATATGCCCATAAATAGCAGCATAAACATTTTCTCCAAGACTCCATAAAAATTCACAGATCAAAATCGGTGCAAAGATACCGACAAACTGTAACCATTCTGCCCGCCCCTGCCGCAGTGAAAATGGAAGATCCCAGTTATTCTTTCTTTTTAAAGATAAAAACAGAATAATCATAAGAATGCAGCCACCAACCTGTGAAATTGCTGTTGCAAGTGCCGCACCATCTGCCCCAAGTGCCGGAAAGCCCAAATTTCCAAAAATAAGAAGCCAGTTAAAACCTGTGTTTAAAATTGCTGACAAAATACTTACATAAAGCGGTATTGCCGCCTTTCCATTGCAGCGCAGATAAGTCGACAAAAGTGTCGAAACAGCCATTGGAAGAAATGTAAACGAAACAATTCTCAAATAGCCGGATGCCATTTCTATTACCGAAGCATCTTTCGTATACCATCCCATAATCATCTTAGGAAATCCTATCCCGAGTATCATAAAAATTACCGCTAAAACAATTGCCAGCACGAGATTTAAATAAAAACTTTTTCCTGCCTTTCTTTCATCTTTTTTCCCCGTATACTGTGCAATCATGATTCCTGCTGCTGCCGCTACTGCTGACACCAGTACAGAATAAATCCAGGCAAATTTTCCACCCAGTCCGATTCCCGCAATGCTTACACTGCCAAGCTGTCCTGTCATCACTTGATCTACCACACTAAAAGATGACTGTAACAGGCATTGTAATGTAACCGGAATTGCAATTTGTTTTAATTCTAGTTCAAAATCTTTTTCTCTCTTCATGAGAATATCATAACTTGCTTTTTGCGATTTTACAATAGGTTAAACGCGTAACCCATTCCAAAAAAAGCACACAGAAATTGTGCATTTTTACGAGAAATTTATTCTTTTTACACTATTTCGTTCCACAATCGTAACCGGCAGTCTGATTTCTTTGCCCACTGCTTTTTTCCCTTTTAACTCCAGAAGCTCCCGCAAAGCCACTGCTGCGCGCTTTTCATTGTCCTGCCTTACCGTTGTAAGCCCCGGTCGCGCCTGTTCACAGATTCTGCTGTCATCAAAACCAACGATTGAAATCTGATCCGGAATAATAATTCCTTTTGCCTGTAAGTAATACATCAAATCAATTGCATAATAATCCGATACGCAAAAGACTGCTGTATATGCTTTTATTTCTTCGAAATGCTTTTCATAAAAAGAAAACCGTTCTTCCTTTTTCATTGGAACAAGCATTCTTTTCGCGTTAGGATAAACGGATTGTAACCCTCTATATCGTTCATCATCCATACAGATATCATTATCAGAAATACAAAGAACCCGTTCATGCCCCATCTGTTTTAAATAGTTTCCAACCTGCTTTCCACCATCAAAATGGTCAATCGTAATATTGACAAGATTCTCCATTTCCTTTAAATATCCATCATACACCACAAAAGGAATATGCATTTCTTCACGTAATTTTTTGTAATCCTGCTCACAAAAACCGATTAAAACCAGTCCTTCCATATTCCACATAGAAGCAAATTTGATGATTCCGTGAAGTTCTGTTTCTTTAACCGTCTTTATCATCATAAAATATCCGGTACGCTCCATCTCCTTCATCAGTGCGTTTAAGCATGCACTGATAAAACCATCTTCCAGTACGCGCCCCTCATATTTTTCATGGTCATTTATCACCACACCAATAATCTTCGAATCATTTTGTGCCAGCAAAATGCCCGCCATGCTTGGAATGTACTGTCTTTTCTCTAAAAGTTCCTCTACGCGTTTTACCGTTTCATCTGAGATTTTTTTCGTTTTTCCATGAATCACGTTAGAGACAGTGGCAGTACTAAGTCCCAGTTCTTCCGCAATATCAACAATTCGCACACGACCACCTGTTTTTTTTTCTCTTTCTTCTGCCACTTTTCTCCCTCCGTTCTTGCCTTTTTATGGCTTTTTTCTATTTCATTCCCATAAATTTTCTCACTATAGTCTGATATATATTATCCGGTGAAATTGTTTTAAAAAAAGTAAGCAGCTTTGCATATTTGCCGGTTAAATACCTTGCTTTTGGCTTTTCCGTCAGTGCAGCATGGCTGATTACCTCTGCCAATTTTTTTGGTTCTGTCAGCTTACCATTGGAACCATATCTTTTTTCATAAAATTTTGCCACGCGGTCTGCATTCTTCTGATAGGCTGTTTTTCCGGAATATTTTTTGATATTATCGGAAGCGATTACGCCCCAGTTCGTCTGAATCATTCCCGGCTCAATCAAAACAACGTCAATATTATAATCTTTTACTTCCATGCGAAGTGCATCACTGATTGCCTCCACCGCATATTTTGTGGAATGATACCAGCCAATGAATGGTGTGGTAAAACGTCCTCCCATGGAAGATACATTTACAATCCTTCCTGCATGTTGTTTTCGCATTGACGGAAGTACAAGCTGTATCATTCTTCCGAGACCGAATACATTGACTTCATACTGGTTATGAATTTCTTCCATTGGAACATCTTCAATTGCTCCACCACAGCCATAACCGGCATTATTGATAAGAACATCAATCCGTCCTTCTTTTTCCAGTACAAGATTCACACAATTTACCATGGATGCTTCATCTCTTACATCAAGAGAAATGACCTCGCCGCCTCTTTCTTTGATTGGCTGCATCCTCTCTGTTCTTCTGGCACATGCATACACTTTGCAACCTTTCTCTATTAAACAATAAGCAACTTCCATTCCCATCCCGGAAGAAGCTCCCGTAATAATTACCACTTTTCTATTCATGATGGATTAGCCTTCTTTCTTGTCTTTCTTTCTGCCTTATATGCTTTTATCGTATTTTCAATCTCATTATAATCCCGTTCGAACAATTCCTGGCTGATTTGCTCGCTCAAAAGTTCTTCCGGAATCTTTGTTAAAATCTTATCAATCACAAATGCCTTGCTCTTTTCCTTATATTTTGGCATCCCATTGATTTCCTGAATGTGTGCAAGCTCAGGTCTCCAGAGAAGTCCAAGCTTTTTCTTGCGATTACACTTTTTGTTAATAGTTGCCTCTCTTATGACATAAAAATCAACGGTTTCTTCGATAAGTTCCACCGAAATAATCCCCCACCATTCCGGCACATGCTCCTTAATGTGCTTTGCATGTTTCGAGCCAACCACCACATAATTATAATCAAAAAAACGGTTGTAATCCTTGATTTGCCGTTCCAATCTGGCATAGGTATCAGCATCACTTTTGATCTCAATTCCAACCAGTGCTTTTTGTAATACCATCATGATGTCTGCTCTGGATTTTCCCATCTGTTTTTCTTCAATAATTCTGATTTTCCCGTATTTTTCTTCCAAGAACTCAAACAATGGTTCCCTGATGTCTTTATCGTAAAGCATTCCTTTCCCCTAAAACTCGTATTTCTTTAATTCACAGTTTTTCATGCCGAACTCAGCAAATTCATTGTTTTTCATATTAAAAAAGTAGGAGTTGATAACACGTGCAATGCCGTTATGTGCCACAAGAAGATATGTTTTCTCATCCGATTCTTTTTTGATATCATCTAATAAATTATAAATTCTCTGGCACAGATGTAACATCGTCTCACCGCCGTCAAAATCATAGATAAAATTTGTTTTTGCTTCCTGAAACGCTTTTCCGTGACGGTCCGTAGATTCATATTTGCCGAAATTCTGCTCCTTTAACCGCATTTCTACTCGCGCCGGTATTCCGGTTTCCTCAGAAATATGCTTTGCCGTATCCGCTGCCCGGCAAAGTGGCGAATACAAAATTTCATCAATGGGAAGTTTCTCCCCGGCAATCCGTTTTCCTAAGGCAATTGCCTGCTCATGTCCCAAATCGGTAAGTGCAATATCCGTCGCCCCACAAATTTTTCCTTCCACATTCCATATTGTCTGCCCGTGTCTGGTAAAATATACAACTCCCATCCCTATTCTCCTTGTTTCGTAATTTATAAAAATTATCGTTTATTTTCACTGTTTTTTCAAGTGTTAGCTGCAAATTCTGATTTTATCTGTCTTTCCAGTCCCCGTCCATACCACCAACTTGTCAAAAGCAAGAATGAGGTATTCAAAGCAAATCATATCCAGAACTATAATTCTCCCTTCTGACTTTGCAGCTATTGATTTCAACAAGCGATACTTATTTCGAATATCCTGATTGTCAACCACATAGTCAAATGCAATATAATATACATCATCCTCATTAAGCTTTAAATCAGAGAGTGCATCCAAGATCCCCTGATTACTTCCTTTACTTTCAATTACAAGTTCATCATCAAAGAAAAGTTGGTTAACCAATTTCCAGAAGTGAAGTCCTGCGCCCGTGTCTTCTGACCATAAATATTTCATATCACAACTCCTCTTCCAGGGTTATCCTGTTATTATCAAATTTCAACTCTTTAAAGCTCTTATCAGATACATTAAGTCCATCACAATTTCTTATAAAAAGCATATATTGATTAGAAAATTCAAAATTTATGAACCTTCTGACTTCATCATTAATCATAATATCTGCATTATCAATTACAATAAAACTATCTCTACACTGCTTTATCGACTCTGAAAGATTATCTGATTTGTAATTAAATAATTTAATAGCCTTGTATTCGTCGGTTAATCTTAAATCTTCCAGCATTTCATAAAGAACTGTTTTACCAGTTCCACTATCGCCACCAACGAGAGTTATTCTATCATCAAATACTAAATCATATGAAAATGGATCCGCTTTAAATTTAATGCTCTTATAGATCATCTGCTTCTCTCCTTCTATACTCCTCACCCCACCATGCATGATACCCTTTATTTCCAGTCACTACATCGGAATCATTGAATCTAATCCGAGCATCATCCGGAATATCTACAAGCGATGGCCTTGACATATAAATCTTTATGTTATCCATTGCAAAAATAATTTTAAGCACATTAGGACCACATTCTTCTACACACACCACTTTCTCAGGATGTTTTACTATATTGAGTAATGTCTTGCAGCCAGAAGACAAATTACGTATTGTACCTAATCCATATTTCGTTTCAATATGCTTATCCGATGTCAACTTTGCATCATCCACTTGCTGAATAAGATTTATTTCATTTTGAGACATTTCTTCATTACTTGTATTCAAATTGAAGTACAAGTCATTTTGTAATATCCAATCTTTTGAATCTTTTTTTTCTGTATATATATCAATCATTCAGTGTCACTCCTTTAAACATATATCATCCTTGATTATTGATAATTTTTACATGAAATATCCAAAACTATACGGTTTATCTCCTCAATTTTCTATGTCAATGATATATTAAAGTATCATAGCATATTTTTATGAATTCTTCCACTATTTCAAGCTCTCTCTCAGGCACAATCATGCTGCGGACATATGTGTGAGCATAATGGAAATGCAAAATAAAAAGTATTTTCTAAACGTTGAACTGTCATCTTGCACTAAATGCATTTCGTTCTTTGTTCCGATGTTACGGACATAAGATTTTGTAAATGTTCTGATAACATATAGGAAGGTCGACCGCAACCGGCTGAAATTCGCCTTCCGGGCTCAGTTCAGCCTTCCGGCAGCATCCATGCTGCCGGATTGCTTAACATCTACAGAACATTAACGAAATCTAATATCCTCCACCAGTCACAAAGAGTGAAATGATTTTGTGCAAGATGACAGTTTAACGTCTAGAAAAGTATATCCCTGCTTCTTTTGCGCACATGTCTTGCCAAAACAGCAGGTAAGAAAATGCGCCTGTAAAAAAGACCTTTTCGTCTTTCGCTGTTTTTCTTAGAGTGAAAGCCGGGAAAGCAATCATGCTGCGGACACATGTTTGAGCATAAAGATATTCAAAAATCCACTGTCTGCAAGGCGAGTTGTGGGAGCAGCACTGTAATCGAAGCTTTTCCGGCAAACTCTTAGAAAAACAAGGAAGACGGTCCAGGTCTTTTTTGCAGGCGCATTTTCTTCTGGTGTTTTTAGGAAACTTTCTGCCAAAGAAGCAGTACATAATCTTAGTTCGCCAAACCAGCATTTGTCCCAAGTCCTGTTGCAATTTTCCCAAAGTTAGTATACACTGTCTGATAGAAATTCAATTAGAAAGGTCGTATGAGGATGAAACGAATTACCAAGGATACCACAATCGGAGAATTATTACAGGTAGACCCTGATATTGCAGGTGTTCTTACCAATATCGGTATGCACTGTATCGGCTGTCCGTCTTCCCAGATGGAAACCATTGAACAGGCTGCAGAAGTACACGGTCTGGATGCCGATGATTTATTAGAAGACATTCTTGGATTTATGGAAGCATAACAAAAAGCCTGGAAGGTAAACCCTGTTTTCATTTTTTGATAACAATTATGGTTTACCCTTCCAGTTCTTTTTTTATTTACCTGTCTTACCATTTTTCCGGTAAATACGATAAAATTCCGACACCTGACGTTTTAAAATCAAAAGTGCCTCCTCTCGCTCCTTTGGTCTGTTATTATATTTACTGAGCAGGAAAAAAATCGGCGTATAAAAATTCATTGCTATGACTTCCGGCGAAGAAGCAAAAAAATACCCCTGCTTTATCATTTCTTCAAACAATCTACTCTGATAAACAATACTATCCTCCATATAAATTTTTCTAAAAATTTCAGATATTTCAGAATTCTGATATTGTTCCATATTTGCCATCCGCCAGAAACGGGACATAAAATCATCCTCCAAATAAAAGAGAAAAATCTTTTTGCTCAATTCCTGCAGTTGTTTTTCCGAAAGTTTTCCATAATAAGCTACTGCCTCTTCCAGATTTTCTTCCGTCGGAATTCCAACGTTTTCTGACAACGCCTGCATTTTTTCTCCGACTTTTGCCACAATCGTATCAAAAATCTCGCGCTTGCTTTTAAAATGCTTATAAAGAGAACTGTCTTTGATTCCGACAGCATCTGCAATATTTTTCACACTCGTTCCTTTAAATCCCTTTACCGAAAAAAGTGTTAATGCCTCATCTATGATTCGTTCCTTCGTTGTCATGCCGTCTCCCCTTGCACCAGTGCTTTCACCTGTTCTTCCTGTTCATAAAGCACACAGCCTCCGATATGCTCTTTTAAAAGATTTCCATTCTCATTTAATTTCACAAACAAAGGGGAATGTAATGCCTCACGAAGTGTCATATTGCAAAGACTGGTATCCGAATACGGAGAGAATGGACAGGGCTCCACACCACCATATGCATTAATATGGAAAAATCCTCTGCCTGCCGCAAGACAGCCGCCGGAGCTTTTCTCATCTCCCGGAAATGCAATAAACATCATATCCTGTCTCTCAGTTCGAAGCTCTTTCATGCGCTTCATCAAAACCTCCCGATCTTTGTCATCCAGCACAATTTCTCTGCTTTCTTTGGTTGTCGGAACATACTCTACATAAAATACTGCCCGGCATGCATGTTCCGATAATTTTTCAATAAATGCATCCGACAATACCTCGTCTAAATTTCCTTTATGTACGGTAATGGAAGCACCATAAAAAATTCCTTCTTTCTTCAAATTTTTCATGGTCTCTTCCAGTTTCTGATAAACGCCATCTCCACGCCTTGCATCTGTCGTCTCTTTTTCTCCTTCAATACTAAGTACCGGAAGCAGATTTCGATTTTCTTTTAAAATTTCAAGGTACTCTTCATGAATCATGGTTCCGTTCGTAAAAACAGGAAATAGCATCTTCTTTTGTGCGCCGGCTTTTAACAAAACATCCTTTCGTACAAAAGGCTCTCCACCGATTAAAATCGTAAAACCGATTCCTAAATCTGTCGCCTCCTTAAATATCGCTTCCCATTTTTCTGCGGATAACATCTCAGGCATCCCCTCTTTCGTTCCATCAAAACAACTGTGGTTTGCCCTTGCATAACAGCCCTTACAGTGCAGGTTACACTTTGTTGTGATACTTCCAATTAGAAATGCCGGGATATGATTTCCCGCTTTTTCCTCTTTACCTCTTATCTTTTGTGCCTCTTTCATATGCTTTGCATACTGCATAAAAAATACGCTCGCTGCCGGATTTTTTAATGATGTCTTTAAGATATTTTTTATCATGTTTTCAATACTTGTCGTTAAATAATTCTCTAAATTGAATGTTTCCATAAAATTCTCCTTTCGCATGGCTATGCTGCGTTTCCAAATGAACTGACCAGATACTTGTCTGAATTTTCATCTGCTGCATTGGCTAGTAATTACTTGCCTATATTATAGCTAGTATTCACTAGCCTTGTCAAGAAAAACTTTTCCCTTTAGTTATTCTATAGAAAATCTCTAACTTTTAATATCGTTCAATCTGAAACAACGGCTCTCCTGCCTTTATCGTTCCGGTTCGAAGCAGATGCACCTTGTCATTTTTCTCTAATTCACTGCATACCACAGGAGAAATCAAAGAAGGCGCATGCTCTTTTATATAAGAAAGATCCACTTTTAATAAAGGCTCTCCTTTTTTTACTTTCTGTCCTTCCTCCACCAAAACTTCAAATCCCTCTCCTTTTAATTTTACCGTATCAATCCCGATATGAATTAAAAGTGCAATTCCGTCTGTCGTCTCAAATCCAATCGCATGCTTCGTTGGAAATAGAAAAGAAACTATTCCATCTGCCGGTGCTTTTATCATAGAATCCTTTGGCTCCACTGCTGCCCCATCCCCCATCATTTTTCCGGCAAATCCTTCATCCGGCACGGATGTGATATCATTTGCGATTCCATCACAGGGACTTGCAATAATATATGATTTTACGGGTTTTGTGGTTTCTTTCCTTTCTTTCTTTTCTGCCTTTGCCAGTTCTTTCTGCCGGATTTCTGTTTCTTCCTCCGGTGCATGTTCCAGATAATCCTCCAGATCCGATTTTATCACGGTTACTTTCGGACCATAAATAATCTGTACACCCTGTCCTTTCTGGATCACACCGGACGCTCCACTAGATTTTAACAATTCTTCCTTTACTTTTGCTGCATCAAAGACCGTACAGCGAAGTCTGGTCGCGCAGCAGTCCACATCTGAAATATTCTTTTTTCCGCCAAGCCCTACACAGATTTTTGCCGAAAGTTCATCTTTTCCTTCTGCCCCGTCTTTCTTTTTCTTCGCTTCTACATCTTTTCTTGTATACAGTTTGACATCCTCACTGTCTTCACGACCAGGTGTTTTATAATCGAATTTACGAATCAAAAAAGAAAACAGAAAATAATAAAGGAAAAAATACAAAACACCGACAGGAATCACGAAGAGCCAGCCTGTCTTTGCATTTCCCTGTAAAATTCCAAATAAGAACAGATCAATCAATCCGC
The DNA here is from genome assembly GCF_021531695.1 of Roseburia hominis. Taxonomy (GTDB): domain Bacteria; phylum Bacillota; class Clostridia; order Lachnospirales; family Lachnospiraceae; genus Roseburia_D. The sequence continues at coordinate 91,792 of NZ_JADYUI010000007.1, read as the reverse complement.
CGGAAAATGTCATGCCGACTCCCACATGAAGCATATGCATGAGCATGTAGACAAATCCCGCCAGGATACAATGAATCACATACAAAAGAGGTGCCACAAAAAGGAAAGTAAACTCCAAAGGTTCTGTAATTCCGGTAATCATGGAGGTTAACGCTGCCGATAGCAAAAGACCGGAAACTGCTTTTTTCTTTTCTGATTTCGCCGTCCGATACATTGCAAGCGCTGCACCCGGAAGTCCGAAAATCATAAGTGGGAATTTACCGGACATAAATCTTGTTGCAGAAACTGCAAAATGGGTAACATCAGGACTTGCCAGCTGTGCAAAAAAGATATTTTGCGCTCCTTCTATGATTTTCCCGCCAATCTCCATTTTTCCGCCCACACCGGTCTGCCAGAACGGAATATAAAAGACATGATGCAGGCCAAACGGAATCAATGCCCGCTCCATTGCGCCATACAGCCAGGTTCCGGCATAACCGGAACGAAGCACCAGATTCCCGATGTTATAAATTCCCTGCTGAACCGGTGGCCAGAGATAGAACATGAGAATTCCTACTAATGTATAAGTCAGTGCCGAAATAATCGGGACAAATCTGCTTCCTCCGAAAAAGGATAAAATCTGTGGCAGTTCTATTTTATAGAAACGATTATGAAGAATTGCCACACCAAGCCCTACGATAATGCCGCCAAACACGCCCATCTGCAAGGATGTGATTCCGACCACCGATGCCACTGCTCCCTCTAACATCTCATCCTCCCCACCATGCAAAACAATCATGGCACTAATGGATGCATGCATAATAAAAAAGGCAATAACCGCCGATAATGCCGCAACTTCTTTCTCCTTTTTTGCCATACCGATTGCGACACCCATGGCAAATAGAATCGGCAGATTTGCAAAAACAATATCACCTGCTTTACTCATAACCGTAAAAATCACATTTAAGATTGTACCAGGTCCCATAAGATGAGACAGACCATACGTTTTTAGCATGGTCTCATTTGTAAGTGATCCTCCGACTCCAAGCAGTAAACCTGCCACCGGTAAAATTGCAATCGGAAGCATAAAAGAACGCCCGATTCTTTGCAGTACACTAAAGATTTTATCTTTCATAATACACACTCCTTTTGACACATTCCGTCACTTTGTCATAGTGTGTGCATTTCTATTTATTGGTATACACGATAAGACAGTTCTTATGAAGAATTTTAAGAAAAGTAATCAGTCTTTCATACAAAGGTTCCGCCCTGGTGCCAAATTGATTAGACACCGCTTTTGCAATCTCATAGACGGTTCTTTTTCCATCCATCTGCCCGATAATAAATGTTCCAAACTCATCGAATTCCAAATCCGTGTAAGCCGGTTTTTTCAGTAAAATCTGAACACTCTTATTCATCAGACCCTTATGATAAATTCGCACGATAAGATGTTCCTTTTCATCCTTAAAAAAGTGAAAGCGCGCATTTCGTTTTGGTGTATAGTCCAAAAAATTTTCTTTCTTTTTTGCCATCATTTTCTTTCCTCTTTTCTCTTTACCGCAAACACAAGCGTAAGTGAAAATAATAGAAATAAAATAAGTGCCCCAATATTTCCCAGAGAAAATTTTGAAGAAATGTCAATCATATCTCCCAAAGACTTATTTTGATAAGGAATAATTGCAAAAATCGCAAGTATGATTCCGATGAGTCCTTCTCCTGCAATCAGACCGGAAGAAAATAAAACTCCCTGTTCTGCATTTTTCTTTCTTTTCTCTGCAAAGTAGCGAATCGCTCCGCCAAGCATCATCGGCGTACTAAGATGAATCGGAAGATACAGCCCTACCGCAAACGGGAGTACCGGAATCTTTAATATTTCGATTACGATGGCAAGAAACACACCGACAAAAATAAGATTCCACGGAAGATTTCCCTCCATGACACCTTCTACTACCATTTTCATTAAAGTTGCCTGCGGTGCCGGGAGTTCACCGGAACCATACCCCCATGCTGCATTTAACAGGTACAAAACACCTCCGATTGTAAGGGATGCTGCGCCCACACCAATCAGTTCTCCAATCTGCTGCTTTTTCGGTGTTGCCCCAAGCAGATATCCGGTCTTTAAATCCTGTGATGTATCACCTGCCAGTGCTGCGATAATACAGATGACAGAACCAATCGTAATCGCCGCCGTCATGCCGGATATTCCGGTATTTCCGGTAGCTTTTAAAAGAATCGTGGAAATTAAAAGTGTCGCAATTGCCATACCGGAAATCGGGTTATTCGAGCTTCCCACAAGACCTACCATACGGGAAGAGACCGTTGCAAAAAAGAAACCGAACACTACAATAAAAATTGCGCTGATAAGATTGACCGGAATCACCGGAAATAACCACAAAACAAGTGTCATCAAAATAATTCCACCAACCACAAACCGAAAGGATAAATCTTCACTCTGACGGTTCTTTTTTCCCTTTTCCTTTGCTCCATAGCCTTTTATGGCATAGCGGAAAGTACTTATCATAAGCGGGAATGACTTGATTAAACTTATAATCCCACCTGCTGCCACAGCACCCGCGCCGATATAACGGACATAATTTTTCCAGATTGCCCAGGTTCCACCGGTCAGAAAAAGCTGTTCCACGGAAATATCTGCCGGATACAAGATTAGATTTTTTCCAAATAATACAATAAGCGGCATCAGGACAAACCATGCCATCACGCCGCCTGCTAAAAGATAAGAAGTTACCTTGGCACCACAAATATAGCCGACGCCAAGAAGTGCCGGCAATACATCCATCCCGATTCCGGCTCCTTTATAGCGTTTGAAAGAAAAATCCACTTCACTCGGAAATAGCTTTAATCCATCTGCAAAAAATTTATAAACGGCAGATAAACCAAGACCAGAAAACACATAACCTGCCTTTGTTCCGCCTTCTTCTCCCGCAATTAAAACCTCCGCACATGCTTTTCCCTCCGGATAACTTAAACTCTCATGCTCTTTTACGATAAGTGCTGCCCGAAGCGGAATCATAAATAAAATTCCAATCACTCCGCCAATGAATGCAATACAGGTAATTTCAAGAAAAGAAAAAGATGCATCCTTTGCATTCCACATAAAAAGTGCCGGTAAGGTAAAAATTGCCCCGCCGGCAACAGACTCTCCCGCCGAGCCAATCGTCTGTACCATGTTGTTTTCCAAAATAGAATCCCTTTTTAAAATCATTCGGATTAATCCCATGGAAACGACCGCCGCCGGAATGGAAGCGGACACCGTTATTCCGACACGAAGTCCAAGATATGCATTTGCCGCACCAAAAACAACGGCGAGAATCACACCAAGCACCACTGCCGTAACGGTAAATTCCGGCAGTTCTTTCTCTGCCGGAATATAAGGCTTAAATTCATTGTTATCCATAAAATAACTTCCTCCTATCTTTCTTCCAATGCAGGACGCTTCCTTTTCGTCTGCTGCATCTTCACGAAACATATATCAGATTTTTATTGTATGGCTATTGTTTCCTATTTTTCAGACAAATATGCATCAAAGCTTCCGGTATGAAAAACATAAAGTTCATGCAATGCACGCGTTGCTGCAATATAAAATGCACGCCTTGCAATTGCACTTTCTTTTCTCTTTTTCATACTGCAAAGAATTGCCACGTCAAATTCCAGTCCTTTTGCGACATAAGAAGGCATCACGAGAATTCCTTCGCAGTAAACCGTCGTTGTTTCTTTAATCAACGTCACCGGAAACTGTTCTATTAATTCTTCATAGGCGAAAAAAGCTTCCTCTTCATTCTCACACAATACCGCAATTGTCGTATAATGCTTGAAATCCCGGTTCTTTAATACATTAGAAATATCCTCTAATACTGCTTTTTTACTTCGCTCTTTTTTCACAAGAGGTTCTTTTCCGCTTCGATGAAACGGAATCGTCTCCTCATCTTTAATAATTTTACTGCAGAATTCTGTAATTTCTTTTGTAGAGCGATAACTTTTCTTTAAAAATAATGTTTTTGCCTCCGGAAATACATGCGTCAGAATATAATTTAATAATTCTCCATTTTCATAAAGAAGTGTCTGATTCTTATCTCCGAGAATTGTTTTCGGACAGGTAAAGAGCTTCTTTAATACCGCATACTGGAACACATTGTAATCCTGCATTTCATCCACAACAAGGTGACGGATCTGCGCAAAGCTTCCGCCAAAGCAACGCACCTGTAAATAGAAAATAACTAAAATATCCTCATAGCAGATTTCTCCCTGTTCATTTCGATAGATTTCCATTTCCGGCTGCTCTTTCTTAAAATCCGAAAGGAAATTCTGATAAAGCATAAGCGGCGTTTCCATAGCTCTTACAATTGTAAGGTTTTCTTTTAACCATGCATTTATCTTTTTAAAATACGAAACGGAAGATTTGTAACGAATTCGCTCTATCCTCTCATCTTTTGTATTCTCTGCCTGTAAAATTGCATGTAACTGATCGTTTTTATATTCAAAGGGTTCCTCTATAAGAAGCATGTCTGCCATCAGATCGTCCCACTCTTTTTCAATACAGTTATCCTCTCCAAGCTCCGGCAGTACCTCTGCAATATAATCAGAAAAAAACGCATTCGGTGACAAAATCATAACATTCTGCGTACTTAATTTATCACGATAATTATATAAAAGCCAGGCCACACGATGTAATGCAATGACCGTCTTTCCACTGCCCGCTGATCCTTGAATTACAAGCGTATCCTCCGCTGCCTGTCTTATAATCTCATTCTGCTCTTTTTGAATCGTTGCAGCTACCTGTTTCATCTTCGTTCCCGTATTATCTTTTAATTCTTTTCGCAATACCTCGTCATCCACACGAAAATCCGTATCAAGCATATATTGTATTTTTCCGTCTTTAATCTTAAATTGCTTTTTTTCATCAATCACACCGGAAATTTTTCCATCCGGTGCCATATAACTTGCCTCTCCCTTCTCATATGCATAATAAAGGGAAGAAATCGGTGCTCTCCAGTCGTAGACAAGCGGCAGTTCCTGCTCTTTTGGCCGAAAGCCGGTCACCCCGATATAGACAGAAAAATAGTCTTTTGTCACGTCTTCCGTAAATCCTATTTTCCCAAAATAAGGACTTTCCTTAAGGCGTTCTAATTTTTTTCGATTTTTTTCATAAAATTCCAGTAAAAGTACCTCATCTTCCAATGACTGCTTATTTTCTAAGACTTCCTCCTCATCCATATCCGTCACATTTTCCCAGACAAATTCCTTTTGCTTTTGTACATCCGCTTTGCCTTTTTCAATGACACCCTGCAGAGTTTCCATCTGCTTTTGTATTTTAACTTCGGTATCTAAAAAATATTTTTTTTCCTTTTCTTCCATTTGTTGATCCATAAAAAGCCTCCATTTGTGATCTATGAGAAATAGTTCCTGCCATTTCCACGATAAATTTATAGATAATGTTTTATTTATTAGAATATTGTATAACAATTCATTGTTTTTCAGCTGTTTTTATTGTATTTTTCACAAAAATTTGATATAATACAGTTATAAAAAGATACTTTCTCCATAAACTATTACTATTTAAAATATAAAATATGTATGAATGATATAGGAGGCGGTTAACATGATGATTTGCTACAATGTAAAAAGTCGTCGTATCAGCATGATTAAAGAAATTTTACAAAGTCAGGCTGCAAAAGACGATAAATCTCTCACCGAAACTCTTTTAAAAGAGCTTCGCGAACTTACCGGTGGTATTACACCGCAAAAAACAAATTGAACATAATTCTCTCTCCGCGAACATTGGAACCATACAAGCAGTCCCCCACCTCTGAGTTATAGAAAAGTAGGTGGGGGACTTCCTGTATCACCATGTATTAACTTCTTTTCCGGTAACAGAGCAAAATAACTGCAACCAGATATACCAAAGCGGCTAAAATTGCAAATAATGCCTGTCCGGCAAATACTCCTGCAACAATCTGTGCTGCAAGCACCACAAGATGAATCCAAATTGGCAGAGGATACAGGCATCGTGCCAGTACAAACTCTAATACTGCCATAAGGCATACAATAGTAAGCTTTACTTTACAGGCAAGTACTCCTATTACAAGAAACAAAATCATCATAAGAATAAAGCCTGCGATTACAACCGTCTGTTCTTCCGAATTTCTTTTCTGTCTTCTTACATGACTTCCTTTTCCCCTGTTTGTTTTCCTTCTATTGTCAGTACTGCTTCTTTTTCTATTACTTTGTTTATTTTCTTTCTTGTTAGAAGCTTCTCGTGAAACAAATTCCCTGATTTCCGGTTGCATATCTCTTTCCATGCCTTCCTGCTCCACGCTCTCTCTTCTGCTGTCTTTCGTCATTCTAATACCCTTTCTCTCTCCCATGTTCTTTCCGGCTTCACAGAAAAGCCCACACATTTCTGATAGCATTATAGCAATTTCTAAAAAAAAGAACAACTTTTTTCAAAAAACAATTGCATTCTTTTTTATTTTTATATATAATATTAATTGTCGCATGCGAGTGACACGCTGGAATGGCTCAGTTGGTAGAGCAGCTGATTCGTAATCAGCAGGTCGTCGGTTCGAGTCCGATTTCCAGCTTTTTGGCAGATACTATGATATGGTATCTGCCTTTTTTTCAACAATATTCCTCTGAACCTTGATTATTTTGCTAATTTATGCTAATATTTAATAATTCGACAGTGATTTTTAAATAAAGGAGGCAGTATATGAGCATACAATTGCTTGACAAAACGCGGAAGATTAACAGCTTTTTGCACAACAATAATTCTTCTAAGGTTTTGTTTAATGACATCTGTAAAGTTATGACAGATATTCTTAGTTCCAATATTCTTGTCATCAGCAAAAAGGGGAAGATATTAGGAGCAAGTCAGTGTGCAGGAATTGACGAAATCAAAGAGTTGATTGTGGACGATATTGGCGGGTTCATTGATCCTCTCTTAAACGAACGTCTTTTAGGCATTTTATCTACCAAAGAAAATGTAAACCTGGAAACTTTAGGTTTTGAATCAGATATTAACCGCTACTCTGCAGTTATCGTTCCGATTGATATCGCAGAGAAAAGATTTGGTACTTTATTTATTTATCGTAACAAGGAACAGTATGATATCGATGACATCATCCTTTGTGAATATGGCTCTACTGTAGTAGGTCTCGAAATGATGCGTTCCGTATACGAAGAAAATGAAGATGAAGAAAGAAGCATTCAGAATGTAAAATCTGCAATTCATACACTTTCTTTCTCTGAATTAGAAGCAATTATCCATATTTTTGATGAATTGCAGGGCGATGAAGGCATTCTGGTTGCCAGCCGCATTGCAGATCGTGTAGGTATTACCCGTTCCGTAATTGTAAATGCACTTCGTAAATTCGAAAGTGCCGGTATCATCGAATCCCGTTCTTCCGGTATGAAGGGTACTTATATCAAGGTCTTAAATCCGGCAGTATTTGATGAATTAAAGCAAATCAAATTAAAAACAACAGAAGAACAATAATAACTACGAAACTTCAAAAAGAGCGCCGGGCGCTCTTTTTTTCGTTGTTCTTCGTTGTCTTACATAGGATTCGGTTCTGCTTCTGCCGCCGGCTGTTCCGCTTCCGGTTGTTCTGCTGCCGGTTGTTCCGGCACTGCCTGCTCTGTCACCTGCTGTTCTGTAGCAGGTTGCTCTGTCGCTTCCTCCGTAGAAGTTATTTCTGAATCATCTCTTGTAATACTTCCAACATTGATATAAGGATTTGCCATCTCATACGCTTCGCTCTTTTGAATGAAAGAATAAACATCAAATGCTCCAATTCCTAAAATTGCAATGACTAAAAAGGTTACGGTCAACCGAAACTTCGGATCCCTGTTTGCATGAAAATCATACCCACATCTCGGACATATATGTGACTTCGCCAAAGAGACCGTTTTATTGCACTGTGGACACTGTTTAATAAAAATCATCTGCAAAATAATGCGAAGCACTAAAAATGCAATGAAAAATCCTATGATCCCCATGATAATATATAAAATATACGATTCCATTCTGATCTCCTTACTAAAGTTTAAACTTATATTAGATTTTTTTTATACTTTTTTCATTGAACCGGGAAAAAAATTATGCTACATTGTTCTCACGCTCTACACCAGGGTGAATTATTTATTCAGGAGGACTTATATGAACTATGACAATTTCAAACAACAGATTTTAAGCGGGTTACAGGAACGGCTTCCAAATGCCTCATTATCCATTGAACCCGTCTTAAAAAATAATGCCGTTTCTTTAGACGGACTTATTATTTTGGAAAACGAGACCAACATCTCACCCACGCTCTATCTCAATTATTACTATGATATCTATTGTGACGGCACTACATTTCCTGACATCTTAGATTCCATTTTAAACACCTATTATAATACACGCCCCTGTGGGAAAATCAATACTGCTTTTTATACCAACTATCAGAATGTCAGAGATAAAATAGCCTACAAGCTCGTCAACTATGAAGCAAACAAATCGTTACTCTCCGGTATTCCTCATTACCGCAAATTTGACCTTGCAATCGTATTTTATTGTCTGCTTACTACTTCCATCACCGGCAATGCTACGATTCTTATCCGCAATGAACATCTTCATTTCTGGAACATCTCAAAGCACCAGCTTTTCCTTCAGGCAAAAGAAAATACCGAAAAATTGCTTCCTTACCAGTTAAAAAACATGAACGAACTTCTTTCTGAAATGTTAAAATCAGAGAATCCCCAATTAGAAGCGGGTCATATGGACGAACCATCCCTTTGTCCGATGTATGTCTTAACAAATCAAAGCAAACTGTATGGTGCAAGCTGCGTCCTTTATGAGCATCTTTTAGAAGATATTGCGAAGCAGTTCGATTCTGATTTTTATATTCTCCCAAGCAGTATCCATGAAGTCATTTTAATTCCTGCAAGTGATAACACCTCTTATTCTGAGCTCTCACAGATGGTACAGGATGTTAATGAAACCCAGGTAAGTCCGGAAGAACTTTTATCCGACCATGTCTATTACTTTTCCAGAAGTCAGAATGTTGTCCTATTTTAATAAGGTCAATGATTTTATTCTATTTTTTCAGTAAGCGGTCATAAATTTTTTCATATTCTTTTGCAGAATTATCCCAGGAATAGTTCTTTTGCATACAACGGATTGCCATATCATTCCAGCTTTTTCTGTCATCATAATAAACATGCATGGCATAATGAATCATATTCGGCATTTCCCCGATATCAAAATTATAATTGCGAAATGAAAATCCCGTTCCGGTCTTTTCATATTCATTGTAAGCCTCTACGGTGTCTTTTAATCCTCCTGTCTCCCGAACCATCGGGATTGTTCCATACCGCATTGCCATAAGCTGGCTTAATCCACACGGTTCAAACAAAGATGGCATTAAAAAGGCATCGCTGGAGGCATACATTTTATGGGCAAGTGCCTCCGAAAAGTTCGTACATACTTCAATTTTATCCGGATACTTGTCTGAAAAATAATAAAACATCTTTTCGTATTTTTCTTCTCCGCTTCCAAGAACTGCAAACTGTACCTTATCCTTACTTAGTATCGCATCCATATAATATGCAACAAGGTCAAATCCCTTTTGCTCCGTCAGCCTTGATACAATACTGATAAGAAATGTATTTTCATCCTCCGGCAAATGGAGCAGTCTTTGCAATGCAAGCTTATTTGCCTTTTTCCCGGGAACGAAATCTAACGTTTCAAAATGCTTTGCCATATGCGGGTCTGTTTTCGGATTATACACTTCATAATCAATCCCATTTAAAATTCCGTAGAGATTTTCTTTTCTCCGGCACATCAGTCCGTCCAGCCCTTCTCCTCCCTCACGGGTCTGAATCTCTTTGGCATAAGTCGGACTCACCGTAGTAACAATATCCGCATATAAAATACCACCTTTTAAGCAGTTCGCTTCCCCATAGGATTCCAGGGTATCCGGCATAAACAGCCGTTTTGGTAATCCGGTCACATCCATAACAGCATTTAATTTCCAGCGTCCCTGAAACTTCATATTGTGTATCGTAAAAACTGTTTTAATATTCTGATAAAAAGGACTCTTATTGTGATAGTTCTTAAGATAAGTCGGAATCAATCCCGTCTGCCAGTCATGACAATGAATGATATCCGGGCAGAAATCCAGTAACGGCAATGCATCTAACACTGCCTTAGAAAAGAATGCAAATTTTTCCACATCCTCATAAATATTGTTATAAGGCTTGTCTCCGGAAAAATAATATTCATTATCGATAAAATAATAGATAATATTTTCATACTGCACGACTAAAATTCCTGCATATTGCTTACGCCACCCCAAAGAAACATAGAAATGGGAATGAAAACGCAGCATTTTCTTTAAATTCTCATCCATACATGTATATTTTGGTAAAATAATACGCACATCATATTCATCTTTATTCAGATATTTCGGCAGAGAACCCACAACATCTGCCAACCCGCCTGTTTTAATAAATGGAACTGCCTCTGAAGCAGCAAATAAAATTTTAACCATAAAAACCCTCCATTTCTTCGGCAAAACTCTTTTTTTATTATAACTGATTTCATTGCTGTTTAAAAGAATTTTCCGAAGAAATGTCACGCGTTTCTATGGTTATCCCTGCCACCTTCGTATTGTTAAGAATGATTTACTTTATATTCTAACCGTATCTTGTCCGCAATCAATGCGATAAATTCTGAATTTGTCGGCTTCCCCTTTCCATTATTAATAGTATATCCGAAAAGTTCATCAATCGTGTCCATCTTTCCTCTGCTCCATGCGACTTCAATTGCATGACGAATCGCACGTTCCACCCGGCTTGGTGTTGTCTGATACTTTTTTGCAATTGTCGGATAGAGGATTTTTGTAATGGAATTTAACATTTCAATATCATTGACCGACATAATAATGGCTTCTCTTAAGTACTGATAACCCTTGATATGCGCCGGCACCCCTATTTCATGAATGATATTTGTAACGTCCGCTTCCAAATTCCGTTCGGTGTAATCTTCCTTTTTCTCATATGCATTAACTTTTTTAATTTCCACGCCCTTTCTATTCTTATCCCTTAAGTTTTTTATCCGGTTTATTACCATCTCATTGTCGAATGGTTTCATAATATAGTAATCTGCCCCAAGATTAAAGGCATCTTCTGTAATTTTTTCCTGTCCAATTGCGCTGATCATAATAAATGCAGGTCTTTTTTTCAGTGTTGTATCCCGATTTACCTTATCCATCACACCCAGTCCGTCTAATTTTGGCATAACGATATCTAATAAAACGACATCCGGCTGTTTTGTTTTTATCATATCGTATGCTTCTTCTCCATCTTTCGCAGTTCCTACGACATTTAATTCTTCGTCGCTTTCTACTATTCTTCCTAATAATCGTAACATTTTCTCATTATCATCTGCAATTGCTATTTTCAGCTTCTCCATTTTAGCCCCTCCTGCTGTTTTTGATAAGAAAATCTCATAAATTGTATTATAATAAACCACTGTCTCTCATTCAACAAAAATGTTTCACCATTTTGCGACAACATTTTCAACAAATTACTACTTTTCCTACTTTTTTTGTCTATTTAATAGGATTTTAGTCTATTTTACTTTATACATTTAAAAAAGTACAGACAGAATTTGTCGAATTTTGTCGGCAACTTCTGTCTGTCTTCCTTTTTACTGCTATTTTGTTTTCGATTCTATGTTTTTTGCTTCTTGGGTATCGCCTTTTTGCTTATCTAAATATTTCTGAACCAGTAACAGTGCCAGGACACTGGTTACCGAAAGGAAATCTTCCCAGGATGTCGTTGTTCTGACCACCATATGCCTTGCAATGACGAACACAAGCACTTCTAAGATCATATCCGTATTCGGTCGCAGCAACATTTTTAAAAACTCAATTCCAATGACCAGATTCAGTATCATTTCCAAAAATTCTAAAAACAGCTCCGTATTCATCTGTTCCTGCCATAAAAGCAAAAATTCCGGAACCAGCTTCACAGCTCCTATTACAACTGCTGCCAACACAAAAAATCCCATGATAATTTCAAGTATCTGTCCTGTCCGATACATTCCGTCAGTTAATTTCTTCATGTTTTTCTTCTTCTCCGTCCTCTATTCTTCGGTATTCGTTAAATCCATTCACCAATATCTTTAAACTGTTAAGAATTCCATCAAACAATCCTGCTTTGTAAAGATTGATCAGGACATAGCCAATTGGAATTGCAAGAATTAATCCCCACATACCCGCGATGCAATATCCTGTATATAATAAAATCAGTGTCGGCAATGGTTTTATACCAACCGACTCCCCAACATATTTCGGCTGTAGCATCTGACGCAAAATCTGTGTCAGACCCCAGATAATCACCAGACCAACCGCCAACTTATAATTTTTACAAAAGATTTCCACAACTGCCCACGGAATCATAACAATTCCCGCGCCAAACAATGGTAAGAAATCAAGGAAAGCAATAAGGAGTGCAATAAGAAGTGCATAATCTACCTGTAAAATAAACAGTCCTAAGACAAGTACCAGATAAATCCATACTTCAATCTTCACCTGTGCTTTCATATAGCCGCCAAATGCCTGTTTCATACTGTCTGTTAAAATTTTCCATTTGTTCTGAACGGATAGCGGAATCAGTTTTTTGATACTCTCTTCTTCTTCTCCCTTTTCTGCCACAAAAAAGTAAGCAGATAAAAGACATACAAACAAACCAATCAAAAAAAGCGGAATCTGCTTGGTTGCACCACCAATAAAGGAAATCACCGACTGACTGCCTCCTTCTGCTATGGTAGACAGTGCAGATAAAATTTTTGCCCCAAACTCCTGTAACAGTCCTTCAAAATTCGTATTTTTCAAAATGCCAAGTGATACCAGTGTCTTTACGACTTCGTCCATCACATCACTTAATTGTACGAACAGATCCGGCAGGCTTCCAAGCCATCCGACCAACTGCCCGAACAGAGTAGAAAGTGCTAAGTACATAAGCAGTACAATAAGCGCAATGACCGCTACAATTACAATAACAGACCCCATCTTCCGTTTTAATTTAATTTTCTTTTCCAAAAAGTGTACAATGGGTGATGCACAGGCTGCAATTAACCACGCAAACAAAAACGGTAAAAAATATTTCCATACTCTCGGTACCAAAAGAAAAATAAGTACCATTACAACAATCGAAAAAATAACATTAACAATCGCTTTTTTATATATTTCTTTCATACTGCCTCCTATCTCTGACTAAAAACCTTCTCTACACTATTTTCACTGTTTGATAAAATTTCTGTCCCCGTGTAAAATTCGCTCTCTGGTTCCCGATTCAATCTGAACGATTCTTCCTCTTTTATCATAGGTAGTAAGCAAATTTGAATTTCTTGCCGGTTTGATCCGCCCATTATTGGTAATCAGTGCATTCAGTGCTTTCAAATCATGGCTTTTCAACACTTTATTTACTTCTGACTCCTGCGGTGCTGCTTCTTTTGGAGTAATTTCCTCCATCCTCTGTGCTTTCGTCTGTTCCCAGGTTTCTTGCTGCTCTGCCAGTGCATCCTCTGCTTCTTCCTCTTTCGGCGTGTCTTCCCAAATCATCCGCCACGTTTCTTTTAAGAAAGCAATTGCAGAGCGAACCGCCTCTTTTAACTGCTCAAAAGTAAACACATAATCAGACTTTTCCCTGCTTTCTTTTGCACTTTCCTGCTTTGGTATTTTTTCCTGTCTTTTTGTGGCAGACTTTTTCTCTTCTCTTTCGTATATAACACCATTTTTTTCATAGTTCTTACGGATATCCTCAAATGCACTCTTATCAGCTGCACCGGTTTTTGTGATTTTCCCGTAATTCTGATACGTATAGTTAGAATCAATCTTATCTATCATAGCTTATCCTCAATTGATTGTTTATATGGTATATTTCAATATAACATAAGATGTCAAGAAGATAAAGAGACATTTTTTTAATCCTACCGTTCTTTTTTAATATAGATTCGGGTGTCAAAAGGTCGCAAAAAAATTTAATCTGTTATATTGCACAAAGATGTAATTCGGAACAAATGACAAATTACATCTTTGTGTAATATAAAAACAAAATCAGTTTGCGACCTTTTAACATCCAAATCCGTTATAACAAATACTCCGCCAGCATCCAACCGGCGGAGTACTTATTATCTCCAGATTCCACGTTTTTTTCGGATCGTATAATACATTTCATTTTCCATTGCCATTACTTTTTCTACCGGCACACTCTTAAATACCGGCATCTTCATCTTATACTTAATCCAGAAGAAAGAATAAATGCCAAGGATCAGGAAGGTAATCCCTGTCATAAGCCAGATGGCAAGACGTTCTGTCGGATCCGACGAAATATTCAAAATCATATATACCGTTCCGGCAATTCCGATAATCGGAAGGATTGGTCCTCCCGGACTCTTAAAGGAGCGCGGTGCTTTTGGTAAGCGTTTTCTTAAAATCAATACATCAATATGTGCCAATATGTAAGAAATCATCCAGAATACCGAGCCTACCAGAATGAGGAAGGAAATTGCATCGGAAGAATTGTTACTGAGTACTGCAAATACAAAAATAAACACACTGACAAAAATAACACCAAAATATGGAACATTACGCTTATTGGTTTTCGCAAATGCCTGCGGTAACATATTCATCTTTGCCATTCCCTGACAAATACTCGAAAGACCGTTTACCGTAGAATTCTGTGTACTGATGACGGCAAGTGCTGCCACTAATGTCATCCAGAGTTTTCCCGGTTTTCCAAGTAAATTCATACCATACAATAAATGTGGTGCCGGTGAATTTGCGAGTTCCTCCCACGGCGTATAATTATGAAAGCCAAGAACCATAATAGACTGCACCAGACAAATCAAAGCAAGACCTATCATCATCCCAAGCGGTACATTTCTTTTGGCATTTTTTACATCTTTTGAAATCGGAATGACATACTCTGCCCCAATAAATAACCAGAATGCAACTGCTGTCATAGAAACCACATCGGAAAAGCTGCCTGCCATATTCATCGGCTGATTTACCACGGTTCCTGTTCCAAGCTTAAACGTTCCGATGATACCCATTACAAGCATGGAACCAACCAGAAGAAATGCAACCAAATCCTGGATTTTTGCAAACATGTCCACTCCATATAAATTTGCGATCATAACAATCACAGTCATAATAAGTGTATAACCAATACTCGGAATCGGCAGATCAAAGGTTTGTGCCATCGCATAAGAAAAAATAGATGCCTCAACACCGGAGGATAAGATATTACAGATTAAATATCCGCCTACCATGGAAATGATTGTAGGAAACGGTCCCATACTGGCAAGCGTATACTGTGCCAGCCCACCAGTCGTATTCGGCATCAGCGCATTTAACTCTGATAAGGAAGCAACCGTTGTCATATTAAGAAGGCAGGCGATAATCATAGCTCCAATAAATACGACACCAATGGTTCCCGCACCCT
This sequence comes from Roseburia hominis, assembly GCF_021531695.1. GTDB lineage: Bacteria > Bacillota > Clostridia > Lachnospirales > Lachnospiraceae > Roseburia_D. The sequence goes on along the minus strand of NZ_JADYUI010000007.1, from coordinate 76,300 downwards.
GTCCCAACGAAACAAGACAACTCGTGGCAATGACAAGACCGACCGATACCGATACTACACTTCTAAGTCCAAGTTTCTTTTCTTCCATAGCAAGTACCTCCTTTTCTAGTGTGAAAGTGCATCTAAGCCTTCATCTCCGGTTCTTACACGGATTGCATTATCGATCTTGTATACAAAAATCTTTCCATCCCCGATATGTCCGGTATATAATTCCTGCTTTACAAGCTCTACGATTCTTGGAACATCTTCTGTCTTTACAACAAGATTAATCTGCTGTTTCGGCAAAAGTTCCATCTCTTCGTTTTCATCTAACGCATATTCAAATGCTCCTTTTTCAATACCGCATCCTAAAACCTGAATCACTGTCATCCCGGTAACTCCGGCATCACTTAAAGCTTTTTTTAATTTGGTAAGTTTTGACATATTGGTAATGATTTCAATTTTAGATAAACTCATATTCCTCGCTCCTTTTCTTCACACCGCTACTCGTCAATTTACTTTTGTTTTTCTGAAATCAAATTCAGATAGGCTTCCGGTGTCACCCCTGAAAAATTCTTAAAATCCTTAATCATATGAGACTGATCATAGTAACCACATTCCACTGCAAGCTCCTCTAATCCAATCTTTTCTTTTTCCATAATATTCAAGGTATTCTGAAAACGCACGAACTTTTCAAATACTTTTGGCGAAATTCCATGTATTTTTCCAAATATGCGGCGGATATAACATTCGGAATACCCGGTTTCTTCTGCCAATGCGCCAATACTGATATTTCCTTTACTTTCATAAATCCGATTTCTAATGTATTCTTCCAGTCTGCCGGCAGCATCTTGTTCATTTTCAACTACATATCCGTCCACATAACGTCTTACAAAAATCTCTGCGCGCTCTTTCATGTTCTTTGCCTCTGCAATCTCTTCCGCAAGACTTTTTCCATAACAGTTTCCATCAATTTCCAAATCATCGTTGATAATATCCTGAATGGATAAATCTCGTGGAAGAATGCACTTCCCCGGCTGAAAACGCACACCAAAATAAACTCTTCCCGGCTCGATTGGCCACTTTTTCACATGAAATACCGTACCGCTGATATAGGTATGAACATCTTTTGTTCCAATTCCAAACAGTAAATCCACGCTTCCATCCGGAACCGCCTGCACTTTCACCTGTTCTCCTTCTTTTACGGTAAATTCGTAAAAGTGCGAAATCCCAAGTGTCTCCGTAATCAGCTTCTTGTAATCCTCTGTCCTAAGGGCAAGATAAGGCTGTACCGGAGTAATTGTCTTTATTTTCTTGTTTTTCATGAATATTCGGCTCCTTTTTACAGGCAGCCTCTATTCCAAAATACAAGATTATAGAAACAGATCTTCGCAATCCGCTTCACTACTTACTCATGAACACTGCTGCCTGTTATGCCATTTCAGGAGTATCCCACAATGGCAGTTCCACGCCGATACCATTCTTTAATGCATTCCGGTATACGGTACCGCCCCATGCAATGTCTTCAACCGGCATACCACCTACGGAATAAATAATGATTTCGTCATCATTTTCTCTTCCGGCACATTTTCCGGTAATGATATCGGCAATGTCAACAATATCTTCTCTTTTAATTTTTCCTTCATGTTTTAAATCGGTAAACTTTGTACCGATAATCTGAAGCTGGTCATAGCTCGGATATGGATATTCTTCTTCCCACGCTTCATATAATTTGTAATTATCTACAACTTTTTTACAACGTTTTACAATAAAATCTTCTTCAAATCTGGCTGCGGAAGGCATACTGATTAAAGCACCCTTTTTCACCCAGGATTCATCGATATAAGGGAACTCTGACTCTTTATTTCCAACCGTTGTCGTAAAACTGATAATATCACTGTCACGAACAGCATCTTCTATTGTATCACAGATTTCGATATTTTTAATCTGCGGACACTCTTCTTTTACAAATTTTACAAAAGAATCTAAAGAACGTTTGCCGCGTCCTTTGATTTTTACCGTATCGATTCCCGGTCTTACACTTACAAAAGCACTAAGAGATGTTTTTCCCATAACACCAGGTCCAATGATTGCAACCGTCTTTGCATCTTTTCTTGCAAGATACTTTGCTCCTACGCCAGGAATTCCACCGGTACGGTAAGAACTTAACAGATTTGCTGACATAAGAGCAAGTGGTGCTCCGGTATCTTTATCATTTAACATCATCATAAGAATGGAACGAGGCAGTCCTTTTTCCTTATTTTCAATATTAGAACCATACCATTTCATTCCTGCCATCTGGTATCTTCCGCCAAGATATGCCGGCATTGCCATAAAGCGACGGTCATCCGCATTCTTTGGCATTCCCGGAAACTGTGGATTATCCGGGAATGTAACCATACATCCGTGGGAATTATGATTTTTGCCACCCATCACATAATCCCCTTTATTTAAGGTAAGAAGCAGGTCTTCCATTGCCTCCACGCAACTATCCATATCTTTAACACCTGCTTTTATCATATCAGGTTCACTTAAATATAAGAATTTAATTTTTGTATCCATAATCCAATCTCCTTTGCATGATAGCATACTTCATTTTTGTTTTCCAGTTCTATTCTTTATATAACTGCCTTGAATCTGTCATAACGTAATGCACTAAGATCCAAAACGGTTTCCTTTTCCATGGCAAGTTGCGATAATAAAAGTCCTACTGTCGGAGCAATTCCAAATCCGTGTCCGGTAAAAGCACATGCTATGATAAGTCCGGGTACTTCATCTATTTTACTGATAACCGGTACTCCATCCGTACAGATATCCTCATAACCGCCCCATGTTCTTACGATTTTTGCATCAGCAAGTTTTGGAATGTATTTCATAATACCGCGGCAGATACAAGGTGCTGTAAGGCTTGAAGTTGCCTGCATTCCATTGTCTTTGTTGACATCTTCCATACCGCTCGCTCCGCCAAAGACAAAGGATCCGTGCTCTGTCTGATGTCCGTAAAAATCTGCGTCTGCTGTTCCAAGCATCTGGGCAAACATTTTTGGTTCTGCTTCCGTTACCAGAGCTTCAATCAGTTCTTTTCGCATCGGGATATCAATTCCTACCGTTGCTGCAATCGCACGGCTCTCATATCCGCAGGCAAGAATGATATGTTCTCCCTCGTAAATGTCATGATCTGTTATAACCTGTCTTGCTTTTCCTTTTATCTTTTTAATTTCAAGAACCGTTTCACCGGAATAAAATTTTGCACCAAGCTCTCTCGCTCTTTTATAGAATCCAAGCGTTGTTTTTAACGGATTTGCATGTCCGTCCGTCGGACACCAGCTTGCACCGATTACTTCATCACTTAAATACGGATTGATTTCACGCACTTCTTTTCCGTCAATCATACGCACATCCAGTCCACATGCCGTTGCCCGGTCGGTTAATCCCTGTAAAATTTCCATATGATGTTCTGTTTTTCCAAGACGCAGGTTCCCTTCCTTATGATACTCTACATTAACCCCGAGTTCCTCAGAAAGTGTCGGCCACAAATTTCTAATTCCATACATGGCAAGCGGAAGTTCTCTTGGGTCACGTCCGGACTGACGAACCCCTCCACCATTTCTGCTGGAAGCACCATTTCCGATATTATCGGTTTTTTCCAAAACAATGACGGATACGCCTTCTTTTGCCAAATAGTATGCTGCTGCACAGCCAATGACACCACCGCCAATAATTACTACCTCTGCACATTTACTCATATCACTCCACCTCCTTTGCTTCTTTTGCAAATATTTTCATTTCTATCGGCCGCATCGGTGCTCTTGAAGTTGCCGGCTCTATTTCTGCCGGAGACACCTTAAGCTCTCTTGCTATAATACTTTTTACTAATTTCCCACAGGTCTGTCCCTGACATAATCCCATGCCGGTTCTTAAAAATCTTCTTACCTCATTTAAGGTATACATTCCTTCATGTACCGCTTTTCTGATTTCGCCTTTTGTAATTTCCTCACAGCGGCAGATAATCATATCATCATCTTCTGCCGGAACAAATGGTCCGATATCTCTTGATCTATCATTTACTTCACTCATGTTACTGCTCCTTTCCCTTATAAAATCTTGCTTTCATCACCATGTCTGCCGGAACCTTTATGGTTAAAAGATTTGTATGGTCAAATGCCGGTGAAGTTCTTACTTCTACGACTTCTGCTTCACAGATTTCTTTTCCGCTTCTGCTTAAGCCCATTCCCTTGTCTCCCTTTTTCGGAAGTGGGAGCATTTCATAAGGAAGAGTTACCGTTGCATAACCCGGCTCAAAATTTTCATTGATTAAGAAAATTGCCTGACCGGAACAGGAGGCAACACACATTCCACAGCCGACACATTCTACGCTCTCATCCACTGCCGGAAGTGCTGTAATGTTCTTTCCGATCTTAATACAGTGCTTTGGACATGCATCCTGACAAGGATTACACGGGATATTCTGGGAACATTCCATGACAGGATGAATTCCCTTTGCATGTGTAACACCCGGATATTTTTCTACTTCTTCATCCGTCAGATATCCCTTTTCCAACAGATTCATGGAAACATCAATTCCTTCTTCTGTCTTTTCAATCAACTTACCACGGTTCTTCGGTGCAAACATACCCTGGCGCAAACCTTCCAATGCATTGGTCAGTTCTTCGTATTTTTTATCCAGTTCTTCTTTTTCAATAAATCCCAGATAATAAGAAGCACAAATCCCTGCAATTCTTCCCTCGATCATGGCTGAACTTGCTTCCTCTATACCGGAAACATCACCGGCAACAAAAATTCCTTTAATCGAGGTTTCACCATACTGGTCACAGATTGGAACCTGGCCGCCTTTCTTTGGATTATCCTCCATCTCGCAGCCTGCCATCTTTAAAAGCTGTGACATCGGAGAAAGACCGACTGCAACACAAATCGTATCAACGTCAAAATGTTTTTCTGTGCCCGGAATAAACTGGAACTTATCATCAACCTCCGCGATTGTAACACCGGTAACGCATTCCTCTCCCTCGGCTTTTACGATCGTATGGGAAAGATAGAATGGTACGCCGGTTCTTGCAACTTTCGCTGCATGCACTCCATATCCGCCGATTCTTGGTGCTGCATCTACCAAAGCAACCACTTCACAGCCACACTGCATCAGCTGGAAGCTTACAACAAGTCCTACATTTCCGGAACCTAACATTAAAATCTTTTTGCCCGGTTTGATTCCATGAAGGTTCATCATTGTCTGAGCCGCTCCGGCACCAATAACACCCGGCAGGGTCCATCCGTCAAAAGTAACCATATTTTCGGAGGCTCCGGTTGCAACAATAATGGAATCACCTTTAAAATGTTTTACTTCATCCCCGATTTTTACCACAATTTCTTTATCCTGATAAAGTCCTATAACCGTTGCATTTAACACAACTTCCACGCCTGTATCATTGGCTTCGTTTAATAATTCTTCTCCGATTTTAAATCCCCTGATTTTTGCTTTATGCTCTTTGGAGCCAAAAAACTTATGAATCTGTTTAAAAAGCTGACCGCCCGGTTTTTCATTTTCATCAAATACGACAACCTTAAGTCCTCTTTTTGCTGCCTCAACGGCTGCTGACAAACCGGAAGGGCCTGCTCCAACAATGATTAAGTCATATCTTTTCATTTTTCTTTTCCTCCTATCCTACTGTTTGTCAAAAGGCTCAGCAGAAACTCCATACTGTGTTTCCACTTTCATGCCCTCTTTTAATGGGGTAATACAGGTTCTGACATTCGGCTGTCCATCGACTACCATAACACAATCGGTACATCTTCCGATTGCACAAAAGATTCCTCTTGGTTTATGTTCTTTCTTTGTATAGCGATGTACCATGACTCCTGCTGCTTTTAAGGTCGCTGCAATCGGTTCTCCCTCATAGCCTTCCATTTCTTTTCCGTTATAAGTAAATTTAACGATTCTTCCTTTTTCTTGTACACCCAGAATCGGATGCTCTTCAATACGACTTTCCATGATGAAACCTCCTTTATTCGTAACAATAAAAAAAGATGCCTATACTATGGTACAGACATCTTTGGCTGTTTGAAATACTTATTTATTTGATGAATTTATCTTAGCATTTCAAACATTTCTTGTATTGTAAAAAACGATACTATAAAGCGTACATCTCATTCTATATTTATACTTCTATATTCAAATAGATCACTGCTTTACTATCGCATAGATTTCTTTCACATAATCACCGGCATGATTAAGCGAAAACTCTCCATGATACATTTTAGGAAAAATTTGTAACAAACTTCCCTTTAACTTCTCATGAATTATTTTTGCAGAAGTTTTCATCGCACTATTTTCTTTTTCACCCACAAATACACTTACTTTTGCAGTACAGTTCCTAATGGACTCTTTTATAGAATATAAGGAATTTGCCTGTAAAAAAGCTATCATATCTTGTTTTGTAATGGCACATGTATCACGGTAATAGTTATTGAATAACTCTTTCTTCATTCGAAGTGATTTGAATTGCAATTTGGAAAACCATCTATGATGAATCAAACCATAACAACTTCCAAACACCGGCTTTATCATAGCGTATGTATACCTTGAAGGTACAACAAGGGCACTCTCAACGAACGCATACCGGCAGATGTCTCCACGCCTGGACAGTATTTCAAGTAATATCTGACCACCAAGAGACAAACCGCCTATCAATAACACAGAACCGCCAAATTCTTCCTCTATAAATGAAATGACTTCTTTTGCATTATTCTCAATTGTTGTAAACTCTCTATCACTTTCTGCATGACCATCCAATATCGGAATAATTACATGAAAATCGTTTTGAAGCATTTCTGCCTCTTCCCGATAATTCCACCATGATAAACCACCACCATGCAAGAGAATAACCACATCCTTATTTTGTTTTCCATATTCTTTGTAATTCATTCTCTTTCACCTCTTATATAACACCTCGACTTATTAATGTTTTCTTTTAAAATCATCCATCTCCATGCTTACAAAGCGTGAAATCATTTCTCGATATAAAGCCTCTACCATATCAGCATTTGCACCATATTCCAATGCTTTTTCTCTTACTTTTTTGATTACAGCCTCCACGCGATTTGGATCCTTCACTCCATCTTCACTCTTTTTAAATGCAGATGCCTGTACCACATAAGTTCCTCTCTCGGCAATCAGCTTAATAATTTCATTGTCAATTCTGTCAATATTTTCTCTTACTTCTTCCAAACTATTACATTTCATAACGCAATCCTCCTAATTTTTTATTACCAACAACTTATTGGCTCCTTTTTGAAACTCATATTCTGTTGGCAAAATCTTCACATGATAATCCTTCTTGAACTATATATTTCTGCCCCATGGAACAACATCATTCAATATAAAAGCCATCTTTTCACCTCTCCTTTTTAAGTACGCCTGCTGCATTCTGCACATTTCCTGCTTCTATGTCATCGTCCCCTTTCTGCAGCTTTGCATGAAGTTCATTTTCTTTCAAACGTGCATACACATAGGTGTCCTGCCAGATTGGATTTCCCTGCTCATCCTTTGCAAAATATACATTCTGCCGGAAAAGTGCTTCTTTTGTAAATCCCAGCTTTTCCAACAATTTCCACGAACATTCATTTCGTGGGTCGCATTCCGCATACACGCGATGCACTCCATTTGAAAATCCTTTCTCCAATACAGCCTGAATTGCTTCAAAAGCATAACCCTTTCGCTGAAAATTCTTATTTACAATATATCCGACTTCTTTTGCCATATAATCGCGATTACCGAAATACACATTGCCAATCACTTTTCTGGAGCCTTTTAATTCTATCGCATAAAATTCATCACTTCCCACACGATATTTCAAATGCTCTCTTCCGTTTTCGTATGTAATGCCCGGATACGCCTCGAATTGTTCCTCTCTCCTTTGCGCCAGAAATTCATATAAATCATCATAATCCTTTTCTTCAAAATTACGTAATATCAGTCGTTCTGTTTCTATTCTTTCCATTTAACCAATCCCCTTCTGCGCTATTTTCTTTCAAAACGATATCCCTTACAAAATCAATCCTGCTACATCATCCATATTTCCCAATATGATTTTTAGCATGTAAACTATCCTTTCCTATACAATATATTTTTTAATATTTTGCAATTTCTCACACTTATGCTGGTGAAGAGCAAAACATTAATTATTTCCAAAAAATTCCCCACCACCAAAGTCTTTCCATGTTTTATACATATCCAGATAATTAGCCTTTATAAATTTTTCTATTACCTTAATTTGACCATCTGTCAAATCACCTCTTTTTTGAAGTACCGCCGTTCCATCCGCCTTTACAAAAAATTTTGCAGAATTATATTCTGTAAGATGCTTATCGCTAGCATGCACATGCATTGCCTCAACTATACATTGTGATGTGAAATACAAATAATGGTCTGCTATCCTATCTCTATAATATTTAGGCATTATCTTCCTCCATAAATTGTATATTTTTTCTTGCCAGTTCAAGTACAATGTTCTGCTCTATTTCATCCATATTGGTTTCAATGATTTCACATCTGTCGTTTATTACCATTGCACAATCCGGATGCTCCAAATTTAAAATACTTATAAAACCATCTTCTCTTTTGGAAAATGAATAACCCTTCACAATAAACTTTGCTTTTTCAGCTATATCTCTTAATTCTTTTTCAGACATAATTAATTTTCACCTCCTTTATTGGCTTTAAAAACTCATTTTTATCCATATATAAACTTTCAAGAACCGGAATCAAATCTATATACTCCTCAATTTCATAGTCCAAATGTTTATATTTAGCCATAACTTCCAAGTATCCATTATCCCAAAGCAATACTTTTGTATATCTCTCAAGATTATCACATGTTCTAAATGTTATTTTCTTTCCGTTATAGGAAAATACCGTATACTTATCGAAACTACTTAATATTGCTGTACCCATAGTATCATCCATTGTATCATCTCCTCATTCCCAATCTTGACATACATCATCATTGTTATATAAATAAATCGGTCAATACTATATTTTCTGATTTTCCGGTGCAATTCCATGCAAGAACATGTTCATTCTTACAAGATTAAATGTTGAAGTCATAAGTTCCTGTCCATATTACTTAATATTTCTCGCCATATTAGATACCGCTTGTGGCGTGTAAAACTCTCCTGCCTTTTTCCATACACACTTCTCCTCATCCTATTTCTTTCCGAGATTATAGGAAATGTCCCAGTTTTTCTCTTCATCATTTAAAAAGAAAATTAACGTTCTGATTTTAACAATGCATAATAGCAAGCATCACAAACACCCTGATTATTCCGGTCAGAGCATCGCAAAGTTCCCTCGTATTTCATTCCACATTTTTTCATTACTTTCCCTGAATTTGAATTTCTTGGATCATGTCTTGCTTCAATACGATTTACATTAACCACATCAAACAAAAAATCCATAACCGCCTTGAGTGCTTCTGATGTAATTCCCTGATTCCAGTATGCTCTTCCGATGCAATAGCCGATATGTACCATTGAAATATCTTCTCTCATATGTACTACGCTGATATTTCCAATCGGTTCATCCCCATTATTTTTTAATACGATAGCCCAATGATAAGTAGTTTCCTCTGCATATTGTTTTACCCAATCTTCTAATATACGTTGGCTTACCTTCTGGCTTGAATGAGGCTGCCACGTTAAAAATTTAGTAACTTCAGGATCTGATGCCCAATTTTTGTACATAGCTTCTGCATCATCCTTCACATATCTTCGTAATATCAATCTCTCTGTCTCTAACTTTTGTGTTCCACAATGTTTCATAAGGTTGTTCCTCCACTATAATGTTTCGTTGTTCAAGATATAACGGCCATGGAATTTCACCATTTTTACCAACATCATGACATTATTGGGGCATACACATAAGTGTCCTGCCAGATTGGATTTCCCTGTTCATCCTTCATAAAATATACATTCTGCCGGAAAAGTGCTTCTTTGGCCATATAATCGCGATTACCGAAATACACATTGCCAATCACTTTTTTACTCTAATAAAACCCCTTCTTCATAACAACAACGCAGATAATCCGGATTACTATAATACACATTCGAATTGAAATCCGATATCTCATCACTAATAAATGAAGAAAAAACGTCTTTTATTGCTTGCGCCTCTTTTCCGGCTTTTGCAGTTGCTAATACAAGTTGCTGATACACTCTTCCAATTGCCAAAACTGACGGTACCGTATAGTTACATTCTTTTATTGAATCAAAATCTCCCATCGGTATATTATACTGTTCAATCCATTCATCCGAAACCTGTTCAAAACTCAGACAGTGATTTACTTCTGCAACTTCTAACTCATGTTCAATATCTTTTTCCGAAAAATGTACTACAACATCTTTTCGATGATTCTTCGTCTCTCTTGCCACAAATTCTATCATTGTACACAAATAATAAATATCATCTTTGCTTTTTTCATTCATTAATTTGTTCACTCCTTTCTGCGCTATTTTCTTTCAAAACAATATCCTTACAAAATCAATCCTGCTACATCAACGAACTCATCCATACTATGAACTGTCTGGTCTGTGTTCATTATCTTAATCTCAAACTCACCATTACCAAAGTCCATAATATGCCTAAGATTAATGGTTACATCTTTCATCTCTCCTATCTTAAGCAACCACTTGGCGCAATCATCCCCACAATTCGAAGCATTAAATACATGAGAATCATCTTTATATATCAGGATCAATGCCTTTAGACCTCCCGATAATTCTTTGGGTGTTATAGCTCCTAAAACAGGGCTATCAATGATACGAGAACTTACCACAGTTGATTTATCTACATCCTTAATCATTTCCTTTGAAAAATCATCCGTCAACCATTCTTCCTTATAAGTATTCTTAAAATATACGGATGTGTTATACACTACATCATCCATATTTCCCAATATGATTTTTAACATGCAAACCATCCTTTCCTATACAAACATTTTTTACAACATATATTTTTTAGTATACCACAATTTATATCGACTGTATTGCACTTTTTCAGTCTAAAACCACTCCTGCACATTAGGAACAACACTGTTTCCATGCCCTTTCATAACAAAGAATCTTCCGTTATGGATAATAGAACCGAATACAAAGTAAGTAATCACATTTTCTCTTATCTGTGATATGACAGTAGTATCTTTATTTCAAATTCGATTACTTTATATAAAAATGAGATAATTTATGAAAAATCAATTAAGATTTCTATTATGAAGTTCTGCTCACCACCATGTAAAAAACAATACATTGCTGATTTCTTCTTATGTGTTTCCAAATGACTTCATTATCGGTCTTTTTCCACGTTCTCATAGTAACTCTTGATTTCTTCTTCGGCCTTCACAGGTTCAATCGTTTTTTCTTCCGAACGGAATACCACCTTCAACAGTATCGGTGTGATAATTGTTGTAATTACTACTACGATAATAACCGGTCCGAGAAATTCACTTCCGAGCAATCCAAGCGTAGAACCTTTACTCGCTACAATTAACGCGACTTCACCACGTGAAATCATCCCAATACCAATACGTTTTGCCTGATCATTCTGATATCCACACATTTTTGCTCCGAGCCCGCAACCAATAATTTTGGTCACAATTGCGGTGATGGTAAATACAACAGCAAACCATACGATTGCAGCATTCATTTTCGGAAGCACAACCTTCAGTCCGATGCTTGCAAAGAATACCGGAGAAAGAAGCATATAGGAAACCGTGTCAAATTTCGTTTGCAAATATTCGGAGCGCTCAACGTTAGATATAATCAAACCTGCGATGAATGCTCCGGTGATATCTGCAACACCGAACACTGCCTCTGCCACATAAGACATCAGAAGGCAGAAAACAAAAGCTACAATGGTATGACGATGCAGCTCTTTCTTGGCTCCATCCACCCATTTTTTATATCCTTTATAAAACAGAATACCAACAACAATGGCAAACACAAAGAATGCTGCAACCTTCAAAAGAACCACCACAATATTAACCGAAGAATCTGCCATACTTGTCACAATCGTCAATGCTATGATACCAAGAATATCGTCAATGATTGCTGCACCAAGAATTGCATTTCCAGATCGTGTTTTCAGTTTTCCAAGCTCCTTCAACGTTTCAACCGTGATACTTACTGATGTTGCTGTCAGGATTACACCAATAAATATATTCTGCAGGAATATGCTTGCGCTTGCATCCGAAGCTATCATTTCCGGTCTGTTGAAAAAAAGGCACAGAAATACCCGCCCGCAAGTGGCACAAGCACACCAAGCAAGGCAATGACAAATGATGCTTTTCCGCTTGCTTTCAACTCTTTGATGTCCGTCTCCATACCTGCACAAAACATTAACACGATTACACCTATTTCAGCCACTTCATGAATAAATGATGTCTCACTCAATATCCCAAGTCCTGCCGGTCCAAGCAAAAGTCCTGCCAAAAGGGCTCCCACCACCTGCGGCATCTGTACACGCTTTGTTAATAACCCTAAAAATTTTGTACAAAGCAAAATAATTGCAAGATCCAATAAATAACTATAACCATTCATTTCTTTTCCTCATCTCTGTATTTACTTTTCCCAGAATCCAAGCACAATTCCATTTGTCTGCCGGATATTCCGTTATATGGAATGCAGATAAATTCCGGTTTAAATATGCATTCCATAAGTAAAATCTGTTATGCATCCTGTTCGCAATACCTACATCTGTATTTTCCATCTTCCGTCAGCTCAAATATCTGCCTGCATTTTGGTTCCGCATTTGTAACACATCGTGGATTTTTACACTTCACAACATCAATAATGGTTTTCGGTAACCTTGGCTTATATTTTTTGATAACCTTTCCATTTTGTATCTCTATAACCGTAATATGATCAATTACGATTCCATTCTGCAATGCATCAACTTTTAACATCGAATACCACCTCACCTTTCCCCGGATCTTCTAATCCAAGCAATGCCATGATTAATGCCATGCGGATATACACACCATTTTGTACCTGCTCAAAATATGCAGCTCTTGGGTCATCATCCACTTCATATGCAATTTCATTTACCCTTGGAAGCGGATGCAATACTGGCATATTTTTATCCGCAAGGCTTAACTTTTCTTCTGTCAGAATATACCTGTCCTTAAGCCTTATATAATCTTCCTCATTGAAAAACCGCTCTTTTTGAACCCTTGTCATATATAATACGTCCAGCTTTGGAAGCACGCTTTCTAATTCTTCACATTCATGGTATGAAATATTCTTTCCGTGCAGCTTCTTTTCCAAATATTCCGGAATGCGAAGCTCCTCCGGTGATATGAAGTAGAACTCGTTTCCTTCATATCTCATAAGTGTTTTGGTCAATGAATGTACGGTTCTTCCAAATTTCAAATCGCCGCAGAATCCTACTTTCAAATGATCCAGTCTTCCCTTTCGATTGCGGATTGTCATCATATCAATTAATGTCTGTGTTGGATGATTATGACCACCGTCTCCTGCATTAATGACCGGGACCTTTGCATACATAGACGCCTGAAGCGGTGCTCCTTCCTTTGGATGACGCATTGCAATAATATCTGCATAACAGCTCACTACCCGAACTGTATCTGCAACTGTTTCTCCTTTCGTGGCACTGGATTGCTCCGCACTCGAAAATCCCAATGTCTTTCCTCCAAGACTGAGCATCGCAGACTCAAAGGAAAGACGTGTCCTGGTACTTGGTTCATAGAAAAGTGTTGCAAGTTTCTTTCCCTCTGCCACATGGGAATACAGCGATGGATTTGTTGCTATCCGGTTTGCTAAATCCAGAATATTTCGTATCTCTTTCTCCGTAAAATCCATTGGTTCTATCAAATGTCTCATAACCATGCTCCTTTTAATATATTTTCACACTTTCTTACACACTTGTTTTTTTAAGCAAAACCAATTATACTAATAGCATTGAAATATGTAAAAACTATTATTGATATGTTTGCAATATCAATATGATATATCAAAAAGAGGTTTCCAACATGGATGTTAATTTTGAATACTATAAGATTTTTTATTATGTTTCCAAATACAACAGCTTTACAAAGGCTGCACATGTACTGGGAAACAGTCAGCCAAATATTACCCGCGCCATGAACTGTCTGGAACAGGAAGTTCACTGCACACTTTTTATCCGAAATAACCGTGGTGTCAGACTTACACCAGAAGGCGAACAGCTTTATAGCTATGTTGCTTCTGCAATGACACAGCTGCGTACCGCAGAGGCGAAGCTTGCCGCAAGTATTGGTCTGGAACATGGCAGTATATCCATTGGAGCAAGTGAAACTGCTTTGAACATATATTTACTTAGCCACTTGAAAGCATTCCATATAGCATATCCCGGAATTCGCCTGAAAATCTATAATCACTCTACTCCGCAAGCGGTTTCAGCTGTAAAAAACGGAGAAATTGACTTTGCAGTTGTCACCACACCTACCAATGCCAAAGCTCCTCTGACAGAAATAAAGCTGAAGTCCTTTCAGGAAATTCTTGTCGGTGGAAAAACCTTCACTGCATTAGGCAGTCAGATACTGTCGTTGTCAGAATTGAAAAATTATCCTCTGATATGCCTTGGTCGTGAAACTATGACATATCAGTTTTACCATCAATTTTTCCTGTCACATGGGATAGAACTGATTCCGGATACAGAAGCTGCCACAACCGACCAGATACTTCCCCTTGTGAAGAATGAATTAGGCCTTGCATTTATACCTTCACAAATGGCACAGGAAGCAATTCAAAATCACGAAATTGTTCCCATTCAAATACATGAAACCATTCCAAAACGGGAAATCTGTATGGTTTATGATCAGCACCATCCTTTCAGCATTGCTGCGCAAAAATTGAAAAGCAGCATATTAGAAAGCCGGAAAGATAAATAGAAATACCAGTTTGCCATAGCCTGAAGCCATAGGAAAACTGGTATGAAATCATTGTTCTTTTATTTCAATTTTTCTAAGTGCATAAGGAGAAAACTTATACATAGCAAAATGCAGGAACCCCAAATTACGTGAATACCATATGTTGCGGAAAAAATACCACCTATCCCTGCACCTATGGCGAAGGCTGCGATTACACCAAAATAATATATCACCTGTTTTAACTGTTCGGCATTATGTTCCCTGACATAACGTGATAAAGCTGCCGTTCCGCTTCTCAAATTACCGATGCACATCGTACTTGCATAAGAATATCCTTCAACCTTGCGAAAAGTCTGAACCTGCATTGCACATGCAAAGGAAACCAACATTGCAGCTATCATATTGTAAGCACTCGGAATCAATCCAACCAACGCCAAAATCAATATTTCAACGCCCAATATTCCTTGTCTCCAATGTAACCTTTTTGCATTCCTGAATCGATTTTGAACATTTTCTGCAATAAAAACACCGACTGCAAAGGAAAGAACCGGCAACAGATAACTGATTCCCTTTTGCCAGTTTCCTCGCATAAAATACTGACTCATTAAAACTATGTTTCCCGTCTGAGCATTTGCAAACACGCCATTTCTGCAGTTATAGGTATAAGCATCCTGAAATCCTCCCGACAGAGCCAAAAATATGCTATTGATAAATGCCTCTGACATTTGTTTCTCCGGCAAAAAGCATTTTATCATTTTTCCATCTTTACACATATACCATTTTCCCTTTCACCCTCTTCGCAACAGCTATATTATATTCTTCTTTGTGTAATATGTAAAAACTATAAATGATATATCAGTCATATCATATTCGTATATCTGTAACCACATCTTCCAGACTGTGAGTTTTCTGAAACCTGCTGACTGCAGCAAGCTGCCATTGTACTACAACTTTCATTACACACTTTCACTGTTTTCTTTCGTCGTTTTCCAAATATAAATTGCATAAATTGCCGGTACGATAATCAAAAATATGGAACCTGCATAAAGAAATTTTTCATTTTCCCCATTAAAAATGGAAAGAACGTTAATTAAGGCATGTGTTACGATACAAGGCACAAGGGATTTACTCTTATAGAAAATCACAACAAATAAAAATCCTATGGAAGTAGCATAGCAAACCTGCAAAAGGGTTGGAATAAACTCTGCTCCGGTAAACAAATTTATGATGTGTCCGATTCCGAAAGTAAGGGCACTTACAATCATTGCTATTTTCAGACTATCCTTTTCCATCATTTTAAACAAAAATCCACGAAACAAGATTTCTTCTAAGAAACCAACATTAATCATTGTTATTACATGGAATAGTATTTCCTGTATCGTATTATCCATATGGATTCCATTCCAGAGATTCACGGAAGCCAGGAGTAATAAAGGCAAAAAATATAGATATTTTTTCAGGTCACGCACTCCGTTTAATCCATAATAGGAAGTTCTCTTCGCACTTACAATCAGACATATTATTGCAACAGAGAATAACGTATTAATAATTGCACTTCTATAATCCGTAGTTCCAAAATTCTTAAGGCAAAACGAATTCATTACCAGATATAAAATAATTAAACCAATAACCAGCATTGTCTCATGTTTCTCAAATATTTTTTTCATCATCGCATCCTCCTTCTTCTCTTTATTTACCTGATGCATTTTCTACATATGTATCCAAAAATTCAAGACAATCTGCATTTAATTGCGTAAGTTGCTCTTCTGCCGGAACTTCAGGATATACACCACCTAATATCATTGACAACAGTGGTGACGCAAGGGAAAGGTCGCAAATTCCCATATGTCCGATTCCCGGATAATAAATATTGACATAATTCGGATTACTGCTGTTTAAGAATAATGCATTATTCTTATACTGCTGCCACTCTCCCAAATGAGAATAACTTGCATCCGTATAAATACTCAAAACCGGAATATCATAATCCGAGCTGTCAAAGACAAAATTACCATTTTCTACCCCTTTAATGTCATACATAAATGGTGACTCCAGTGCAATGCAGGCACAAACATCATCTCTCGTTCTTGCCATTCCATAGGCCGCTGCACCGCCGGCAGAGTGCCCGGCAACTATAAACTCATCTGCATCCGCAATCCGGCTATAGAAAGCATCGCTGTTATCAGCCTTTTCCTTAAAATCATCCATTACAAGATTCAGATCTGACATACGTTCTTCCATCCACTTTTCAAAAATCTTATAAGCTTCCTCTTGATTTTCCTGTGGTGAGATTCGCATCATTTCATCCAGAAAATCTTTACTTACGGAGATTGTTTTCCCATTTTCCCTTTTCATACTTGCTGCATGTCCTTCATGTGCAACTGCCAGCACCACGTATCCATGACTCGCCAATTCTTTATACAGACTCAGATTATTGTCTATGGTGCCACATGACCCATGGGAAAATACCATCACATTTACACTATGTTGTGCTCCATCATAATTCTCAGGATACCAGACACGAACCTGAATTTCCCGATTCTCACCATCAGTTCCTGTCTGCGTCGTTTGAAGCCAGTAATCCTCCGCTGCAGTTTGGTAGGAACCTGTTGTTTTTACCTCTTTCACCGGCGGAAAAACTGCAAATTTTATCGTTACTAATGATATCACCAGATAAGCAAAAAAAGCTAAGAATCGCTTTTCTCTTCCTATCTGCCTCTTTTTCATCTTTTTCAGTAAAATTATTACGGCAATCAATTCAACAATTGCCACTGCCAGCATAAACCATGTAAACTTCATATACTTTCTCCTCCGTAAAACTATGCATTCTTTTCTTTATTTTGACTTCTGATTTATACATTCAATAAACTAAGATTATGTACTGCTTCTTTTGCAGAAAGTTTCTTAGAAACAGGGATATACTTGTATCAGTAGGTGTGAAAGCCCTACTGATACGCGATGAAGTGAAAACGGTTCATAAGCAAGTAGCAAAATGGATTGCGAATGTCCGCTTTACAAATTACGTTTTGGAATAGAGAAACCTTTCCGGAAGCTCTACCGTTGGAAATAAGTTATACTTTTAAATCTAAGTCTATTTTTTCCTATAAACTTTGTTCTGTCGAAATCAATTAACAGTGAAATCTATATCATATCGTGTTCCATGTGAGAATAGAACACCATCTGTTAATTTGACACATAAAATAATAGTATTTTCATCATCAAAATTATTGTGACCATTATCAATCCACTCACTAAAGACTTTCTTTAGTTTCTCCGCAATTTCCTTATTTTCTTCTTTACAAAACCAACCTAAACTTATCCCTTTTCCATGTGCCGTAAACCAATCTCCACATATTCCCACATAAGGATTTATTTCAATCTGTTTCATTTTGTTTGACAATGCATATGTAATTACATAAAACGCTCCATTATCATAATACGCATTTACCGTTCGTACACTTGGAAAATTACCATCGACAGTTGCCAGAGCAATCAATGTATCATGCCCAAACCGTTCATTCATAATTTCCTGTACCTTTTCCGAAAAAATTTCACTCATATAATTATTCTCCAAATCTTATTTTCCCGTTAAACCGGAAATTTTCTTTTCCTATTTCCATTTTCTCCTTATTCCGATGTAACTGCCATAAAGTTCACACTTTTTACAACCGGTAATAACTCCTTGTTATGCCCTCTCGGATAAAATCGTTTTTCTCATAGTAATGTCGGGCAATCAGATTTGACATAGCCGTATCCGTATCAAATCGTGTAATTCCTTTTTGATAAAGCCAATGCTTTAATGCATACACTTTGTTCCATTCTCCTTACCTCTGATATTATCATTAACAAAAATCCAACGAAGATAAGCCGTTTTATCGTTAATAAAATGCATCTCACAGCCACCGATGGTCTTTCCGTCCAAAATAAAATCACAATATTGCTGATTGCCTTTTGTCAGCTTATAGGGTGATATTTCAACCTCTAATGCTTCCTCTCCTTGAAGAACAGACGAATAGTACATATTTTCATGCTCTGTTGTGAATCCGTTCTTTTTCATTAATTCTTCAATATGCGTGTGTTTCTCAAACAACTTGCCATGTCTGGCAAAACAGCTCATTCCGAAATAATGAAAGAAAGCATTTACTTTTTCCTCGGCTCCAAATGTATCCAGCGCTTCTTTCAACAACAAATAGCCCGCATCCTCTCGCTCTTTGTCAAAATACAGATTTCGGATAACATTATGAGATACATCGAAAGAGATTTCGCCCTGCTCGTTAAATCCAAACGCACTTTTTCCGTATTGGATAAACCCAATCAAATTATCACCATCATATGCAGCTTTTGCAGAAAGTTCTTTAAATAAAGTTCTTCCCTCTCCATCAATATCCTCTTCAAATGATTTTTTCCATTCAACAAAATCTGTAACAAAAAAATATGGCGAATGAAATTTTCTTTGATAATGATATATCTGCTCCAAATTATTAACTTCTGTAATTCTTAACACTATGTACTCCTCCTTATTCCGGTGTAACTACCATAAAGTTCACACTTCCCCTTGCCTTCTTGCCGGTAACTTTAATCTGATAGGTTCCGCTTTCCTCAATGACTAACTGAAACGTACTGGTCGAAAGCTGATTTCCCTGATAAATCGGTTTCTGTCCACTCTGACCTATTACAACAGAAACCTCTCCCTCATCACGAATAATTTCTGTTTCAATCATATCTCCTTCTGTCAGCTTCAATGTGTGTGATTCTGTTGTATTCATCACACTATATTCCAAAACAAACTGTTTCTTATTTGCAATCCTGCTGCCATTATAGGTTGGCTGATAAAAGCTGCAGCCTGTTAGCGCCAAACAGATAGCGACTATCAATGATGTAAGTTTTTTTCTATTCATCTTGTATCCTCTTTAAATAACATGTTTGCAGGATTTTCTACTGCATGAACAGCAATACATTCTTCCATATGCAGCACTTCCACTGCATATCTAATAACCTCAGTCATTGCTTCCGTAACATAACCTTTTCCCCAGTATTTCTTTCCGAGATTATAGGAAATGTCCCAATTTTTCTCTTCATCTTTGAAGTAAATGAGACAAGTTCCGATAATCTCACATAGGTGTTGCCATTCTTAATCTCCGTTCCATCGGTATGTACCGTATGCCGCCCTCTTCCTGCATTTCACCTTTTCGGACAAAGCCCAACCTTGCATATATTTCTTCCGCGTATTCAGATGAATGAACCGTAATCCGAGAATTCGTGTTTTCTGTAAGGCTTGCCTCAAACAATTTTCTTCCAATGCCCTGCCTGTGATATTGCCCATCTACAAAAAACAGTGCGATATGTGAGCCTTCATTCCTTAACGCAATCATTCCGATTAGTTTTCCGTCTATAAAAGCACCATAAGCTGTAAGTGCATTCAGATAATCCATGTCATGTATTGCATCCCAGAATGCCTGTTTCCCATTCTCCGGATAATCTGTCGCCTCATATTTACAGAAGACCTCCCATACCAATGGAAGTGCATCCTTAATTTGATTCATCTTAAGCTTTTCTATCTTCATATCCTGCCTCCGCAACTTCCAACCCATTCGTGTTTTCAACTCATGAAATTAGCTTTTTTATAATGCCTTCCATGGATTACATGAGAAATAAGTATCTACACTGGATAAAGTCCCCACCAAACTCTCCACTGTAAAGTACGTTATATAATATTGTTTATATAAACCTATTTATATATTAACGAAAATGACAGAAAAGTCAAGAGTGTATCTTTTCCGTTTATAGAAATTTCCATATGTATTAGTTCATAATCCCCAATCAAACAATTCTTTAATCATTTTTTCTTACCGGCTTTCAACCGATGCTTTTGTGATACTTCCAAAATTCAATCGTTTCTTGCAAATCAGACTCATTTTCAAATAATTCAAGTTCTTTTCCTACCTCAATAGCAAAATCTACATAACCATTGGCTCTTGCTGTTATTATATGATTGTCCCTGACCACATCTAAGTCCACAGAATGTGTTGACTTAATATTCTGCAAAATGCCTGCTTTATCCAATACATCAACTCCTGCACAGATTCCGGCAACTACTCGTCCCTTTTCGTTTATACTTCTAAGAAATTGATATACTTCATCACACATAATATCCGTGACATTGCCGCCCGGAACAATCACACTTCTCACATTACAGAGTTCAATTTCAGAAAGTTTAGTATCAACATTTATGGAATACCCTTCCATTGAAGTAATACATTTCCCATTCAAAGAACAAAATGCAATTTCTGCTTTAGTATATTTCAAAAAATAATTCAAAATAACTATTTCATAAATACAGGCTGTATCAAACAGTAAAACAATATCCTTCATTCACTTCGCCTCCCTAACAAAATAATATAAAAACAGGCATTTACATTTAAATTGTTATTTCTATTTGATTGTTCTCAAAATCCACAATACAACTTTCGTAATATCCATCCCCTGTATTTCTCGGACCAGATAACACCTCATAACCGTCATTTCTAAACCTTTCCGTTAATTCATTAACCTTTTCTTTAGAGCCAACGCTAATAGCTATGTGAATCAAACCAGTCCTTCGAATGCTTTTTTCCATATCCTGCATATCGGGATGATACATTATTTCAATTCTTGCACCATCCTCAAAAGACAAAAAATAGGATTGAAAATCTGTTGTTTTATTATGGTAACCCTCATTCGCCACAGCATTAAAATAATTCACAAAAAAATCTCGGGTCTTTTCAAGATCATTTACATACATTGCTACATGTTCTACTTTCATTTTGTACTCCTTTCAAATTTACCGCAAACAAGCAGTTATCTATGAATATACATTCTTGTCATCTCAGCTCCATCATCACCATGCACCATACATTCTTTAACTGCCAGAGAGCATTCGCCCCAAGGGACAAATGCTCTCTAAAATCACTACTCTTTCAGAAAATACTACTTTAGACTGCCTTCACCACCCATCATTTTTGTCATTTCTTCTATCCTCTCAATTGGAAAAGGTGGATGAGCAATAGGCTTCATTGCAAGCGACATAAGCTTCATTGGATTATCATCTGCTGCAACCCGATTAGAACTGAATGAACCACACATCTTACATCTATGAATAATTGCCCATTCTCCATTCTTTCTAACCCATACTGATACCGGCTCCATATGTCCACCGCAATCCGATTCACGGTCTCCCGGCTCAATATCAACATGTAAACTGTAAAGACAATTTGGACAATGATTTCTGTGCTCACTTCCTGCACCTTCCGGTGTTACTAATCTTCCACAGTTCTTACATATAAAAGTTTCGTTGCAAGGGTGCGTTTTATAATACCCTTTTTGATATTGCTTTCGCTTATTTTCTCTATTCATCCCGGAACCCTCCATCCTTCTCTTTATTTGAGGATTCATATTCGTGAATAATTCCCAGAATTCTTTTTTCAGATAAATAAAATTCCCTGCTTAATTCTGCAACAGTCTGACCTAAAGCGTATCTGTTTAATATTGTTTGATTGCGTTCTGCCATTTTTTCTTTTGTTCCATTCTTTTCTCCCCATGATAATGAACTTCCATTCTTTCTGGGAATATAAAGTAGTTGACCATCAACATACTTTTGAATTTCTTCAACAAGCATCTTTGGCAAAACATCTTCTGCATTCACATAGCTCATATGCGTCCTCCTAACAATAACTTAGGATGCAATGGCTATCACATGTTCTTTTTATTTGCAATAGCCATCGCTATTGCGCAATTGCCTTATATTTCTTCATAAAACACTCTTTGAACCTCTCTGATCATATTTTTTATTACTGTAACATATACACACTTAAAGTATCAATCTCAATTTTGATTAAAACCATTTTTGAGTTAAGATATTTTAACAATGTCATCAATTAAGGGAAAATGCAAACGTGATGACTTACTTGACTTTTTTAATTTTGCATCTGTTAGATTACATTGCAACGGTACTTCCATCATAATGCGTGGCTATATAATCACGGATGACAACATTGTCAAAAGGCATACGACAACCTATTATGTACTGACCTTCTGTTGCTGAAATACGGATAACGTGACCTTCCAGCAATCTACATTCCGGTATTCTAAAATTTGGGATAGTGATTTCAATATTCTGCCCTTTAATTCCCTCCAGAGCCTTATCACGGGTAGAAAAAGCAAAACCTCCTGCACTGATGTTTACCATTCTTCCCTCATAACTTCTGCCGTCAGCCAGAGTCTTTACCGTACAGCTGTCAAATACCGGCATTCTAGGATATTTTCTTCTGTTTAAAACAGTAGGATTGCCTTCTACCGTAAGCAAATAGCTGTTATCCGCGCGATTCTTTGCCCCTGTAACAGACACCTGTTCCCATACATAAAGAATATTGTCCACCACTATTCTCAGTCTCAGCTTGCTTATGTCGGCACTGTCTATTTTCCTATTGAGCTGTACTACCATGGTATTATCTTTCTGCTCCAGAATCTCTCCTTTATAAGCACTGTCATTTTCACTGCCTAAAGCCAGTCCTATTCTCATTCCACTTCTGACATCCTCAATACCCATAAAACCACCTGTACCAAGCTGTTTTATCAGACCTCCCACTATGGTTTCTATACTTTCTACATTTGCAGAAGTCTCCTGATACTTTCCGAGCATTGTTTTCGTTGCATAATCAGCATTTTCCACGCTCTTTGTCATAACATCCATAACTTCGCAAATCTGCTGCATGTTATTTACCATGTTGCGGTTGGACTCCTCCACCTCCTTCATGGCATGATCCACCACCTGAATATTGCTGCCCAGCTGTACAGAATCATCCGCGATACTTGTCACACTGCTATTGACTTTTTCTATTTTTTCACGTGTGGTCTGAATAAGCTTCAGCGTTTCCGTAATGGAATGCGTCATCTTTTCGGAAGTCTCCTCCAGATGTCCAAGTGCTGCAAGAATACGGTTAGAAGAATTCTGTGTACCCATACTTAAGTTTCTGATTTCATCCGCTACTACCGCAAATCCCTTTCCTGCCTCCCCGGCTCTCGCCGCCTCAATGGAAGCATTCAATGCCAGCAAGTTTGTCTGGGATGTAATTCCCTCTATCGTACCTGTCTCACTCTTTACCATCTCAAATTCATTTTTAAATTCTACCAATACATTTTCAACTTCTTCTGACAGAGCCGCCATCTGATTGGTAGAAGCCACCACATCCTCCAGCTCCTTTGCACTGGTCTGTGAATGAGACATTGATTCCTCTATAAGCCCCACCATATCTTCTACTTTTTCTGCCACATTCTGAACCTGTGTGTTGATTTTCGAAGTCATATCCATAGAGGACATGCTCTTGTCATACAACGTAGTATTATTTTCAGAGAGTTCTGTCATATTCTGTACCACAGAAGATGCGCTGTCCTTGTTTTCGTCAGTCAGCTCTCTAACTACTGTAACTCCCTCTACGATGGAATTGCTGGCATCTTTTACCTGCTCTACTGTGGTAACTACCCTGTCCAGATTACCCTTTACAGAATTCATCATGGCATCATCAGACTTACACAAATGCCTGATGGACAATACATAACACATATTACACAAAACAAGAACTGCCACCTGAATCTCATAGTCAACAATCTGTGAATGACTATTGTAGCCTGTCAGAATATTCTTAACAATATACACAATCAGCACGAGCAATGCAGACGAACCTGCCCTGAGCACAAAATATCTGTCCTTATAGAGAATCAGTATACTCATAAGAGGAAGAACATAAGTGAAGGTAATGTTCGTGTATGTGGTCATAAGCACGAATGTATAGAAAATACCATATCCTACTACAACAACGTCCTTATAATATGCCCAGTCTCCTCCCTTAACTTTCAACATAATCAGACCAAAAATAAAAGGAATCCAGCAAAGGCACAGAAAGACAATAAAGTATGGCACGGTACGCCCGCCTTTTGTCACTTCTATCGCATAGGCAACTGTAAGTATCATGTTCAAAATCACCCATAGCATTTCTGCCAGCCTGTTTGCACTTTTCTTAAAATATTTCTCATCGTATTCCATTTATCTCACCGTTCCTTTCCCATCATTTATCTTACAGTGAATAAGTTTTCTAATAATTCCATTAAATAAATGAATTTCTTATATAGTATATTTTAACATATTACTGGAACAAAATCTACTTTTTTTGTGCAATTTGTGTAACCGACAGACAATTTAATCATTCAGCATCTCCTCAATAAAAATCCCATACCCTTTTGTCGGATCATTAATGTAAACATGTGTCACCGCACCGATGATTTTTCCATTCTGAATGATAGGCGCGCCACTCATTCCCTGCACAATTCCACCGGTAGCGGAAAGAAGTTCCTCATCTGTGACTGTAAAGACAATCTCTCGCTTGTCCCTGGTATCGCTATAATTTACCTCATTAATCAGAATCGTGTATGCTTTTCGCTCTCCGTTCAAATTACAGATAATCTCTGCATCCCCCGGCTGAATTTCCTGCTTTAATCCTACCGGAATACTTTTGTTTTCCTGCATTGAAACCGGCAACGCATCAAGTTTTCCTGCAATTCCCACTTCGGAATTGGAAGTGACACTGCCGAGATAATATTCCTTTCTGTAATTAATGACTCCCGTCAGCTCACCGGGCGTTCCATTCTCACCTTTTACGATATCTACAATCGTTGTCTGATATAAAGAGCCATCCTTCATTTCCAGTAATGAACTCGTGTCTGCATCGTTCACACCATGCCCAAGTGCCGCATAAGATAAATCATCCGAAACATAGGTCATCGTACCGATTCCGGCAAGGTCATCCCTTACCCAGATACCTAATTTATAGCCACCTTCTTTGGCAAGCACCGGTGTCACAAACACATCAATATATTCTTCATTTCTCCTCACATACAAATCTATTTTATCTGCTCCATACTGATTCACCTTTTCCACCAGCTGCTCTTTGGTTTCAATTTCCTCTCCATTGACCGCACAGATATAATCTCCGCTTTTAATTAAGCTTGCTGCCGGCTCTTTCTTTACGCCATCAAATCCCGTTACATTTCCGGTTCCAATGGCAAGCACTCCGTCCGTCTGCACATAGATTCCGATTGGCTCGCCTCCCGGCACTACCGATTGTTCCGGAACTACCTGAAGTGACACTTCTTTGATGGGAAGTACACCAAACAATTTGCATACCATTGTGGTGCTTTCATCACAGGTATTTGAAATTTTGCAGACATCATTGGTATGAATCGTCACCTCATCCCCCTGCATTTTTGGAGCAAGGTTATCAAAGACCTCTGCCTCATCTGATTTTGCCGAAAATGTAACCGGAACCTTAAAATCGAACTGCTCTGTTTTTCCTGCCACAACATTGATTTTTGATGGTATTTCATTTTGCAATGTATAATAAGAAAAGAAAATCAATAAAAACATTCCAAATTTTGCCATCTTCTGGATTGCTCTTTGTACCTTGATAAGCATAAAAAAATTCACATCCTATCCGCAATTTTCGTTACGAATAGTATGTGAATCTATTTTCGTTTAACTCATGGATTTTTTTGTATTTCGCGCTAATTCTTTCATTTCTTTTGCGCTCTTTAACACTGTATCTGTAATTGATACTCCACCAAGCATTCTGGCAAGCTCAGACACGCTTTCTTCTTCTGTTAATGGCCGGATTGTCGATATCGTAATATTCTTATTCACTGATTTTTCAATCAGAAAATGGGTATCTGCCATCGCTGCAATCTGTGGCAGATGTGTAATGCAGATTACCTGATGTTTTCTTCCGATTACATTCATCTTTTCTGAGACTTTCTGCGCTGTTCGTCCACTGATTCCCGCATCAATTTCATCAAAAATCAATGTGCCGATGGAATCATTTTCCGCTAATACTGCCTTTAACGCCAGCATAATTCTTGACAATTCACCACCGGAAGCTACTTTTTCCAATGGTTTTAGCGGTTCGCCCGGATTGGTCGAAATTAAAAATTCCACATCATCCATGCCATTTACGGAATAAGTTTCTGCCTCTTTAAACTGAATCTCAAAACGGACATCTAAGAAATTCAGATCCGACAATGCTTTTATGATTTTTTCTGTTAACTCTTTTGCATATTTTTTTCGAATTTTTGAAACTTTTTTACAATTTTCTTCAAATTCTTCTTTTGCTTTTAAAAGTTTGTTCTTTAAATCCTTGACATATGCATCATGATCACGTAATTTCTCGATTTTTTCTGCTTTTTCTTTCTGATGCTTTAAAATTTCTTCCACCGAATCTCCGTACTTTGATTTTAAATGATTTAAAACGTCTAAGCGCTTCTCTATCTCAAAGAAATGTTCCTCATCAAACTCAGCTTCACTAAGATAATCTGACAATTCTCGGTTAAAATCATTCAAAAGGCTATCAATTTCCAAAAGCTCCTCCATAAAGCCTTTTATGGTATCGTCATACTCCGTAACAGAAGAAAGTTCCCTTACTGCCCTTGAAGTCAGATCTGAAGCACCATCCATCCCACTTTTTGTATATTCATAGGCATGGTTTAATGCCTCCACAATTTTTTTCCCGTTGGCAAATTTTTTATAGTCGAGTTCTAATGCTTCATCCTCTCCCGGTGCTAATGCGGCATCTTCGATTTCCTGCCACTCATACTCTAAAAAAGATAATTCGCGCACTCTTTGTTCTTCGTCTATTGAATTTTCTTCTAATTCTTCCTGCAACTTACGGAACTTTTTATAACTTTCTTTTAATTTTTCTTTGGGAACTGCAATCGTTTCTTTCGCATAATCATCTAAAATTTCAAGATGCTTTTTCTTAGAAAGCAAAGACTGATGTTCATGCTGCCCATGAATATCAATAAGAACAGATGCGACTTCTTTCATCTTAGATGCCGGAACGCTTTCACCATTGATTTTCGCAATGCTGCGCCCATTTGTGACTTTCCGGCTCATGATTACCGTATCATCTTCTACCGCAACATCCTTTGCCGTCAATTCCGCTTTTGTTTTTTCATCGGTCACTTCAAAAATCAATTCGACCAATGCATAGTCTGCATTCTCCCGAAGCATTTCCTTTTGCACTTTTTCACCAAGTGCAAGATTAATAGAGCCGATAATAATGGACTTTCCGGCTCCGGTCTCACCGGATAAAATATTTAATCCTTCTTCAAACTCAACCTCTGCTTCTTCAATCAATGCCAGATTTTTTACATGTAGACTGCGTAACATATATTCTCCTTCTACTCTCTCTCATTTCGGAACATCTATGGCTTGTCTACTCGTCTAACACCTTACGTAATCTCGCCATAAGAGATATGGTGTCATCAACAGTCCGCACCGCACACATAATTGTGTCATCCCCTGCGATACTTCCGACAATTTCGTGGCAGTCCATATGATCTAAGGCTGCCGCAACCGCCATTGCCATTCCGGAAACCGTCTTTACAATTAAGATATTCTGCGCCATATCCATGGAAACAAAACCTTCCTTGAATACTCTCGTATACTTTTTCGTCATATCCTCCGATGTCTCATTCAAAGCCACATATTTCTGTTTTCCATTATTTAAGGATACTTTAGTAAGCTTTAGCTCTCGAATATCTCTCGATACCGTGGCCTGTGTCACATGATATCCTTCCTGCTCTAAATGAGCAGATAATTCTTCCTGTGTCTCAATGTCATTTTTCTGAATCAATTCTAATATCTTTGCGTGTCTGCTTGTTTTCATACATTCCTCCATTATGTAAAAGTGTGCATTTTCTTACGCATTATTTCTAAAAAACTGATTTTACTGAGTTTTAAAATCTTCGTACTGGTTTCTGCCCTGTGTACCACAATGCGATCCCCAACTTCAAGTTTTACTGCATTGCCTCCATCAAAACTTACCTCTACTTCTTCATCCTTTTCCCGGCGTCTTTGTCCGATTTCGATTACAATCTCATCATCTGCCCCGAGAACGATACTCCTCGAATTTAGCGTGTGGGAATTAATCGGTGTAATCAGAATAAGATTAGCTTTCGGATCTACAATCGGACCTCCTGCCGACATATTGTAAGCGGTAGAACCGGTTGCCGTCGCCACAATAATTCCATCTGCCATAAATTCGGATAAATACTCACCATTGACGTAAACTCGTAAATTCACGATTTGAAGCGCACCACTTCTATGGATTACAATATCATTTAACGCAAACTGTTCCATGGTACGCTTCCCATTCTTTACCAGATAACCGCTTAGCATCATGCGACTTTCCATCATATAGGCATCTTCAAACATCATATCAATTGCCTGATATACCGTGTCTTCCTCTAATTCACATAGATAGCCGAGATTTCCATGATTGATTCCGATAAAAGGAATCTTTAAGCTTACGGCATCCCTTGCAGCACGAATCAGGGTACCATCCCCTCCAATAACAAGAATACACTCAGTATCCTTTGGGATTTCCGATAAAGAAAGTTTACACTGACCACTGGTCTCTACACTTAACTGATATGCACATTTTCCACCTTTTTCTTCAATATAACTACAAACACTTTTTGTAAGATGCAATGATTCATCTTTTAATGCATTTGTAATAATATAAAAATTTTTCATATTTATGCAAGTGCCGCATGTGCTGCCTCGACCACTGCAGCAATGTCTACGGTTTCCTCCTTCACTCCGTTCGTTCCATTTTGAATGTACACAAGATATTCAATATTTCCTTCCGGTCCTTTGATTGGCGAATATTCCAGATTTTTGATTGTAAATCCAAGACTTAATGCAAAATCAATGACTTTTTCAATGACTTCTCTATGTACTTTACTGTCACGAACTACGCCTTTCTTGCCGACTTTTTCCCTGCCGGCCTCAAACTGCGGCTTAATCAGGCACACCATCTCTCCATCTTTGGTAAGCAATGCCTGCGCCGGTCCCAACACCTTGGTTAAGGAAATAAAAGATACATCTACTGAAGCAAAATCAAGCGTATCTTCAATATCTTCCGGTGTCACATAGCGGATATTCGTCTTCTCCATGCAGACCACACGCTCGTCCTGGCGCAGTTTCCATGCAAACTGCCCATAACCGACATCCACCGCATAAACCTTTTTTGCTCCATTCTGCAACATACAGTCCGTAAATCCGCCGGTGGATGCACCGATGTCCATACAAACCTTTCCATCTAAGGTGATTCCAAAATTATTCATCGCCTTTTCAAGCTTTAACCCACCACGGCTTACATACTTTAAGGTAGATCCATGAATTTCAATTTTTGCTTCCGTGTCAAATGTAGAACCCGCCTTATCCTCACGTTCTCCGTCCACAAAAACATTTCCTTCCATAATAATGGTCTTTGCCTTCTCTCTGGAAGGTGCCAGTCCTTTATTTACCAATAATACATCTAATCTTTCTTTCATAGGTCACTCTCTCATTTATTTTAATACAAAATGAATATTTTTGCATAGTTTTTTTATAAACCGATAAATTCAGCAACAATCCGTTTATAAATCGTATCTGCATCAATCCCGACTTCCTGCCTTAAGATATCAACATTGCCATGTTCCACATACTCATCCGAAATTGCAATATTTATGATATGCACTTTTTCATTGCAAGCCAGAAGATATTCCGTCACATGCTCGCCAAAACCGCCGCTTAGCACATTTTCTTCCATGGTCACAATAAGCTTGTGCTCTTTTGCCACCTGCCTTAACATTTCTTCATCAAGTGGTTTCGCAAATCTTGCATTGATAAGACTACAATGATAATCCAGTGCTTTTAACCGTTCTCTTACCTCAACCGCTGTTTTTACCATACTTCCGTATGCAACAAGAGCAATATCACATTCATCATATAAAATCTCACTCTTGCCGTATGCAATTGGCGCACGAAATTCCTTTAATCCGTCATAGGCTTCCCCACGCGGATAACGAATGGCAATCGGTGTCTCAAATTGGACTGCAAATTTAATCATATCCGAAAGTTCCCATTTATTCTTCGGTGCCATCAAAGTCATATTCGGCATATGGGATAAATAGGAAATATCAAAAATACCCTGATGCGTTTCGCCATCACTTCCTACAAGACCGGCTCTGTCAATTGCAAACACGACCGGAAGATTCTGGATACAGACATCATGTAAAATCTGGTCATAGGCACGTTGCAAAAAAGAAGAATAAATCGCCACTATCGGCTTTAATCCAGCCGCTGCAAGTCCTGCTGCAAACGTCACCGCATGCTCTTCCGCAATTCCGACATCAAAGAAACGTTCCGGAAACATATTTCTGAAACGTTTTAATCCGGTTCCGTCTGCCATTGCTGCCGTAATTGCAACCACCTTTTCATCACGGTCGCCCAGTTTTCGCATTACGGTCGAAAAAATATCCTGATAGTTGGCTTTTACTCTCGGATGGGAAGGAATTCCTGTTTCGATGTCAAAAGGATCTGTTCCGTGGAATCTTGCCGGATGCCTTTCTGCCGGCGCATAACCTTTTCCCTTTTTCGTAATGACATGAACCAGAACAGCACCTTCGATTTTTGCTGCATCTTTAAATATCCGTTCCATTGCATGAATGTCATGCCCATCTACCGGTCCCAGATAAACGATTCCCATATTTTCAAAGTACATGCCGGGAATCACCAACTGCTTAATGCTGCTTTTGGTTTTATGGATATTTTTAATAATCTTCTCACCATAAACCGGAATCTTGCTTAAAGAATCAATCACGCCATTCTTTAAATCCTGATATGCATTTGCCGTTCTGATACTGCTTAAATACTTCGACATTCCGCCGACATTTTCTGAAATCGACATATTATTATCATTTAAAACGATAATAAAATTCGATTTTAATTTGGAAGCATTGTTCAAAGCCTCATATGCCATACCGCCGGTTAATGCACCATCTCCAATAACCGAGACAACCTTATAATCTTCACCGGTAAGTTCTCTTGCCATGGCATATCCAAGTCCTGCAGAAATGGAAGTTGAACTGTGTCCGGTATCAAAACAGTCACAGTTACTTTCTTTCCTTTTAGGGAATCCGCTCATACCTCCATATTTCCGAAGTTCATCAAATCCTGCCTTTCTTCCGGTCAAAAGCTTATGGGTATAGGACTGATGCCCGACATCCCAGATAATTTTATCCTTCGGCAAATCAAAAACCAGATGCATTGCCATCGTTAGTTCCACCACACCAAGGTTAGATGCCAGATGTCCTCCGGTCACGGAAATCTTACGAATCAAGAAATCCCTGATTTCATCTGCCAGTGTCGGAAGTTCCTGCGGACTTAATTTTTTTATGTCATTTGCCTGATTGATTTTCTCTAAAACCATACGTTCACTGTCCTTTATTTTTCCCTGTGAATCAGTTCTAAAATTAACCGAATCAAAAATTCATTCGTAACGGATAAAGACTGTAACGATTCTACTGCCTTTTTCGAAAGACGTAAGACATCTTCCTTTGACTTTTCCAATCCTTCATAAGTTACATAGGTCGCTTTATTGTTCTTTTCATCGCTGCCGATTGGTTTGCCCAAAACTTCCATCGTACTTGTAATATCCAATATATCATCCTTTATCTGGAATGCAAGTCCGATATCTCCGGCAGCCGCTTCAATCACCTTTTGTTCTTCTTCCCCTGCTCCTGCAAGAATCGCTCCTACAAGCATGGATGCCTCAATTAAAGCTCCGGTCTTTAACGCATAAATAAAATCAAGCTTTTCCCTTGTAACAGGCTCCCCTTTGTCTGTTTCAACATCGACCGTCTGCCCGCCTACCATACCATAAATACCCGCTTTTTTCGAAAGAACGGCAAAAGCTCTGGCCACTCTTACATTCCCCGGTTCCATGAAAAACGCCTGGCTCACCGTCTCATACGCATAATTTAAAAGTCCGTCTCCGGCTAAGATTCCCATTGCCTCACCATATGCTTTATGAGTGGTTTCTTTGCCTCTTCGGTAATCATCATTGTCCATCGCAGGAAGATCATCATGCACTAATGAGTAGGTATGAATCATCTCAATTGCTGCCATAAATGGCTCAACTACCTTAGAATCTCCGCCAAACATCCGGTACGTTTCCAGCATCAACATCGGGCGAAGTCTTTTTCCCCCTGCAAGGAAACTGTAATTCATGGCAGAAATTACCGTTTTTTGAAATCCCTCTTCTTTGGGCAGATATTTTGTTATGATTTCCTCTACTTCCTTCGTATGCAAGGCAATTTCTTCTTTTCTGTTCATCGCACGCTCCTAAAACTCTTCTAACTCTCCCTGCTCATTTAATACAAGCATCTTCTTTTCTACCTTATCAATGGCTTCATTGCAAAGCTTTAACTTCTTCATTCCGCTTTCATACAACGCAAAAGAAGTATCTAAATCCATCTCATCTGACTCAAGATTCTTAATAATTTCCTCGATTTCCGCAAAATTCTGCTCTAAAGAGTTTTCCTTATTTTCTTCGTTTCCCTGATCTGTCTTTTTCTTTTCTTCACTCATGAAGGATTCCTCCGAAATTCTTCTTTCTTTTCTACTATGGTCTCTAAAGCTCCATTCATCATCTGTATTTTCAAATGGCTTCCCACCGAAACCTGTGTAACATCATGAATATTATTGCCTTCTAAATCAGACACAAAAGAAAATCCCTGACTCATTTTTTTCAGTGGCGAAAGCCCGTCCAATGTTCCCGCCAAAAGTTCTAACTTATGCTTTTTTAAAGAAAACGTATGCTGCATTGCATGAGTAAGACGTTCCTCTAAATCTGCGGCATACTGTCTTTTCCCATTTAACTGGTTTTTCGGACTTAAATAACGCATCCTCGCTGCATACTGTAAAAAACGGTTTCGTTTCATTTCGATACTGCCAAGCACCAGACGCCTTAAACGCTTCTGCATCGCCGAAAGATCCTGCATCAGACGGTTCACATCATAGACTGCAAGTTCTGCCGCCGCAGAAGGTGTCGGTGCTCTTAAATCTGCCACATAATCGGCAATCGTCGTATCTGTTTCATGACCAACTGCTGAAATAACCGGCACACTGCATTCAAAAATTGCTCTTGCCACAATTTCTTCATTAAACGCCCAAAGATCTTCGATGGAACCTCCACCTCGTCCGACAATGATAAGATCCACATCAAGCTGTTCCAATGCATGGATTCCGTTTACGATACTTTCTTTCGCACCTTCGCCCTGCACCAGTGCCGGATATAAAATCAGCTGCACATAGGGATTTCTTCGCATGGAAATATTACGAATATCCTGGATTGCGGCTCCTGTCGGTGCCGTTACGATACCGATTTTCTTTGCAAATTTCGGAATCGGCTGCTTGTATTCTTCTGCAAACATGCCCATTTCTTCCAACTCTTGTTTTAATGCCTCATAACGCCTGTATAAATCGCCCTCTCCGTAGAGAGAAATCGTCCTTGCATAAAGCTGATACTTTCCGTCCCGTTCGTATACCTCAATCGAACCTGTCACAACTACTTTGTCCCCGTCCTTCATAGGAAACGTAAGCCCTTTGCGGTTTCCGGCAAACATAATGCAGTTGATTGCTCCTGCCTGATCTTTTAAAGTAAAATAAATATGACCGGAAGAATGATACTTGCAGTTTGATACTTCTCCCTGCACATTGATTCTTTGCAGGAAAAAGTCCTGCGTGAACATATT
This sequence comes from Roseburia hominis, assembly GCF_021531695.1. Taxonomy (GTDB): domain Bacteria; phylum Bacillota; class Clostridia; order Lachnospirales; family Lachnospiraceae; genus Roseburia_D. The sequence goes on along the minus strand of NZ_JADYUI010000007.1, from coordinate 41,720 downwards.
TTTAATATAAGTATTGACCTGTCCGACCGAATATATGTTTTTTTTCATCTGATTCATGCTATTTTTGCTAAAATTCCATTGACAAAAGAAGAAGAAGTGTCTGTTCCGTATTTCTTTGCCATCTCAACTGCTTCATTAATTGCCACCTTCGTCGGAATCTCCTCTTCATAGCGAATTTCATAAACTGCAAGGCGGATAATCGTAAGATCTACCTTTGCCATACGGCTGGTCTTCCACCCCTTCGCAACCTCATTGATTGCTGCATCAATTTCTTCGATGTGTTCGCCGATATCCAAAATCTTATTTTTCGCATAAGTTTTATCTTCGTCGCTCATCTCCTCTGTCTCAAAAAGCAGTTCTAACTGCTTTTCATATTCTTCTTTATTATGAAATTCCATACGGAATAACGTCTGAAAGATCCATTCTCTTAATTCTCGTCTGCTCATATTAATCCTTAAAATCCTTTCTTTGCCCCCGAATTCTACGACATCACAATGAAACAAGTCTGATAGGAAAAACAATACTTTTATCTATTAGTACGACAAGGTCTTTCCTATGAATTGAAAAAAGGATGCCTATCATTCGACATCCCTTATTATACAACAAATACGCATAATTAAAAAGTATTATTTATTATTTCCCATATCCACGCTTGCGATACGTACATTAACCAATGCTACGGAAAGTCCGGTCATTGTTTCGATTGCAGATTTTATCTTCTCCTGTACTTTGGCAGAAACTTCCGGAATGGAATATCCATATGCAATATTAAGTGCAACCTCTACTTCTACGCAATCCTCCAAAACACTGACCCGAACCCCTTTGGAAAGATTCTTCATTCCAAGCTTGCTGACCAGCTCATTCGTGATATTACCCGCCATAGAAGCAACTCCTTCTACCTCAGTCGCTGCAAGTCCTGCTATAATTGCTACCACTTCGTCCGCGATACGCACTTCTCCCAGATGATCTTCTTTTATCTTAAAAATTTTTCTGTCTTCAGCCATATTCTGCCTCCTGCATTTTTCTATAAAATCATACTATTTTTTATGATAAGATATTATGGTAAAAAGTTATTCCCATGATATCTACTGATTGTTCCGCACTTTGTGCTCTTTTATACTATTATAACAGATTATTTCTCTTTTGAAAACAATTTATTTACGCAACTGTTATGGGCTGAACTATTACGGAATCTCTACCGGAAACAAATATACAACCACAGTGCCAGAATAATTCCAAGCAGTACCAGAAAAACTTCAAACAGATATTTTATAATTTCTTTCGTCTCCTGTCTTTTTTTTATTCTGGCTATCTGTTGTAAATGCTTATCAAATGCAAGTTGTTTGATTTTTCTTGAGTCTTTTACCGCTTTTTCACTACATTTCCAAAAAACTTCTTTTTTAGTATACCCACAATTAACACAACTTTGATTTTCTTTCCGGTTAAGATAAGCACATGCACAAATCCAGCCTGTCTCATTCTCCACAGGATAACAACAGAACCTTTCATCCTGCTCTAAAAGTTCATCCAGTTCCGGCTTATCCTTATAGCTGTCTTTTTCAAAACAGTTTACATAATATATCTTTTCCTGCGGTTCTTTTCGTTCCTCTACTCCGCCATCCGAAAAAACAACCCGTTCTTCTTCTAACTCAATTTTTCTGATATCTCCTGCAATTTCTATCTGCTTATCCTGCAAATATTCACCGGTTTTTAAATGTAATGCACTAATTTCAATGAAAAAACTGTCTTTTTCCTCTACTTTTATCACATCCCCAAAATAATCATACCCTTTTGCCCGAAACAGGATTGATGTAATTTCTTTTCCGGATACATTTTTCAAACAGATACTCACAACATTCTTTTCCCCTTCACGGGAAAGTTCTGTTCTTATATCTGAAAGATGCGCATTCAAATCAACTTTTTTCTCTGTTCTTTTCATCTAAACTCCCTATCTGTCATACTTTAGCCATCTCTGGCTTAACCGTTCGTAAAGCGGACATTCGCAATCCGCTTCGCCACTTGCTCATGAACGCTGCTGTTTTGCAGCTTTCAATTTTTTTGAAACAGCAAAAAATGCCGGAATCAAAAAGAAATCTGCAAACAGCCAGGCTACCGGACTTGCCGCACAAGCTGCCATGTAACCGAATACCGGGACAAGCCACACACCGACAATACTTCTTGCAATCATTTCGCAAACTCCTGCCAAAATAGCAAACCGGCTAAATCCCATTCCCTGAATCGTGAACCGCACAATATTAACGAGTGCAAGCAAAATATAAAACGCTGCATTAATGACCAAAAACAACCATGAATTGTGTAAAATTTCTTTTTCTGTCCCATCTACAAACAAAAGCGAAATCTGTTCTCCGAAAAAGAATAATACAACAAATGCAATCATTGAATATACAAATCCTATGATACAGCATGCCTTTACCCCGGCTCCTACCCGGTCTATTTTTCCGGCTCCGACATTCTGTCCGGCATACGTCGTCATCGTTCCTCCCATCGCGTCAAACGGACAGGCAAAAAACATACTGACCTTACTTCCTGCCGTGATAGAAGCTACTGCTACGGACCCAAGCGTATTAACTGCCGTCTGCAATATCACACTTCCGATTGCCGTAATGGAATACTGTAATCCCATCGGAATTCCCATATTACAAAGATGGCTCATATAGGTTCTTTCCGGTCTCCATTCGTCTCTCTCAATTTTTAGAATAACAAACTTTTTCTTCATATAAAAAAGACATAAAATCCCGGAAACTGCCTGTGCTATTACCGTTGCAAACGCTGCACCTGCAACTCCCATGGAAAATACCAGAATAAAAATCAAATCCAATGTGATATTAAGCAAAGAAGAAAATACCAAAAACAGTAATGGCGATTTACTGTCTCCCAAAGAACGAATAATTCCCGATAATAAATTATATAAATAAATGACCGGAATTCCTGCAAATATAATAAAAATGTAAATATAGGCATCCGAGAAAATATCTTCCGGCGTTTTCATCCAAAGTAAAATATTTTTGCAAAGCAAACAAACCACAAGTGTCATGACCACAGAAAATGCAACAGAAAGCCACACACTGTTTGCTACGTATTTGCGCAGAGAATGGTAATCTCCTGCCCCAAATCTCTGTGCAACCGGAATGGCAAACCCACTACACACTCCCATACAAAATCCAATAATCATAAAGTTAATGGAACCTGTCGCACCAACCGCTGCCAAGGCATGCACACCAAGTGCTTTCCCCACAATAATCGTATCCATCATGCTATAAAACTGTTGAAACAGCATTCCTAAAAAAAGCGGCACAAAAAACTGCACAATTAACTTAAATGGCGAACCTGTCGTCATATCTTTTGTTACACTTTTTTCCATGATTTTCTCTCCTTTTCGTATATACTCATCTACTTTAAATATAAAAAGATTTTTAGAAAAAATCAACTGGATTTTTCTATTTTTTGCATCAATCGTAACCTCTTGCAAATTCTGATTTATCTATCCATTATCTCCATCTTCTTGCCCTTCGGACAAGAAGCATCCCTCGCTCTAAAGAGCTCGGTCAATTCTGATTTGTAGAAATAGTACAAATGTATTTTTCAACGTTTACGAATGTCATTTTACACTAAAATACATTTCATTCTTTGCTCCATGTTACGGACATAAGATTTTGTAAATGTTCTGATAATATATAGGAAAGTCGACCGCAACCGGCTGAAATTCGCCATCCGGGCTCAAGTTCAGCCTTCCGTCAACATCCATGCTGCCGGATTGCTTGACTCCTACAGAACATTAACAAAATCTAATATCCTCCACCAGTCACAAAGACTGAAATGTATTTTAGTAAACAATGAAAAGTATATCCCTGCTTCTTTTGCTCACATGTCTTGCTGAAACAGCAGAAGAAAATGCAACTGTAAAAAAGACCTTCTAGTCTTTCGCTGTTTTTCTTAGAGGGAAAGCCGGGAAAGCAATCATGCTGCGGACACATGTGTGAGCACAAGAACGTACAAAAATTCATTGTCTGCAAAGCGAGTTGTGGGAGCAGCACTGTAATCAAAGCTTTTCCGGCGGACTCTTAGAAAAACAAGAAAGACGGTTCAGGTCTTTTTTGCAGAAGACATTTTCTTCTGGTGTTTATTCAGAATCTTTCTGCAAAAGAAGCAGTTCATAATCTTAATTCATCAAATTTACAACTCCAAAAAGCCTACTTTTTCATTATTTTCCCAGTATAATTGAGTTATCAATGAACTCATACGGTGTTACCTGATAAACATAATAATTAAGCCAGTTTGCATACAAAATATTGCCATGGGAACGCCACTGCAAATATGGTTTTTTCGTTTCATCATCATCCGGATAATAATTCACCGGTTTTTCGATTGCAAGCCCCTTCTCTTTGTCTCTTTTATATTCTTTATCCAGTGTCAGTCGGTCATATTCCGGATGTCCCATCACAAATATTTTTTTGCCCTCCGGATCACTTACCAAAAAAACACCTGCCTCTTCTGACTCTGCAAGCACAGTAAGCTCCGGAACTTTTTCAATATCTTCCTTTAAGACTTCAGTATGTCTCGAATGTGGTGCATAAAAATAATCATCAAATCCACGAACCAGAGGCACCTTGCGGTTCATAACATGATGCCTATAAATTCCAAATTTTTTCTGTGCGAGGTCATGCTTTGGTATTCCATAATGATAATAAAGTCCTGCCTGCGCTCCCCAACACAAATGCAGCGTAGACGTCACGTTGGTTTTTGTCCACTCCATAATTTTGCAGACTTCATCCCAGTAATCGACCTCTTCATACGGCATCTGTTCCACCGGTGCACCGGTAATAATAAGCCCGTCAAAAGTGCGATACTTGATGTCTTCAAATGTTAAATAAAATTTATTCAAATGGCTCTGTGATGTGTTTTTCGATTCATGCGATGATACCGTCAAAAAGGTAACATCCACCTGAAGCGGTGTGTTGGATAAGGAACGTAATAACTGTAACTCCGTATCCTCTTTTAACGGCATCAAATTTAAAATTGCAATATCAATCGGACGAATATCCTGATGTGCCGCACGGTTTTCATCCATAACAAATATATTTTCTTTTTCTAAGATTTCCTTTGCCGGAAGATCTCCCTGAATTTTAATTGGCATATTTACACGCTCCTTATTTTGTCATTTCCAGAAGTTTTTCTTCTGAAATTACCATAATTCCCAGTTCATTTGCTTTCGTAAGCTTGCTTCCTGCATTTTCACCGGCAAGCACATAATTCGTCTTCTTTGACACAGAACCGGAAACCTTTCCTCCAAACTTTTCTATCAGTGCTGCAGCTTCTTTTCTGTCCATATTTGGCAGCGTTCCTGTAATTACAAAAGTTTGTCCCAGAAACCTCTCATCTGTGCCCTCTTCCGGGATATATTCCATATTTACCCCATAGTCTTTCAGACGATTTAATAATACTTCATTTTTCTCATTATGGAAGAAATCATAAATACACTGTGCACTGACCTCCCCAATATCTTTTACCTCTTTTAATGCTTCCATATCTGCATTTCTTAACACTTCAAAGGTCTTAAAATACTTCATAATACTCTTTGCCGCTGCTTTTCCGACATTTGAAATTCCAAGACCGGTCAATAGCTTATATGCATCATTTTCCTTCGATTTTTCAATTGCGTCAAGTAATTTATCGGTGTTTTTTTCTTTTCCGATAATTCCCTGCTCAATCAGTTCTTCCCTATGCTCTTTCAGTGCATAGATATCCGCAACATCCTTTAAATAAGACAGGCGCACCAGATCTTCAATATAAACTGTTCCAAAGCCTTTGATATCCATGGCATCCCTGCCGACAAAATTAATAATATGACGTTCTAATTGTGCCGGACAGTTCGGTGACGTACATTTGATATCTGCAGTATCTTTCTCCCGCTCTGTCTTTGCCCCACAGACCGGACAGACATCCGGAATCTGAAAACGTTTTGTCCCCTCCGGTCGTTTTCCTTTTTTTACTTCTTTTACTTTCGGAATAATTTCTCCTGATTTATATACAACAATCGTATCTCCGATTCCAATATCCAAATCATCAATAAAGTCCTGATTGTGCAACGTTGCACGCGATACACTGGTTCCGCAAAGACGAATCGGCTCAAAAATTGCCGTCGGTGTAATACGTCCGGTTCTTCCGACCGATAATTCAATATCAAGTACTTTGGTCTCTTTTTCTTCCGGCGGATATTTATAAGCAACTGCCCACCTTGGCACTTTTGAAGTCGCTCCCAGTTTTTCCCTGTCAGAAATACGATTCAATTTTACCACCGCACCATCAATATCATAGCTAAGGTTTCCTCTGTTGTCTCCTATTGCACAAATCGCGTTCCAGACTTCATCCGCAGTTTTACATACCTTATAATCATCAATAACCTTTATACCCTGTCTTTTTAGAAATTCATAACCCTGGGTATGGGTTTCAAATTCCATTCCTTTTACATCCTGCACATTAAAAATGAACATTGACAGATTTCTTTCCTTTGTAATGGCACTGTCCAACTGGCGCAATGTTCCTGCTGCACAGTTCCTTGGATTGGCAAAACGCTTCTTCCCCAGTAATTCCTGTCGCTCATTTACCGCTTCAAAATCTTTTTCTTTCATATAAACTTCGCCTCTGATTTCAAGGTAAGGAAGCGGATCTTTTAGCTTCTTTTTGACATCCCGGATTACTTTTGCATTTTCTGTTACGTCTTCACCAAAGTTAATACCATCTCCTCTGGTCTCTGCCAGTTTTAATACCCCTTCTTCATAACGAAGTGCCATAGAAAGTCCGTCAATCTTGTATTCAACTACAAATTCCGGATCTTCTAACTGTTCTTTCATTTCCTCTACAAAGCGATAGATATCTTCCTTCGAAAACACATCCTGTAAACTCAACATTGGCACATTATGCCGTACCAAAACACCGGCTTCTCTTTTTGCAGTTCCGCCCACATGCTTCGTTGGAGAATCTTCCGTTGTAAGTTCAGGATGTTCCTTTTCCAAAGTTTTTAGCTCCTGCATCATCATATCGTATTCATAATCTGAAATCTCCGGTGCATCCATATTATAATAACGGTTATTATGGTACTCAATCGTCTTTTTTAATGCTTCAATTCTTTCCTTTGCTTCCATTTCTATTCTCCTGTCTTTGTTTCGGAAATTTTACTGTCTCATTGGAAGAATATTTCATTTGTCGCTGCAATGCCTTCCATTCTTTCTCCGTCACATTCCGATATTCCCCTTCTTTTAAATCGCCAAGAAGAATATTCATAATCCGAACCCGCTTTAAGTGTGTCACCCTGTAACCAAAATATTCACACATTCGTCTGATCTGCCGGTTTAATCCCTGCGTCAAAATAATTTTAAACTGATGTTTTCCAAGCTTTTCTACCTTACATTTTCTGGTTGTAGCCGAAAGTTCCACAAGCGGTACTCCATTTGCCATTCCATGCAAAAAAGAATCGGTTACCTCTTTATTTACCGTAACAAGATACTCTTTTTCGTGCATATTTCCGGCGCGCATAATTTTATTCACAATTTCCCCATCATTGGTCATAAGAATCAACCCTTCGGAATCTTTATCCAGTCTTCCGATCGGATAAATTCTTTTCGGATAATGAATAAAATCAACAATATTGTTCTTCTCTCGTTTTTCTGCAGTACAAACGATTCCCCTTGGCTTATAAAAAGCAAGCAAAATCTTCTCTTCTTCTTTTTTGACCGGTTTATCCTTCCAGTAAACAATATCATCCTGCATTACCCTATCGCCTGTAACAGCAGTCCGATTTCCAATACGCACATGGCCAGCCTCAATTTCCCGATCTGCTTCGCGTCTGGAACAAACTCCTGCTTCACTTAAATATTTATTAATTCGGATTCCCTGCTTTTCTTCCTGCATTCTTTTCTCCTAAAATAGTAATAAGAAAGACGACTCTTTTACACGTTAATGCAACAAGCTCTTTCCCAGAAAATTTAAAAAATTTTACTATACATTAAAAAATTAGCGGAGACCTCAGTCTCCGCCCGATATTCTGTCCTACTTCAACAAATCGGTCTTAACGTAACCTGTTTGTCCATTCCACTCGACCTTGGACCATCCTTCTGCATAGGATTCTACAACTTTTACATTTTCACCGGCATATGCCACTCCAAGACGATCTGCATTCTCTCCCATCGAGGAACGCACATTGATTGTATCGGATAACCGGATGGTTTCTCCTGCTGCTGCCGTGCTCGCCGTAGAAGATTTTGATGTCTGTGATGCATCCGTTGTCAAAAACTCTGTTTTAATATAAGCCGTACCACCATTGTACTGAACCTGGCTCCATTCCCCGGAAACTCCGGTTCTTGTAAATGAAGCACCGATAGTTGCAGAACCTACTGCACTGGAATTCTGATCTGCCGCAGATCTGATATTTACCGTATCAAGTGCATATACTGTATCATTCATTGCCTGTACATTGGCATCAGCAGGCTGCTCTGCCGGTTGTTCTGCTACAGGCTGTTCCTCTGCAGGGGCAGTATCCTGTGGTTGGTCTGCCTGTGCTGCATCGGCTGGCTGTTCAGTAGATTGTTCCTCCGCTACCGGAAGGCTTGCTGACCATGCATTATAGGCATCGGCAATTGTTCCCATCATATTTGCCAGATTTGTATCTGCTGCCAAAGCTGCTTCATATTTTTGCTGAACATCTGTACACAATTTTTTTACGTCTTCCTGATTTTCATATTTCTGATATAACTTTTCAATTTCAGGATCAAATGCCTCTTCTTTATGAGAAGTATTGTACTGACTGTAAATATTATTAATATAAAGACTTCCGTCTTCTTTTGTCTGTACATAAAATGTACTGAGTCCCGGTGCGACTGTATCAATTCCGTTCAGTTTCATCTCAAGATATACTGAAACCAGATAAGATTTATCGTCTAATCCCTGCTTTACATAGCAACTGATACTCTGATAAGCCTCTACATACTGGCTGAACATTGTAATGTAGCTTTTTTCATTTTCAGAAAGTGGTGTCGCCAATGTAGCAAGCGTATCGACATCACCATTTGCATAGGCGGTATAATAATTTGTAATCAAATTATTAATATCCTGATTTTTATCTACTTCATAAGTCCCCTCTGCACCTGCAATTTCTGTAATCTCGGTTCCTTCTGCTACGTTCTGCTTTCCGGAATCACCGGTAAACCTGATTAAAATAACAAGCAGTACAATAAGTGCTGCTGCACCCACAAGGTATCGCGCATTCTTTTTAAAAAATGTTACGATATCTGTCTGCATGTCCTTATTATTTTTTCTATTGCCACGATTCATTTTATTATTATCATTATTATTTTCTTTCATCTTGTATTTCCTCCTAAATGCCCAAAACGCAATTCCAATCTATCTTTAAAATTGTAACAGTTCAGCTCACGCCATTTGCAATCTCGCACTTCGTGCTTCAAAGCTTGCTTCACAAACGGATTGCTGATAACCGGGCGTTCATCCCATAACAGTTACTTAAAATTCCCATTTTCAAAACTTATTTCTATTCATCAAAAAATATGCAACTGACGGGAATCGAACCCATATTTTAGGAGTCGGAGTCCTACGTTCTATCCATTAGACTACAGTTGCATTCTTATTTTTGTCACTTCAGTGTTTCCAGTGACTTATTCATAGTAACAATTTAAGCAAAAAAAGTCAAGCAGCAATCCCTTTGGAAATATCAACCTGCTACATTTCCTGCTTCACCTTTTTATGTTTTCATTTCTTGTTTTCTATGTTAGCTTATACTATAATAATTCAGATACAAGTTACACTATAAAAAAAGAAAGAAGCATAATATAATATGATTGAACGTAAAGACCTTTTTTCCATTCCTTTTTATAAAAAGTCACATTTTTCCGGAAGCTATCTTGGTATGCGCTACCGTATCGAACGTATTGAACATCCGAAAGAAACCATGGCCTCTGCTTCCGACGCAGAGCCACAAAATGCCGCTTATTTTAAAGCCACCATTTTCCCGGGGCCTTACTCTTTCGATGTTGTACCGGAAACAGAAAAAATTTCTGCCGAATTTGATTTTTCAGAAGATGGACTTTGCAGGGTCTGTGACTGGCTCAACGATCAGTACAACACAAGACCCGAAAAATGGAAAAATGCGCATATATGATTCTTCTTATAACATTTGACATCTGTTTCATAATCTATTAAGATATGCTTTAGCGAATTACAAAAGGAGAGAAAAAATGAGTTTCACCTATTTAAACGAATTACCAACACCAGAACAGATTAAAAAAGATTATCCTTTTCCTGAAAAGCTTGTTGCTTTGAAAAAGGAAAGAGACGCCATGATTAGAGATGTCTTAACCGGCAAAGATGACCGTTTTCTTGTCATCATCGGTCCATGCTCCGCAGACAGCGAAGACCCTGTCTGTGATTACGTAAGCCGTCTTACTGCCGTTCAGGAAAAAGTCAAAGACCGTGTCATTATTATTCCACGTGTCTACACAAATAAGCCAAGAACAACCGGTGAAGGATACAAAGGAATTGCCACTCAGCCGGATCCGGAAAAAGCACCGGATATGATTGCGGGACTTATTGCTATGCGCAAAATGCATATTCGCGCTGTAGAAGAAAGCGGTCTTACTTCCGCTGATGAAATGCTTTATCCTGAAAACTGGGAATATATTTCGGATCTTCTTTCCTACGTTGCCATTGGAGCACGTTCTGTGGAAGACCAGCAGCACCGTCTGACCGTCAGCGGTTTCGACGTTGCCTCCGGTATGAAAAATCCGACCAGCGGTGATTTTTCCGTTATGTTGAATTCCGTATATGCTGCACAACATCCACACCACTTCACTTATCGTGGATATGAAGTAGAAACACCTGGAAACGATCTGACTCACGTCGTTTTAAGAGGTGCCGTAAGTAAACACGGAAATGCAACACAAAATTATCATTATGAAGATATCATGCGTTTGATTGAAATGTATGATAAGATGGATTTAAAAAATCCTGCTGCCATTGTAGATGCAAATCACTCCAATTCCGGCAAAAAATATGCGGAACAGGTTCGTATCGTAAAAGAAGTTATGCACAATCGTCAGGTATCTTCCGATATCAAAAAGATGGTAAAAGGTGTTATGGTTGAAAGCTATATTGAACCGGGAAACCAGAAAATCGGCGAGCATATTTATGGCAAATCCATTACTGACCCTTGTCTTGGATGGAATGAGTCAGAACAATTGATTTATACTATTGCAGAAATGAACCAATAGTTTCTTGTAAAGTACAAATGGAGCCTGTTTCTTTTTATGAAACAAGCTCCATTCATTTTTTATTATATTTATTATAGTTTCATAGCATATAAAAATAATCCACTACCTTTGCTACTATGTTATCACAATCTTTATCTTCTTGGATGCGTATTTTGATATACCTCGCGCATTTTCCCCTTATTCACCTGCATATAAATCTGTGTGGTTGCAATATCAGAATGCCCCAGCATCTCCTGCACCGATTTTAAATCTGCACCATTTCCGACCATATGTGCTGCAAAAGAATGGCGCAGGGTGTGTGGTGTAAGATCCTTTTCAATACCTGCCATTTTTCCATAATGCTTAATCAGCTTCCAGAATCCCTGTCTGCTCATTTCCTGTCCGGAACAATTCGTAAAAAGCAAGTCACACATATCATCTTCCACAATATTGGGTCTGCCTTTTTCAAGATAAGCGACAAGTGATTTTTTTGCCATAGTTCCAAACGGAACTACACGCTCTTTATTTGCATCCTTACAGACCAAAAATTCCATATCTATATTAAGATCTTTCATCTTCAGATGAATCAATTCCGAAACCCGAATCCCTGTTGCATACAAAAGTTCCAACATTGCTTTATCCCGTAACTCTTTTGGAGAAGTCCCGGATGGTTGCTCTAACAATCGTTCTGTCTCTTCTATTGTAAGGATCTCGGGTAACTTTTTTTCAATCTTCGGTGCTTTCAGGTTTTCTGAAGGATCCACTGTAATTTTCCCTTTTTTTGCCAGATAATGAAAAAAAGCCTTCATAGAGGCAATACTTCTTGATATCGTGGAAGGTTTTCTACCTATTTTTTCAAGATATAAGACATAAGAATTAAGCGATATTGCCGTAACTTTTTCTATTTGATTGATTCCCTGTCCGTTCAGAAACTGCTCCATATTTTTCAAATCTCTCTTATATGAGACTTCCGTATTTTCAGATGTATGCTTTTCCGTATGCATATATAGAATAAATTTCTGAATATCCTCTGTCATATCAAGTTGCCCTTCCCACTATTTTCATACTTCTGTCCAATGAAAAAAACGCTCTTTGCGAATTTCTCATACAACTCCAATGTTTGTAACGTTTTCTTGTATACAGTAAAGCGGATATTCACAATCCGCTTCGCTACCTGCTCTGTTTTCATGCTTAAAATGTAAAAATGTACCAAGGAAAACGATATGATAATTATTATAATATATGTTTTTCAAAAAGCAAATAGCAATTTTAGACATATTTTTTTGATTTACATAAAACTACTACATGTCGAAATTTCAGTTTTTTTGTGTACCATATGTGGTAAATAATTTTACATTTTTTTTATATAATTTTTATAATTTTTTTTATTATATAAGGATTAAGATAGCTTTCCGTCATTATGCCTATAAAAAACAGTAAAATCATCACTATAAAAAAGCAGACTGCCCAAATTTTTTTGGAAAATAATGGCTGTCTATACTTTTCATTTTTCACTATATCTGCCCACTGCCATGAAAAATAAAATAACATAATGTATGTTAAAATGTAAAACAAATATTGCGGTAATAAGAACGCACACAGAACAAGAATTCCCTTAAAGCCAAAATTCACAATCACAGACACCATTGCTATTCCAAAAGAAAACCCATTCCAGATAATATATAAGAAATGCACCGGAATTCCAAATTTTGTAACGCTAAACACAAGCAGCAGCACAAACATAATTCCTCTGTTCTCTGCTATATAAAACAACAAGTCGTTATAATTCACAGAAACATACAATAGTTGGTTTAAAAAATATTCATTAAAAATGCTGTATTGTTTTAACTGTTCAATTCCTAACAGGTTTGCTAATAAAATACCACAAAAGAATGCCATAAAATAGATAATCTCAGCTTTTTTTATGATTGTAGTTCTTATTTTTCTCACATGCTTTCCTATCTTTTCTCTTAAGCCTATGCATGTCTTTTTCTAATTATTATTTTTATTTGTCAAAACAAGATTCTGATATGCCAAAATTCCGGCCACTGTTTTTGAATCCTGTATTTTACCCTCAAAAATCATTTTAACCAGTTCTGACAGTTCATATGCCTCAATTTTAATATCCTCTCCTGCATCCAGGTGCTGCTTCCCTGGTTTTAAATCTGTTGCCAGATAGACATCTATGAATTCATCACAAAATGCCACTGTTGTCTTAAGTTCCAGCAATTTTTTCAAACTACCACATTGATATCCCGTTTCTTCTTCCAGTTCACGTCTCGCGCACACCGCCGTATCTTCATTCACAGAGTCTCTGGAACCCGCAGTAATTTCTAACGTCTCCCGATTTAATGCATTTCTATACTGCCGCACTAATAAAAGCTTTCCATCTTCTCTTACTGCAACAACAGCAGCAGCGCCTTTCCTATGTGAAACAAAATCCCATTTTTCTTTACTTCCATCCGGAAGCTGCATTTCATCTGCATAAACATCTACAATAGATCCCTGATATACCAATTCTCGATTCAAACGCTTAATTTTGTATTCCATAAATATCTCCTTTATTTTCATTCTCAATTCTAACAGAAAAACCCCAGAAACAAAATGTTTCTGGGGTTTACATTTTCATTCTACTTTGCGTAATCAATCACACGTGATTCTCGGATAACATTTACTTTTATCTGTCCCGGATATTCCAACTCTGATTCTATCTGTTTTGAAATATCACGTGCTAACAATACCATATCGGCATCACTGATCTGCTCAGGAACTACCATGACACGAATCTCTCTACCTGCTTGAATTGCAAAAGATTTCTCTACCCCTTTAAAACCATTTGTAATATCTTCTAACTGTTTTAATCTGTTTGAATATGTTTCTAATGTTTCCCTTCTTGCTCCCGGACGGGCTGCACTGATTGTATCAGCTGCCTGTACCAGACATGCAATCAAAGATTCCGGCTCCACATCACCGTGATGTGCCTCTACCGCATTGATAATAACTGGTGATTCTTTATATTTTCTACACAAATCAACACCAATCTGAATATGAGATCCTTCCATTTCATGATCTACGGATTTTCCTATATCATGTAAAAGTCCTGCACGTTTTGCAGTCCTTACATCGACTCCAACTTCAGCAGCCAATAACCCTGAAAGCTGAGCCACTTCAATTGAATGCTTTAATGCATTTTGACCATAACTGGTTCTGAATTTCATTCTTCCAAGTAAACGAACCAATTCCGGATGAATTCCATGAACACCAACTTCTAAAGTTGCTGCCTCTCCTTCTTCACGAATCATGTTTTCGACTTCTTTTTGAGCCTTCTCAACCATTTCTTCAATTCTTGCCGGATGAATACGTCCATCTACGATCAATTTTTCAAGGGCAATACGCGCCACTTCTCTACGAATCGGATCAAACCCTGATAAAATAACGGCTTCCGGTGTATCGTCAATAATCAGATCTACACCTGTCAAGGTTTCAAGTGTACGAATATTACGTCCCTCTCTACCAATGATTCGCCCCTTCATTTCATCATTTGGAAGCTGTACAACAGAAATTGTTGTTTCTGCAACGTGATCTGCAGCACATTTTTGAATCGCTGTTACTACATATTCACGCGCTTTCTTTGTAGCCTCTTCCTTCGCCTGACTTTCCATTTCTTTGATCATTTTGGCTGTATCAATTTTCACATCTTCTTCAACAGTTTTTAAAAGGTATTCTTTTGCTTGTTCGGAGGTAAGTCCAGAGATTCTTTCAAGTTCCCGTACACGCTCCTCATGGAGCTTCGCAACTTCTGCTTTTTGTCTGTTAATTTCTTCTTCTTTTGCTGCAAATCCCGCTTCACGTTTCTCCATAGATTCAAGCTTTTTGTCCAAATTTGACTCTTTTTGCTCAATACGACGTTCATTTCGCTGAATCTCGTTACGCCTCTCCTTGATTTCCTTGTCCAGTTCATTTTTGGTACGAATGGACTCTTCCTTTACTTCAAGCAATGACTCACGTTTCTTCGTTTCGGCGGTTTTTACTGCTTCATCTATTATTTCTCTCGCCTTATCTTCCGCACTTCCGATTTTCGCCTCAGAAGTCTTTTTAAAATACGATGTAGCGATAAGGTAAGTAATAGGAATTGCAACAACTAACGTGACTATCACAGCAATAATTACCTGCACAGGAGCACCTCCTTTATTAAATTTTCATTGTCCATATAACAAAACATTAGTTTATCTGTCATAAATAACAACATATAAATTTTATACTTTATCACGAGTTATGTCAAGTAGTCGTCGCATTTCATTACCTGTAAAATGTCAGCACTCCGATACCCTCTACGCAGGAGAAACTGGTACATTCGCCTTTGTTCTGCCAAATCCGGTTCTTTTAAAAAATATCCTTTTTTTTCTAAAATATTATGTATCATCTCTGTTTCATTCCTATCGAATTCTTCTTCCAGAGCTTTTTGTATTGTGTCTTTTTCTATTCCTTTCATGAGCAGGTCCATTTTTAGTTTACCTGCACTTTTTTTCGTCTGATAACAGCGGATATAATTCTTCGCATAACGCAAATCATCAACATAATGATAACTTTTCACATAAGCAACTGCTTCTTCTGCAAGCTTATCCGGATAACCGTTCTGTAGCAACTTGTCTTTTAAACTTTTTTCAGTTCTGTCCATCTTTTCCAAAAGATAAAGTGCTCTTTTCTTTGCACGTTTTCCGACAACGTTATAATAAATGTCCCGATATACCTCTTCCGGTATTTCTTCTCCTTCTTTCAAATGATACTTTCTTATCTCTCCGGAATACAAAATAAGATTTTCTGCTTCCGCAAAAATAATTTTAAATTTTTTAGAAGGCATTTTTATAATTTCCTGTACTAACATATGCTCCTCTGCATCCAAAGAAAAATCAACTTATAGATGACTTTCTACTTTTCATCTGCTTTTGGCTCTTCCTGCTTTTCCTTATTTTCAATCTTCTCTTCCGTCGCACCATTTAAACCATAGTGTGCACGAACCTTTGCCTCAATTTCATCTCTGACTTCCGGTTTTTCTTTCAAATACTGCTTTGCATTCTCGCGTCCCTGTCCTATCTTTTCACCGTTATAGGCATACCACGCCCCGGACTTGTTCACGATTCCGACATCTGCTGCAAGGTCTAAAATATCTCCCTCTCTCGAAATACCCTGCCCGAACATAATATCAAACTCTGCTTCTTTAAATGGTGGTGCCACCTTGTTCTTTACGACCTTAATTCTGGTACGGTTACCCACAACTTCTCCTGCCTGTTTCAGTGCCTCTATGCGGCGCACATCAAGACGTACAGAAGAATAAAACTTCAATGCACGACCGCCTGTAGTAGTCTCCGGATTACCAAACATCACACCAACTTTTTCACGAAGCTGGTTGATAAAAAGCACAATACAATTAGACTTACTGATTACTGCAGTAAGTTTTCTAAGTGCCTGAGACATGAGACGCGCCTGTAAACCAACATGGGAATCTCCCATATCACCATCAATTTCTGCCTTCGGAACTAATGCAGCAACAGAGTCCACAATCACAATATCCACTGCCCCGGAACGAACCATGGTCTCTGTAATCTCCAATGCCTGTTCTCCATTATCCGGCTGTGAAATATAAAGATTATCAATATCTACCCCTATATTCTTAGCATAAACAGGATCTAACGCATGCTCCGCATCAATAAATCCTGCAATACCGCCCCTTTTCTGCACCTCTGCAACCACATGAAGTGCGACTGTCGTCTTACCACTGGACTCCGGTCCATATACCTCTATAATTCTTCCCTTCGGCAAACCGCCAAGTCCCAGTGCAATATCAAGACTGAGTGAACCGGTCGGTATCGTCTCAACATTCATACTCGTTGTAGGATCTCCAAGCTTCATGATGGAACCCTTGCCATACTGTTTCTCTATCTGTGAAATTGCTGCATCTAATGCTTTTAATTTATCTTCCTTTGCTGCCATAACGATTCTCCTTCTCGCGAACTTATGTTCGTTTTTATAAAATTATGATATTATAGTTCCGTTAAAATGTCAAGTTGTTTTTTCGAAAATATGTTCGTTTATTATCTGGGAAATATTTAAGATGAAACATGGTCTCAAGAAAAAAATAAGAACAGTCAATTTCTCAACTGTTCTTATTATAAAATCACGTCCATATTTCGTCAAGCAATATTTCTGTTCTGTGGTAAATCATACCGTACCATATTACATCTGATGTAACATTTTCTTTAAGTCTTCTTTTGACTGTGCTCCAATTGACTTTTCTTTGAAAACACCATACTCCATGACAACAAAAGTCGGAATGCTCATAATCTGATATTTAAGTGCAAGTGCTGCTTCCTCGTCTACGTTGACCTTACCTACTTTTACTTTTCCATCCAGTTCCTCTGCCAGTTCTTCTACTATAGGAGACATCATTTTACATGGTCCGCACCAGTCTGCCCAGAAATCCAACAGAACCGGTATCTTGCATGCCAATACTTCTTCTTCAAAATTATCATTTGTAATCTTTACTACTGCCATAGTCCTTTCTCCTTTCGTTTTCCTTTTATTTTTCACTTTTACTGGTTACCAAACTCAGACAATTCCAAGCCTTCATTTCGATCCAGTGTCATACCGACACTCCATGCGTTCACAAACAACAATAATGGATTTCCACGCATATCCATAACCTTTTTCATATCTGAAGTTCCCGTCAGCTTATCCATATCAATCTCTTTATTTTTAATCCAGCGGATATGCTCATATGGGAGATTCTCCAGACGTATTTCTACATTATATTCTTTCTCCAAACGGAATTTTAATACATCAAACTGCAAAACACCGACTACACCGACGATAATTTCTTCCATCCCGCCTTTATATTCCTGAAAAATCTGGATTGCACCTTCCTGTGCAATCTGCGTTACACCTTTCACAAACTGTTTCCGCTTCATTGAATCCATAAGACGTACACGTGCAAAATGCTCCGGTGCAAACGTCGGAATTCCTTCAAACGCGAATTTGTCTTTTGCTGTCGTAAGCGTATCGCCAATGGAAAAAATCCCTGGATCAAACACACCGATAATGTCACCTGCATACGCTTCGTCAATGATTTTTCGCTCGTCTGCCATCAACTGCTGTGGCTGTGCCAGTTTAATTGTCTTTCCGCCCTGCACATGATAAACTTCCATACCAGCCTCAAATTTTCCGGAGCAAATACGCATAAATGCAACACGGTCACGGTGATTCTTATTCATGTTTGCCTGGATTTTAAATACGAATGCCGAAAAATCATCAGAAAACGGATCAATCACACCCTTATCCGCCTTTCTTGGCAACGGGGAAGATGTCATTTGTAAAAAGTGCTTTAAAAATGTTTCCACACCAAAATTGGTTAATGCAGAGCCAAAAAATACCGGAGAAAGTTCTCCCCTGGAAACTTTTTCCATATCAAACTCAGCACTTGCACCATCTAAAAGCTCAATTTCTTCTAACAATGTATCTTTAAAATCTTGTCCAATTTCCTGAACCAGTAAAGGATCATCAATAGAAATTTCTTTTTCGATTCCCTCTTTTGTACCTTTTAACGTATCGGCAAAAGTCATAACTTTCTTTGTATTTCTGTCATATACGCCTTTAAAGTCTTTTCCTGAGCCAATCGGCCAGTTAATCGGACAAGTAGCAATTCCAAGCTCTTTTTCGATTTCATCAAGCAAATCAAATGTATCATTCGCATCCCGGTCCATTTTATTAATAAAAGTAAAAATCGGAATATGACGCATGACACAGACCTTAAACAGCTTCCTCGTCTGCGCTTCGACACCTTTAGAGCCATCGATTACCATGACTGCAGAGTCGGCAGCCATCAAAGTACGATACGTGTCTTCCGAGAAATCCTGATGTCCCGGTGTATCCAGAATATTAATACAATATCCATCATAATTAAACTGTAATACAGAAGAAGTAACGGAAATACCTCTCTGTTTTTCAATCTCCATCCAGTCTGAAACCGCATGTCTCGCTGTTGCTTTTCCCTTAACAGAACCCGCAAGATTGATTGCTCCTCCGTATAGCAGGAATTTCTCCGTTAACGTTGTTTTTCCTGCATCCGGATGAGATATAATTGCAAAAGTTCTTCTTTTTTCTATTTCTTTTCTTAAATCAGCCAATGAATTGTCCTCCAATTCTTCTCATAAACTTCTTAAGTTTATAATATAGACTTTCGATTGTCAAGATTCCTGTCTGCCTTTTATTGTAATAGAAAATTTCCTATCAAATAAGAAAAGCACCCACTCCAAGAATGGATGCCTCTCAACAAACCTTTTACAGGAAAATATATTTGCAGACAAATAATACTGCAAGTACATACATAAGTGGTGTAATCTTCTTTGCTTTTTTGCAAATCAGATTTAATAATACATAAGAAATTACACCAATTGCGATACCTTCAGAAATACTGTACATAAGCGGCATTGCAATGATACATAAATAAGCCGGTACTGCTTCGGTCAAATCATTAAAATCAATCTCAACAACCGAAGATACCATTAAAAATCCGACAAAAATAAGTGCCGGAGCAGTTGCGAATCCCGGAATTGCCGTAAAAATCGGTGCAAAGAAAATCGCAATCAAAAACAAAAATCCTGTAACCACAGAAGCAAGTCCTGTTTTTGCACCTGCACCAACGCCGGCAGAACTTTCTACAAATGTTGTTGTTGTAGAAGTACCAAAAACCGCACCTGCAGAAGTTGCAATAGCATCCGCAAGAAGTGCCGGTTTAATTCTTGGAAGCTTTTCATTTTCATCTAACATACCTGCTTTGGAAGAAACACCGATTAAAGTTCCAATCGTATCAAACATATCTACAAATAAGAAGGATAATAAAACTACAATGAAATTAAACACTGTCACACCGGAAAAATCTGCTTTAAAACACTGTCCGAATGTCTTTCCGATGGCAGAAAAGTCCGTCATCTGCAAGCTTGGATATAAAGAATAAAATCCGTCACTCACCTGGTAAATACCGATTGCCTGTGCAATCATACCAAGAATCCAGGTAGCAAGGATACCGATAAGAATCGAGCCCTTTACCTTTTTTACATATAAAACAACCGTAATAATCAGTCCGATGAGTGCAAGTACCGCACAGATTCCTTCTGTATGCCAGTTTCCGGCAAAATCAACATAAGAAACCAACGTAGAATCATTTGCTACTACAATATGTGCTCCCTGTAAACCGATAAATGCAATAAAAAGACCGATTCCGGCACTGACACCTTTCTTTAAGGTACTTGGAATCGCATTAAAGATTGCCTCACGTACATTTGTTAATGACAATACAATAAAAATAAGTCCCTCTATAAAGACCGCCATAAGAGCAACTCTCCAGTCATATCCCATGGAGCCGCATACGGTAAAAGCAAAATATGCATTCAATCCCATACCCGGTGCCAAAGCAAACGGATAATTGGCAAGAAGTGCCATGGCAAGTGTTCCGACAAAAGAAGCCAGACAAGTTGCAATTAAAACTGCTGTCGCATCCATTCCTGATGCAGACAAAAGAGACGGATTTACCGCTAAAATATATGCCATTGTCATAAAGGTGGTAATTCCTGCTATGACTTCCGTCTTTACCGTTGTATTATTTTCTTTTAGTTTAAAAAGTTTTTCTATCATTTTTCTCTCCCTGCTACAGACTGCTCCTATTTGCCCTCATAGCAAATTACAGATGCAACGTCATAGTCTTTTAATTTTTCTCTTCCATTTAATCCGGCAAGTTCCATTAAGAAAATCATTTTTACAACAGTACCGCCAAGCTTTTCCACTAATTTTGCACCGGCTTCAATGGTTCCGCCTGTTGCAATAAGATCATCAACCAAAACCACTTTCTGTCCCGGTTTTACAGCATCCTTGTGCATCTCAATTTCTGCACTTCCATACTCTAAGTCATATTTTTCAGATACGGTTTCGCAAGGAAGTTTTCCTTTCTTACGAATTAACACAAATGGTTTTCCAAGTGCATAAGCAATCGGTGCGCCAAAAATAAAGCCTCTGGATTCTGCTCCTGCAATCACATCAAAATCGACTCCGTCAAGCAGATTTATCATAGAATCAATTGCAAGTTTTAATCCATCCGGATCCTGCAATACGCTCGTTACATCACGAAACATAATTCCCGGTTCCGGGAAATCCGGTATCGTTCTTACATAGTCTTCCATTTTCTTCATTCTTCTATTCCTCCAGTCTTTTCTGAAACTCTTTTCCATCGTAAAAAAACACATACTTGTTATATCATGTTCTTAATGAATATTCAATTATTATTTTTTCTTATAAATCAGAAAATTCTGTCTTCCCGGGAATCTCTTTCATGTCTTTTCTCATATACGTGATTGCAATAATCCCAAGCCCGGCATTACTTACGATCGGGACCGAACAACGCTGTAAAATCAGACGGTCAAACGGAACACACTGTTCTACCTGTTTCTTTAGATTGTTCTGCTGTTCCACCGTGCAGCCAACATATGTAATAAATGCAATGTCCGTATTAATCCTGTTTTTAAAAAAAAGCTGACTTTGAACGAAATGTTTTCTTGCCAGATCCAGTTTTCCGCCCCGCACTCCGCAAAAAGCAAGCACCCCATGTTTGCTTTTTACGACCGGATGCAGATGAAAATAATCGCAGATTTTTGCCTTGCTCTTACTGATATATCCATTTTCATAAAACGTATCCACCGTAGAAAGCATCATACTCATCTCTACTTTTTTCTTTTCCTTTTCCAGTGCTGCACAGATTTCTTCCACGCTGCATCCATTCTGGGCAAGTCTTGCCGCATACAATACCATCAGTCCCTCTCCGCCGGAAACCTGTTTCGAATCCACCACGGAAACATGATAAAATTCTTTTGCCGCCTGGGTTGCATGTGCATAACCTCTTCCGACCTGGGCTGACATGGAAACATAAATCACACTTTCCGCTTCCGTCAAAAGCTGTGCAAAAAATTCTTCAAATTCTTCGACCGGAGCCGTAACTGCTGATACCGTCGTAGTCATATCAGACATATACTGAAAGAAATTATCAATGCCGATTTCTTCCGTATCCCGGAAATTCCCCTTATCTGTCACAATATAAGAATGCATCAGACGAATATCGTATTTATCCCTTAAATCCCTTGGAAGATCACAGACTGCATCAGAAGCAATGATAATTTTTCTTTTCCTGTGCTTTAAAATCTTTTGTACAAAATCGGATGTCCCTCTCTGCGCCGAAATATCCTCGCGGTATTCCACCACTTCTTTTGGCAGGAAGCTTAAAATTTCGGTTTCTAATGTTCTTCCATCCACCGGTTTCGCCAGATAGCCGTCAAATCCCTGACGCAGGAAGCGTTTCTCATCTTCCGGCGACGCATTTCCGGTAAGTACAATAACCGGTGCTTTCTGGCACAGACCATCTTCCTGACTGCGGATTCTGTGTAATGTCTCAAGTCCATCCATCTCCGGCATCATATAATCCAGTAAAATCACATGATAAGATCTGTTTTTCGTATATTCCAGACACTCTTTTCCACTTGCCGCAGTATCAATTCCGACTTTCGTCGCCCGCAGCAGCTTAGTGGCAACCAGGAGATTCTTTTCATCATCATCCACAATTAAAATGCTGGCCCCGGATGCCTCAAAACTTTGCCGGTAAGTCTCATTTCTATCTTCTTCTCCGATTGTTTTATAATCCAAAAGACCGATTGGTGCATGATCAACCACTTTTTGCTCCAGTGTCACCGTAAAGATAGATCCTTTTCCATAAATACTGTTAACTTTGATGTTTCCTCCCATCAAATCCAGAAACTGTTTTACAATAGATAATCCCAGTCCGCTTCCCTCGATTTTGCTGTTATGCGCAAGATCTGCCCTCTGGAATGACTGGAACAGATTTTTCATATCCTCTCTTTTAATTCCAACTCCGGTGTCTGCCACGGAAATGCTCAATTTTATCGTAGAATCATCCACAGATTCTCCCTCGACAGAAAACGTAACCGAACCCCTTTCCGTGTATTTCACTGCGTTCGTTAAAATATTTATAATAACCTGCTGAATCCTTTTTTCATCCCCATATAAAACAGACGGAATATCCGCATCCACATTTACGATAAATTCCAGATTTTTTTCTTTCATCCGAACCGAAATCAGTTGTATCAGCTCCGAAAACATTTCTCTGGTACTGTATTCTACCGGAATGATTTCCATCTTTTTATTTTCAATTTTTGCAAGATCCAAAATATCATTGACCAGAGACAATAGCAGTTTTCCTGCATTCCTGACATTTCTGGCATCTTCTGCAACCTCTTGTGAAACATCCTCACGCAGAATCATCTCATTTAATCCGATAATTGTATTGATCGGGGTCCGAATCTCATGACTGACATATGAAAAGAAATCATTTTTTGAACTACTGAGTTTCTCTAATGTTTCTTTTTGTTCCAGTGTTACCTGCCTTTCCTTTTCATACATCATCAACTGGAACTTCATAATACAGCCAACCATGATGCCCACAACCAGAACAGCAAACAACGAATCATAATAGATTTCTGACCGGCTCGCCAGATTCACCACCCATCTTGGATGCTGATATGCCACGATATAAGTAAAAAAATCTGCTGCTACCGCAATGACCAGAAAAATCGCAAGCTTTTTTCCTGAAAACAACAAAAAAATATATAAAATTCCAAGTACCATCCATACACTCGATCCACCAAGAAGTCCCCCACTCAAAAAAAAGGTAATTGGAAAATCCAGACAAATCATCACAAATCCGATTACCGTTGCTGCAAGTTCCATCTTGTGATAGCGAAACGTTGCCACACAGGCAATCACAAGAACCACGATTAAAATAAGCAACGGAATGGTATTCATTACAATGTTCTCAAGAAACAATCCGGCTATTATAGTCAAGATTGTAGCAATGATTCCAAACATCAGGATTACCCGAAATAATCGTTCCCTGAATTCAATTTCCCTGTCACTAAACAATCTGTATATTTTTTCAAGCATATGCTACACCATGCCTTTCTCTTCGGTTCCAATCTTTCGCACTGCTTCTGCAGCAGATATGAAATCAGACATATCTATCTTATTCTTAAGTGGTTCCAGCTCTTTTTTCAAAACATGTCCATGGTACTGATACTGTTGCATTTTTTCAAGCACTACAAGCATCATTTCTCCATCCAGTGCATATGCCGCATTCTCCAGTTCTTCTGCCATTTTGTTAAATTCTTCTTCTGTCAGAGTTTCTGGCGGTCCGCCGGTTTCCTGTTCTTTTACTTTTTCCGTATCTGTCGTTTCCGGTACTGTTTCTTCCTCAACGGTATGGATTCTTTCATCTCCTTCTAACATTACAAGAACCCGCTCGTATTCTTTCATCATGGCTTCATGATGGTGCAGAATAAATCCCTCATCCTGCTCTTTTCCTGCATGTTCCAGTTCTTTTGCCATACCGGATAACGGAACTGCTCCGATACTTAACATCGAACTTTTTAATGCATGTACCAGTATCGTATAATTTTTCCAGTCTTTTTCCTGATAAAAACGCTCAATTTTTTCTTTGTTATTCCTACCATCCCTGCAGTGTATTTTCAATATTTCCATATAATTTTCCATACCGCCACAATAGGTAAGCCCTTTCTGGACATCCAGATCCCCTACGGAAAATTCCCTGTTTTCTTCCTTTACACCGGGCATTGAAATCATTTTTGCCCCACTACCCAGATGAATCAACTTCTGCGGTACGATATTTCGCCTTAATACCCGCTCTAAAACCGATATTTCAACTGGTTTTGCGATAAAATCCTGAAATCCTTCTTTAATAAAGGTTTCTCGCATTCCTGCAATGGCATTGGCTGTCAGTGCAATTACAGGTACGTTTTTATAGTATTTTCCATTTTTCTTCCGAATCCGGTGCAGTGTCTCTATTCCGTCCATTTCAGGCATCATATGATCCATAAACACAAAATCATATTGCTGTGTCTCAATTTTATCTAATGCTTCTCTGCCACTTGTCGCTTTTGTCACCTTAATCTGATATGGCCGTAACAGACCCTCGATTACTTTTAAATTCATAATATTATCATCTACAACCAGAATATGTACTTCCGGTGCAATAAAACCGCCATGGAAATAATTCGTTCCATCCGCACCCTGAATACTTTGTTCTTCATTGAGTAAAAGAACAATCGGCAAAACATAAAACGGCTTATATATGCGTAGCAGATTATCGTTTTGCACGGTTTCCTCTTCCTCCCGTTCCAAAATAAGAATCACTTTCGTATGGAGTGCAAGCTCGTCAAAATATGCCCGGTCCTCATTATATCCCGAAAGTCCCACAAAAACATGGGTAAAAATTTCATACTCTGCCCGCTTTTTCAGCTCATCCAGTTTATGATAGAGCTGGCATCTTACCCCGATCTGCTGAATCATATGTTTAATACTTGCCATATATTCGTCACGAATTTCTGTGCCGGAAAATTGCTCAATATCCACATAAATAGCACCATTCAGACGTTCCGGATCCTTTACGGTAATAATCGGATTCTCATCCACAACTTTTTGCGGAATGACAATTCGCATCTCGCTTCCCTGATTTAATTCACTCTTTACGGCAATAAAACCACCCATTTTTTCCACAATAGCCTGAGAAATTGCAATTCCAAGTCCAATCCCGCCTTCCTGCCGGTTTCGTTTGGTATCTACCTGATTATATCTCGTAAAGATTTTTTCTACACTTTCCTCATTCATGCCAATGCCTGTATCTTTTACTTTAATCATTAAATTAATTCCATATTCTGTTTTCCGATAAGAAAAACTGATACTGACACAACCTTCATTCGTAAACTTGATTGCATTATTCACAAGATTAAGAATCACTCTTCGAATTTTTTGTTCATCCCCAAATAATCCACACGGAAAATCCGCATTACAGTCTACGATTAATTCCAGCTGTTTTTCCTTTTTACGCGCCAGAGTCATATTAATGACATCATGGATGGTAGAAGTAATATTATAAGTGACTTCCGCAAGCTCAATCTTACCTGACTGTAGTTCCGAAAAGTCTAACACATCACTAACAACCGAAAGCAGGTTTTTTCCCGCTGTCTGGATGTGAAACAAATCCTCCCGTATACTCTTTGGAAGTTCTTCTTTCAAAACAATTTCACACATACCGCAAATTGTATTGATTGGTGTTCGAATTTCATGACTGACATTTGCAAGGAAATCATCTTTACTTTGTTCCGCAGCTTCCAGTTTCTCAATGATTGCCTGATGCTCCTCATTTGTTTTTAACTGCTGCCTTACCAGATAATACAACACAAAGTCCGTAAGATAAATGGATGCAATCCACTGAATCATCCTCGGCAGAGTACCGGCATCCAGCGAATAGTATTCATTTAAAACCAGCATATGATAGCAAAACAAAAATGTAGCGGAACCGCTCGTTAAAGCAACAATATCTGGTATGCCATACAATCCAAGAAAAACAGTAATTGCAATAATGTTTACCATTTCCAGATACAAATCCGCAACCTGCATGGTATAAAAAATCATCCCGGTCTGCAACGCCAGTGCCGTAAAGAAAGCACGAAAACGATAGCTCCGATATCTGATTACAAAAAAAATCAGACTGAGCAGCCATCCACCGCTTATGATAAATATCACCCATTTCTGCCAATCATTGTTTATAATATTTACGGCTGTACCAATCACATAAATACAATAAATAATAATGACAATACTTTCTATTGTCCGTTGTTTTACTTCTCTGTCATATTCTTTTTCCACACTGCTGCCTCCCGAATCGCCGGATTCCACAAATTATACAAAAAAGCACACCGTCATCATTTTTCGGCTGGCGGTATGCTTTTTGGCTTTTAGTATTTTCCGAATCCTTCTCCCAGTGAGATAATCTGCTCATTCACATTCTCATCATGTGAAACTTCATTTTCTGCATGTTCCTGTACCTGATTCATACCTGCTGCCGCATTATGTGCCACTTTGTATACAGAAAGCAGATCCCGCATACGATTTGCCTGATTGGATAATTCTTCACTTGCTGCCGCACATTCTTCACTGGTAGCGGAATTTGTCTGAACTACCTGCGATACCTGTCCAATTGCCTGGTCAATCTGCGCAACCGCAGTTGCCTGATAATTTGATGCCTCTGCAATTTCATTCACCAATGTTTCACTCTGTTTTACAACATTTGTGATTTTCTCTAATGCTTTTGCCGTTTCATCTGCAATCTGGGAACCTGCCTCTACTTTACCAATAGAATCTTCAATCAGTTCTGCCGTCTCAGAAGCTGCTGCAGCACTCTTTGCGGCCAGGTTTCTTACTTCTTCCGCAACAACGGCAAAACCTTTTCCTGCATCTCCGGCTCTTGCTGCTTCTACCGCAGCATTTAAAGCAAGAATATTGGTCTGGAACGCAATATCATCAATTGTTTTTATAATCTTGGAAATGCTTTCCGAAGCTTTATTGATATCCTGCATTGCAGATACCATATCCTGCATCTGCACATTTCCTTTTTTCACATCACCAATTGCTTCTGTCATAAGTTCTGCGGCCTGATTTGCCTGTGTTGCGTTGTCTTTTGTTTTCTTTGCAATCTCATCAATAGAAGCCGTGATTTCCTGAATCGCACTTGCCTGTTCTGTAGAACCCTGTGCCAGTGCCTCGCTTGCGCTTGCCACCTGAGAGGAACTCGTCATAACCTGATATGCTGCATCATTAATATTGGAAATCGCATAAGCATTTTTTTCAATCAATTTTTTTAAGGAAATGCTAAGAATATCTCCCTGTGACTTCGGAACTACTTCGATGGTCAGATCTCCACCTGCTACCTTTTCTGCAATCTTTGCCTGATCTTTAATATTGTTAAGAACTACCTGATACTCATCGATTACCTGTCCAAATTCGTCATCCCTAAGCTTTACCAGATTTACATCCATTTTTCCGGCTGCCATCTGGGAAGCAGCATCCGAAAGCTGGTCAATGGATTTTTTCAACGTTTTTGTAACGTCAATCACTATGATAGAACCAACAACAATGCATACAGCAAGCAGGCATCCGGCAAAAATATTATAATTTTGTATGTAACTTGCCTGATCTTTTATTTCCAACAAATGATTTACTGTCTTATAGCCGCAAACAAGGCAAACCAGTGTCATCAAATCAAGAATCAAAAAACCAACAATTACCTTTGTAGATACTTTCATTTTTTTCATGATAATTCCTCTCCTTCTTCTTCCTGTGTATTTTCATTGGTCTGATCTACTGCTTCTAAATCCTCATCCCGTATTAATTTATCCGGATCTAAAAGCAGTTTCACGGAATCACCGACTTTTCCAATTCCATAAACATACTGATTTTCCGATTTATCCGTATGACCAATGGATGGCGATGGTAAAATATTTTCTTCCTGTATCTCTACAACCTCTGCAATTTTTTCCACAATCAGTCCCACAACCGTTGACTTTACATTAATTACAATGATGCAGGTTCTGTCATTATATTCAAAGGGTTCCTGTTTAAACCGCAGTCTGACATCAATCACCGGTATGATCTTTCCTCTGAGGTTGATCAGTCCTTTGATATAATCCGCACTTTCCGGAATCGCTGTAATTTCCTGAAAAACAATGATTTCATTGACATACTGTATCTTAAGTCCAAAATACTCATTTCCAGACTTAAAAGTCACATATTTTCCTTTTTGCGTGTCATGTTCTTTCAGTGAAGTTTCCGTTGATTCCGTATTTTGCATAAGTTCTTTTGCTTCCTCCATATGACTTTTCTCCTCTCCCTCGTTTTATTCTATCAGCCCGGCAGGATCGAGGATCAAAGCAATACTGCCATCCCCAAGCTGCGTACAGCCGGATAATCCTTTTACTTTTTTCACGTAAGACGGAATCGGTTTTACTACGATTTCCTGTTTTCCAACCAGTTTATCTACAAAGAGGCAGATTATTTTCCCTTCCACTTCAAGGATTACCATCATGCCGTCTTCCACCTGCCTTTTATATTCCGGCAAATGATACCATTCTCCTAAACGCAGTACCGGATAACACTCACCCCGGATCATAACAAACTCTTCTCCATCCGGTTTCTGGTTCATCATCTCATCATTCACACTCACAAATTCTTTCACTGCTCCGGTTTCAATTACGAAAGAAGAATTTCCGACTTCCATAACAATCCCGTCAATAATCGCAAGTGTCAGAGGAATTTTCATGTTCATAATACTTCCCTGGCCTGGTGTACTTTCAATTTCAAGACTTCCTCCGACTGCCTGAAGATTCGATACTACAACATCCATTCCTACCCCGCGCCCGGAATACTCTGTTACCTTTTCGTTCGTGGAAAATCCAGGTAAAGTAATAAACTGATAAACTTCTTTATCTGTATAAGTGCTTTCCGCTCTTGTCTCATCTAAAAGTCCCTGTTTTTTTGCCTTTGCAAGAATCTTTTCACGATCAAGTCCTTTTCCATTATCCATAACACCAATCCAAACCTTTCCGGATTCTGTTTTGGCAGATAACGTAACCTTCGCACGTTCCTTTTTCCCGCTTGCTTCCCGTTCCTCTTTTGTCTCAATACCATGGTCAACCGCATTTCTGACAAGATGCATCAAAGGATCGGAAATATGTTCAATAATGTTCTTATCTACCTCAGTCGTCTCCCCTATCATTTCAAACTCGATATCTTTTCCAAGTTTTCTCGATACATCGAATACAATGCGGTTCATTTTCTGGAATGTGTTGGTCAAAGGAACCATACGCATCGACATAATTACATTTTGTAAATCAGTAGAGATTTTTGCCATTTGTGCCGCTGCCTTGTTAAAATTATCAAGGTGAAGACCCGGTACTTTTAAATCCGGATTCTGCAATACAACGGATTCTGATATCACAAGTTCACCGATTAAATCCATCAGCATATCCATCTTTTTCACATCTACGCTGATAAATGCTGCCTTTTCTGCCTTCTTTGGTTTATCCTTCGCCAGTTTTTTCGCTTTCCCTGGCTCTTTCGATTGAATAACGAAATCACCGGGTGCCATTTCCTTTTTCTTCGGCTCTTCGGCAGCAGTTTCTACTTTATTCTGTGCTTTCGCCTCAATTTCTTCCACACTGGAATCCAGATCAATTTTAACCTGGGAACTTCCAACATCAAATCCCTGCTGAAACTCCGCTGCCGTACACTCGTAGACATCTACTTTCTTAATGTCATATCCGATTCCGATCAGCTTACGGATTTCTTCTTCACTGCTTTGGGACTGCAGAAGAATTTTAAAACCTTCCTCTAAAATGGTCTGTGCCGTACCTTCATCCGATATGATATCCTCCGGCGTATATAAAAGGTCTTCCGCAACTTCCTTTAACGTATAAATTACTTTATAGGCATGCACATTGGCAAGCTCCGTCTCCGGATAAAAAGAAATATAAATCTTGTAAAAGTGGCTTGCACTGGTCGCCATTGGCGCAATGTAAAACTGCTTTGGCTCCTGATGCACATTTTCTTTAACCTCTTTTTTTGCTCCTCCATCCCCATTGCTTTCCTTAATCGAATTTAAAAACTTGTCAATTTCTTCAATGATTGCACTCGCATCACCATCTGCCGCTTCCCCGTTTGAAAGCTTGTCCATCTCATTTGTAATAAAATCAGCCACAGAAAGTACATGATCCACCAGTTCCAGATGTGGAACATTTTTCGGATGAGATTCTCTTAAATAATAAAACACATCTTCCAGTTTATGTGATACGGCGGTAATATCATCAAACATCATCACACCCGATGAACCTTTTATGGTATGCATCGTCCGGAAAATCTCATTGATGCTGTCTTCATCAAAACAGTCCGCGTCTTTCTGATCCAGAACAATTTCCTGCAATCGTTCCAGGAGCTGCTGATTCTCAAAAAGATACATGTCCAGCATGCCTTCTGTACTAAATTCTTCTGCCATAGCCTTCTCCTTCCTGCATTTTTCTCTTATGTACTAAGATTCAATCAGTCCGAGTTTTTTCAATGCCTGTTCAAACCGTTCCTGATCAATCGGTTTTCCTGAATAAATGGTACATCCAAGGTCAAATGCCATTTTTACATTTTTTTCATCATTTAGTGCTGTCGTCATAATGACTTTTACCATTTTTTCTTCCGGTATGTTGCGTTCCTTTTCAATGTTCCGAATTCCAACCAAAGCCTGATACCCATCCATGACCGGCATCATGACATCTAAACACACCAGATCATATGGTTCGTCATCTTCCATCGCCATCATAAAAGCATCTACTGCTTCCATACCATCTACGGTAACATCACACTCCCCATACTTGGATAAGAAATTTCTCATAAACTTTCTCGTCACAAAATCATCTTCTGCAAGTAAAATCTTCATTTTCCTTCTCCTCCTTTGCTCTCACCAGTCACATTGCACCCAGTAACGCATATGTTCTTCTCGGTATATCTTCCAGTTTTTCCTGATACATAACAGCACCAATATCGTAAGCAACCTTCGGCATTCCGTATACCACACAAGTGGATTCGTCCTGCCCGATTGTTTTTGCCCCTGCCTGCCGCATGGACAACAGTCCTTTTGCTCCATCGCCGCCCATTCCGGTTAAAATAATCCCCAATGCCTTAGATCCTGCTGTTTTTGCTACAGACTCAAATAACACATCTACGGATGGGCAGTGCCCATTGACCTTTGGACCTCTCCTGCATTCCACCTGATATGCACCATTGACATTCACCAGGCGCATATGCATGTCTCCACCGGGTGCGATCAAAACCTGTCCCGGCAGCACCCGGTCTCCTGTTTTTGCTTCCTTCACCCGGACTTTACAGTTGTCATCCAGCCTTTTTGCATACATTTCCGTAAAACCGGGCGGCATATGCTGTACAATGACAACACCAGGAATATCGGTGCCAAATTCTTTGACCACGGAAAAAATAGCTTCTGTGCCCCCTGTCGAAGCTCCGATTGCGACTACCTGATTGTTATCTTTCACGGAAAACGGCTGCCTTGTCTGAAGAAATGCCGTCTTCTTAATATTGCTGATCTTCGCAGTAGATGCAATTTTTATCTTTACCGGCAGCTCATTCTGAACGAATGCTGCCACCTGTTTATGGTCTGTTGCAACTGGTTTTGCAACAAAATCCACAGCCCCCGCATTCAATGCATCAAAAACCTTATCACTCAATGCACTGATTACCACAACCGGAAGCGGATACTGCGGCATCAGTTTCCTTAAAAATTCAATTCCACTCATTCTTGGCAGCTCAATATCAAGTGTCATAACATCCGGCTTATATTCCACAATCGCATCTCTTGCTTCATATGGATCACGTGCCGTTGCAACAACCGTGATTGCCGGATCTTTATTTAAATTCTGAACCAGTAATTCCCGAAATACCAAAGAGTCTTCTACGACTAAAACCCTAATCTGACGCATACCTTATTTCATCCCTTCCCGCTTTCTGAAAATCGATGGTTTGATCATCTGTAACGGTGTACTGCTTCGATCAATTGCCTCTGTCTGCCCGATAAACAGATACCCTCCCGGTTCCATCACATCATATATTTTCTGAAGCAATTCCCTTTTTGTTCTGTCGTCAAAATAAATCATCACATTTCGCAAAAACACTACATGCATTTTTCTTTTAAATGGGAACGGATTCATTAAATTAAACTGTCGAAAAATAACTTCTTTCTTTAATTCATCTGTCACCGCATAATGTTCTTTGTCCGGCAGCTTTCGAAAAAATCTTCTTTTCCATTGTTCCGGCAGCCCTTCAATCTGCTCTTTCGTGTATATACCATTTACTGCATGCTTTAAAACCTCAGTGGAAACATCCGTTGCCAAAACCTTTGTGTCCCAGCTTTTATGTTCCAGTCCGAAAAACTCCATTAACACCATGGCAACTGTGTAAGGTTCCTCACCGGTCGAAGATGCCCCGCACCAGATACACAGATCCCTGTTTACGGCTTCTTTCTTCTTAAGCCACGGAAGCACCTCTTTCCGCAAATATTCAAAATGTTCGAATTCCCGCATAAAATAAGTATGATTGGTAGTCAAAAGATTGACCAGCGTTTTTTCCATTTCCCCGGTAAAATCCCGTTCCACCGCATCCATATATTCCTGATAATTTGAAAAGCCGCTCATCCGTACATAATTCTCAAGCCTTCCATTCATAATTACCTTTTTCCCACTCATATCAATTCCATAGCGGCTTTTTAAAAACAACAGTATTCTTTTAAATTCTTCTTCTGACATCATCTTATGTGCCCCGTTTCTTTCTTCTGCTTCACTGTCCTGTCAATGAAGCTGACGGGATATTTTTTTAAAAATCTGAAAGATATCCTCATTGAACTTACTTCCCGCATCCGCCTGCATGATTTCCAAAGACTCCTCACGGCTATATGGTTCCCGGTAAGTTCGTCTCTCAGTTAATGCACAGTAAGTACTGACCAGCGCTACAATCTGTGCCGAAAGTGGTATATCATCACCGCTCACCCCGTTTGGATATCCGCTTCCATCCCAGTTTTCATGATGATAACGGGCAACATCTACTGCCACCTTGATAAAATCATTATAATCACCAGTTGCACTAATATCCTGCAAAATCTTTGCGCCAACCGTTGTATGCGTTTTCATGATGTTCATTTCTCCTTCGGTTAAATGGGATTTCTTCTTTAAGATTTCCATCGGTACCGCTACATTTCCCACGTCACACAAAGGTGCAGATAATTCCAGTGCTTCTATGTAAGTATCTGAAACAATATGTTCATACAATCTGGAAAGCTGCATCGCCTGCCCCAGTATCTTACAATTATACTGCAGTCTTTCCAGATGCTTTTCATCATAAAAAGAATTCTCTCTTGCAACATTAGCAAGTGCATAAAGTACTGTCTTCTTTTCCTGTTCAATCTGTTTTAGCTGCTCATTTACCACCATCTGCAGCTTCCGGTTACTTTCTATGAGCTTTTGATTTGCATCATATAATTTTAACCGGACCCCGACTCTTGCTTTGATTTCTTCCGGAATAAACGGTCTTGTAACGTAATCCTCTCCCCCAAGTGAAAATCCCTTCTCGATATCACTCTCATCATCAAATGCCGAGATAAATATAATTGGCACATCCCTGGAATCCGCATTGCTTTTCATAATCTTACAAAATTCAAATCCGTCCATCTCCGGCATGGATATATCCAGAAGAATCAGCTGCGGACGGCATTTCGGAAATATTTTCAGTGCCTGTACACCATTTTCGGCAAGTACCGGCTGGTATCCCATCTCTACAATAATATTTCTTAAAATAAAACGGTTTGCCTCCACATCATCTACAATTAATATACATACCTTATCCTTATTTTCATTATCCATAGCCTTCCCTCCCAATCTGAACTTTAGGCCATGCTGCATATCTTAAAACAGTTTTTGTAACACATCATATGCAGTCTGTACTTTTTCATAATCCTCTTTTTGTACTGCCATTTTAAGTTTTAATACCCCGTTTTTTACTTCTTTTGGCGCTTCCTGGGTCAACTGTTTGAGCACATCTGCAAACATCTCGGCTTTTTCCCAGTTCTCCATTTCCACGCTTAAAATAAATTTTGACATTTTATTTTTTATTTCCTGCAGATTTTCTGCGGTTCCATATTTTTTTACCCCTGTTTCTTCTGTATTTCCATGCAAATCCACAATCGGGCCAAATGGCATATGTATATTAATATTAGAAGCCGTCCCTTCCATTTCATCTTCCGGTATCTCAAGCCAGATGGAAAAAGAAAAGACAGAACCTTTGTTTTTTTCACTGTCTACACTGATGTTCCCACCCATCAGTTCAACCAGCTGCTTGCAAATATTAAGTCCAAGACCTGTTCCTCCATATTTTCTTGAAATGGAGGCATCTACCTGTGAAAAGCTCTTAAACAATTTATCCATGTCTGCTTTTTCAATTCCGATTCCCGAATCAACGACCAGAAAATATAACTCTATCCTGTTATTTACCTGTGATGTCTTTAATACCTCTACTGCTATTTTCCCAACTGCCGTAAATTTGCAGGCATTGGATAAAAGATTATTTAAAATCTGCACGATTCGCAGTTCGTCCCCAATGAGATATTCCGGAATTTCAGGAGATATGGTTGTAAAAAATTCCAATCCTTTTTCGGTAATTTTATTGATGTGATTTGCCTTCACATAATCCATCATA
Organism: Roseburia hominis; assembly: GCF_021531695.1. Classification (GTDB taxonomy): domain Bacteria; phylum Bacillota; class Clostridia; order Lachnospirales; family Lachnospiraceae; genus Roseburia_D. Next base: position 6,177 of record NZ_JADYUI010000007.1, on the reverse strand, counting down.
TTGCGAAAATGAAACTTCTGCGGCTCTAAAGTAAATTTTCCAGCTTCCAGCTTTGAAAAATCCAGTATATTATTGATAATGCCGTTCATATCTTTACAGCCATGTTCAATCAGCCTGAGAATTTTTAAATTACCTTCATCCTGTTCTTTCTCCAACAATTCCTTTGTATTACCAAGAATTCCATTCACAGGTGTCCGTAATTCATGTGTAACATTTGCAACAAATTCTGATTTGACTTTCAATGCCTGCTTTGCTTCCTGCTCCACCTTTGTAATTTCCTTTTCTAAGAAATCACGCTTCGATGCATCGTTTGCCATGCAGACATAGTTTCCCTCTTCGTTTTGATCTTCCAAAATCTTCGCTTCCACGCAAAAACAGGTACGGTTTTTCCTGTATGCCATCAAATCCTGTAACTTTTCTCCAAATTCATAATCTGTATGAAATCCATTCTCTGTAACCGAAAAAGAATTCGGAAAAATCTCACTGATTGGTGTCCCGCAAAGTGCATCCCCATATTCCAATTTCTGCTTTGCTGCAGAATTTGCATACACAATGTTTCCGTTTTTATCAAAAATGAGCACCAGTTCCAATGCTTCATCCATAGAAAAACAACATTGTATCTCTTCTTTTCCTCTCTCCTCACCCAGCTTCATAAAAGCCCCCTCCATTCTTGGATTTGAGTGACATCTTATTTCTTATTCTTAAATTATAAAATACTTATGAATACTTTGCAAGTATACTGTGTAAGTTTTACAATTTTTATATATTTTACTTGCGATTCAGACATTTTCCTTTTGTTTTTTCATTCAATTGAAATCTTTTTTGGCACAAAAAAAAGAACAACCATCTTTTCAGTTGTTCCTCTCTTATCTGTAATTCAATCATTTCACTAATGCAAGAATCGCCTTCACACACGCATCAATACCAAGTCTCGACGAATTCAATGCAATATCATACTGCTCCATACTTCCAAAATTCGTATTTGTATAATACGTACAGTATTTTTTACGAACACGATCAATTGTTTTCATCTCACCCGCCACCTGGGATTCCGTCAGATTTTCCATTTTATCTTTCATACGATTTAACCGCCAGTTAAAATCAGCACGAATAAATACATTTAAACAATCATCATATTCTTTTAAAATTGCGTTGGCATTTCTGCCAACAATGACACAATGTCCTTTTTCTCCAATTTTTCGTATCACCTGCTTTTGTGCCTCAAAAATCTTTTCACTCATCGGTTTGTTATAAAAATTAAACAAACTCTGTGTAAATCCAAAATTAATCGGCACTTTTTCATCCCATTCAATCAAATTGGAAACGGCAATATCCGCATGTGCAGCTGCCATTAAAATCAGCTCTTTGTCATAATAATCATATTGAAGTTCTTCGGCCAGCCTTTTTCCGATTTCGCCTCCGCCGGCTCCGAATTCACGACTGATGGTAATAATCTTTTTCATAGATTTTCTCCTGTTATCATTGAACATCAGCCCATACTGGGGCAAATTTACAATACTTTATTTAAAAAATCAATCGTTCTTTGTTCTTTCGGATGCAGGATGACTTCTTCCGGTGTACCCTGTTCTACCACATATCCGCCATCCATAAAAACAACACGGCTTGCAACCTCTCTTGCGAACCCGATCTCATGGGTTACAACCACCATCGTCATTCCCTCTGCTGCAAGTTCTTTCATAACCGCCAACACTTCACCGACCATTTCCGGATCCAGTGCACTGGTCGGTTCATCAAAGAGCATGATATCCGGATTCATCGCAAGAGCCCGTGCAATTGCAACACGCTGCTTCTGTCCACCAGAAAGCTGTGGCGGATAAACATCTGCCTTATCTGCAAGCCCTACCCGTTTTAAAAGTGACAATCCCTTTTGTCTTGCTTCTTCTTTTGTCATCTTCTTTAATTCTACCGGAGCAAGCATAATATTCTCAAGAACTGTCATATGCGGGAACAGATTAAAATGCTGAAAAACCATTCCGATATTTTCACGCAGCTTATTAATATCTGTTTTTTTATCGCTCACACTGATTCCGTCTACCGTAACTTCGCCCGCTGTAATCTCTTCCAGACGATTTAAGCAACGCAAAAATGTAGATTTGCCGGAACCGGAAGGTCCCAGAAGAACTACTACCTCGCCCTCTTGTATTTCCAGATCAATATCTTTTAAAACTTCCAGTTTTCCGAAATTTTTCTTTAAATTTTTCACCGATACCTTAGTTTGCTTCGAGTTTTCCAACGTTTATTCTCCTTTCAATCCTCTTTGCGATTCTGGATAACGTAATGATAACAACCATATACATGATTGCTATAATTCCCCAAACCTGTAATGCCTTGAAGGTGTTACCAACAATAATATTGCCCGCCTTTGTAAGTTCCGGAAACCCGATAACCGAAAGAATCGAGGTATCTTTCAAGGAAATAATAAACTGATTAATAATAGAAGGTATCATCGTACGAATCGCCTGTGGCAAAATAACCTTTTTCATGGATTTTCCGTAGCTAAGACCAAGGCTTCTTGCCGCCTCCATCTGTCCTTTATCAACAGACTGGATTCCGGCACGGAAAATCTCTGCCATATACGCACCTGCATTCATGGAAAGAGAAATCGTTCCGGCTACCAGTGCCGACATTTTAAAATCCGTAAATCCGACTGCTTTGATTGCTGCCGGAATACCGAAATAAATAAAATAAGCCAAAACAATAAGCGGTATACCACGGATTCCATCTACATAAATAGTAGAAATACAATTTAATATTTTTGATTTACTAACACTTAAAAGTCCAAAAACAAGACCAATAATAAATGCAAAAATAAGTGACAATAAAGTCAACAACAAAGTCTGTCCAAGCGACTGTAACAGTAATCCTTTATACGTGTGTATAATTGAAATCATCGGCTTTCCCCGTTTCTAATTATTTTGTATATTTATCTACAATTTCCTGATATGTTCCATTCTCTTTAATGTTCTTAAGACCAGCATCAAACATCTCTAATAATTCAGCATTCTGACCTTTCTGTACCGCAAATCCGTAAGAAGAACCTGCTGCTGTCATTCCTTCCGGAATTTCCATTCCTGCACCCTGTGCAATGTTATATGCCATAACCGGATAATCTTCAAAACATGCTACCGTATTTCCGGTAATTACGTCCTGATACATAGTAGGAGAATCTTTGAATTCAACAATATCAAATCCATACTGATCTTTAATGGATTTTGCATAATCAGAACCATTTGTTCCTGTTTTAACCGCTACTTTCTTTCCGTTTAAATCTTCATAAGATGCAACATCAGAACCTGCTGCTACTGCCATGGTAACATCTGCATCATAATATGCTTCTGAAAAATCAAATGTTTCTTTTCTCTCATCTGTAATAGACATACCTGCAATTACACCATCTGCCTGTCCGGACTGAACAGCTACTAATGCAGCATCAAATCCAAGAGACTGTAATTCATACTCAAATCCCTGATCCTTTGCAATCGCATCTAAGATATCCACATCGATTCCTACAAAATCACCCTCTGCATTTGTAAATTCAAACGGAGCAAAAACAGTATCCGTTGCAATGACATATTTCTTGCCTGATGTATCTTTTTTTGCAGCATCTGTCTCTGTTCCTGTTGTTTCTTCCTTTGCAGCATCTGTGCCCCCCGTTGTCTTATCATCTGAGGAACCACATCCTGCAAACATCATGGTTGCCATTGCTGTACCTAAACAAACTGCTAAAATTTTCTTTTTCATAATAGTGCCTCCAAAAATTCCTATATTATTCTAAAAAATAAAAGAATATTTATTCTTTATTTTTTTAAGAACATACAAAAGATTATAACGAAAATTTCCCTTACTGTAAAGTCCAAACAAAAAAGCAGGAACCCCTACCACTCTGTTTTCTTCTGGTAAAAGTTCCTGTTTCTGGTTTTATGATAACGAAACAATATTCATAATCTTTTCCTAATAAAGTTAGAATACGAATTTATCTGCAAAATATGCATCCAAATCCTCGATTTTGATTCTTTCCTGCTCCATGGTATCACGATTTCTTACGGTTACTGCATGGTCTTCTTCCGAATCGAAGTCATAAGTAACACAGAATGGTGTACCAATCTCGTCCTGTCTTCTGTAACGTTTTCCGATATTGCCTCTATCGTCAAACTCACAGTTATATTTCTTTGCAAGTTTCGCATATACCGCTTCTGCACCTTCGTTTAATTTCTTAGACAATGGCAATACACCGATTTTGACCGGAGCAAGTGCCGGATGGAAATGAAGAACAGTACGCATATCACCGCCCTCTAATTCCTCTTCATCATAAGCTGCACAAAGAAAAGCAAGTACAACACGGTCTGCACCAAGAGACGGCTCAATTACATACGGAAGATATTTTTCATTCTTTACATCATCAAAATAAGTTAAATCCTGACCGGATGTCTTCTGATGCTGTGTCAGATCATAATCGGTTCTGTCTGCAATTCCCCAGAGTTCTCCCCAGCCAAATGGGAACTTGAACTCAATATCGGTCGTTCCTTTGCTGTAAAAAACAAGTTCTTCCGGTGAATGATCACGCAGTCTGATTTCATCTTCTTTAATTCCCAGATTCAAAAGCCAGTCACGGCAGTAAGCTCTCCAATACTGGAACCACTCTAAATCAGTTCCCGGTTCGCAGAAAAACTCCAGCTCCATCTGCTCAAATTCTCTGGTACGGAAAGTAAAGTTACCCGGTGTAATCTCATTACGGAATGCTTTTCCGATCTGTCCAATACCAAATGGAATCTTCTTTCTTGAAGTTCTTTGAACATTCTTAAAGTTTACAAAAATACCCTGTGCTGTTTCCGGACGTAAATATACGGTATTTTTTGCATCTTCGGTAACACCCTGGAACGTTTTAAACATCAGATTGAACTGACGAATATCCGTAAAGTTGTGTTTACCGCAACTTGGACATGGAACTTCATGCTCCTCAATAAAGGCAAGCATCTTTTCATTCGACCATCCGTCCACAGATCCACCGTAATCTATTCCGTGTGCATCCGCATATTCTTCAATCAGCTTGTCCGCGCGGAAACGCTCATGACACTCCTTACAATCCATAAGCGGATCGGAAAAACCGCCCAGGTGACCGGACGCCTCCCAGGTCTGTGGATTCATTAAAATAGCACAGTCTACTCCTACATTATAAGGACTTTCCTGCACAAATTTCTGCCACCACGCCTTTTTCACATTGTTCTTAAGCTCTACACCAAGATTTCCATAATCCCATGTATTTGCCAGACCTCCATAAATTTCGGAGCCCGGATATACAAAACCTCTTGCTTTTGCCAACGCAACTATCTTATCCATTGTCTTTTCCATGTTTCATAACCTCTCATTTCGTTATTTGTATATAATATATGCCGGTTTTGCATCTGCACTGTCTGCGCCTTCCCCGGATACGTTTGCCGTATTCTTTCCGGTTACTTCTACATGCTCTGATACGTACAGGATTTCACCCTTTACCTCAACTGCAGTATCCTGCTGCAAAATCACTACTTTATTATCATCTTCTGCCAAAACATCAGAAATGGCCACTGCTTCCTGTACACTGCCGACAGTTTCTTCCGTGTCAGATACCTTTTCTTTTTTTGTATCCTCTTTCTGTGGCGCATAAAAATCGAGATCAAATTCATATCCATCTGCCTGCGCTTTTAAAATCGTACCAGTATAAAATTCTGTGTCATTAAAGGATGCATAACTTTCTGCACTGTCATACTCCATCAAAAGCTTTACCACCTGATCCTTCACGGCACATTTCTTTACTTTGACATTACCGGTTCCTCCGTCTTTTTTATAAGAATCAACTTCTTTGTCAATGTAAGTCTTTAATTCTTCCTCGTCATAGTAATCTTTATCGAATGCTTCTACGGTCAATTCTTCAATCTTCCCGCTGCCTTCCACATATAGTGTGGTGGTATCCGCATCAGACTTTACACCACAGCCGGAACATAAAAGCACTCCTGCAAGGAAAAGACCGGACACTGTCAATTTCTTCATAAAGTTCCTCCTCACTGTCACTAATGAAACAGTCTTCTCTACTGTTAATCCTATGTATTATACTATTTTCATATACTGATTTCAAGCCAAAGATTCCTCCAACAGCTTTAATGACTGAAACGTATGTGG
>NZ_JADYUI010000079.1 GCF_021531695.1 Roseburia hominis | reverse complement strand
GTTATTTCCCGTCTTTCTGCGAAAGACACCAATGCGGCATGAAACAAGTGCACTGGCTTTTCGCTATCTAATTTATTTTCCTTCTGATATTATTTCTTTATAAGACTGACACACTACAGAACACGTGGAGGTGAGTGGCGGGGCTGTATAGCGGCGACCTCGTATGGTTATTTGTTGTCGGTCATCCGTTAAGGCATCAATGAGTGGCGCATAACAGTAGCCCGTAAACTTATCTCTTCCGAAGTCGACTCGAGCTCGCCGGATGACCAGTCACTGTCAGTTTTATAATTACGAAATCAGGAGGTAGTTACTTGTCATTTAAAATTTTAAAATTCAACTGCTGTGGACTTGATGTCCACAAAACCTGGATCTATGCCTGTATCGGTATTACTGATTCCAACAATCGTACAGAGTATAAGCAGGCCCGCTTTTCTTCCTTTACAAAAGGATTGAATGAGCTGTGTGACTGGCTTGCTAAATATAACTGTAATGATGTCTGTATGGAATCTACCGGCAAGTACTGGATTCCAGTATTTAATATCCTGGAGCAACACCAGGTATGGATTACTCTGTCTCATCCCAAATACACGAAGCCGATGAAGGGAAATAAAACTGACCGCAAGGATGCCAAATGGATTTGCGACCTGTATATGTGCGGTATGGTAAAACCTTCCTTTATCCCACCTGCTGACATCAGAGAGCTTCGAGATCTTGTAAGATACCGATACAAACTCACCTGTATGATTACCGGTGAAAAGAATCGTGCCCAGAATTGTCTTACTGTGTCTAATCTGAAACTTGATGATGTCTTTTCTGATGTATTTGGGAAATCTTCCCGTTCCATTACGGAACAGATTTTGCAACACCCCGGGGAAAAATTTGATGTCACACCATTTGTTCACGGTCACTGTAAAACTCCTATCGAAGAAATACAGGATGCTGTTGATGGTGCCATCTCAAAAGAACAGGCTGTGAAACTCAGACAGTGCCTTGACCACATCGATGAACTGAAAAAGCACATTTCAGAAGTAGAACAGGAAATCCTTCGTCTCAGTGATAAATATGAGGCTGCTTTAAATCTAATAAGGACTGTTCCCGGATTCGATAAGAATCCACTGACTGCAATCCAGGTGCTTTCAGAGATCGGTGGTGATATGTCTGTCTTCCCCACAGCGAAACACCTCGTCTCCTGGGCAGGATGTTGTCCACGTAATGATAAAAGCGACCGCAAAATCAAATCTACCAGGATTTCCCGTGCTGGTTCCTATTTTAAACCAGTTCTGGTGCAAGTTGCAAATGCTTTAATCAAATCCAGGAAACATCCCGAATTTACAGACCGTTACCGTCGTATCAAAGCACGCCGTGGTCACAAGAAGGCTATCATTGCTATCTGTCGTATGATCCTGACCGCTATCTGGCACATACTCACAGATTTAAAGCCATATACACCAGATGGTTTTCTTGAATCTCATCCTGTGAGCAGGGGAAAAGTTTTAACCACTTCACAGGCACTTAATCTGCTTAAGCAAAGAGGTTATCTTATCAAAGATGATCCTTTACCGGCTTCCTAATTAGGTGTTGCGTTTATATTCAATTTTTCAGCCACCGAAAGATGGCTTATTTGTGATACTCAAATTTATTCTTTATCCACTACCTCTTTGTTTCAAACTT
>NZ_JADYUI010000078.1 GCF_021531695.1 Roseburia hominis | reverse complement strand
GGATTAATATATTGACAGCATGAGCTCACTTCCTATGTTTGAGCAGGCTTGAGGGCAAGCTTCGCAGGGGCACGGTGGTGCTGTGCCCCTACAAAACTTGCCGGCCTATTATAGGATGTCCCTACTATCAATACATGAAATCTCCGTCTCAGAATCCAGCACAACTGTGCTTTATGCGGTGAGTTTTTCATCATCAATATGGTGCTGTTGAGATTTTGCAAATTTAAGAAAAGCACTTCTTCTCCAAGGATGGTTCATAGAAGGAATGTGTGTCTTTTTCGGTTTTGGTGCTTCATAGTCTGCATCTAGATCTTTTGATTTTGCTGCCTGTTTTGGAATTGCTTCCAATGCATAGATGTCCTTATCGTTGACACAACAGTATAGATTCTTATTGTATGACTGGATTACCATTACCTTGGTTCCCTTGCGATAGTGTACCTGCATGCCGTGTGCATCCAACATCCGGTAATACTGCTTATGGAATTGGATGCAATGGCCGCTATCTACCGTCCTTTCGTCTAAAACTGCAAGAATCAAGTTGATTTTTTCATCTGATGGTTGCATTTCAAACACAGATTTGATACCATCCAAGGGAAGCGCAAACTTCTCATTGTATTCCTTTATGTAGGAGTTCAGGAATACATTGGCAGCATCTATGGTCGTGATTCCTGCCAGTCTTAATTCGATTGGCAGGCGCGACTGTAGTGTCTGGTTAAGACGTTCCACGCGCCCTTTTGCCTGAGCAACGCTGCTGGATTCGAGTTCCACACCAAGCTGGTTGCAGGCGTAGGCGAATTGTGTGTATGTATCCTCATCGAGAGATGTGGAGTTTTTCTTTTTATATGTAAACACGGTTCGACGATCGGTGAAAAACTTGTAGGGAATACCATAGGTTGTCAGAATCTGATGAAACACATGATAGTAACCATTTAATGTTTCCTGCATGTCAAACCAGCCACCGGTAATACGTCCCGTGGCATCATCAATAGCAAGATGCAGATGCCAGATCTGCCCAGACACCCATTCATATGGTGTGGCATCCATTTGCTGTAATTCACCGAAATAAGCGCATCTGGGGCGTCTGGTATGTGCATCTTCAACAGCAACGATGTTCTTCTGGATGGCATCTTTTTCTTTTTGGTTTTTGGCAGTATCCTTTTTAGCCCGAAGCTCCTGGGAAATCCTTTTTTTCTTGGCTTTCGTGACTTTGGGAGAGAGTATGTATTCAGCTTCCAAAATAGAAGAAACTGTTCCTACGGATACTTTAATCTGTTCATGAACTTCCAAGAGCTCTGTAAAATGCACAAAGTTTGCATCATAGTACTTGGATTGATACAAATCGATGATATTGGCCCGTATGTCATCCGGGATAGTTGTTGAAGGCTTGCGCCCTCTGTTACCATGTACGAAGGCGGCTTTTCCTTTTTCTTTATAGGCTTTTACAAGTCGGTTTATATGTCTTGGGGTAAGTCCGAGAGTGAGAGCAGCTCTAGATTTGTTTCCATTCTCATCTACCAGTTTTTTGATTACTTCGTATTTCTTCTGTTCATCCATTGTAAGTTCTACCTTTCTGATAATTGTGTCCTCCTGTCTTAAAGATAGGAGTATATCATACCACATTTGGGACATTTTCATTTGTGGTCTAATAGGACATTATCATATTTGGCTTATA
>NZ_JADYUI010000077.1 GCF_021531695.1 Roseburia hominis | reverse complement strand
TAAGTTTGAAATAAATAAGTAGAAGACAGCCAAGAAACAAGGGGCATAACAAATAAACCATCTTATGAGGTGGTTTTGAAAAGTAAATATAGACACAACACCTAATCAGGTAACAGGAACAGTATCATCTTTAATGACATATCCTCGTTGTTTAAGTAGATTAAGTGCCTGTGAAGTAGTCAGCACTTTTGAATCATTCACAGGACGTGACTCAAGAAAACCTTCCGGTGTATAGGGGGTTAAATCTGTAAGTATGTGCCAGATAGCGGTCAGGATCATACGGCAGATGGCAATGATGGCTTTCTTGTGACCACGACGTGCTTTTATACGCCGATAACGGGTAGTAAATTCAGGATGTTTCTTCGATTTGATTAAAGCATTTGCAACTTGCACCAAAACTGGTTTAAAATAAGAACCAGCACGGGAAATCCTAGTGGATTTGATTTTTTGATTGCTTTGATCGTTGCGAGGACAACATCCTGCCCATGAAACGAGGTTTTTAGCTGTGGGGAAGACAGACATATCACCTCCGATTTCAGAAAGCACCTGAATGGCAGTCATTGGGTTCTTATCGAATCCTGGGACGGTTCGTATAAGAGTAAGGACTTCTTCGTATTTATCACTGAGACGAAAGATTTCCCGTTCTATTTCTACTTTGTGCATTTCTAATTCATCGATGTGATTCAGGCACTGTCTGAGTTTCACAGCCTGCTCCGTAGAGATAGCGCCATCAACGGCAGCCTGTATTTCTTGTATAGGAGTTTTACATCTGCTATCCACAAAAGGTGCCACATCAAAAGTTTCCCCAGGGTGTTGTAAGATCTGTTCCATAATGGAACGTGATGATTTACCAAATATATCCGTAAAGGCATCGTCGAGCTTAAGGTTAGAAACAGTAAGACAGTTATGCGCACGATTCTTTTCACCCGTTATCATACAGGTGAGTTTGTATCGGTATCTAACAAGGTCTCTTAGCTGACGGATATCAGCCGGAGGAATAAAGGAAGGCTTAACCATTCCACACATATATAAGTCACAAATCCATTTGGCATCTTTACGGTCAGTCTTATTACCCTTTTGAGGCTTGGTATATTTGGGGTGGGACAGAGTAACCCAAACGTTATTCTGCTCTAGGATATTGAAAACAGGAATCCAATACTTGCCGGTAGATTCCATGCAGACGTCAGTACAGTTATATTTTGCAAGCCAGACACACAACTCTTGCAATCCTTTTGTAAAGGAAGAAAAGCGAGCTTGCTTATATTCTGTACGACTGTGAGAATCAGTAATACCAATGCAGGCATAGATCCAGGTTTTGTGGACATCGAGCCCACAACAATTATTTTTGAGAATTTTAAACGACAATAAAATAACCTCCTGATGATTTATAGTTATAAAACTGACAGTGACTGGTCATCCGGCAAAATCGAGTCGACTTTGGAAGAGATAAGTTTACGGGCTACGTTATGCGCCAATCATTGATGCCTTAACGGATGACCGACAACATATAAAGATACGAGGTCGCCGCTATACAGCCCCGCCACTCACCTCCACGTGTTCTGTAGTGTGTCAGTCTTATGAGGAAATCATATCAGAAGAAAGATAGAAGCGAAAGTCAGCCAACACGTTTCATGACGCATTGGTGCCTTTCGCAGAAAGGCGGATTACAAAGATG
>NZ_JADYUI010000076.1 GCF_021531695.1 Roseburia hominis | reverse complement strand
TGAGCTTTTTAAGTAGAATTTTGTTATCAGATTGGAAGTGATTGTATGGGAAAATGCTAGTTCTGACATTTGAGGATAATGAGGATGATATGATGAACCGCATATTATCGTTGATAAATACCAGAGAGGAAATCATTCAGATGTCAGGTTTGAATAATCATCTATTGAATTTCAAAGGTCTTATGATTGATGAGGTTAAATGGGTGATCATTCGGGAAAATCATGAGATTGAGCTTACATATACTGAGTTTGAAATTTTCAAGCTTCTTGCAAAGCATCATGGAATAGTTTTCAGCAAGGTAGATCCATCAAATGCTTCCTATGTAGAAATGTTGGCATTGTCGGCACATTTAAAGCAGTAGGGAAAGATTGACAGTCCGGCAGGAGGAATTGTTGCAATGACGATGGCAAAGCGTGTGCAGGAAGCCAATGTAAGACAGGGAGAAATCTATGATAAGAGCAATTTTTTTAGTGAAATGCAAAATACATTAGAGGATTGCCTGAAAAATGGTTTAATGGATACTTATATGCGATACATAAAAGAAGTGGGGATATATGCTGCTATGACAGGCAGAAGTGCATAGGCAATTCTGCCGACGGAGGAATTGTAGAAGATAGAAAATATCTTGACAGGAGGAATATCAAAATGGCTATTGGTGGGATTGGAACAACAGGTTATTCAGCAGGCTATGTAACCAGAAAAGCAGAAAGAAATATAGCAGGAAAGAATTTTTCGGGGTAGATGGGCAATGTGAAAAGTACGCAGGGCACGGGCATCACGCTGTACATATCAAATCCAGAAGATGGCGAAGCAATCGGTTCGATGGGAGATCATGACAGTTACGTTACGGTGTATAAAACGAAGGAATTTGACCCTGCAAACCCGGTGTATAAAGTGAAGATATGGGATGCGGCAGGAAATGTGACCGAAAGGATGGTTGACATCTCAAAAGTTGACCCTAAGAACTGTGATGAAATTGATATGTTCGCATACTCCAGTCATTTAACAGCAAGTGGCAAATGTCCGAGTGCACAAAGAGCATTTATAGGGGCTAAGTCTAGCAATGACAGTTTAAATAACGGTGGCAGCTTATTTGATAAGGAAAACTGGATGGATATTGTTAAGGAAATGATGCAGATGCAGTATCATGCCGGAAATCTGAAAGGGTATCTCGATTATAAGCAATTTTGGGATTTTATGGAGCAGTAAAATAATTATGTAGCTTGGACTCATAGCGATGCAGTACTGAATGATAGAGGATTGTCATAAAAGGGTAATAGTCAGAAACGGATTTCATATTTAATTTGACAAGGAGGTTGAAATTATGCCAAGAATTACAGATTACAGTTTTTTATTTCACAGTATGTTTGGAACAAAAAGCACAAAAGGTGCAAGTGCTATAGGCAGCTTTCAGTTGTCGCAGTTAAACAGCAGTTCTGTACAGGCGCAGTTAAGGGCGGCGGGCATTGATACGAACAGCAAGCAATATAAGGCGGCAATAAAACAGATGATGTCAAATGCAAATGGGGCAATGTATGGAAACATTCAAGGTATTAAAAATCTGATGAAAAGTTACGACAAGGATGGAGATTATATTGACCCGACGACAGGACTGGCGGGACTTCTGGTGACAGAAGAAAAGTAAGCGCTTAGTATTCCTACGTCCACGCCAAATAAGCGCTTGCCCTAATTGCTAGATGCAAGCGTTTTAC
>NZ_JADYUI010000074.1 GCF_021531695.1 Roseburia hominis | reverse complement strand
AGGCAGAATTTTTCTTTTCCTGAAACGTATGCTAAATGAGTGATAGATAATTCTGAGTTATCTGTCTGAAATATAGACTAGGGGGGATAAGATTTGAATTTTTACGAAAAAGAGAATATCTCACTATATTTGGATAATTTGAAACTACTGGAATCTATGGTTACTCTAAAACAAAAAATTGAAATATATCGTCACGATACACTCGGTTTAGTCTTGGTAATAAATGGTGAGATACAACATATCGAAAATTACCAATGTATGTATCATGAACAACTGGTTCATTTACCTATAAGCTTTTGTGACTGTCCACAAACAGCTCTTGTACTTGGTGGAGGCTCATTATTTGCTGCCTATGAATTGCTGAAATATCCATCAATACAAGCAATAACATTATGCGACCACGATTACACTGTATTAAAGCTGATGGAGCATTATTACAATCATGCTAAGATGGTTCTTGCTGATAAAAGATTTCACTTTGTAGAAAATGATGGTGTGGAATTTTTGGATAGTGATAAAACACATTATGATGTAATCGTTAATGATTGCTTTAATTTATTGAAAGAAAGCAACACATACGGATATTCATTCTTTAAAAAAATGAATGATATGCTTACTGATAAAGGAGTTTGTTCAGACATCATATACCGACATATTTTTGACGGAACCATAACTCATGATTCTATTCAGGAAATCAAAAAATGTAGCAACATTGCATTATCGTTGGTCACAGTCCCTGAATATCCAGGCATCTTACATATTCAAACAATTTGGGGAAAAAACAAAAATATTGCTCAGACATGTAAGAGTACCCTTAATTCGTTTCAAAAAAAGTGTTTGGAAACCAATAATTTACCATTTGAGTTCTATTCACCACAAAATTTGCCATATTATTTATATTTACCGCCATACATAAAGGCAATGTTATAGAATAAACTGATTAGTAAAACTCAGTGATGGTGAAGGTGATTTTATCGCATCATAATACACCTTCACCTTGTCCCATGAAGGAGAATTAATCATTCTTCCTATACAAGAGTTTATTTCGTTGCGATTGCTAATATAACCATATTGGACTAAATATGGCTCATTTTCTTGTGCTGTTGCAGCCCATGGTGAACCTAATAAAGAACAAATATTATCTCTATCCTTATTATATAATTTAATCGAATTTATCTTTAAATAAGGGATTTCACTATATTGATCCGTATTTAAAGTCAATCCCGCTTTCTGAAACATACCTTGAGCTACAAATCCATGTTGGGCAGGACATTTTGATAATGTGGCTGTAATTCTTACATGTTTTCCATAAAAATCCTCTTGAAAAAATTCTGGAATATGTTTCAATAAATATGATGTAGATATTACACCTAATATCCCTTCTCCGATATATCCATACCTACTATATAATCCGACTAATGTTTCACCATTGAGAGAACCTGTACGGATTGTCTCATCTGAACCGGCATAAAATTCCAAGTTGCTAAATTCCTTCGCATCAATTTTTCCTTCAAAACTATATAGTGAATTCCATCGAACTGCATTTTCATATGGATCTCTTGGAAAAAGTTGAATGTAAGGAGACAACAATCCATCAAATGCAATAGTGTCTTCATATGTAATGTTTTGGCAATGAATTCCTCTCTGCCATAAATCAAAAGGACCATCAAAGCTATTGTCTCCGTAAATCCTGTTTTTCATTTTATCAAAAGAGTATCCAGCAATAGCACCAACAAAAGTTTGAGCTGCCGCCTCTAATAAAGGTTGTCCAATTATTTCTAGCATCTGCATTTTCTCCCTTGTATTGTATTTCAGACAGATAACTCAGAATTATCTATCACTCATTTAGCATACGTTTCAGGAAAAGAAAAATTCTGCCT
>NZ_JADYUI010000073.1 GCF_021531695.1 Roseburia hominis | reverse complement strand
TATAATCCCGTCTTTGACAGTTTGAGAAAAATAAAATCGCTGTAACACCAGTAAATATGCGTGCTGCAGCGATTTTTTGCGTCGTTTCGGACTATGGTATTTTATTCCTTTCCTTTACTTTTTTTCTGAATTGTTTTCATCCGGCTTTTGGTGATGAACTGGTAATCAGTTCGGAATCCACAGGCGTTATGTATGTCATCCGTGACTTTTGTACGTTTGTATAAAGGAACAAAACCCTGTTCCTGAATTTCGGCAAAATTCATCTCTTTTAAGGTGTCCAGGATTTCTTCACAGGTGTATCTGTAATCAAGTTTTTTCTCTAAAATCCGGTAAGACAGCAGTGCAAGAAAGCATATAAGGAAATGTGCTTTGATTCTGTTATCGTCTTGCAGGTATACCGGTCTTGCGGAAAAGTCTGTTTTTAAGATGCGGAAACATTCTTCAATCTGCCATCTTCCTTCGCTTACCTTTAAAATATCGCTTATATCATCATCCAGTAAGTCTGTACAGACAGCATACAGACCATCGTACAGTGCTTCATTTTCTATCTTATCTTCGTCCAGATAATGGTGTATTTTTGCTGCTTCACCATCAGCGGTAGCAGCTCTGCTTCCGATAAATCTGGCCGGATCATTTGGATTTCTCCTCTGCTTTTTTGTATTTCCGGTCTGAATCATCTTCTCGGCACGCTCGACCTGGGCATCCCGTATGGTCTTCTGGTAACGCGCGTATTTTGGGGAATACGTAATAATGAGTCTCTGGTGAAGCTTTTTTGGGGTATATGGTTCCTCTTTGTAGTATAAATCCGTATCATCATCGGAAAGTTCTGTGATATCCACAGGTCTGTTATCCGATACCCTGCGGAAGCCGCTTTTATCTAATGCCCATGCTTTATCTTCTGCAGGAAGTTTTTTGATGGACTGGGTAACAATGAAAGCCCTTTCTCCCATGTGGTTGTAAGTGCGGATATTTTCAGAACCGAGTCCGGCATCGCTGCAGTAAATAAATTTCTGGCAGCCGAAATCCTGAAGCACTTTCTGTTCCAGTGGTTTTAAGGATTTCTGTTCATTCGTATTTCCGGGAAAGAGGGAAAAAGCAAGCGGGATGCCATCCCCGTCCATAAACATGCCCATCTGTATGATGGGATTTGGTCTGTGCTCTTTGCTTTTTCCGTATTTTTTGTCTCCATCTTCCTGCTCAATCTCAAAGTAGTAGTTGGTGCAGTCGTAATAAAGAATCTTATCGTTGCGCTGTCCGATAAAATGGCTGTTTTTGTAAACTTCTGCCTGGATGAAATCGCACTCCGTGCCGAGAACATCCAGGGCACGGTAAACATCGTGGAGTCCGTAGGAAGGCTTTTCCAGAAACTCGGAAGCAGTTTTAAAAGAAGACCGCTTGCTTGCCGGTTCCAGAACCCTGGCATAAATAAGGTCAGAGAGAATGGCGTTGATGTCGTATTTGAATTTATATTTGTTTTTTAATCTGCGGCAGATTTTATTAAGTTGTAAGCCATAATAAACAGACTGAAGGAACAGATATCCGCCACGATAAAAAGTCTGTTTGTCGTAATCCAGCTGTCTGTCGGCATGGAAAGGAATTAATACGGTTTTTGCATCTTTTTCTTTTTTGTATTTTTCAGTTTCAAGTTTTACTTCATTTTTTGCCCAGGCGAGTACGTCATCCCTGGTCGGTCCGTGTTCAACAAGAAGTTCATTTAATGTCCCGAGCTTGCGGACAATCATGGAAGATGTACTGCCATTGGACTTAACATATGATTTTGCGATATAAAATGATTCGGAATTTTTTGATTTCGTTATATGAAGATTCATAAGCATCCATCCAACCCTTATTATACCACACAATAACAAAAAATAACATACCTAAAATCAAAAGAGTTGACACAAAAAATGCAGGTAAATCAATACATGCGAGTACTTTTTCTGTTATTCAACTGTCAAACTCCCG
>NZ_JADYUI010000072.1 GCF_021531695.1 Roseburia hominis | reverse complement strand
TTGTAAAAATCGAGAGAAACCAGACAGCTGTATCACAGCCGACAGATATCCCGGCCGGAAAAGTGCCGGTTTCCATGGAACTGACGATTGGTAATGTCAGACTTATGATCCCTAATGGAACGGATCCGGTACTTCTTGCTCAAACCATTAAAATTTTATCGGAGTTCACATGCTAGGGGATATCACGGTCGCTGATGAAATTTACATCGTGACCAATTATACCGACATGCGCAAATCGATTGATGGTTTGTGCACCATTATTGAAGATCAGTTAAAAATGGATCCGCGACGTAGTGCACTTTATCTGTTCTGTGGCAAACGCTGTGATCGAATCAAGGCACTTTTGTGGGAACCGGACGGCTTTGTTCTTCTTTACAAAAGGATTGAAGTTAAGGGACGGTTTCGCTGGCCAAGAAACGCACAGGAAGTCCGCCAGCTTACGTGGCAGCAATTCGACTGGCTGATGTCCGGACTGGAAATCGAGCAGCCCAAAGCCTTCAGGCCAACAGATTAACAGTGGAAAACCTTCATAAACCAAAGCTGTTTTGTGTATAGTTTCTGCCGGTGCAAAAAACGCTGTAAAGCCTTGAAAATACTGGATTTTCTGCTTCTTTTCCTATGCTTTTTATGGTAAAATAAAAGCATAGGAAAAGGAGCAGAAATATATGGCTGGTAATGCAAAAGACTCAAAAATTCTTGAGTATAAAGATCTCATTAGCCAACTGAATACAACGATTGCAGCACAGACAGAATTGATCAAATCACTGCAACAGACCATTGATGCTGACCGTGAGGAAAAAAAGATTCTTCAGGAAAAAATTGATTACCTGACGAAGAAGCTTTTCGGCACATCCAGTGAAAAGAGCAAAGATATCAAAGGCCAGATCAATCTTTTTGACGAAGCCGAGCAGGAGGCTGATGGCAGGCCCGAAATATCTGCCATTACTGTTCCGGAACATAAACGTAAACGCAAAAGCACACATAAAGAACTCTTTAAAGGTGTTCCATCCCGGGATGAACTTATTTCATTACCGGAGGATCAGCGCAGCTGTGACGAATGCGGCACCAGACTCGAAGCAATCGGAAAAGAGTTTGTCCGTCATGAATTCCGGTATACTCCGGCCCGGGGCGAAGTGGTAAACATCTATCGTGAAACCTATAAGTGTCCGGTCTGTTCTACTGCTGATACAATGGCAGAAAATATCAGGTTTGTAAAAGCACATGTTCCTGAAGCGCTGGTTCCAAACAGCTACACTTCAGCGTCTGCGGTTGCATGGGTCATGTACCAGAAGTTTGCCAATGCCATGCCGCTTTACCGTCAGGAACAGGACTGGAAGCAGCTGGGAGTTCCTTTCACAAGGGCAACACTTGCAAACTGGATCATCTATTGTGCAAAGAATTATTTCAGACCATTGTATGATTATCTGCACCGTCAGCTGCTTAAGCGGACTTTTCTTATGGCAGATGAAACAAGAATCCAGGTTTTAAAGGAATCCGGAAGAAATCCTGAGACGGATTCTTTCATGTGGCTGTTCCGCTCCGGGGAAGATGGTCTTCCACCGATCATTCTTTATCATTACACCGAAACGAGAGCAAAATATAACGCAGTATCGTTTCTGGATGGATTTTCGGATGGTTATCTGGAAACGGACGGCTATCAGGGATATAATAATCTCCCCGGCATCAAACGCTGCTCCTGCTGGTCTCACACAAGAAGATATTTTATCGAGGCCGTTCCAAAAGGTAAGGAGTATGATTACAGCAATCCGGCTGTGCAGGGCGTCCAGTTCTGTTCCAGACTGTTTGACTATGAACGCATTTCAAAAGCAAGACAGCATTCGCCTGAGCAGCGAAAAGCGTACCGCCTGGAAAAAGAGAAACCGGTACTTGATGCATTCTGGATCTGGCTGGAACAACAGAAGCCAAGAAAAGGAACCCGCTTCGAGAAGGCGGTGAACTATGCCCTGAATCGGAAAGACACCTTAATGACCTATCTGGAAGATGGCCGCTGCAGTTTTTCCAACAACCTGAGCGAGAATGCAATCCGGCCATTTACTGTCGGCCGAAAGAACTGGCTTTTCAGTGCAACCCCAAAAGGAGCGGAATCCAGTGCCCTTGTATACACCATGGTTGAAATGGCAAAGGCCAATGACCTGAATGTATACAAATATCTGACTTATTTATTGGAACAACGTCCAAACGAATCCATGTCAGATGAACAGTTTGAAAAACTTACCCCCTGGAATGAAGAGGTAAAACAACGCTGTCAGAACTAAAATGAAGTAAAACGCTTGCATCTAGCAATTAGGGCA
>NZ_JADYUI010000071.1 GCF_021531695.1 Roseburia hominis | reverse complement strand
CTGTGCCTTTTTAATTGCTTACATTGTTGAATTTTCAAGGTTCATCACACCTTTTGGTGTGGGAAGTTTTAGTGATTGATCAGAAGTTAAATAGTATTGGCCAGGAATTAAAAGATGTTCACAATTATTATCTTCCGATAGAAAGTTATCCACAAGCTGAGAAGAAATATTGTTTAAAATGGTTTGAAAAGGATGATATGGAACAATTTCGTGGAAAAGATGGATTTTCTGAAGCAATAGCATTTCAGGAGCATTGTCCAGATGTGCTTGCGGTAGCGGCAATGAATGGTGATGAAATCATGGGAATTGCCGGAGCAAGCGAGGATGGATGTGATTTATGGCAAATTGGAATTGATGTTAAAGAAGAGTATAGAGGAAAAGGCTTAGCGGTAAATTTGGTACAAAATTTAAAAGATGAAATTATCCGGCGTGGAAAAGTACCGTTTTATGGAATGGTAAGTTCACATAATCTTTCAAAAAGTGTTGCTGCAAAAGCCGGATTTTTCCCTGTTTGGACAGAAATTTTTGGAGGTCCAATAAAATATTGAAAAAGAGCGAAGCAACGACAGATACATATTGCGTAACTAGTGTAGCGTTTCTCAAATAACTAGGCTAAATACGCAGTATGAATTCTCCATGTGCAAGGCGGAGAAATGAGACGTAGCGATGGCTACATCGATTGATGACAATGCAACAGATGAAAATTTAGACAAGTATATGGTCTGGCTAATTTGAGAACGCTACACTAATCTGTGTGGTGGCTGTAATAATGCGGGGTTAATAATTATTTTTTTAAAATTTTAGCAAATTTTTTCTTACCGCGTTTTATAACTTTTCCATCACAAGAGAAAGTGTCTGCAGAATAAGTAGTATGGATATCGGTAACTTTTTCACCATCAACAGAAACTCCACCTTGTTCTACGGCACGACGGGCATCTGAACGACTTCCTGCTAAATTAGCTTTTACTAATACGGCAAGAATATCCATATCACCATCTGCAAAATCTTCGTCTGTTAATTCGGTGGTTGGCATATTTTCTGTATTTCCGGCACCAGAGAATAAAGCTTTGGCACCTTCTTCTGCTTTTTTGGCTTCTTCTTCACCATGGACAAGTTTAGTTAATTCAAAGGCAAGAATTTCTTTTGCCTGATTTAACTGGCTGCCTTCCCATTTATCCATCTCATCAATTTGCTCTAACGGTAAAAAGGTCAGCATTCTTAAGCATTTTAAAACGTCTGCATCTGCAACATTTCTCCAGTATTGATAAAATTCAAATGGAGAAGTTTTGTTTGGGTCAAGCCAGACAGCACCGGACTGGGTTTTACCCATTTTTTTACCTTCTGAATTTAAGAGCAAATTGATGGTCATAGCATAAGCGTCTTTTCCGAGCTTACGACGGATTAATTCGGTACCTCCAAGCATATTGCTCCACTGATCATCTCCACCAAATTCCATGTTGCATCCGTATTTCTGGTATAAGGTGTAGAAATCAAAACTCTGCATAATCATATAGTTAAATTCCAAAAAGCTTAATCCACGTTCCATACGTTGCTTATAACATTCAGCAGTAAGCATACGATTTACGGAAAAATGAGGTCCGATTTCACGTAATACCTCAACATAATTTAGATCCATAAGCCAATCTGCATTATTTACAAGTAATGCTTTATCATCAGAAAAATCAATAAAACGGCTCATTTGCTTTTTGAAACATTCTACGTTGTGGTCAATAGTTTCTTTGGTCATCATCTGGCGCATATCGGTACGTCCGGAAGGATCACCGATCATTGCAGTTCCACCACCAATTAAAGCAATTGGTTTATTGCCAGCCATTTGGAGACGTTTCATCAGGCAAAGTGCCATAAAATGTCCTACATGAAGACTGTCTGCGGTAGGATCAAAGCCAATGTAAAAAACAGCTTTTCCATTATTTACAAGATCTTTTATTTCTTTTTCGTCTGTTACCTGTGCGATTAAGCCACGGGCCACTAATTCATCATATACTGTCATTTTCGTTTTCTCCTTTTAATTTTTAGATTGAAAATAAAAAACCCCGTCCTAAAAAGGACGAGGTATCTACTCGTGTTACCACCTTTGTTTGCAAAAAACTCACATTCTTTGCCTCTATAAGTATCAATCAATACTTTAGCACGTTAACGGGTGCGAAGCGTTGCAGCCTACTAATCCATAAAAAAAATAGATTTTTGTATTGAATGTTTGGTGCAAGGCTTGAGGAGGTATTCGAAATAAGTTGCCCAGGTGCCTCTCATCAACCGGCTACTTTCTGTCTGTTTCGCTTATTCTTACTTATTCCTGTCATTGCCTTTAAATTTGAAACTATCGTCATTATAAGCATGTGAAAAGTGTTTGTCAATAAAAAGTTGATTTTTGAGATAAATTTTATAAGCCAAATATGATAATGTCCTATTAGACCACAAATGAAAATGTCCCAAATGTGGTATGATATACTCC
>NZ_JADYUI010000070.1 GCF_021531695.1 Roseburia hominis | reverse complement strand
GCGCAGAACCAGTTCCCTCTCCTTGATATTCAGCCTCATATGGTATCCCAAATAAAATACACAGCCATCTTTTGTCTGCCTCTTGTATTTCTTTCATATCGCCCATATTTCCAGAACTCATTGATTGGTTGAACTTACCTATCAGTGCCGCCCGATTTGGTGCCACTTTGGCGACCTCGCTTTTCCGCAGAGCGAGGAACTTATTTCCCATATAAACGTTCTGCACCGCATCCTCTCTGGCATATTCCGTTATCTTCTCCTGAAGGGAATCAGACAGCTTCCAGTCCTTCTTGGATGATGCCTTTCCTGACTTTTGGATGCCCGTCTGATGGCTTTTTGCTGTTCCTGTAATATCCATTTCAATCTTCATCTCACTCGTTCTGCCGAAATGCCGGGGATTCCTGCCTTGCCTTGTTCGGGTGTGGTTTATCAGTTATTCAGATACCCCTGCTTTTCTTCTTCATCAGACCATACCCGTTCATAGCGGCTGCCAATGATGTCAAACACATCCTGCCATGTAGCGAACTTCTGCATTTCCTCAATGCTTCCCCTGTTATTCTGCAACCATTCGAAAACTGCCTTATAGGTATCTCCCGAAAACAGAACGCTCCAGTTGTTCTTATAATCTGCATTGTCATTGTAAGACATCCCATTAAAGCCCATAGAGATAATGCCATTATTCGTATGCTGCGCCAGCCCCTTTATCTCCAAGTCAGCCCATATGTATGCGGCGTTCTTATCATGAATCAGGTTGGGATATTTATTGAAATAAGCCTCCGCCAATGCCTCATACTTCTCTATGTCCGCCTGACTCTGTAAAAGGACTTTTCCGCCCCGCCCTTCCTCACCATCCCGCACCAGATACTGTATGCCCGTACCGGAATACGTCTTTAAGGTAAATCTCTGCAATTCCTCCGTTTCCAGCGTTTCTACGCCCATGACATTCTGCAGGGCATCTTTCAGTTCGCCATCCAATACCACAGCATCATAACTCATGGTTCCATGCTCCGAAATTAAGAACTGCTTGCCTGTTACGCTGTCTTGCCTGACCTTGATGTCGGAATAGTCAAAAGCGCCGATTCTCTCTCCCTGTTTATCATAGATGTCAAAGCAACCAGCCTCATTGTCCGGCACAATCCTGTAATTCTCAGATTCATATGTTTCATAGGCAGGCTTCACATTGCGTACTGCCGAAGCCGCCGATGCCCGGTATGCATCCAATGCAGATATCCTCACGCTGGTTCTTTGGGATGAACTGCTTTCCGTTGTATCCATATCAGCCATCCGCCCCACGAAGCCTATTCCCGAATTATTCTTCTGCGCTTTTCTTATTTCGCGCCATTCGGAATAGCCTGCCCCTACTCCGCTTATACTCATTTTTCAAATCCTCCATTGTCATCAATTATTTTAATAGCGGCTCATCTATCGTTCAGAGCCCCCTACACCCTTGCAGTCCACAGAGGCAAAGTTTTATGCGCCTCTGCAGAATTGGGTGTAAAAATTATATCTGTATATCCAGTGAATTACCCGAAGATGGTGCTTTTGTGCCTGCTGCCAGATCAGACTGTATCTGCTGATAAGATACAGTTCCCTTTGCGTTTTCTCCATACTCCTTTTTCAGTCGTGCCAGTTCATCATTATAGATAAATGTAAATACACGTGCCCTTGCAAATTCTTCCTCTGTGCTTATGGCTTTCCAGTTCCTTGATTCAGGATTGTAAGACAATGTTTTATTTCCATTCGAATCCCAAAACATACAAGCCGCATTCATCTTTCCTCCTGTCTTTCTCATGCTTGATTCATAGATGGCTTTTCTGTCCGGGGAAACTGTCTCACCATGCTGCATACATAATTTTCGGTATGCCGCATCATCCCGCTTCCCGGTGGCAAATTCCTTCTGTGCAAGTTCCTTTATAGCTTTCTCGAATTCTTGCTCCGACATTGCAGGCTTATCACGTTTCGTCATAATATTATCCCAATTCGGTTTTGTGAATTGAATATCAACCGGCTTGAAACGCAGTGCGAAATTTCCATAATCACATTGAGCTAACGGATTATTGGGATTTTTCTTATTGCCAAACATCTGCTGCACCATATTAGCATGCTGTGAATAATTACCCCTTGTTATCTGCATATGAAATCCTCCTTGATTAATATAATTATATGCCTGTTTTGTCCTACGCAAATAATTTTTCGCTTCATAAAATCTGTCGGCAGATGCCCCCACTTTTCAAACCCGGACTGCGCCAAATGACTATTTATTGCACCAAATGACCATAACATTTAAAGCATCACCACCGCTTGGAACTTCTCTGAGTCACATGAAATGACAAAGTCTCCGCCGTATTTATCCACAACAGCTTTTACATTCGACAGACCGATGCCATGCATCCCGCCATTGGAATCCAGCACGATGCCGTCCGTGATTTGTACTTTTTCCAAGACAGGATTCTTTACTGTTGTGGTCAAGCATTTTTGTAACACTTGTGGCTAAAAAATATCTTGTTCCGGCTATGCCACCCTCGCTTCA
>NZ_JADYUI010000006.1 GCF_021531695.1 Roseburia hominis | reverse complement strand
TATGCCTTTTTTATTGGTTGAAATATTGAATTTTCAAGGTTCAACACACCTTATTGGTGTGGGAAGTCTTAGTTATATTAGTTATCCGGGGAATGAAGATATGATGCGCGAGTTAAATCAGGCAATTGCAGATATCAAAATGAATCAGCCGGAACTGGAATCAACGCTGATGAATAAGTTTTATTATAGCAGATTTGATAAAGCAGCATTATTGACTACAGAAGAGAAACAATATCTGGAGAAAAAAGGAACTTTAAAGGTGGGGTATCTGGATGGATATTATCCGTTTTCCTATGAGGAAGATGGGAAATTTAAAGGACTCTCCAGAAATATGTTGGAGGCAAATCTTCCTTTGACCGGGTTAAAATTAGAGTATGTAAAATTTGATAATCCAAAATCTGCAAAAAAGGCATTGCAGGATGGCGGTGTTGATCTTTTAGCATATAGCGTGGATTCAAAAGGAGATTTGGAAGACAGTGGACTTACCATAGTAAAAGAATATGCAGATATACCATTAGCCATTATTATGAAACGCACGGAAAATATGAGCGATACAATAACATTGGCAACGGTAGATCATTTGAAAAACAAGGCAGATGCAATGATTGATGAGAAGAAATCTTCTATTTTGATTTGCGAGTCGCAGGAGGAGTGTTTGCAAAAAGTAGAAAACGGATGGGCAGATGCGGCATTGTGTAATGGGTATCTGGCAGAGCATTTGCTGCGGACAGGACTTCAGTATGGAAATTTACAGATTAAGAGCGTATATAGCGGAAAGTATTCTATTTCTGTTGAGGTGAGAGAATGTGAAGAACAGCTTGTTACCATTTTAGCCAAAACACTTACAGATATTGATTCTAAAACAATCAGTGAATACATGTTAAAAGAAAACACCTATCCATTCGTTAATATCCGGGCATTGATTCAAAATTACAGCATGCAAATCATCATTTTTTTGGTTTGTGTTGTGATATTGGTCATTATGGTGGCAAGACATCTTATAAATGATGAAAAGAAAATCCGTAAGCTAATGTATAAAGATACTTCCATGGATATCTGGAATCTGAATTATTTATTATACTGGGGAACACAGAAACTTCAGACGGAACAAAAGGGCAGTTATGCAATTGTGTATCTTAATCTTGCACAGTTCAGACGTTACAACATTATTTATGGATGGAATGCCGGAGATCAGCTGCTTAATCACATCGGATTGATATTAAAAGAGCAGGTAGACGAAAAAACGGAGATTTGTGCGAGAAATCAGGGAGACCGGTTTGTGCTGATGGTTTGTTGTACAGATAAGGACACATTGTTAAAACGTTTGCAGGATATAAAAAAGCATCTGGAAAAGTGTATTTTTGAAGATACCGATAATCGTATGGCGGTGCAGATGGGAATTTATATAATTCCAAAATCAGTTCATGATTTACAGCTGGCAGTCAGCTATGCAAATCAGGCACTTGAATTTGCCGGAGACGCAAAAGAAAACGCGCTTATGTTTTATGATGATGAGTTAGAGCAGATGATAAAGGAGCGCCATGAGCGGGAAAAATTATTGGAGTCTGTTGATATCCAAAAGGATTTTGTCGCTTATTATCAGCCTAAAGTGGATATCAGAAGTGGGGAAATCGTTGGAGCAGAGGCTTTGGTGCGTTTTAAAAATCCGAAAGAAAATGGAGCAATCAAAGCACCCGGTTTTTTTGTTCCATATTATGAACAGACCGGAAAGATTACGGAACTGGATTTCTTTGTTTGTGAAGAAGTATGTAAAATGTTACGCAGACGTCTGGATGAGGGAAAAAAAGTGGTTACGATTTCGTGTAATTTCTCAAGGATGCACTTTATACGTCCGGGATTTGCAGAGCGGTTTGAGCACGTTTTAGAAAAGTACCAGATAGAAAAAGAACTGATAGAAGTAGAGATTACAGAAACTTTGGTCATGGAAGAACTCCAGCAGAATATGGTAAAGCAAAATTTAGATATTATAAGGGAAGAGGGAATTCGTTTATCCATTGATGATTTTGGCGCGGGTTATTCTTCTCTTGGAGTATTTGAGCAGATACCGGCATCGGTAGTCAAACTGGATCGTTCCTTTTTGCTTAATAAAGAGGATTATGAAAGACAGGTGACAATCATGCGTGGAATTGTAAATCTTGCAACGGATTTAAAAGCACAGGTTGTGTGCGAAGGAGTAGAGACAGATGAGGATGTCAGTCTGATGCAGGAAATCGGTGCTTATATTGCGCAGGGATATTATTATTCCAAACCGATACCGGAAGAGGAATTTGAAGAAAGGTTAAATTGAACCATTGTGGAAAAGTTGTAACAGTTCATCCCATAACAGTCATCATGTGTTTGGGCATGCAAGCATGATTCACACATGATAACGGTTATGGTTGAACTGTTAGGAAAAGTGCTTGACAAAAAATGGAAGAAGATTGATAATATACATAAACATATAAAAACAGTATGTTTATATGTAAAATAAAATTTATTAGAATAAATATACGGAGAGAGTGAAAGAAGGGAGTTTATGTCGATAAAAAAGATAGCGGAAAAGGCAGGCGTTTCGCCGGCAACTGTTTCCCGTGTATTAAATAATCCCAATTATAAGTGCCAGTCACCGGAAATCAGAGAGCGTATCTGGAAGTACGCGATGGAATTGAATTATACGCCGAATGAGGCGGCAAGAAGACTGAAAATGGGAGACATGAAGAATGAAAAACAGGTCTATTATATCAGTGTGCTTATGACAAGGATGGATAAGGCAACGACAGATCCCTTTTTCAGTGAACTTCTCAGGGTAATTGAGAGTGAGATACATAAACAGTTTTGCATTCTGACCAAGGTCTGGTATTTGCCGTTATTTTCGGATGATAAGAGATGTAGAAGAGAGAGCCTTGATACAGTTATTGATAATATGTATGATGAGGTCAAAGGAAAAAGTGATGGACTTATTATTATCGGAAAATGTAACAAAGAAGCTTTGAAAAAATTGAATCAGCGATATAAAAGTGTAGTCTCTGTCAACCGGAATTCGACGAACTATGAGGTAGATGAGGTACTTTGCGATGGAAGAAAAGTAGCAGGAATCGCCGTTGAATATCTGATTTCGTTAGGACACCGGAATATTGGTTATGTCGGTGATTGCTACAATGAGGCGCGTTATCGCGGGTTCTTAGATACACTGCAAAAGCACGATATTGAACCGGAAGCCTCTTATATTATTCCGACAAAACAAACGGAAGCGGAAGGGTTTGCAGTGATGGAGAAGTTTTTACAGTCAGGAGATTACCCGACTGGAATTTATTGTGCAAATGATATTACGGCAATCGGTATGCTAAAATGCTTGAATCAGTATAAAAATTATCATTATATGCCTTCTATTATTTCAAGCGATGATATTGAAGAAGCCCAGTATACAAAGCCGATGTTAACGACTGTCAGTCTTCCAAAAGAGGAAATGGGCAAATTTGCATTACATCTGCTACTTGACAGGATAAAGGGCGGACATAAGAGTGTAGTGCGAACAGAATTAGAAGGAAAATTAATGATAAGAAGCAGTTGTACATCAGTCGAATCAAGTGGATGGAATGACTATTGCATTTAATTTCCAGAAAAGTAACTCTTGAAAACGATACTAACCTTGTGGTAAAGTAGGTTTATGGAGGTGCAAAACGATGAAAATTTCAACAAAAGGTCGTTATGCCATTCGGGTAATGATTGATTTAGCGGAGCATAACACAGGTGATTATATTCCTCTTATGGATATTGCAGAAAGACAGGAAATTTCTGAAAAATATCTGGAATCCATTGTGTCAGTTTTGAGTAAGAATGATTTACTGCTTTCACTTCGAGGAAAAGGTGGCGGTTATAAGCTTGCAAGACTGCCGGAGGAATATACCATCGGTGATATTTTACGACTCACGGAAGGATCTTTTGCTCCGGTTGCGTGTCTGGAAAAGCAGCCCAATACTTGTGCTAAAGCGGGAGAATGTAAGACACTTGGTATGTGGGAAGGTTTCCAAAAAGTTATCGAAGAATACTTTGATGGCATAACCATTGCGGATCTGGCAGATAAGAATGCCGGAGCAGACAATTACATCATATGATGGTGAGTGATAAAATAATTTTTAAAACATTATCATGATATAACTTTATCAGGGAAGTCTCAATCAGCTTAGAAAAGCGATTTGTGGCTTCCCTGTTTGTTTCCTGTGGCATAAATAGAGACTAAAAACACATAAACCTATTGACAAAGTATGTTAGTAGGTTTATTATAATGATATGTTTTAAAAGAGGAATGAAAAAATGTCGAAAATAGCAAATAATTTAACAGATTTAATCGGGAATACTCCATTGTTGGAGCTTACAAATTATGAAAAGGAAAAAGGCTTAAAGGCGCATCTTATTGCGAAGCTGGAATATTTTAATCCACTTGGAAGTGTAAAGGATCGTGTGGCAAATGCGATGATTGAACAGGGAATTGCAGACGGCACGATTAATAAGGATACAGTCTTGATTGAGCCGACCAGTGGGAATACGGGAATTGGTCTTGCATTTGCAGCAGCAGCAAAGGGACTTCGCCTGATTTTGACGATGCCGGAAACAATGAGTGTGGAGCGAAGAAAAATCGTCTATGCACTTGGTGCGGAAGTGGTTCTCACACCAGGATATGCAGGGATGAAGGGCGCAATCAAAAAAGCGGAAGAATTAAAAGAAGAGTATGGCAATGCCGTGATTTTACAACAGTTTGAAAATGAAGCAAACCCGGCGATTCATACGAAAACAACAGCAGAAGAGATCCTAAGAGATACAGATGGAGATATTGATTTCTTTGTCTCGGCGGTAGGAACCGGAGGAACGATTACCGGAACCGGAAGAGGATTGAAAGCAAAAAATGACAAGGTCAAGGTAATTGCAGTAGAGCCGGCATCTTCGCCGGTATTATCCGGTGGCGAGCCGGGACCACATTCCATTCAGGGAATCGGAGCAGGGTTTATTCCGAAGATTATGGATCTTAGTATTGTAGATGAAATTATACCGGTAGAAAATGCAGCAGCATTTGAAAGAGCAAGAGAAGTAGCAAAATCAGACGGACTTTTAGTCGGAATTTCTTCCGGAGCAGCAATTGATGCAGCAGTTAAGCTTGCCATGCGTCCTGAGAATGAGGGCAAGCGTATCGTGGTACTTTTGCCGGATGGCGGAGAACGATATCTGTCGACTTCCTTATATAAAGGGAATAATGAAAGAAAATAAAACGAAAGCGTGTAAGATGGGAGAAGAGAAATGACAGAGCGTGGTTTTAATACATCATTGTTGCATGGCGCATGGGAAGAAAATCCTTTTGGTGCAACGGTGGTGCCAATCTATCAGTCCAGTGCGTTTCGTCATGAGAGTGCGGAGGAACTGGAAAAGATTTTTGCCAATAAGGCAATGGGATTTTCTTATACAAGAATCAATAATCCGACGATTGAGGCATTTGAAAAAAGAATAACAACATTAGAGCATGGCGTTGCCAGTGTTGCATGTGCTTCCGGTATGGCAGCATTAACCAATGCACTTATGAATATTTTAAGAACCGGGGATGAAGTCGTTGCGGCGGCTGGTCTTTATGGCGGAACAGTAGAATTATTCAAAAGTCTGGCAGCTTATGGAATTAAGACGAATTATGTAAAACAAAATACACCGGAAGCCTATGAGGAATTAATAAATGATAAGACGAGGGTAGTATTTGCAGAGACAATTGGCAATCCAAAACTTGATGTGACGGATATAGAAGCCGTTGCTGCAGTGGCGCATGCACATGATTTGCCATTTATTGTGGATAATACGGTTGCGACAGCGTATCTTGTGACACCTCTTGATTTGGGAGCAGATATCGTTGTGAATTCTTCCTCAAAATACATCAATGGCAATAGTGATGCAATCAGTGGTATTCTTACCTATGGTGGAAAATTTGACTGGGATTTTACAAAATATCCGGGACTTTTGCCTTATAAGCGTTTTGGCAAGATGGCATATATGGTAAAATTACGGGGAGAATTTTTTCAGAACACAGGTGCCTGTCTATCACCGCAGAATGCATTTTTGAATACTATAGGGATAGAGACTTTGGGACTTCGGATGGAACGACAGTGTGAGAATGCACTTTCTCTTGCAACTTTTTTAGAGGGACTATCCGAAGATATCGTGGTAAATTATCCGGGCTTAAAAAGCAGTCCGTATCATGAAACAGCGAAAAAGCAACTTCACGGAGGTTATGGCGCGATTGTAACATTCCGTGCAGGCAGTAAGGAAAAAGCATTTTCCATCATCAATGCATTGAAAATCCCATATATCCTATCGAATATCGGGGA
Organism: Roseburia hominis; assembly: GCF_021531695.1. Taxonomy (GTDB): domain Bacteria; phylum Bacillota; class Clostridia; order Lachnospirales; family Lachnospiraceae; genus Roseburia_D. Next base: position 153,996 of record NZ_JADYUI010000006.1, on the reverse strand, counting down.
TACCAAAACATTAGTGATTCATCCCTTGTCCACGATAGCAGTGCATTTAAATGAAGAAGAGCAGAAACTGTCCGGTGTCTATGACGATCTGGTTCGTATAAGCGTAGGAATTGAAGATATCGAAGATTTAAAAGAGGATTTTAAACAGGCAATTTCAGGTACAAAATAGGAGGAGAGAATTATGGCAGAAGTAGATTATGCAACATTAAAAAAGGGCGGTTTTATGCGTCAGAAACAAAAAGACAATTTTTCTTTGCGTTTGCAGGTAGTAGGTGGGGCACTTACTGTAGAAAATTTAAAGAAAATTGCGGAAGTAGCAGAAAAATACGGAGATGGACATGTGCATCTTACTTCCCGCCAGGGTGTAGAGATTCCGTTTATCAAGTTACAGGATATTGATGAGGTGAAAGAAGAGCTGGCAAAAGGCGGTTGTAAGCCGGGTGTCTGTGGACCGAGAGTCCGTACTGTTACTGCCTGTCAGGGCAATCAGATCTGTCCGAGTGGAAATATTGATACATATGAACTTGCTGTGGAATTGGACAAAAGATATTTTGGACGTGAGTTACCGCATAAATTTAAATTCGGTGTCACCGGTTGTCAGAATAACTGCCTGAAAGCAGAAGAAAATGATGTCGGAATCAAAGGTGCGTTGAATGTAAAGTGGTTGGAAGATAAGTGCATTAACTGTGGCGTTTGTGAGAAAGCCTGCCGTACAGAAGCAATTAAGATTGAAGATGGCAAGGTTATTGTTGATTATGACAAGTGTAATTATTGCGGACGCTGTGCAAAAGCCTGTCCAACGGATGCATGGGATGCCAAGGCTGCTTACATATTATCATTTGGTGGAACCTTTGGAAATACGGTAAGTAAAGGAGAATCCCCATTACCGCTTATCACATCCAAAGAGCAGCTTTACCGTGTAACGGATGCGGCAATTCAGTTCTTCGCAGATTATGCGAAGGCAGGAGAACGTTTTAAATTTACGATTGATCGAGTTGGAAGAGAAAAATTATATGAAGTATTAAAGGAGGCGTACAATGGCTGATTTTGAAATTAATGATACTGTGGATATTACCGATGTGGTCTGCCCGGTAACCTTTGTAAAGGCAAAAGTAGCATTAGAAGAGTTAGACGATGGAGAGATTCTTGCGATCCGCATGAATGACGGAGAACCGGTGCAGAATGTACCAAGAAGTATCAAAGAAGAAGGACATCAGATTTTAAAACTGAACAATAATGAGGATGGAACCTATACGCTTATCGTGAAAAAGGTAGAGGACGAATAGGAGGAATTTATGGCAGTAAGAGTAAATGCAGATAATTTTGAAGAGCTGGTATTAAAGGAAGAAAAACCGGTTCTGGTAGATTTTTATTCGGACACCTGCATTCCTTGTAAAATGCTGGCGGGAACGTTAGGAGATGTGGAAGAGGAATATGAAGAGAAAATAAAAATCTATAAAGTCAATGTGAATTTTGATGCCGACCTGGCAGGTGATTATGGTATTATGGCAGCACCGACTCTGGTACTGTTTTATGGTGGAGAGGAAAAAGGACGCTTAAAAGGAGCCGTAGAAAAGAAAGAAATTGTAGAACTTTTTGCAGATTTGATTTCATAAGAATAGAAAGAAGGAGAGTTTAAGATGACAATTACAGTAGCAGGAAATAAAAAGGAATATGAAGAGGGACTTACCGTAGCAGCATTGATTGAAAAAGAAGATGTAGAAAATGCAGCATATGTAACGGTAACATTAAATGATGATTTTGTGGAAAAAGATAACTTTGAAACGACTGTTTTAAAAGAAGGTGACGTGGTAGAGTTTCTTTATTTCATGGGAGGAGGAGCCAGATAATGGGATTTACGAATGAGCAGCTTGAGCGTTATTCCCGTCACATCATTTTAAAAGAAGTTGGTGTAAAGGGACAGAAAAAATTATTGAATGCGAAGGTATTGATTATCGGTGCCGGCGGGCTTGGAGCTCCGGCAGCTATGTATCTTGCAGCAGCAGGAGTCGGAACAATCGGAATTGCGGATGCAGATGAGGTAGATTTATCGAATCTGCAGAGACAGATTATCCATTCCACCGCAGATATCGGAAAAGCAAAGGTAAAATCTGCAGCAGAGACGATGCAGGCAATCAATCCGGATGTTACGGTAAATACTTATCGTACCTTTGTTACTTCAAAAAATATTATGGATTTAATCAAAGATTACGATTTCATTATTGACGGAACGGATAATTTTCCGGCAAAATTCTTAATTAACGATGCCTGCGTTATGGCAAAGAAACCGTTTTCTCATGCAGGAATCATTCGTTTTCAGGGACAGCTTATGACGTATGTTCCGGGAGAAGGACCATGTTATCGTTGTGTATTTAAGAATCCACCGCCAAAGGATGCTGTTCCGACCTGTAAACAGGCTGGAGTTGTTGGTGCCATGGGTGGTGTGATCGGAAGCCTTCAGGCAATGGAAGCAATCAAATATATTATTGGTCAGGGTGATTTGCTGACCGGAAGACTTTTAACTTATGATGCGTTAAAAATGCAGTTCCGTACTGTGCCACTTCCAAAAGATAAGAATTGTGAAGTATGTGGAGAACATCCGCATATTACGGAATTGATTGATTATGAGCAGGCAGAATGTGATATGAAAAAATAATCCACTATAAAAAAAGGAGATTGGGATATGCTGAAGTTAAAAAAAGAGCATTATGACGAAATCGTAAAGCATTGTGTTGCGGGTTTACCGAATGAAGCCTGCGGTCTGATAGCAGGAACAATCGACGGGGATGTAAAACAGATTGAAAAGATATATCTTTTGACCAATATTGATAAGAGCAGAGAGCATTTTTCCATGGATCCGAAGGAGCAGCTGGCAGCAGTGAAGGATGCAAGAGCGAATCATTATACGATGCTTGGAAATTTCCATTCCCATCCGGAATCACCATCGAGACCATCAGAAGAAGATAAGCGTCTTGCGTATGATTCTACGGCAGAGTACCTCATTCTTTCCTTGCAGGAGGAAAATCATCCGGTATTAAAAGCATTTGGCGTGGATAAGGAAAAGAACGTCACAGTGCATGAGATTGAAATCATTTAACCTGAATAATGCGGCTTTAACCTTATTGGAAAGGAAATAATATGAGAAGGCAGGCACTTGTTGGAATTACAGCAACAAAAACATTACAGGAAAAACTGGTACAGGGGTTTTCATCTATTGGTATGGAAACCTCTGTTGTTTGTGAAATGAAAATAGAAAAGACGAAACAGATTTTTTTATTGAAAGAAGCATTGAAAAATCTTATCGATTATCAATGGATTGGATTTACCAGTCAAAATGGAGTGAATCTCTTTTTTGAAGTCTGTGAAGAAGTGAAAAAAGAAAATCCGGGACAAAGTTTTTCTTTCAAAGATGTGAAATTTGCCGTAATTGGAAGTGGAACGAAAAAGAAATTAGAAGAGTATGGTTATCATGCTGATTTTATGCCGGATTCTTATACAGTAGTTTCGTTCGCAGAGGGACTTTGTGAAAAGATACAAAAAGGAGAAAACATATTACTGCCAAGAGCTGCAAAAGGTAGTCCCCAATTATCTGAAATATTGAGTTTGCATCACATTTCTTATGCCGAAATCCCGATTTATGACGTTGTAGGAATTCTTACCGAAAATGTGCATAAATTATCAGAGATGGATTATCTGGTATTCGTAAGCGCCCAAGGGGTCGAGGCATTTTCCAGAAATGATACAAAGCAATTACCAAAACAGGTGAAGATTGCCTGCATTGGAGAAGTTACGGCAGAACAGGCGAAGAAGACATTTGGACGGGTGGATCTTGTCGCAAAAGTAAATGATGTTGCCGGTCTGGTGGAAATTATTTCGAAGGATTATAAATTCTGATTTGCATATTAGATAAACTAAGATTATGCACTGCTTCTTTTGCAGAAAGTTTTTTAGAAACACCAGAAGAAAATGCCGCCTGTAAAAAAGACCTGGACCGTCTTCCTTGTTTTTCTAAGAGTCCGCCGGAAAAGCTTCGATTACAGTGCTGCTCCCACAACTCGCCTTGCAGGTAGTGGATTTGTGTACGTTCTTATGCTCAAACATGTGTCCGCAGCATGATTGCTTTCCCGGCTTTCACTCTAAGAAAAACAGCGAAAGACTAGAAGGTCTTTTTTACAGGCGGCATTTTCTTTTCTACTGTTTCAGCAAAACATGTGCACAAAAGAAACAGAGATATACTTTTCTAGGTGTTGCTTGTCATCTTGTACAAAATCATTTCAGTCTTTGTGACTGGTGGAGGACATTAGATTTCGTTAATGTTCTGTAGGTACCAAGCAATCCGGCAGCACGGATGCTGACGGAAGGCTGAACTGAGCCTGGATGGCGAATTTCAGCCGGTTGCGGTCGATTTTCCTATATGCTATCAGAACATTTACAAAATCTTATGTCCGTAACCTCGGAACAAAGAATGAAATGATTTTATGCCAGATGACATTCGTAAACTTAAAAAAATATATTTTAGTAAAATGGAAGAAAAATACAAAAAACATATTAACATACTTTACAAATAGGTTAATATGTAATATAATGATTTCCAGAAAGCCAGAAGAGATTTGATTTACGCAAGCAGAAATGTTGTGCTGGCACGGGCATGCAAGGAATATCGTTGATGTGGAAAAAGGAGATTATGATACAATCATGGGAAAAAAACTGGAACGAAAAAAAATTGAGACGGATGTATTGATTATCGGTGGTGGTACGGCAGGTTGTTATGCGGCACTTACAATAAGCAGAAAATCAAATCTTCGTGTATGGATTGCGGAGAAAGCCAATATCAAAAGAAGTGGTTGTCTGGCTGCCGGTGTAAACGCAATCAATGCCTATATTACAAAAGGAAGAAAGCCGGAAGATTATGTGGATTATGCCACAAAGGATGCAGCAGGAATCGTAAGACATGATTTACTTTTAACTGCAGCAGAGCATTTTAATGAAACAACAGCGGATATGGAGCGGTTAGGACTTGTAATCTTAAAGGATGAAAATGGAGATTATGTAGCGAGAGGAAACCGTAACATTAAAATAAACGGAGAGAATTTCAAACCAATTTTGGCAAAGGCAGTTGCTGAGGCAAAAAATGTAACAATACAAAATCAGGTTAACATTACAGATTTACTGGTAGATGAAAACAGAGTATATGGAGCGGTTGGCTTTTCGGTGAAAGAAAACGTTTGCTATGAGATTCATGCGAGAGCAGTTTTAGTCGCGACCGGTGGAGCGGCAGGCTTATATAAGCCGAATAATCCGGGATTTTCCAGACACAAGATGTGGTATCCACCGTTTAATACCGGAGCCGGTTATGCGATGGGAATCAAATCAGGTGCCGAGATGACATCTTTCGAGATGCGTTTTATCGCACTTCGCTGTAAAGATACGATTGCACCGACCGGAACAATTGCACAGGGTGTTTCGGCGAAACAGGTGAATGCAAGAGGATTTGTATACGAGGACAAATATGGTCTTACAACAAGCGAGCGTGTTTATGGAACGGTAAGAGAGAACCAACTTGGAAACGGACCTTGTTATCTGAAAACGACGTCAATCAAAAAGGAACAGGATGAGGAACTTCTTAAAGCCTATCTTAACATGGCACCGAGTCAGACCTTAAAATGGATTGAAAGCGGAAAGAATCCAAGTGAACAGGATGTTGAGATTGAAGGAACCGAGCCATATATCGTAGGTGGTCATACCGCAAGTGGATATTGGGTCAATACAAAGCGGGAGACGACAATACATATGCTTTATGCCGCTGGAGATGTGGCAGGCGGTTGCCCGCAGAAATATGTAACGGGAGCATTGGCAGAGGGAGAACTTGCCGCAGATGATATTGTAGAAAAACTGACAAGGGATGCAGATACAGAAATAGAGAAAACGATTGCAGCAAAGCTTCAAAACGATGTAGAGACCATTTTTGCATCCTATGAAAAGATTTTGAATACAAATGGTGAAACAAAGAACCTGTATGCAATGGAAGAATTAGAAGAAGCCATGCAAAAGGTGATGGATGAGTATGCGGGTGGGATTTCTACCAATTATCAGTTTAATGAAAAGCAGCTTGCACTGGCAGAAGAAAAAATTGAGAAATTAACGGTACTTGCCAATGAAGTTACGGCTGAAAATATGCATGAATTGTTGTTTGCTTATGAATTAAAGGAGCGTTTAATTGTATGTAAAAGTCTGATAGCACATTTAAAAGCAAGAAAAGAAACCAGATGGCACTCCTTTAATGAGAATTTGGATTATCCGGATACAGATGAAAATTATTACAAATATGTAAATTCAAAATTAGAAAATGGTGAAATCAAAATTATTTTCAGAGATATTGTAAAGGGGGCAGAATATGAGCATCAGAATTAATCAAAATAAATGCATTGGCTGTAAAAGGTGCTGTGATTCCTGTCCGGGAACCTTGATTGACATACAAAACAACAAGGCTTGTATGCTTTATCCGAAAGATTGTTGGGGATGTGCCTCCTGTGTCAAGGAATGTCCTGTCGGAGCAATTGACTTTTTCTTAGGTGCGGATATCGGGGGCAATGGAAGTACCATGCATGTGGAAGGAAAAGGCGATATTTTAAACTGGCAGATTACAAAGCCGGACGGAGAGACGAAAATCATTACGATTAACAGAAAAGATTCCAACAAATATTAATGATGATAGAAGGGAAGAGAAACAATGAGTGGATTATCACATTTAGACAAATTAGAAGCAGAAGCGATTTATATTATAAGGGAAGTTGCTGCAGAATGTGAAAAACCGGTGATGCTTTATTCCATCGGAAAAGACAGTTCGGTTATGTTACATCTTGCAATGAAAGCGTTTTATCCGGAAAAACCGCCATTTCCGTTTTTGCATGTCAATACAACCTGGAAGTTTAAAGAAATGATCGAATTTCGTGATAAGACAGCAAAAGACCTTGGAATAGAGATGCTTGAGTATATCAATCAGGAGGGTGTAGAGAGAGGAATCAATCCGTTTGATCATGGCTCTGCTTATACCGATATCATGAAAACACAGGCATTAAAACAGGCACTCAATAAATATGGATTTACTGCAGCCTTTGGTGGTGGCAGACGTGATGAGGAGAAAAGCCGTGCAAAAGAAAGAATTTTTTCTTTCCGTAATGCTTCTCATGCATGGGATCCGAAGAATCAGAGACCGGAGATGTGGAAATTATACAATACGGAAATTAACAAAGGCGAGAGTATGCGTGTGTTCCCGATTTCAAACTGGACAGAAAAGGATATCTGGCAGTACATAAAAAGAGAAAATATTCCGATTGTACCATTATATTTTGCAAAAGAAAGACCGGTTGTGGAGCGGGATGATGCTCTTATCATGGTGGACGATGACAGAATGCGTTTGAATCCGGGTGAAGTACCACAGATGAAAAAGGTTCGTTTCCGTACCCTTGGCTGCTATCCATTGACCGGAGCGGTTGAGTCAGATGCGGATACTTTAGATGCCATTATTGAAGAAACATTAAGTGCGGTAGAGTCGGAGCGAACCAGTCGTGTTATTGATAAAGACGGTGGAGCGGCAAGTATGGAAAAAAGAAAGAGAGAGGGGTATTTCTAAAGATGAGTGGATTACTGAAATTTATAACATGCGGAAGTGTGGATGACGGAAAATCGACCTTGATTGGTCATATCTTATATGATTCAAAGCTCCTCTATGCAGATCAGGAAAAAGCCCTGCTATTGGATAGTAAAGTGGGCTCCAGAGGAGGAAAAATCGATTATTCTCTGCTGCTTGACGGGCTCATGGCAGAACGTGAGCAGGGAATTACGATAGATGTTGCTTATCGTTATTTTACAACAGATAACAGAAGCTTTATTGTGGCAGATACGCCGGGACATGAGGAATATACAAGAAACATGGCGGTAGGAGCCTCTTTTGCAGACCTTGCCATTATTTTAATTGATGCAAAGCAGGGGGTATTAGTGCAAACCAGACGTCATGCAAGAATTTGTGCTTTGATGGGAATCAGACATTTTGTATTTGCTATTAACAAGATGGATTTAGTAGGATATAAAAAAGAACGTTATGAGGAAATTTTAAAGGATATCCATGAATTATCCGAAAGCCTTGCTTTACAGGATGTGGTGGCTATTCCAATCAGTGCAACGGAAGGCGACAATGTTACAAAACGATCTGAAAATATGCCATGGTATACCGGAAAAGCAATTTTAGAACATTTGGAAACCGTTGATATTACAGAGGAAGAGGGAGCAAATTTCTATCTTCCGGTACAAAGAGTATGCCGCCCGAATCATGAGTTCCGCGGATTTCAGGGACAGATTGAAAGCGGAAAGGTAACGGTTGGACAAACGATTTATACTTTACCGAGCAATGAATCGGCGAAGGTAAAAGGCATCTTAAATGGGGATAAAGAGGTTACAGAAGCGGTGAACGGTCAGGCAGTTACGATTCAGTTAGACAAAGAAGTGGATGTAAGTCGTGGCTGTGTACTTTCTGATTCTGCCAAACTTCCACTCAGCAAGCATGTGACGGCAACGTTGCTTTGGATGGATGATGATAAATTAAGTGTAGGAAAAGAATATCTTGTGAAACTTGGAACGAAAAAGATACCGGGTGTGGTAGAAAGTATCGTCTACAAGGTTGATGTCAACAGCGGTGAGCATGAGAGCACAGAAACAATTGAGAAAAATGAAATCGCGGTTTGTGAGATTGCATTTGCAGAAAAAATTGTGGTGGATGAATTTAAAAAGAATAAGACGTTAGGAGAGTTTATTTTAATTGACCGTGTCAGCCATATGACTTCTGCCTGCGGCGTTGTGGAACAGGTTGATACCAAAGGCGAGAAACCTTATTTTGAAAAGGGTGATTTAAAGACAGGCGGTTATATTTTTGATGAGTTTTACTTTAATTTGGAGAATGCTTCTCTTTCTAAGAGTAATACAAAGGCAAAGACCTATCATGTAGGTGATGAAGTTCCGGTTGAAGGAAATAGTTTTAAATATCCGGATTATTTTGACATCCTGTCAGTAGAAAGTGGTGTGGCGGTTCTGATTCGAAATCGTAAGATTGAAGATATCATTGCACTTTCTGATTATCATTACATTGGATTGTCGTTAGTAGATGAAAAGGGATTTGCTTTAAAAATTACAGTAAAAGAAGAATTAGAGCAGTTTTTAAGTGAGTATCAGAAGATAGATAAGACTAAAAAAGTAGAATTTCATGATAAATGGAGTAAGTTTGAAACCTATCGCAGAATCATCTGCACAGATAACTTTTGGATGATATAATAAAGTACTAAAAAAGGAAGAAAAAGTCTCTTCCTTTTTTTATGCATTTATGGTAAGATTACACTCAGAAAAAAGATTGCGATATTTAAAACAATGAGCCGATAAAGAAATGCATTTTGAAGTTGATACAGATTTTAAAATGCATTTTTTCTGCACTTTGTTGGGAAAATAGAGAAGGAAAAGGTGAGAAAAATGGATCATAGTAAAAAAGCGGGAGAGCTATTTCAGGAAGGGTATAACTGTGCACAGGCAGTCTTTCTGGCATTTGAAGATTTGTATGATATAGATCATGAGACAGCGTTAAAGATTAGCTCTTCTTTTGGCGGTGGTATGGGTCGTATGCGGGAAGTGTGCGGCGCAGTCAGCGGAATGTTTATGGTAGCAGGTGTGTTATATGGATATGATGATCCGAAAGCACAGACTGAGAAGGCAGACCATTATAAAAGAATTCAGGAACTTGCAGAAGAATATAAAAAGGAAAATGGTTCCATTATCTGCAGGGAACTTCTCGGGCTTACCGTAAAAGGAGCAGATAATCCAACACCGGAAGTACGTACGGCAGAGTATTACAAAAAGCGTCCGTGTAAAGAATTGGTGGAGATGGCAGCAGACATTCTGGATACTTACATAAAAAATAATGCAACAGTTTAATCATAAATATTGTATAAACATATTGCCAAAAACACAAGATGTGGTATAATGACTTCTGGCGAAATAAAAATGAAAAGAAAGTAGAAAGTAGGAAAACAACATGAAAATCATTAAAAGAAGCGGTGCAGAGGCTGTTTTTGATATATCGAAAATCATTACAGCAATTGATAAGGCAAATCACGAGGTTGTGCAGGGAGAACGATTGACGCCACAGGAGATTCGTGATATTGCCGGTTATATTGAGAAGACATGTGAAGAGGCACAGCGTTCTTTGAATGTCGAAGAGATACAGGATTTAGTAGAAGACAGTATCATGAAAAAGTGTGCATTTTCCGTTGCCAGAAAATATATTACGTATCGTTATCAGAGAGCTCTGGTTCGTAAATCCAACTCTACAGATGAACAGATTTTAAGTTTGATTGAGTGCAATAATGAGGAAGTAAAGCAGGAAAATTCGAATAAGAATTCTACAGTTAATAGTGTGCAGAGAGACTATATGGCAGGAGAGGTCAGCAAGGATATCACAAGAAGATTTTTACTTCCGAGAGATATTGTTGAAGCACATGAACAAGGAATCATTCATTTTCATGATGCCGATTATTTTGCACAGCATATGCATAACTGTGATCTGGTGAACTTAGAGGACATGTTACAGAACGGAACGGTAATCAGCGGAACAAGAATTGACAAGCCACATTCTTTTTCCATAGCATGCAACATTGCAACGCAGATTATTGCACAGGTGGCAAGTTCCCAGTATGGAGGACAAAGTATCTCTCTTACACATCTGGTTCCATTTGTTGATGTGAGCCGTAAGAAAATACGTGCAGAGGTTTTAGAAACGTTGAAAGAGGCCGGAAGTGAACTTTCCGAAGAAAAACTAAATAATATCGTAGAGGGAAGATTAAGAAAAGAGATTCAAAAAGGCGTTCAGACGATTCAGTATCAGGTGGTAACGTTAATGACAACAAATGGACAGTCCCCATTTGTTACGGTATTTATGTATCTGAATGAAGCAAAAGATGAAAAAGAAAAAGAAGACCTGGCAATGATTATAGAAGAAGTATTAGACCAGCGTTATCAGGGCGTAAAAAATGAAGATGGTGTCTGGATTACACCAGCATTTCCGAAGCTTATTTATGTGTTGGAAGAGGATAATATCCATGAAGATTCCAAATACTATTATCTCACAAAGAAAGCTGCAAAATGCACGGCAAAACGTATGGTTCCGGATTACATTTCAGAAAAGAAAATGAAAGAATTAAAAGACGGAAACTGTTTCCCTGTCATGGGTTGCCGTTCTGCGTTAAGTGTATGGAAAGATGAGAATGGAAAGCCGAAATTTTACGGCAGATTTAACCAGGGTGTAGTTACCATTAATTTAGTAGATGTAGCACTTTCTTCTGAGGGAGATTTTGAAAAATTCTGGAAGATTTTTGATGAACGGTTAGAACTTTGCTATCGCGCACTTATGATAAGACATAACCGTTTAAAGGGTACGGTATCAGATGTTGCACCGATTTTGTGGCAGCATGGAGCACTTGCCAGATTAAAGAAAGGAGAAACCATAGATAAATTATTATATGGTGGATATTCTACTATTTCACTGGGTTATGCAGGGCTTTGTGAATGTACCCGTTATATGACCGGAAAATCGCATACAGACCCAAGTGCGACTCCATTTGCACTGAGTGTTATGGAGTACATGAATAAGGCATGTGAAAGATGGAAAAATGAAACCAATATCGGCTTTAGTATTTATGGGACACCACTTGAAAGTACAACCTATAAATTTGCAAAATGTTTACAGAAACGTTTTGGTGTGATAGAGGGTGTGACAGATAAGAATTATATTACGAACAGTTATCATGTTCATGTGACAGAGGATATTGATGCATTCCATAAGCTTGCCTTTGAGTCACAGTTCCAGGAATTGTCTACCGGTGGTGCAGTAAGCTATGTAGAGGTTCCGAATATGCAGGACAATCTTGAGGCTGTCTTAGACATTATGAAATTTATTTATAATAACATCATGTATGCCGAATTAAATACCAAGAGTGACTATTGTCAGGTATGCGGTTATGATGGAGAAATTCAGGTGGTTACGGATGAGGACGGAAAGCTTGTCTGGGAGTGCCCGAATTGTAAAAACCGTGATCAGGACAAAATGAATGTTGCGAGAAGAACCTGTGGGTATATTGGCAGCCAGTTCTGGAACCAGGGAAGAACACAGGAAATTAAAGAAAGAGTATTACATTTGTAGAAGATAAATACAAAGAGGGGGATTATCAATGGATAGTCCTTCTTTTTGTTCTTATATAGAAAAATATAACTCTATCGGAGGAAATGAAATGAATTATGCGTCAGTAAAATATTATGATATTGCAAATGGAACCGGAGTAAGGACAAGTCTTTTTGTCTCGGGCTGCCGCAATCATTGCAAAGGTTGTTTTCAGCCGGAAACATGGGCATTTGATTATGGAAAACCATTTGACGAAAAGATACAGGAAGAGATTTTAAAATCTCTGGAACCTGAATATATCAAAGGATTAACAATACTTGGCGGGGATCCGTTTGAGCCGGAGAATCAAAAAGCGCTGGTTCCTTTTCTTACAAAAGTAAAAAAACAATATCCGAATAAAAATATCTGGGCATTTACCGGATATATACTTGACGTGGATTTAAAGCAGGGCGGGAAAGTTTATACAGAATATACCGAAGAAATGTTGAAATGTCTGGACGTTTTGGTGGATGGACCATTTGTGGAGGAACAAAAGGACATTACATTAAAATTTAAGGGTTCAAAAAACCAGCGTGTGATTGATATGAAAGTTTATTGTGAGAGGGGAATTATTTCCATTCTGATGTAAAAATGTGATATAATGAGCGAAAGCGAGAAGAACATGTTTACATGTTCGGCGAGCGGCGAAATTAGTGAGTGATGAAATCACGATATAATGAGCGAAAGCGAGAAGAACATGTTTACATGTTCGGCGAGCGGCGAAATTAGTGAGTGATGAAAGCGCGATATACTGAAAGAAGTAGAAAGACGAAAAGAAGAGGGGAAAGGGGGAGTAGTATGAAGGAGAAGTATTATGAAGTTGCAGGATTTTCTTTTGCAGAGGAAGAAGTGGCAAAGCGGGCTAAAAAAGAGGCAGAAGGAGTCTCTTTTATCAAGGCAAAAATTGATATGGAACAACCGGAAAAAGTGTTGCAGATTTATAACCGGACAATAGAGGAAAAGGTATTTAAAACTCCGGTCGGGATTTCCTATTTATATGAATTGCAGCAGTACTTAAAAGAAATACCATATATTGAAGCGAGCATGATACTGCCAATTCCTGCAGAAAGTCTGCTTATGGGGGAAAATGAGACAAAAGAAAGAGAGGGAAAACCTCAAAACGACAGGAAAATCAAACAGAAGAATATCGATTTCAGGAAAAGATATCAGACGACTTTTTCCGTTGCAGTTGCTTTGTTTGTGATGGTAATTGCAATGTTCGCAATTACCCTTACCAGTAACACACCGACGATTTTAAATTATGAGAATAAGCTGATTGACCGTTATGAACATTGGGAACAGGAATTAAATGAAAGAGAACAGGAACTGGATGAAAGGGAGCAAAAACTTAATTCCTAAACTGGTCACAGATTCAACATAATTCCCTGTTATAGTGAAGGCAGAAAAAGGTAAAGAAGGAATAGATGCATGGAAAAATTGAAAATTTTGGTGGTAGATGACGAAAGCAGGATGCGAAAACTTGTAAAAGATTTCCTTGTCAGACAGAATTTTGAGGTAATAGAAGCGGGTGATGGCGAAGAAGCGTTGGATTGTTTCTATAAGGATAAGAGTATTGCACTTATTATATTGGATGTCATGATGCCGAAGATGAATGGATTTGAGGTCTGTAAGGAAATCAGAGAGACGTCTAAAGTACCGATTATCATGCTTACTGCAAAAGGAGAAGAGAGTAGTGAACTGCAGGGGTTTGAACTTGGGGTAGATGAATATATTTCAAAACCATTCAGCCCGAAAATTTTGGTGGCAAGAGTAGAGGCAATTTTACGTCGTACGAATCAGACAGAACCGGAAGCTGTCATTCAGGTTGGCGGAATCACCATTGATAAAACCGCTCATCAGGTAACCGTAGATGGAAAGGATGTAGAGTTAAGTTATAAGGAATTTGAACTTTTGACTTATTTTGCTGAGAATGCGGGCATTGCACTTTCCAGAGAAAAAATTTTAAATAATGTATGGAATTATGACTATTTTGGAGATGCAAGAACGATTGATACACATGTAAAGAAACTTAGAAATAAGCTTGGAAGTAAGGGTGATTATATCAAGACCATCTGGGGCATGGGCTACAAATTCGAAGTGAGTGAGCAGGAATCGTGAATAGAATAAAAGAAAAATTATCAAAAACATCGTTAAAAAAATGTCATTCGATTACCAGACAGTTCGCAGGTATCATTATTGGTCTGGTCACCGGAACTGTTTTTCTCTGCTGGCTGCTTAATACTGTGTTTTTAGAGGGTTATTATGGAAAAACAAAACAGAAATTATTGATTGATTCCTTTACAAGAATCAATCAGGTGGCGAAAGCCGGAGAACTGGATTCTGCAGATTTTTCCGTAGAATTTGATAAAATCTGTTCGAATGGGAATATTACGATTTTAATCATTGATTCCGAGGGAAATGTGGAAAAATCCTCGACAAGAGATATACAAAATGCCAGAGAACAATTTATGGATGCCATGTTTGGAGCTTTGGACGATACAAAAGATAAAATAGCATCTACGAGAGATTATGAAATCATAAAGCAGGTAGATAACAGGCTTTTAGCAGACTATTACGTTTTGTGGGGAATTCTTTCGGATGGTCATCTTATTATGATGCGCACGCCGCTCGAAAGCATCAGGGAAAGCGTTAAGATTTCCAATAAGTTTTTGTCATATATCGGAATTTTGGCAGTGATACTCAGTGCAATTACAATTTATTTTGTGATCAGAAAAGTTACGATGCCGATTTTAGAGCTTACGGATATTTCAAAAAAGATGATACAGCTGGATTTTGATGCAAAATATACGGGAAACAGCAAGAATGAAATTGATCAGCTCGGAGCACATATGAATCAGCTTTCGGAAACATTGGAGCATACAATTTCTGAATTAAAAAGTGCCAATAATGAATTGATTGTGGATAATGAAAGAAAAACAAAAATTGACACGATGCGCAAAGAGTTCCTGTCGAACGTGTCACATGAACTAAAGACACCGCTTGCACTAATTCAGGGATATGCAGAAGGGTTAAAAGAGTGCGTGAATGACGATGCAGAGAGCAGGGAGTTTTATTGTGAAGTTATTATGGATGAAGCGGACAAAATGAATCAGATGGTGAAAAAGTTATTGACCTTAAATCAGCTGGAATTCGGAAATGATGAGATTACGATGGAGCGGTTTGATTTGACGGAATTGATAAAAGGTGTGCTTGGTTCTGTTTCTATTCTCGCTTTGCAAAATGACGTTGCGGTAGAGTTTGAGGAAGAATCGTGTTATGTATGGGCAGATGAATTCAAGGTAGAAGAAGTTATTACCAATTATCTGAGCAATGCAATTCATCATGCGGAATTTGAAAAAAAGATTCGTATTTTTTATACAAAGAAGGAAGATTGTGTACGCATAAGTGTGTTTAATACCGGAAAGCAGATACCAAAAGAGGACATAGAGCATATCTGGGACAAGTTTTATAAAGTCGATAAAGCCAGAACCAGAGAGTACGGAGGAAGCGGTATTGGTCTTTCTATTGTAAAGGCGATTATGGATTCTTTCCATAAAGACTGCGGAGTGGAAAATTGCGAAAATGGAGTGGAATTCTGGTTTGAGTTAGATACAAATAATGGTTGCCTAATTGTATGAAAAATGGTACACTAAAATAAGTATTAACAGTTATTTCTCGAAGAGAGATGACAAGGAGAGATGAAATGAAAAACATAAGAGCAAAATGGGGGGCTGTACTGTTGGTGGCACTCGTCGCAACGACCGGGTGTGGAGAAAAAGCAATGACACTGACGGAAGAAGAAGAAAGTACAATTGTTAATTATACTGCACATGTAGTTGCAAAGTATAATACGAAACAACCGGATGGTCTGGCAAGACTTTCTGCAGATACGTTGGATGACATTTATGGTACGGACAGTACAAAAGACGAAGAACAGAATACACAGACGGATAGTATTCTGGATGAAGCAAAGACAGACGAAACACAGATGGATGAGGTGCCGGAATCGTATGATTCGCAAGGAACCGATACAGAAAATGCGTTACCGGAAGAACAACAGGTGACATTGAGCGAAGCATTGGGAATTGCAGGGGTGGAAGCAGCAGTAACAGGTATAGAATTAAAAGATTCTTATGTTCAGGAAGATTATTTTGCGATGGATGCGACAGCGGGTAAGACATATCTTGTTGTCCATGTTTCTCTGACCAATGCGACAACAGCAGATATTCCATGTGATATGCTTGCACAAAAACCACAGTTCAAGGCAAAGGTGAATGGTGGCAGTGCAGTTCCGGCAGAGACAACAATTTTATTGAATGATATTAGTACATATCAGGGAGTGATTCCGATGGGAGGCAGCGTAGATACGGTAGCACTGTTTTTAGTATCTAAGGATCAGGTATCACAGGTTGATACACTGACACTGGAGATAAATGCCAACGGAGTAAAAAATGAAGTCATTTGTCAGTAAAGAATGATATTGAAAAATTTGTAAAGTATATTTTTGAGTAGTTGTGCAAAACATGTCGGATAATCTGGAAAAAGATAAAATAATTGTGCATTTTGAATAAAATATGTTATAATAAATGTATGATTAGAATACTTCGGGAGGAAATTACTATGGAAACGAATATTTTATTGGAAAACGGAACGAATGAGTTGGAAGTATTGGAGTTTACACTGAATAATAATCATTATGGTATTAATGTTGCAAAAATTCGTGAGATATTGACCTATCAGCCAATTACACCAATACCAAATGTGCATCCGAGTGTAGAGGGAATTTTTATGCCGCGTGATACGATGATCACGGTCATAAGTTTGAAGCGTTGTCTGGGTCTTCCGGAAAAGGAAGATGAGAAGGGATTATTTATTATCACGAACTTCAACAAGCTGAATGTTGCTTTTCATGTAGATACTGTAGTTGGTATCCACAGAGTATCGTGGGAAGATATTATTAAACCGGATTCTACGATTAATACGGAAAAAGAGGGAGTTTCTACCGGAGTAATTAAATTTGACAATAAACTGATTGTTATTCTTGACTTTGAGAAGATTGTAACAGATATCAGTCCGGAGACAGGTCTTAAAGTATCGGAAATTGATGAACTTGGAGTAAGAAGTAACAGAAAGGATGCACCGATTCTGATTGCAGAAGATTCTCATCTTTTGAGTAAATTGATTACAGAGAGCCTGAAAAAGGCAGGATATACCAAACTGATTGTCACCATGGATGGGCAGGAGGCCTGGGAAAAGCTTTGTGAGTACAAAAAAGAAGGGAATGTACTGGATAAGGTTCATTGTATTATTACAGACATTGAAATGCCGCGTATGGATGGTCATCGTCTTACAAAGCTGGTCAAGGAAGACGATGAATTAAAAAAGATTCCACTTGTTATTTTTTCATCTCTTGTAAATGAAGAAATGCGAAGAAAAGGCGAAGCACTTGGAGCAGATGCACAGCTTACAAAACCGGAAATCGGAAATCTGGTTACGGAGATAGATACGTTGCTTGAGCAAAGAGAAAAATAACAGAGGTGATTTGACATATAGGGGTGTGAAAAGCTTCACATCCCTTAATAAGTATTAGAAAAATGGGGGGATCGTTGTGGGCGATACGGAAGAATATTTAGATGATTTATTACATTCCATTTCGGATGAATCGGGTGAAGAAGAGTTTTTAAAACAGTTTGAAGAGGAATTATCGAAGGATGATTCGACAGATGATTTTTTAAAACAATTAGAGGAAACGAATATAGACGATATCCCGCTGACGGATGAGGCAGAGACCGGAGAGACAGAGACGATTCAGGATTTAGGAAGTATGTCTGTTTCGGAAGACAGACCGGAAGTAAAAGCTGCGCCGGAACCGGAAAGCACAGATGACAATATGGGGAATCAGGATGACGATTTGATGGCATTATTATCCGGACTTGCAGAAGATCCGGAACTTAATGCTGTTTCGGGAGAGGAACCGGAAGTACAACCGCAATCGGATTTTGCGAAACAGGAAACAGAACATGCCACAGAAGAAGAACCGGATTTTTCGGGCGAACTGAATCATACAGATATACCATTGTCAGAAGATTCTGCCCCACAGGATGACCCATTTGGACTTTCTGCAATGGATATTTTTGGCGATGAAGTTGGCAGTGCTTTGGATGAATTGAAAGAAGAATCCATAGAAGAGCAGGAAACAGAAGAAAAGGGCAAAAAAAGTAAAAATCATAAAAAAGGTAACAAAAAAGAAGCAAATGGTCTTTTTCAGAAATTATCTTTGATTTTGTTTGGAGAAGAAGAGGAAGAGGAATTCCAGACAGAAGAAGAACTTCGCCTGGAAAAAGAAGAGAAAGAGAAAAAGAAAAAGGAAAAAGCGGAAGCAAAGGCAAAAAAGAAAGAAGAAAACGCTGCAAAGAAGGCAGAGAAAAAGGCAAATAAGCCGAAAAAAGAGAAAAAACCGAAAGCTCCGAAAGAGAAGGATAATACGCCGCCATTGCCGAAAAAGCCAATTATCTTAATGGCGATTATGTCTTTGTCTATTCTGGTTCTGGTAATGCTTGGAAGCAGTGCGGTTGGTTATTCCGTAGCACGTGGTGAAGCAAAATCAGCTTATAAATCAGGTGATTATGTAACCGCTTATTCAAAGATGGCAGGTTATGAGATTAAAGAAAAGGACGAGGAGTTCTTTATACAAACAGGACTTCTTGCAACCATACAAGAGGAATATAATGCATATCAGGTTATGCGAAATCTTGGCAAGAATGAAATGGCACTGGATTGTCTGGTAAGAGGGATTGGAAGATATGACAGGAATATTGATGATGCATCCGAATATGGTATTGCACCGGAATATAATGCATTAAAAGATCAGATGGCAGCAGAACTTTCTAATACATTTGGAATAGATGAAGAAAAAGCGAGAGAAATCTATGGACAGCGTGGAAGAAAGAAGTATACAGTAGAAATTAAAAAGGTGCTGATGAGTTTAGGCATGGAATAGGAGTTTGTATGATAGCAATTGTGGATTACGATGCCGGTAATTTAAAAAGTGTGGAGAAGGCACTGGCATATCTTGGGGAAGCATCCATTGTCACGAGGGATTTTAAGGAGATTGAAAAAGCAGATAAGGTTATTCTGCCGGGGGTTGGTTCTTTTGGAACTGCGATGGAGAACCTGAAAAAGTTTGAATTGGACAAGGTTGTGAAAGAAGTTACGGCAGAGGGGAAACCATTTCTTGGAATTTGCCTTGGCTTACAGCTTTTATTTGATGGAAGCGAAGAAAGCGAAGGTGTGGAGGGACTTGGAATTCTTCCCGGTGACATTGTAAAGATACCGGATAAACCGGGGCTTAAAATTCCGCACATTGGCTGGAATTCACTTACCTTACAGAATGATGGAAGGCTGTTTCAGGGGTTGGAGACAGTTCCATATGTATATTTTGTACATTCTTTTTATTTGAAAGCAAAAGAAGAAACAATGGTAAAAGCAGTGACAGAATATTCTGTAAATATCCATGCCTCTGTGGAGAAGGATAATGTCTTCGCGTGTCAGTTCCACCCGGAAAAAAGCAGCACGACAGGGCTTAAGATACTGAAAAATTTTGCTGCAATTAAGGGAGGTGCATGCTGATGTTTACAAAACGAATCATTCCGTGTCTGGATGTAAATAACGGACGCGTTGTAAAGGGTGTAAATTTTGTGAATTTAAGGGATGCCGGAGATCCGGTCGAAATTGCTGCGGCTTATGATAAGGCGGGTGCAGATGAAGTTGTATTTTTAGATATTACAGCTTCGTCTGATGCCAGAGGTACGGTAGTCGATATGGTTCGCAAAGTGGCAGAAAAGGTGTTTATTCCCTTTACCGTAGGCGGAGGAATCCGTACTGTCGAAGATTTCAAAGTACTTCTTCGTGAGGGAGCAGATAAGATTTCTATTAATTCTTCTGCAATCAATACGCCGAATTTAATCAGTGATGCAGCAGACAAATTTGGAAGTCAGTGTGTTGTGGTAGCGATTGATGCAAGAAGACGAGAAGACGGAAGCGGATGGAATGTTTACAAGAATGGCGGAAGAATAGATACTGGTTTAGATGCTGTTGAGTGGGCAATGAAAGCAGATAAACTTGGGGCAGGAGAAATTTTGCTGACCAGTATGGATTGCGATGGAACGAAGGCAGGTTATGATTTGGAACTGACGAGACAGATTGCAGAAAATGTTTCAATTCCTGTGATTGCATCAGGTGGTGCCGGGACGAAAGAGCATTTTTATGAAGCATTGACGGAAGGAAAAGCGGATGCGGCTCTGGCTGCTTCTTTGTTCCATTACAAAGAGCTTGAAATTATGGATTTGAAGAATTATCTTGCAGAGAAAGGCGTTTCTGTAAGACGATAAAATAAAAACCGCTTGTGATTTATCGCGGAAAATGATGAGGGGAGCCAAAGAAGGCTCCCCTTTTAGGAGATGAAAAAATGGGAATGATTACGAATGACTGGCTTGATGCAATATCCGGTGAATTTAAGAAACCATATTACAGAAAATTATATGAATTTGTGCGGGAAGAGTATAGTACAACGACCATATATCCTCCGGCGGACGATATTTTTAATGCATTTCATTTTACACCGCTTAGTAAAGTGAAGGTGTTATTACTCGGACAGGATCCGTATCATAATGTGAATCAGGCACATGGTCTTAGTTTTTCTGTTTTACCGGAGCAAAAAGAAATCCCGCCTTCGTTGCAGAACATTTACAAAGAATTGCATGATGATTTAGGATGTAAAATTCCGAATAATGGATATTTAAAGAAATGGGCGGATCAGGGGGTACTTTTGTTGAACACGGTACTAACGGTTCGGGCACATCAGGCGAATTCACACCAGGGAAAAGGTTGGGAACAGTTTACGGATGCGATTATTCGCGCGGTAAATGAGCAGGATCGTCCGATTGTATATCTTTTGTGGGGAAGACCGGCGCAGTCGAAGATACCGATGCTGACGAATCCAAAACATCTGATTTTAAAAGCACCACATCCGAGTCCGTTGTCTGCTTATCGTGGCTTTTTTGGCTGTAAGCATTTTAGTCAGGCAAATGAATTTTTAAAGGAACATGGTGTAGAACCGATTGACTGGCAGATAGAGGACATTTGATTCATAAGAAATGTTCTTATTTCTGTGATATAAATGAGGAGTGCCCCGGTATCCTTGCGGATACCGGGGCTATTATGAAAAAATTAATCAATTGATAATGCCGTAGTTATTTGTTCTTTCTGTTTCTGTATTATTATAATAGCAATTAAATATGAATAAAAAATGAACAAAACTTGAATAATAAGTAAATATTTACAAAAAAATATTGAAAACATCAAAAAACATATTAAATATATACAAACAATAAAATGCAACAAATAAATTTGTAAAAAAATAAACGATATTTTGAAAAATAATATTCCATTTCTTGAAAATTATGTTAATATAGTAATTAGAAAGAGTCTGCATTTCTGATAAGGAAAGGGTGATTATTATGTCAATGACGATTAGGGATATGAGTAGTTTGTTTACAAACTGGAACCAGAATAGCAGTAACAATACGTCTTCTCTGTTCCAGACATCTTCGAATTTTGGAATTAATCTGACAGATTATGCGACAATTAAAAGTGGATCTTATAAAAAACTTTTACGCGCCTATTATGCATTGGATGAGGATGGTGCCAGGAAGTATACACAGAGTACCATTAAAAATAATACTCAGACTTCAGGAAAAGAGCAGGCAAAAAAGCTTGCAGCAGTAGGAAATTCAGCAGATGAAGTGAAAGAGGCAGCAGACGCTCTTCTTGCACAGGGAAGCAAATCTGTTTTTCAAAAGATAGAAACGAAAGATGCTTCCGGTAAGGAAACATTGGCATACGATACGGATGCAATTTATAAGGCTGTTGATAAATTTGTCACGAGTTATAATAGGATGATTGAGAAAACAGGGGATTCTGATAACGAGCGAGTATTAAAGACGGCTTTGTCCACGGTCAATAATACAAAAGCGAATGAGAAGTTGTTAGGAACGATAGGAATTACAATTACATCTGACAATAAATTGGATTTGGATGAGGAAAAGTTTAAGGCTTCCGATATGGAAAATGTAAAGGCTGTTTTTAATAAAACGACGTCTTTTGGCTATCAGACGTCCGCAAATGCATCACTTGTTTCGTTTTATGCGGAGCGTGCAGCTTCACAGGCAGTGATGTATGGCGAAAATGGTACCTATACTTATAATTATCGCAGTGGTCAGTTGTATAATGCAGGCATCTGATATCGTGAATCGGATTGAGAATGTTCACTTTACGAATAAATAACTGACACCTTGATTTTTTAGAGCGTTGATACAAAAATGTAGGCGTAGTCTGCTATGCCTGCATTTTTTGTGTTTTATAAAAGGAGATAAAAATGGCAGATTACGAAGAAGAATATGTAAAGATAAATGGAGATGAGCAATATTTATTACATTATCGAAAAAAGGATAAGGCACCGGTATTATTATATTTGCATGGGGGTCCCGGATTTTTTGAGCATCTTATGGCATATGAATTAGATAAGGCATGGGGCGATTGTGTTACACAGGTACATTGGGATCAGCGTGGTTGTGGACGCACTTGGACAAAAAATAAGAAAAAGCCGGTTAATATGATGCAAATGCTTTCAGATTTAGATGCAGTGGTTTTATGTTTGAAAGAAAAATACCAGGTGGAAAAAATTATTTTATTAGGGCATTCATGGGGAAGCATTCTTGGTAGTGTTTATGCATTGAAACATCCGGAGCATGTTATGGCATATATCGGAAGCGGTCAGGTTATTTGCATGGCTGAGAATGAAAAAGAAGGGTATGCACATGCACTGGAATCGGCAAGGAAAGCAGGAAATGAAAAGCAGGTAAATAAACTTCTTACAATTGTTTCATATCCGGATATAACGCATGATAACATTTTAAAAGAAGTTGGAATGGTACATAAAATAGAAATGAGTTATACCGGGAACAATGGAAATGCAAAGATGATGAATATCATGAAAAAAAGTCCGTGTTTTGGGTTTAAGGATCTTTTTGCAATGTTAAAATCAAACAAAGTAAACGAGGCGTTGGTTCGTGAGGCATTAACCTTTGATTTATATCAATATGGAACAGATTATGCGACACCGGTATTTTATATATTGGGAGAGGAGGATATGACAACGCCGGTCTCTTTGACGAAAGCTTATTTTGAAAAAGTAACGGCTCCTCAAAAAGAACTAAAAGTGATTACAGGTGCAGGTCATAATGTTATGTATGAAAAAATACAGGAATATGCGTCTGTACTAAAAGAGATAGTACAGACACTCTGATATTGTCGTTATAACAAAAAATAAGACGGCATAGCCATTTGACCATGCCGCCTTGTAAAATGAAAATAATTAATCGTCATTTTCCTCATCTTCTGTTGTGGAATATACAGTCTGGCGCTTTCTTGCCATTTCATCGTTTTCCAGATATTCATCGTAGGTTGTAATTTTATCAATTAAAGAACCGTCCGGTAAGATTTCCATGATACGATTTGCCGTAGTCTGTACGACCTGATGGTCACGACAGGAAAGTAAAATTACGCCCGGGAACTTGATCATACCATTGTTTACCGCAGTGATAGATTCCATATCCAAATGGTCTGTCGGTTCGTCAATGATAAGAACGTTGGAACCTTCAATCATCATGCGGGAGAAAAGAACACGAACTTTTTCTCCACCGGAAAGAACGCGCATCTTTTTCACACCATCATCACCGGCAAAAAGCATTCTGCCAAGGAAACCACGAACATAAGTGGCATCTTTGATTTCAGAAAACTGTGTCAGCCAGTCTACAATCGTAAGGTCAGTATCAAAGATGGCGGTATTGTCTTTCGGGAAGTAGGACTGGGACGTGGTAACACCCCATTTGTAACTTCCGGAATCTGGTTCCATCTCGCCTGCGAGAATCTTGAATAATGTAGTTTTTGCAAGTTCGTTGGAGCCAACAAAAGCAACTTTATCTTCGCGGTTAAGGATAAAAGAAATATTGTCAAGTACCTTTACGCCATCGATTGTTTTGGAAAGATCAGTTACCGTTAAAACTTCATTTCCGATTTCACGCTGTGGACGGAAATCAATATATGGATATTTACGGCTGGATGGTTTGATTTCATCCAGTTCGATTTTTTCCAGTGCTTTCTTTCTGGAAGTAGCCTGTTTGGATTTGGAAGCATTCGCAGAGAAGCGGGAAATAAATTCCTGCAATTCTTTGATTTTTTCTTCTTTCTTTTTATTTGCTTCTTTCATCTGTTTTACTAAAAGCTGGCTGGATTCATACCAGAAATCGTAATTTCCGGCATAAAGCTGGATTTTACCATAATCAATATCTGCAATATTGGTGCATACCTTATTTAGAAAATAACGGTCGTGGGAAACGACAATTACGGTATTTTCAAAGTTGATAAGGAATTCTTCAAGCCACGCGATTGCATCTAAATCCAGGTGGTTGGTCGGCTCATCTAAAAGTAAGATGTCAGGGTTACCAAAAAGCGCCTGGGCAAGAAGTACTTTGACTTTTAAAGCACCTGGAAGTTCACTCATCTGCACATAGTGATACTCCGTATCAATGCCAAGACCGTTTAAAAGCGTGGCAGCATCGGATTCAGCATTCCAGCCGTCCATTTCGGCAAATTCACCTTCCAGTTCACTGGCACGGATGCCATCTTCATCGGAAAAATCTTCTTTGGCATAGATGGCATCCTTTTCTTTCATAATGTCATATAAGCGCTTATTTCCCATGATCACCGTATCAAGAACGGTAAATTCATCGTATTTAAAATGATCCTGCTGTAAGAAAGAAAGACGTTGACCTGGTGTAATGACAACATCGCCACTGGTTGGCTCCAGCTGACCGGATAAAATCTTTAAAAAAGTAGATTTCCCTGCGCCGTTTGCACCAATCAGACCATAGCAGTTTCCCTCTGTGAATTTAATATTAACATCTTCAAACAGAGCCTTTTTGCCGACTCGTAATGTAACGTTATTTGCACTAATCATATCTTGTATCTCCTCATTAATTAAAAAAATGGTTATAGATAATCATACTAATTCGTATCATACTAAAAAACCAGAAGAAAAGCAATAAAAAACTCCCGTTAAATTCATACAAAAACAACAAATTGTACATGGTTTCGTACAGTTGAATGCTTTACAATCGACAAAATAAATGATAAAATATTCCTTAAGTCGATAAGACATTTTGAAAATTAATATATGTTAATTTTGAAAGATTAAAGGAGGAAAAATCAAAATGGCTAGAGCAAAACAGTCAATGGATGGTAATACCGCAGCAGCTCATGTAGCATATGCGTTTACAGATGTTGCAGCAATTTACCCAATTACCCCATCCAGCCCAATGGCAGATACTGTTGATCAGTGGTCTGCAGCAGGACAGGAGAATATTTTCGGTCACCAGGTTAAGGTTGTCGAGATGGAATCAGAAGCAGGTGCAGCAGGTGCCGTTCATGGTTCTCTTGCAGCAGGTGCATTAACAACAACATTTACAGCTTCTCAGGGTCTTTTACTTATGATCCCTAATATGTATAAAATCGCAGGTGAGCAGCTTCCATGTGTATTCGATGTATCTGCACGTACCGTTGCTACACAGTCTCTTAATATTTTTGGTGATCACAGTGACGTATATGCTTGTCGTCAGACAGGTTTTGCTATGTTATGTGAAACAAATCCACAGGAAGTTATGGACTTAAGCCCGGTTGCTCATTTGGCAACAATCGAAGGAAAAGTTCCATTCATTAACTTCTTTGATGGTTTCCGTACTTCTCATGAAATCCAGAAGATTGAGAAATGGGATTACGCAGATTTAAAAGAAATGTGCAATATGGAAGCAGTAGAAGAATTCCGTGCACATGCTTTGAATCCGGAACATCCGGCTATGCGTGGTTCTCATGAGAACGGAGATGTTTTCTTCCAGCATCGTGAAGCATGTAACTCAGCATATGATGCTTTACCGGCAATCGTATCTAAGTACATGAAGAAAGTAAATGACAAACTTGGCACAGATTACGATTTATTCAACTATTACGGAGCACCGGACGCAGAGCGCGTTATTGTTGCTATGGGTTCCATCAACGACGTAGCAGAAGAAGTTATTGATTATTTAACAGCTAAGGGTGAGAAAGTCGGTCTTGTAAAAGTTCGTTTGTATCGTCCTTGGGTATCTGATGCATTCTTAAAAGTATTGCCAAAGACAGTTAAGAAAGTTGCTGTACTTGACAGAACAAAAGAGCCTGGTTCTCTTGGTGAGCCGTTATATCTTGATGTTGCTACCACACTTCGTGAAGCAGGTCTTGACACAATCGTATTAACAGGCGGACGTTACGGATTAGGTTCTAAAGATACTCCACCTTCTTCTGTATTCGCTGTATACAAAGAATTAGAGAAAGATGCTCCAAAAGCAAGATTTACAATCGGTATCGTTGATGATGTTACTAACTTAAGCTTACCGGAAGTAAAACCTGCTCCAATCACAGCTACTCCTGGTACTGTTGAATGTAAGTTCTGGGGTCTTGGTGGTGATGGTACCGTTGGTGCTAACAAGAACTCTACAAAGATTATCGGTGATCATACAGATAAATTCATTCAGGCATACTTCCAGTATGACTCTAAAAAGACCGGTGGTGTTACCATTTCTCACTTAAGATTTGGTGATAAGCCAATCAGAAGCCCATATTACATCAATCAGGCTGACTTCGTTGCATGTCATAACCCGGCATATGTAAATCAGGGATTCAAGATGGTTCAGGATGTAAAACCGGGCGGAGTATTCATGATTAACTGCCAGTGGAATGATGAAGAATTAGCAGAGCATTTGAATGCAGATGCTAAGAAATATATTGCTGACAATAATATTCAGTTATACACAATCAATGCAATTGACAAGGCAATTGAAATTGGTATGGGTAAACGTACTAATACAATTCTTCAGTCTGCATTCTTCAAACTCGCAAATGTTATGCCGATTGAAGAAGCAGTAGATTACATGAAAGCAGCAGCTAAGAAATCCTACGGTAAGAAAGGTGACGCTGTTGTAGAAATGAACTACAAAGCAATTGATGCCGGTGTAGATGCTGTACATAAAGTAGAAGTTCCGGCTTCCTGGTCTAACCCAGAAGCAGATGCTCCTGCAAAAGAAATTACAGGTCGTCCAGAAGTTGTTAAGATGGTAAATGATTTGATGAGACCGATCTCTCTTATGGATGGTGACAGCCTTCCGGTATCTGCATTTACTGCTAATCCGGATGGACAGTTCGAACTTGGTGCAGCTGCATATGAGAAACGTGGTACAGCCGTAACAGTTCCTACATGGGATGCTTCTAAGTGTATCCAGTGTAACCAGTGTGCATTTGTATGTTCTCATGCAACAATTCGTCCATTTATGTTAGATGACACAGAAGTAAAAGCTGCTCCTTCTAATATTAAATTAGCTGATACAAAACCAAAAGCAAGCGAATACAAATATACAATGAGCGTATCTCCATTAGATTGTATGGGATGTGGCGAATGTATTACAGTATGTCCGGTTGGTGCTATCGAAATGGTTCCACAGGAATCTCAGGCAGATGAACAGCCAGTATTCGATTACTTAGTAGCAAACGTTGGCAAGAAAGCAGAAGCTCCGGCAGATGATACTGTTAAAGGTTCTCAGTTCAACCAGCCACTCTTAGAGTTCTCCGGCTCTTGTGCAGGTTGTGCAGAAACATCTTACGCTCGTTTGATTACACAGTTATTTGGTGAGCATATGTACATCTCTAACGCTACCGGATGTTCTTCTATCTGGGGTGGACCAGCAGCTACATCACCATACACTGTAAATAAAGATTCCAAGAAAGGACCGGCTTGGGCTAACTCCTTATTCGAGGATAACGCAGAGCATGGTTTAGGTATGGAAATCGGACAGCAGGTTCTTCGTGATCAGGCAATTGAAAGCGCTAAGAAATGTGCAGAATCCGATAAAGCAAGTGCTGAATTAAAAGCAGCATTCGCTAAATTTGAAGAAACAAAGAATGATACAAAAGCAAATACACCTGCAACAGAAGCATTGGTAGCTGAATTAGAAAAAGCAGCAGCAGCCGGATGCCCGGATGCAAAAGCAGCTCTTGCTAAGAAAGATTACCTTGCTAAGAAGTCCGTATGGATCTTCGGTGGTGACGGATGGGCTTATGATATCGGTTTCGGTGGATTAGACCATGTACTTGCTTCCGGAAATAATGTAAACGTTATGGTATTCGATACAGAAATGTACTCTAATACAGGTGGTCAGGCTTCCAAAGCTTCTAATATCGGTGAAGTTTGCCAGTTTGCAGCTTCCGGTAAAGATATCAGCAAAAAGAGCCTTGCTGAAATCGCTATGAGCTATGGTTACGTATATGTAGCACAGATTGCTCTTGGTGCAAATATGGCTCAGGCTGTTAAAGTATTAAAAGAAGCAGAAGCTTACAACGGACCTTCCTTAATTATCGGATATGCTCCATGTGAATTACACGGTGTTAAGGGTGGAATGAACCACTGCCAGGATGAAATGAAGAAAGCAGTAGCAGCAGGTTACTGGAACCTCTTCTCCTTCAATCCGGAATTAAAGGCAGAAGGAAAGAATCCATTTACTTTGGTTTCTAAACCAGGCGATGGAACATATCAGGATTTCTTGAAGAATGAGACACGTTACAGCCGTCTTGCAAGATCCTTCCCAGAAAGAGCAGAAAAACTCTTTAAAGAATCTGAAGAAGCAGCTAAGAAACGTTATGAGCATTTAGAGAGATTAGTTGAGCTTTACAAATAATCAATATGATTTGACTGTTAAAGTTAAATAGGAAAGAGACACTCCGCAAGGGGTGTCTCTTTTTGTGAAATGGGAAAGTTGTTTACAAAAGGAGATTTTCATTTACAAAGCGGGCATCTTGCGTTACAAAAGGGAATCTCGTGTTGCAATTCATCCTACTATTTACCCCTCACCGTTAGTGAATGAATTATTTGATTGACGATATAAAGCTGATGATTTATACTAGTAAAATAATAATTTATTTGAAAATGAGGTAATCAAAATGACGATTTCCGAGCAAATTAAGGTGTTATGCGTTCGTTCCAATATTAGTGTTGCAGAATTGGCACGACGAATAGGTACAACACCGCAGAATTTAGGTGGAAAAATGAAAAGAGAAAGTTTTACCATAGCTGAGTTAGAAGATATTGCAGAGGCTGTGAATTGTTCTTTCGAAAGAAAATTTGTATTAGAAAACGGAGAGAAAATTTGATGAGCATTAATATTAAACAGAATGGTTATAGCAAATATGCGGATAATAGAGATGTTATTTCTTTGTTTTCGGGGGCTATGGGATTAGATATAGGATTAGGAAAAGCAGGTTTGAATGTAGTAATTGGACAGGATTTTGATGCCTCTTGCGTTAAAACTATGAGGGCGAATGGGCATAAAGTATTAGGTGGGGATATTAGGGAAATAGAGCCGCAGAATTTATTAGAATTAACAGGATTATCAGTAGGCGAGCCGTTTTTAATTTGTGGGGGACCGCCATGTCAGCCTTTTTCTACGGCGGGAAAACGATTAGGAATCAATGACCCACGAGGTAGCTTGTTTATGGATTTTATTCGGATGATAGATTACATACGTCCTAGATTCTTTGTTATGGAAAATGTGAAGGGAATAATGTCAGCACCTTTAAAACATGTGCCTTTATCGGAAAGAAATGAAAATGATCCTAGTCAGAGATTAGGAACAGTTTTAGATGTAATTCTAACTGAATTCGACAAATTAGGATACAAGACGGTTTATGGAGTGTTGGATGCTGTGAACTATGGTGTTCCACAGTTTAGAGAAAGATTTGTATTGATTGGAAGCCGTGATAATGAAGATGTTTTTTTACCAATCCCTACGCATTTTCAGATGCATCAGAATAAAGAATATCAGTGGCAAACTGTGCGGAGTGTAATTGAAGATTTGGAATTTGATGAGGGAGAGTGCGCAAATTTAAGTGTGGAACGCTTGAAATTTTTAAAAATGGTTCCTGAAGGAGGCAATTGGAGAGACTTGCCCGAAGATATTATTCCTATAGCAATGGGAGGAGCTTATAAGTCAGGAGGCGGAAAAGCCGGTTTTTACAGGAGATTATCATACGATCAACCTTCTCCTACTGTAGTTACATCTCCTGTTCAGAAAGCAACAATGATGTGCCATCCAACTCAAAATAGACCATTGAGCGTAAAGGAATATGCGAGAATTCAGCAATTTCCGGATGATTGGATTTTTACAGGTACTACCGCTGCAAAATATAGACAGATTGGAAATGCGGTTCCTGTTGGTTTGGCAAAGGCTATTGGAAATGCGGTTCTTTCGGTGGCAGATGATACTGCTTTGGTTCAAACAAAACGTTTTAGAGGGACGAATGTGCATAACAAGATACGAAGTGCAATAGAGTTAGGAGGAAATGTATATGCCATTAAATAATTCATATGATGAGCAAGCGGTGACTGAGGCAATCGCATCAGCTTTGGAAACTTTTTATGGGACATTAATTGAGAAAATAGATGGATTAAATATACAGAAAATAATGAAACGAAAAAATCCATATTTATACCGTGCAAAAGCTATGCAGAGTGCGGCAGAAATTGTAGATTCTGTTCTTACCGCTTTTGTAAGTTCGAGTGAAGAGACAATTTTTGGAAACTGTTTTTTTGAGCCTATAGCCATAGCTGCTAGCGGTGGAAATAAAGCTCTTGCTGAAGGTATTGATATTATGATTCAAAACAAAGAGGCGAACACGATTTCCGCTATAGCGGTAAAAAGTGGGCCATCAGTGTTTAATGCGGACAGTAAGAAACGCCAGGAACAGAACTTTATTGCTGCTTCTAAATTGGCTCAGCAGGCAAAGGCAAGATATGAAGCATACATAGGTTATTGTTATGGCAAAAAAAAAGATTCCGGTAGAGGAAAACCGAAAATGTATCAAGAATTGGCTGGAAAACGGTTTTGGGCAGAATTAACGGGAGATGAGGAATTCTATATAAAGATTATTGGGTATATGGGAATTATGCCGGAAAAATATGTTGCTGATTATAAGGAAAGCTATAATAGGGCAGCAAATAGATTGGTTAGAGAATTTTCTAATAGCTTCTGTCGAGAAGATGGAGGTATTGACTGGGAAAAACTGGTGGAATTTAATTCGGGAGATTAACTATAAATATAGTAGTATACAGAAAGAGGAGAATTATATGGATGAGTTTGCTAATTATGCAGAAGTACAAGCTGAAAAAGCAGAAAAACTGTCATTTTGTAGAGGTATAAAGTTATTACACATTAGGGATAGAGTAGAAGTTATGCTGGGATTCATTGGGAAAGGTGGAATATTTGAAGAATATACAGTGCATAGTATAGCTCATGTTGATGAAATGTTAAAAATTGTGGAGTGGCTAATTCCGAATACTACGAAAGAAAAAATGACATATGCAGAATGGCTAATGCTTACTCTTGCTATTTATTTTCATGATTTGGGTATGGTGGTTACAAAAGATGAATTTGAACATAGATATGAGACCACATTTAGGGAATACAAAGAAAAAGTATTGAAAGATACACAGGAATCGGAATATGGAGAGTATGCTAAAGAACGGGGGGATTCTTTTTTATATCAGGAATTTGTACGTGAAAATCATGCTGCGCGGATTCGTCAATGGATTGAAGGAAAAAGTAGTAAGAATTTAGGCGAAGCCGGAACAGTATGTGAGGAAATTGATGATATATTAAAAAACTTAGATAGTATGTTTAAAGCAGATTTAGCTATGATATGTGAAAGTCATCATAAAGATGACATTGAGGATTTTGCGAAGTATAAAGTAAAAAAGATGTATGGAAATACAGAGAATGAAAGAGTAAATCTTAATTATATCGCTATTATTTTACGCATTGCAGATTTGTTGCACATAACTAGGGATAGAACTCCGTCTGTTGCAAGAAGACTTATTAATGTAAGTAATCCAATAAGTGTTCTTGAATGGGAAAAACAAATGGCAGTTAGAGCAGTTGGACCAAAAGACCAAAGAAATGAAGATGGTGCTGTAGATGATAGTAAGCAGAAAGACACTATAGAAATAACTGCCTATTTTGATGGAGCAGAGACTGCGGATGCTTATTTTGGATTATCATCGTATTTACAATATACACGTAAAGAATTGGCAAAATGTTGTGGAATAGTTGAAAAGGCTCAAAAAAGAGAAGGCGCAGTAGGATATGAATTTCCTTGGAGAGAAATTGATGAATCTCAAATAGAGGTTAATGGATTTGAAAAGAAAAAACTACAATTTACTATTGCGCAAGATAATATTTTACAATTATTAGTTGGGCATACTTTATATAATGATTCTTCTGTAGTAGTTAGAGAATTGGTTCAAAATGGAATAGATGCGGTTAGATTACAGGCAGAATATGAAAAAAAGAATGGCAAGAGTTATGATCGGGGACAGGTTTGGGTTGAATGGGATAGTCAAAAACGACAATTGAGTTTTTGGGATAATGGAACTGGTATGTCTATACAAGATGTTGAAAATTATCTATTAAAAGTTGGTGCATCAAAGTATAGAGATGAGACAGTAAAGAAACAGTTTCCTGATTTTACATCCATAAGTCACTTTGGTATTGGGATTTTAACTTGTTTTATGGTGGCAAATGATATTGATATAGAGACAAGTTCGGTTGAACAAGAGGAAGCGAATAGTATTAATTTGCGTAAAGTAAATGGTAGTTATTTGTTACGAAAGTTGAATAAAAATGATTTGGATAAACGAATAAAACAACATGGAACAATGGTGAGGTTGTATGTCAGGAGCGATGTCGATATGACAAAAATAGAAAATGACTTACGAAAGTGGATTGTAATTCCAGAAATCCCAGTATATTTATCCATTGATAATGGCGAAAGTATTAGAATTGGTTATGATTCATTAAAAGAAATATTAGTAAAATATTTAAATGAAACAGGACATGATGTTGATGGAGAAAAATATGATGTGTATGAAAAAGAACATGGGAATGTGACTGTGGCTTATGCGGTGAGACATTTGAAATATATGTCAGATTGGTGTTTGATGAGTGCTGATACTAGGCGGGTTCAAAGAAAAACAATGTTACCTATTGGAACTTGTGTTGAAGGCATAAGAGTTGAATTCTCTACACCCGGATATAAAAACACATCAATATTGGCGATTGCAAATATAAAGAATAGTAAGTATCAGACAAATGTGGCGAGATCTGCGATTGAATTAGATGCAAATAATGAGATTTTATCCGATATATATGACGTATATAAAGAGTATGTACAAGAACAGATGGATAGATTAGAGGCACAAGATTATGCACAATCATGGGCAATGTCAGAAGGAAGATATTTGATGCGACCTTTGATTTATGACGAGTATAGCAATAATCGAGTAGAACCAATAGATGAAGATGTGTTGATTCACAGGTTGGCACATTTGAAATGTTTAGCATTAGAAAATGAAGGTGTAAGACGAGTGGTTTCTGCTGAAGAAGTTGCCGAGTTAGAAGAGATAAATATTTTTGAATGCGAAATGACTAGAGCGGGTGAATATCTTCTGAAAGAGGTCAGAAGTAATGCGACTTTAAGTAGTCTTATAAGCGTTGTGTGTGAGGATAATTTTTTAAAGGATGTTAAAAATATCATATGTAATATAGATATGAGTAATTTGTTACATCAATATGCGCTTAGAAATAAGGAAGTTAGCAAGATTGATGTGGCACATAAACAAAGAAGAATTCATTTTACTTATTCTTCTAAAAGTGATTTGTGGTATGAATTTGATTTGAGAAATAGGGGGGTGATGGCTAAGTCATTATATATTCCTAAAAAGAATGTATCAATTTCAGGATTAGAAGAAGAAATAGGAGTAAAAACTTTTGGTGGAATATATATACAAAGTAATACGGAATTATGCAATTATTTGATTAGGGTGATTGAGGCTTTTCAGAAAGAAAATACTGAGGAAAATAAAATTTTGTTAGAAGTATTTTTTGCATATGTGTTTGATAGTAGAGTGTTGGAAGTAGCATATAAACAAGATGTAAATACAACTAGTATGTTTAAACAGTTACTAGAAGAAAGATTTATAAGGGTTAGTAATGAATTGATTGAGAAAATGTGGGCAAAGATAGATACACAAGAATTTGTAAATAAAATACTCACACAAAATTACACTTTGTATTCTATTGATAATTGGTCAAGAAAAAATGAGACTATTTAAATAGAAGTGATAGAAGATGCCAGAAGACAGGTTGGCAGTGACTGGGGAGAAATTCAGTCTTTTGGGGATTTTTATATGTCTGAGATAAGACAAAGGGGGCAGCGATATGCGGTTGTGCAGGTTGCGGTAATGTATGAAAATGTAGAGGTTACCTATACCATTACTTTTGATGAAAATATGAAATTGGCAGGTTTATATATGAAGTAAGGGAGAGAAAAATTATGAAGTATGGATTTTGGATTTTTATGTTTATAGTGGATTTGCTAATTCCACTTCTTATGCTGGTTTTTGGATGGGTGTTATTGAAAAAGCCACCGAAGCAAATTAACGGTATTTATGGATATCGTACCGCGCGTTCCATGAAAAATATGGATACCTGGAATTTTGCTCATGCATATTGCGGAAAATTGTGGTCTAAAATCGGTGGGTTGATGTTTCCGATTTCAATGATACTTATGTTGTTTTTAAAAGATAAGGATAGCGATACGATTGGATTATGGGGAGGTATCTTGATTGCAATACAGACACTTGTTTTGATTATAGCGATTTTTCCGGTAGAGCATGCATTAAAGAAAAATTTCGATAAAGATGGAAATAGAATAAAATAATAGCAGCATCACATTTTTGTATTTATTATGAAAGTGTGGTGCTTTTTTTGTATAAAAATACCAGAAACAGGAAAACGTAATGGTAAAACAGGAAAGGAATTTAAGTGCAATGGAACGAAAAAAAATCACGATGGACGGAAATCATGCAGCAGCGCATGTGTCATATGCTTATACGGAGGTAGCAGCAATTTATCCAATTACTCCATCTTCTGTTATGGCGGAAATTACAGATGAATGGGCATTAAATGGAAGAAAAAATATCTTTGGAAATGTGGTAGAAGTAAAACAGATGCAGTCAGAGGCAGGGGTTGCAGGAGCAATGCATGGAAGTTTACTGGCAGGAGCACTTTCTACAACCTATACGGCATCGCAAGGATTGCTTCTCATGATTCCGAATTTGTATAAAATGGCAGGGGAACAGCTTCCCGGCGTGATACAGGTCTCTGCGAGGGCAGTGGCAAGCCATGCACTCAGTATTTTTGGAGACCATTCGGATATTTACGCCTGCAGGCAGACCGGGGTGGCAATGCTTTGTGAATCATCGGTACAGGAGGTGATGGATTTAAGTCCGGTTGCACATCTTGCGGCAATTCAGGGAAAGATTCCATTTCTCAATTTTTTTGATGGATTTCGTACTTCTCATGAGATACAAAAGGTGGAAACCTGGGATTATGAGGAACTAAAGGAACTTGCAGATTTTACATCCATTGCGGAATTCAGGCGGCATGCATTAAATCCGAATCATCCCTATGAGATGGGAAGTGCACAGAATCCGGATTTGTTTTTCCAGACGAGAGAAGCGGCAAATGTGCTTTATGACAGATTGCCGGAAATCGTGCTTGGGCAGATGCAGAGGATTAACGAGAGGATTGGAACGGATTACCGGCTTTTTAATTATTATGGAAGCAGAGAGGCAACACTTGTTATGGTTGCAATGGGTTCTGTCTGTGAAACGATAAAAGAAGTGGTGGATTACTTAAAAGAAATGGGAAAGGAAGTGGGTCTGGTAGAGGTACATTTATATCGACCATTTGTAAAGGAAGCATTTTTACAGGAGTTGCCGGAATTTGTGGAAAAATTGATTGTATTAGACCGTACCAAAGAACCGGGTGCTATAGGAGAACCGTTGTATCTGGATGTGGTAACGGCATTAAAGGAGAGCCGTTTTGACAGATGCAGGGTATTTCATGGCAGATATGGACTCGGTTCGAAAGATACGACACCGGGACAGATCCTGGAAGCATTTTTGAATGAAGAAAAAGAAGCATTTACGATAGGAATTACAGATGATGTCACGAAATTATCCTTAAAGGTAACGAAGGAGCCGATTACGACCAAAGAGGGAACCAAGAGTTGTAAATTCTGGGGATTGGGCGCTGACGGAACGGTAGGTGCAAATAAGAATTCAATAAAAATTATAGGAGACTATACGAATCTCAAAGTGCAGGCATATTTTGAATATGATTCCAAAAAGTCCGGTGGTCTTACCATTTCGCATCTGCGCTTTGGAACAGAACCGATTCGGGCAGCATATCTGGTTTCTAAGGCAGATTTTGTGGCATGCCATTGCACGGCGTATCTGTACCAATATCCGATGGTGGAAGATTTAGTGGAAAACGGTATATTTTTATTGAACTGTCCGTGGAAAAAAGAAGAATTAGAAGAAAAACTTCCGGAAAATGTAAAATATCATCTTGCAGAAAAAAGGATTCATTTTTATACGATAGATGCCGGAAAGATTGCAAGAGAAATCGGATTGGGAAGCAGGATAAATACGATTTTACAGGCGGCATTTTTTGCCCTGGCAGGTCTCTTGCCGAAAGAAGAGGTGCATGGATATTTAAAAGATGCAGTAAGTAAAACGTACGCAAAGAAAGGAGAAGAAATCATTGCCATGAATCATAAGGCAATAGATGCCGGAATGGAGGCTTATGAAGAAGTAAAGATACCTGTGGAGTGGATAGAATGTCGGGAAAAAGCAGAGCGAAGATCATATGTTTTAAATAAAAATATAAAATCAAAAGAACATGATAGAGAAGTCATTTCGTTTGTAGAACAAATTCAGAATCCGGTGAACGTACAAAAAGGGAATGAGATACCGGTTTCTGCCATGACAGCTTATGCAAACGGAAGAACACCGTCCGGTACGGCAGCTTATGAAAAAAGAGGAGTAGCAACAGAGATTCCTGTCTGGCTCAAGGAGCGTTGTATTCAGTGTAATCAATGTTCTTACGTATGCCCGCATGCCGTGATAAGACCGGCTGTTTTAACTTCAGAAGAAATCATTACGGCAGGGTTTCCGGTAGAATATGCGGATATGAAAGGATGCAGTGAGTATAAATTTGCCATTACAGTTTCAGCACTGGATTGTACCGGATGTGGAAATTGTGTGGAAGTCTGTCCGGCACCTAAGAAAGCAATTCTAATGAAAGATTTTTCGAGTTATGCAAAGCAACAAAAACAGTATGATTATGCTATCTCATTACCGGAAAAAGAAGAGGTTTTGCAGAAATTTCCGGAAGAAAGCGTGAAAGGTTCCCAGTTCAAACGGCCATTGCTTGAATTTTCCGGTGCGTGCGGTGGTTGTGGCGAAACTCCTTATGCGAAACTTGTTACACAGTTGTTTGGCGAGAGTCTGTATATTGCAAACGCGACCGGGTGTTCCTCTATCTGGGGAAATTCTTTCCCTTCTACCCCATATACCGTCAATGCGTGTGGAAAGGGACCGGCATGGGCAAATTCGTTGTTTGAAGATGCCGCTGAATTTGGGTACGGAATGTTATTTGCACAAGAGTATATGAGAAAAGAGTTAAAAAGACGAATAAAAGAATTGCTGAAACAGGAAACAATTTTAAAAGATAAGACAATGAATGAAAAGATAAAGACAGCATTTACAAACTGGCTTTCTACTTATGGGAACCGGAAAGAAAATGGAAAAGCAACAGATACATTGCTTCAGATTTTAGAGCAGACAAAGGAGTCAGATAGTAACCAGAGAGAGTGCCTTAACAGCATTTTAGAGAAAAAAGATTTTTTAAATAAAAAATCACAATGGATTTTTGGCGGAGATGGCTGGGCATATGATATCGGTTTTGGCGGACTGGATCATGTTCTGGCATCGGGAGAGGATATCAATGTTCTGGTATTTGATACGGAAGTTTATTCTAACACGGGAGGACAGGCATCAAAAGCAACTCCGCTTGGGGCATCCGCACGTTTTTGTGCAGGTGGAAAAAGGACATCGAAAAAGGAGCTGGCAATGATGGCGATGAGTTACGGATCTGTCTATGTGGCACAAATTGCAATGGGGGCGGACAAGAATCAGTGTATTAAGGCAATTGCAGAGGCAGAGGCATATAAAGGACCGTCTCTTATTATTGCATATGCACCATGTATCAATCATGGAATTAAAAAAGGGATGCGTATTACTCAGGAGGAAGAAAAAAGGGCAGTAGCGTCAGGGTATTGGGTAAATTTCCGATATCATCCAAAAGATGGAGAAGAAAGAAAAGCGTTTTTGGTTGTGGATTCGAAGCAAAACAAGGAATCCTATCAGGAATTTCTGGCAGGAGAAAATCGATATGCATCACTTCTTAAATTCCAAAAAGAACGTGCAGAAGAGTTATTTGCAGAAGCAGATAAGAAGGCAAAACAGCGTTATGAAAAATTGAAACTGATAGAAAAACTGGTGAATGAAAACGAAAATTAAGTGGAGATATTTACAAAAAAGGTGGTTAATGATAGAATGAAAAGACAGTGTGAAGTAGTAGGTAAATGGGGAGGAATCGCTTATGATGCGTTTCTTAAAGAATTTGAAAGAGAACCGTTACCATCAGGATAAATCAAAGAAAGAGAGGATACGAACGCAGGTGGAAAAAGAAGATTTTTTATTAAGTCAGATTGATGAATTCAGAGAAAAAGCAAAGCAGCTTCAAGCATTAGTGACCGCCAGAGAGAGCAAGGTAAGAGAATTGCAGAATCTGGTCGATGAGCGCGAAGGAAAGGCAGAGCGCCTGCAGAATATCCTGGATGAAAAACAGCAGGAAGCGGATAAATTACAGCAGACGGTAGAAGGTCAGATTCATGACCTGGTTTTACAGGTTGAAGATAAGATGGACAAGCTTGGTGATACGTTAAAGGAAACCATGGATACCAGTGTCTCTTTGAATGACCAGAAGGTTTCTGAGATGAAGACCATTGTGACAAATATGCAGGAAGAGTTTTCCGGGACTAAGACAGAAATCGCGGAAAAGGTGCATGAAGAGAATGTGACTTGTTATCGGAATATCCAGACTTTATTTGACGAGATGAAGGAGCAGCTGGATAAGACAGAAGAAACCATTCAAAGCATGGGAAACATAAAGTCTTATGTAAAATGCCTGGCATGGTTTTCGATTATTAATTTCATCGTATTAATAGGGTTTATTTTATATCAGCTTGGAGTATTCTTTTAATCTTTAGAGCATGGAAGAGTAAAAAGCAAGTAGCGAAGCGGATTGTGAATGTCCGCTTTACATAAAATAATAGATAAGTAAGAGGTAAGTAAAATGAGTGAACAGACAAAAGTATGGGTAGTGGGACACAAAAATCCGGATACGGATTCTATTTGTTCAGCCCTTGCATATGCAGAATTGAAGAATCGTAAAGAAGCCGGAAAATATGTGGCAAAACGTGCCGGTGCAGTAAGCAGCGAAACACAGTATGCGCTTGACTATTTTGGAGTGCAGGCACCGGAACTTGTAACAGATGCAGGAGCACAGGTGAAGGATATCGAAATCCGAAAGACCGAGGGCGTGGACCACAGTATTTCCATGAAACATGCATGGGAGCTGATGAAGAATCTGAATGTTGCAACACTTCCGATTGTAACTGATGAAAATAAATTGGAAGGTCTTATTGTGACGAGTGATATTGCAACCTCTTATATGGATGTTTATGATAATCATATGTTGGCAAAAGCCAAAACACCATATAAGAATATTGTTGAGATTATGGAAGGAAAGCTTTTAAATGGCGATGTAGATGCCTGCTTTGAAACCGGTAAGGTAACAGTTGCATCCGGTGATGTAGAAGTCATGAAAGAATATATCAGTGCAGGAGATTTTGTTATTCTGGCAAATCGTACCGAAGCACAGAAGTATGCATTGGAATTAAATGCCGGTTGTATGTTGATTTGTGCAGGAACAGAGGTTTCCGATGAAGTACTGGCACTTGCAAAGGAAAAGAATTGCGTTATCATCAGCACTCCGTTTGATACATTTACGGCAGCACGCTTAATTAATCAGAGTATGCCAATTGCATGCTTCATGAAAAAAGAAAATCTGATTACGTTCCGTTTAGAGGATTATGTGGAAGATGTTAAGGAGGAGATGGCTAAGGTTCGCCATAGAAATTTCCCGGTTTTGGATGAGAAGGGATTTTATGTTGGCATGATTTCAAGAAGCAGTCTGCTTAATATGAAGAAGAAGCAGCTTATTTTGGTTGATCATAACGAAAAGGGTCAGACAGTAGATGGAATCGACGGAGCAGATGTAGTAGAGATTATTGATCATCATAGAATTGCAGATTTAGAAACTTCAGGTCCAATCTATTTTAGAAATCAGCCACTTGGTTGTACCGGAACGATTGTATACCAGATGTACAGGGAGCAGGGAGAAGAAATCACAAAGAAAGAGGCAGGTTTAATGTTATCTGCAATTTTATCAGATACGTTGATGTTCCGTTCTCCGACATGTACCCCGGTTGATAAAGCGGCAGCAGAAGAGCTTGCTAAAATTGCAAATGTAGATATTGAGACACATGCAAAAAATATGTTCCGTGCGGGAAGTGATTTTGCGTCTAAGACGACAGAAGAAATTTTCTTCCAGGATTTCAAAAAGTTCAATGCAGCAGGAAAAGATTTTGGTGTTGGACAGATCAGTGCCATGGGTGC
This sequence comes from Roseburia hominis, assembly GCF_021531695.1. Classification (GTDB taxonomy): domain Bacteria; phylum Bacillota; class Clostridia; order Lachnospirales; family Lachnospiraceae; genus Roseburia_D. The sequence goes on along the minus strand of NZ_JADYUI010000006.1, from coordinate 112,837 downwards.
AGAAGAGTTAGACTCCATTAAAGGAGACATCATCGCATATATGGATACGGTATTGGAAGAGAAAAAGCTTAATATGGTATTTATGATGTTGACGGACATTTTAGAGGAGACAACATATATGGTTTGTGCCGGTGAAGGAGCAGATCAGGTGATGGAAGCAGGATATCATGAGAAGAAGACAAATGATTCCTATACCTTAAAGGGTGTTGTTTCCAGAAAGAAACAGGTAATACCGGTATTTATGACAGCAATTCAGTAGAAAATCCAAAGAGTGCCTGAAGGGCACTCTTTTTTTTTCACGAGTAGTGAGGAAATTTTCGATACAATAAAAAGTACTTCGTGAGATAAGGCGCATAGTTTGTATTAGAAGGAGAGAATTTATGAAACCGCATCAGATCCGTAATTCATTATTGCTATTTTTGACAGCAATCATTTGGGGAACATCTTTTGTCGCGCAAAGTGTTGCGATGGACTATATTAAGCCCTTTACGTTTAATGGGATTCGTTTTACCATTGGTGGAGTTGTCTTATTGCCTGTGATTGTTTTTTTAGAGCAAAAAAAGAAAAAGAAGAAAGAGATTGTAATAGAAAATCGTACCAAAGAGGGAAAAACGCAGCTTATGTCAGGGGGCATCTGCTGTGGAATTTTACTCATGGTTGCATCTACGTTTCAACAGTTTGGAGTGACAGGCACCAGTGTTGGAAAAGCAGCCTTTATTACGGCACTCTATATCGTATTGGTTCCGCTTTTGGGAATTTTTTTCAAGAGAAAGGCGGGAGTACAATTGTGGGTGAGTGTGGTAGTTGCACTGATTGGATTGTATCTTTTATGCATGAAAGAAAATCAATTCTTTTTCAATGGTTATGATGTGGTGCTATTGTTATGTGCCTTTACATTTGCGTTACATATTTTGTGCGTCGATCATTTTTCACCATTGGTAGACAGCGTCAAGCTTTCCTGTATCCAGTTTTTTGTGTGTGGATTTTTAGCATTAATTGGGATGATTCTTACGGAACAGCCGAGCATGGCAGAGATCATGGCAGCTTATCGGCCGATTCTGTATGCCGGAGTGATATCCAGTGGACTTGCATATACCTTACAGGTGGTAGGACAAAAGGATTTAAATCCTGTGATTGCATCTTTAATCATGAGCTTGGAGTCTGTCGTATCAGCAATATCAGGCTGGCTTATTTTGAACCAGAGGTTGTCAAAACGGGAAATATGGGGTTGTATTGTTATGTTTTTGGCAATTATTTTAGCTCAGGTTCCACTTAGAACCCGAAAAGAAAGAAAGCGGAACAAAAGCTGCGTGGATTAGCTTATTGAAAAGGAGATTTTATGGGAAAACAAACATGGAAACCGGGGAATATGCTTTATCCCCTGCCGGCGGTCATGGTAAGTGTTTCGGATCGGGAAGGAAACGACAATATCATCACAGTTGCATGGGCAGGAACCGTATGTACAAATCCACCGATGGTGTCGATTTCTGTTCGACCGGAGCGTTATTCTTACCATATGATAAAAGAGACCGGTGAATTTGTGATAAATTTAACAAATAAAAAACTTGCATTTGCAACGGACTACTGCGGAGTAAAATCAGGCAGGGAGGTAGATAAGTTTAAAGAAATGCATTTGACGAAAGAACAGGCAGAAAAGGTAAAGGTGCCACTCATTAAAGAAAGCCCGGTAAATATTGAGTGTCAGGTGAGAGAGTGTAAGGAACTGGGTTCTCACCATATGTTTTTGGCGGATGTACTGGCAGTTCATGTGGATGAAGCATATATGAAAGAGAATGGAAAGTTTGATTTAAATGCTGCAGACCTTATTACCTATTCCCACGGTGAATATTTTCTGCTTGGCGAGAAACTTGGAAAATTTGGCTACAGCATAGAAAAGAAAAAAACAGGAAAAAAGAAACGAAAAAAATAATACGTTTGTTATTTTAAAAGAAGTTCCATAAGGTAGGCATAGACTTCTGCAGTTTGATCTTTCCAGTTGTTGCAGATGGCTTCTGCCTGCTCTTTTGTGTGAACGGTAAGAGTCAGATCGATGCGGGAGATTCCTTTTTCTTTTAACTGACAGCGTACGGCATATTCGTTGTTGGTTGTCTTATAAAAATCAGAAAGAACAGAGTTTTCGTTTTTTAATTCCATTTTGTTTTCATCAAAATAATGTAAGACGTCATTTTGAATGGCAGGAGAAATCTTGTCATGAAAAAACGCTAAGGTTTCCGTTCCGGCAGGAGTAATAGAATACTGGGTATTACTGTGTGTGGACTCTGTGCGGATTAAATTTGTATCTATCAGGTCATGCATGACCTGCTGTAATGTAAAATAATTTGTGTACTCTTTTTCCAAAAAGAAATCGGAAATCTGTGTGTTACTTAAAGGAAAATCTACTTTATCCAACATATATAAAACGATTAATTTATATAAGGTGAAAGGTTCAGCCATTGTAACAACTCCTTTTTAATTATTGAATAATCGACCTTGCCAGGTGTTTTTCTCTTTCAAATTTTTTTGAATCTGATTTAATACCTGTTTTTTGTTTCCACTCCAAAGCGGTGCAACAAGTAAATTTTTAGGTCCGTCTCCGGTGATGCGGTGAATGACCATTTGTGGTGGTAATAATTCTAAGCAGGCAGCAATGATATCGCAGTATTCCGTAAGGGTGAAGACAGGAAAGGGATGCTTCTCGTAATATGTACAGAGGTCTGTCCCTTTTAAAATATGCAAAAGCTGGAGCTTTATACCAAAAATGGAAAGTTTTCCGAGATAAGATACTGAGTCAAGCATCATATCAGGGGTTTCATTCGGCAAACCAAGGATTACATGGGCAATTACCTTAATACCTGAATTATGCAGTGCAAAGACAGAAGATTCAAAGTCTGACAGAGAAAATCCGCTTCGAATAAAATTTGATGTCTTTGGATGAATGGTCTGAAGACCAAGTTCTATCCAGACAGGTTTTATTTCATTTAATTCAGAAAGTAAGGAAATTACATCTGAATCCAGACAGTCCGGTCGGGTGGCAATAGATAAAATCGCAATATCCGGATTAGTGATTGCTTCCATAAAAATTTTCCTAAGGTAAGAAACCGGTGCATAAGTATTGGTAAATGCCTGAAAATAAGCAATATATTTATTACAGGAAACCTTGGAACTGATGTTTCGCTTTGCTGTCTCAATTTGATCTGAAATACTAAGAGAAGCAGGAGCAGCGAAATCACCGCTCCCGCCGGCACTGCAAAAAATACAACCGCGTTTCCCGAGTGTTCCGTCACGATTCGGACAGGTCATACCGCCATTTAGGGAAAGTTTGTACATCTTTTCACCATAAGTGTGTTTTAAGTATGCGTCCAAAGAATAATACCGTTTCCCATTCCAGAAATCCGGTAATTTTGTATGGGAAACGATATCGGGAATCTTCTCTCTATTATCTGAATATTCAAAAAACATAAAGGTTTATCCTAGTGAATATGTGATTTTACCGCCTGACTTACGACATCAGCAACACGAGGATCGAATGCCTCCGGCATAATGAACTCGTCATTTAATTCTTCATCGGAAACAAGACCGGCGATGGCTTCAGCAGCAGCGAGCTTCATTTCTTCGGTAATCTTTGTTGCATGTCCTTCCAAAGCCCCCTTAAAAATACCAGGAAATGCAACTACATTGTTGACCTGATTAGGGAAGTCACTGCGACCAGTTCCGACAACGCGGGCACCTGCGGCTCTTGCAACGTCCGGCATGATTTCAGGAACCGGGTTTGCCATGGCAAAAAGAATGGAGTCTTTGTTCATGGAAGCAACCATTTCGGAACTTACGATATTAGGAGCGGAAACACCAACAAAAATATCAGCGCCTTTTAAGGCATCAGCCAAAGTTCCGGTAGCACGGTCTAAGTTCGTAACCTTGGTCATTTCCTTTTGCATCCAGTTAAGATCTGGATAATCCGGGCCAATGATACCGAGACGATCACACATGGTCACATACTTAAATCCATAAGTGAGTAAAAGTTTTGTGATGGCAATTCCGGCAGATCCGGCACCATTTACTACGACCCTGCAGTCTTCTTTTTTCTTTCCGGTGACACGAAGCCCATTGATGATACCTGCAAGAACGACGATGGCGGTACCATGCTGGTCATCATGAAATACCGGAATATCAAGCATTTCATTTAGACGGGTTTCGATTTCGAAACAACGTGGGGCAGAAATATCCTCTAAGTTAATCCCACCGAAAGCAGGAGCAATATTTTTTACGGTTTTAATAATTTCTTCTGTGTCCTGTGTATCTAAGCAGATTGGAACAGCATTTACGTTGCCGAATTCTTTGAATAAAACGCATTTTCCCTCCATAACAGGCATGGCTGCGTATGGTCCGATATTTCCAAGACCGAGAACGGCACTTCCGTCTGATATGACAGCAACGGTGTTGGCTTTCATAGTATAGGTGTAAGCGGCAGAAGGGTCTTTTGCAATCACCTTACACGGTTCTGCGACACCCGGTGTATAGCAAAGTGCTAAATCTTCTCTGGTTTTTACCGGAGTTTTTGACACTGTTTCTAATTTTCCGTTCCATTTTTCATGAAGCTGTAATGCTTTTTCCTTATTATCCATATGTAAGACTCCTTTTATGTAAGACTCATTTATAACGAAATAATCATAACATTATAAAAATCACAAATCAAGAAAAATAAGACTTTCTATTTTGGAAAGAAAGAGGTATAATAGCAATAATCGAGTCTGATTGAAATTCTTATTTTTGATTCCCACATATGAAAAGATAATAGGTAAGGAGATATAAAATATATATGAGAGAAAAGTATGAAAGCCTGTCTGCCGCTGTTTTACGTGATCTTGCAAAGTCAAGAGGACTGAAAAATCTGTCCGGATTAAAAAAGGCAGAATTAATTGATGTTATGGTGGCAGAAGATGAAAAACAGGAGGCGTCAAAGCCCAAAGAAGAAAAGCAGGAACCGGTAAAGCCAAAAGAGGAAAAACAGGCGCCGGCAAAGAAAGAAGAAACTGCAAGAGATGATGCAAAAGAATTAGACAGTGGTATTCGTGCGCATGGAATTTTAGAGGTTATGCCGGACGGGTACGGATTTATTCGTTGTGAAAATTATCTTCCGGGAGAAAATGATGTTTATGTTTCTCCTTCGCAGATTCGTAAATTCAATTTAAAAACGGGTGATATTATTTCCGGAAATACAAGAATAAAATCACAGTCAGAGAAATTCAGTGCATTGCTTTACATTACATCCATCAATGGCTGTCATCCGTCGGAAGCAATGAAAAGAAAGAATTTTGAGGATTTAACACCAATTTTTCCAAATGAGCGGCTGCGTTTAGAGACACCGGGAGGAAGTGTCGCAATGCGTATTGTGGATCTGGTTTCTCCAATTGGAAAAGGACAGAGAGGAATGATCGTGTCTCCGCCAAAAGCCGGTAAAACCACTCTGTTAAAGCAGATAGCAAAATCAATCGTGAAGAACAATCCTGAGATGCATGTGATCATCCTTCTGATTGATGAGAGACCGGAGGAAGTTACAGACATCAAAGAGGCAATCGAGGGAAAGAATGTGGAAGTTATTTATTCGACCTTTGATGAATTGCCGGAGCATCATAAGCGTGTATCAGAAATGGTAATCGAGCGTGCAAAGCGTCTGGTAGAGCATAAAAAGGATGTGGTGATTTTACTTGACAGCATCACAAGACTTGCAAGAGCATATAATCTTACAGTTCCGCCAAGTGGTCGTACTTTATCTGGTGGTCTTGACCCGGCGGCACTTCATATGCCAAAACGTTTCTTTGGTGCAGCCAGAAATATGCGGGAAGGCGGAAGTCTTACCGTGCTTGCAACAGCACTGGTAGATACCGGAAGCAAGATGGATGATGTGGTATACGAAGAATTCAAAGGAACCGGTAATATGGAGCTTGTGTTAGACAGAAAGCTTTCGGAAAAAAGAGTATTCCCTGCACTTGATATTACAAAGTCCGGTACCAGAAGAGAGGATTTACTCTTAGATAAGGAAGAACAGGAAGCTGTTTATATTATGCGTAAGGCAATTAATGGAATGCGTACCGATGAAGCGGTGGAGAGCATTTTAAATATGTTTGTCCGCACGAAAAATAATAAGGAATATGTGCAGACCGTAAAGAAAAAGAAAATCCTATAAAAAAGCTTGCATCTTAGGGCTTTGTGTGCTACAATAATAAAGCTGTTTATCGGAAAGAAAAATGAAGAGGTGAAAATCATGAGAGAAGGAATACATCCAGAGTATTATCAGGCAACTGTTACATGTAACTGTGGAAATACATTCGTTACAGGTTCTACAAAACCGGAACTTCACGTAGAAATTTGTTCTAAATGCCATCCTTTCTATACAGGACAGCAGAAAGCAAATCAGGCACGTGGACGTATTGAACAGTTTAATAAGAAATACGGCATGAAATAAGTAACAGATTGTTATGACGATAAGGTTGAGGTTGTGAAATCTCAACCTTTTTTTAAGAAAACAAAAGATACATTTTTAGAATAAGTCGTTGGATGGAAAGAGGTTATTCATGCGATATTCAGGAATTGGTGGTCAGGCAGTAATGGAAGGCGTTATGATGAAAAACGGTGACCGTTATGCTGTGGCAGTCCGAAAGCCCGATCAGGAGATTTCCGTAGAATCTTTTGATTATAAAGGAATTATAAAAAATGAGACATTAAAAAAGGCACCGATTATACGAGGTGTACTTAATTTTATAGATTCGCTTGTCCTTGGTATGCGTTCTTTAATGTATTCTGCTTCTTTTTTTGAAGATGAGGAAGAGAATCAGAAGAAAAGTGAATCAGAGGATAGTGGGAAAAAGGAAAATGAGGGAATGGGCCTTACCGTTGTTTTCTCTATTATTTTAGCGGTTGGTATTTTTATGGTATTACCTTATTACATTTCTTTACTTTTCCAGAGATTTATTGCATCAAAGACAGTGCTTGCAGTAATAGAAGGTGTGATTCGTCTGGCTATATTTGTTGGATATGTAGTGGTCATTTCACTGATGGAAGACATTAAGCGCGTATTTATGTATCATGGTGCAGAGCATAAGTGCATTAACTGTATTGAGCATGGAATGGAACTTACGGTAGAAAATGTACGGAAAAGTTCCAGACAGCATAAACGCTGCGGAACCAGTTTCTTATTGTTTGTTATGATTGTGAGTATTATCTTTTTTGCATTTATAAAGGTTGATTCAGGAGTATTACGCCTTCTTTTACGCCTGGCACTGATTCCGGTTATTGCAGGTGTTTCGTATGAATTTATAAGGCTTGCCGGAAGAAGTGACAATGTAATTGTAAATTTCTTGAGTAAACCGGGATTGTGGCTTCAGAATCTCACAACAAGGGAACCCGATGATGCGATGATTGAAGTGGGAATTGCTTCGGTTGAGGCGGTTTTTGACTGGAAGGCATATCAGGAGGAAGAAAAAATCCATGACATATCGTGAGGCATTAGAGACTGGTACAAAAGAATTAGAAAAAGAAGAAATCACAGATGCGAAGCTCGATGCGTGGTATTTATTGCAGATGGCCTGTGATATTGACCGAAATTATTATTATCTTCATGAAAACGAGGAGATGACGGAAGAACAGTTCGGTACGTTTCAGATTGCGTTAAGAAAGCGCGCAGAGCATGTTCCTTTACAATATATTATTGGAGAGCAGGAGTTTATGGGATTGAAGTTTAAAGTCAATTCCAATGTGCTGATTCCAAGGCAGGATACAGAAACATTAGTAGAGGAAGCACTTAAATCTATTAAACCCGGAATGAAAGTATTAGACTTATGTACAGGCTCCGGATGCATTATCATAAGCATTGCCAAAAATGTGCCGGATATTATCTGTTATGGCAGCGATATCTCAAAACAGGCACTTTTGGTGGCAAAAGAAAATGCCAGGAGAAATGATGTGGAAGTAGAGTTGGAACGAAGTGATTTATTCGATCATATCACCGGAAAATTTGATGTTATTGTATCAAATCCACCCTATATTGCGACGGCGGAGATTGCGACACTGATGCCGGAAGTCAGGGATTTTGAGCCGGTAGAAGCGTTAGATGGAAAAGAAGATGGGTTGTATTTTTACCGTATTATTATAGAAAAAAGTGTGGATTACTTAAATCCGGATGGACAGTTATGTTTGGAAATCGGGTATGATCAGGGAAAGGCTGTTTCGGATTTGATGAAGCAAAGAGGTTTCTCTGATGTTGTTGTGATAAAGGATCTGGCAGGGCTGGATCGTGTAGTAAAAGGAAGGAAATAGTTATGTTTGATAAATTAGAAGATACGTTGGTTCGCTATGAAGAATTAATGAGTGAATTAAGTGAGCCGGATGTTGCAAATGATCCAAATCGTTTTCGCAAACTAATGAAAGAGCAAAGCGACCTGACACCGGTTGTCGAGACTTATAAGGAATATAAGCAGAATAAGCAGAATATAGAAGAATCACTTGCAATGTTAGAAGAGGAAAGTGACGAGGAGATGCGTGAACTTGCCAAGGAGGAATTAAATGAATCCAAGGCAAAGGTCGAGGAATTGGAAGGAAAGCTTAAGATTCTCCTGCTTCCGAAGGACCCGAATGATGATAAAAACGTTATTGTGGAAATCCGTGCCGGTGCCGGTGGAGATGAAGCAGCACTTTTTGCAGCAGAAATCTATCGTATGTATGTACATTATGCAGAGAGTAGACACTGGAAAGTCGAGACTCTTGAGTGTGAAGAGATTGGAATTGGCGGAATGAAGAGCGTCAACTTTATGATTACCGGTCAGGGGGCTTATTCTGTTATGAAGTATGAATCCGGTGTACATCGTGTACAGCGTGTGCCGGAGACAGAGTCCGGTGGACGTATTCATACATCTACGATTAGTGTTGCCGTTATGCCGGAAGCTGAGGAAGTAGATGTTCAAATTGATGAAAAAGATGTTCGTATCGATGTCATGCGTGCATCCGGAAATGGTGGACAGTGTGTCAATACGACGGATTCTGCCGTTCGTCTAACGCATTATCCGACCGGAATTGTCATTTACAGTCAGACGGAAAAGTCACAGTTACAGAATAAGGCAAAGGCATTTGCTTTACTTCGTGCAAAACTTTATGATATGGAGTGCCAGAAAGCACATGATGCCGAAGCCGAGGCAAGAAGAAGCCAGATTGGAACCGGAGATCGTTCTGAAAAAATCAGAACCTATAACTTCCCGCAGGGGCGTGTGACGGATCACCGCATCAATCTGACCTTATATAAATTAGATAAAATTATGAATGGTGATATTCAGGAGATTATAGATGCCTGCATTGCTGCCGACCAGGCAAAAAAATTAGCTAACATGAACGAATAGCACGAACGTAGCCGATTGGAAATATACGAATATAAGTGTTGAAAAAGGATATAATTATGGTATAATTAACCCATAGTTAGGAGGTGCTACTTATGCCACAGATTATTCCAATTAAGGATTTAAAAAATACATCAGAGATTTCTGATATGTGTCACAAAGCAGAAGAACCTATTTACATTACGAAAAATGGTTATGGCGATATGGTCATTATGAGTATGGAAACTTATGAGTCTACACTGAAGCAACTCACAATGTATAGAGATATTGAAATTTCTGAAAAGCAGATTGAGGCAGGTCAGGTAAAAGATGCCAGAACAGCACTTAGAGAAACGAGAGCAAAGTATGGGTTATAAATTGGTTATTTCAGAATATGCAGATGAATTGCTTAATAATCTGATATATTATCTGATTTATCGTTTAAAAAGCGAGCAAGCTGCAAAACATCTGCTTGATGGTATTGATAGTATTTATGACAGGCTAGAAACGAATCCTCTTCAATTTCCGCCTAGTAGAGATAGCTATTTAACAAATAAGGGATACCATGAAGCAGTTGTTCCACAGATGGACTATGTTGTTATTTTTGATGTAAGAGCAGAGGTTGTAAATGTTGTCGGTGTTTTTCATCAATTGGAAAATTATCAGAGTAAGTTATAATAGGACAATGTAATATTATCGCAAGCTGCTTTTTATAATGTGAAGTTCTATTGGAGAAATGGAATGTAACTGGTAGATTTTGTATTGATAGCATTGGGCGGGGTAGTAATGGATGCTTTTGTTTTGTGTCTGTTTTGGTAGAGGTATATGCTCTGAGCCTATAAATTTAGAGACCATTGTTTCGTGACCGCGATCAGGCAAAAAAATTAGCTAACATGAACGAATAGCACGAACGTAGCCGAGCGGGAATATGCGCGAATAAGGTGTGAAGTTGTAGCATAAAATATGCGAAAATAAAAGCAGAAAGAGTATTGCGTTCCAAATGTATTTGGATAAGCAATGCTCTTTTTGTTTGAAAATTTACATTACGGGCGCTTTTAGATATAATAATTATAAAATGTATATAATTATGTTAGAATAACGTACAAAGAAAGAGGTGTGTTATGTCACAGATTAGACCAATCACAGATTTAAGAAATACAAATGATATATCAGATGCCTGCCATGCTACAAAAGTAGAATTTTCTGATATTATGCAGTGAAAAAATCAAATAAATGAATGTCCGCTTTACTTTTAAGGAGGTTTTAAGGTGAGAAAACGAATTAAATACTCGGTGCAGTTTTAAACTGACAGCAGATTGTATCGAGGTTAATTCAGGCAAATTGCTTATGTTGTCAGAGACTGCACCGATTATAAAATAGACTATTTTATTTGAAAGGAAGCAGTTTTATGAAGGAAGAATATTTAAAAAAGATATGGAAACAGGAAGAGGAAATAGCACATATTCAAGGATGGGATTTTTCACATATTTACGGAAGATATGAAGAAGAAAAAGATTTGCCGTGGGATTATGAGAAGATAGTCAGAGGGTATCTATCTCCTGATATGAAAATGATGGATTATGATACTGGTGGTGGAGAGTTCTTATTATCATTGAAACATCCATATGATAAAACTTCTGCAACAGAGGGATATGCTCCCAATGTTGAAATATGTAAAGATAAATTATTACCGCTTGGTATTGATTTTAGAGAATGCCAAAACCCGAATGATATACCATTTGAAGATGATTCCTTTGATATTATGATTAATAGACATGGAGAGTTTGCACCAACAGAAATATTTAGGTTGTTGCGAAAAAATGGAGTGTTTATTACGGAACAGGTTGGAGGAGACAATGAAAGAGATTTAGTCGAAATGGTGCTGGAAGGCACAAAAAAACCATTTCCGGATTTGAATCTTAAAACACAACAGAGAAAATTTGAAAAAGCAGGATTTAAAATCTTAAGAGCCGAAGAAGCATATAGACCTATTTATTTTTACGATGTGGGTGCATTTGTATGGTTTGCTCACATTATAGAATGGGAGTTTCCAAATTTTTCTGTGGATAAGTGCTTGAAACAATTATTGAGGATGCAGGAAGAAGTTGACAAAAATGGATTTGTTCAGGGAACAATACATAGATATCTGATTGTGGCAACAAAAACCACGCTTCTGGATGCAGACGGAACAAGGAATTGATTATTTAGATTTGCTACCTGCGAGTATATACCGGAATATATCTAAAGCAGAGAAATATTTTATGGCTCAATGATGATAGCAGAACCCACAAAAAGGAAACTTTGATATTGTATATATTGCATAAAAAAATGTATAATACCAATAAAATATTGACAGATTTGTGAAAAAGACTTATACTTAATACAAGTTGAAGGATAGTTCGCATTGTATAATGCACTAAACCAGAAAATATAGCACATTTATGCAGATGTGTTTGTTTTCTGGTTTTTTTATTTAAGCGAGTAGCGAGGAAAATCGAGTGGCAGAAGCAAAAAATAAGGGAGGAAATGAAGATGAAGAAATCGCATGTGCTGGAATGAAAAGCTTTTTTGAAAATAACTTAGAAACGTTTGATAAAATCGTGAAAGGGAAAGCAGAATGAATATACACAAGGTTATTAACAACAACGTACTTTCCGCTTTTGATGATAAAAACCGGGAAGTCGTAATTATGGGACGCGGTATTGGGTTTAAGGCAAAGGCAGGCGATGTCATTGATGAGAATAAAATAGAAAAAGTTTTTTACATTGAGAGCAGTTCGCTTTCCAAACAGTTTCAAGAGATGATAGCGGATATGCCACTTGAACATATGGAGATATCTACTGACATCATAGCATATGCCAAACGTACCTACGAAATGAAATTAAATCAGAGTATCTATGTTGCATTGACGGATCATATTAATTTTGCAATTGAGCGTTATCGGAATGGGATACAGCTTCCGAATGCGCTACTCAATGAAATTAAGGAATTTTACCGTAGAGAATATGCGGTAGGTGAGTATGCTTTGCAAATTTTACAAGAGCGTTTGGGTGTAAAATTTGCATCGGATGAAGCGGGATTTATTGCATTGCATTTTGTGAATGCACAGTATGATTTAAGCGCAGATGATACTTATGCAATTACATCAATTATCCAAAAGAGTCTTCAGATGATTAGCGAAGAATTTGGAACTCCAATTAATGAGGACAGTATGTATTATGAGCGGTTCATTACGCATCTGAAATTTTTTGCAAGACGTGTTTATCGGAAAGAACAGTGGAGAGATGATGAAACGGAACTTGCGGATGTAATAGAGAGTAAGTATCCAAAAGAATATGCATGCAGTCAAAAGATTGCTGCATTTATCAGCGAGAAACATGGTGTAAATGTGAGCCGTGAGGAAATAATGTATTTGGCAATTCATATTCGAAGAATATTCAAAAAAGATAATGAAGATGATTGTGAGAATACAAATAAAAAGGAGGATAAATAGAATGTTTGAAATTTTTAAAAAACGTTCCGGAAAGGAACTTGCAGCCGTAACGGATGGAAAATGCATTCCTCTTGAACAGGTAAATGATCCTGCATTTGCAGGGAAAACTATGGGAGATGGAATTGCAATTATTCCGGAAAAAAATGTAATTGTTGCACCGTGTGATGGTGTACTTACGATGGTGGCAACAACCAGACATGCCTTTGGAATGACAAGGGAAGATGGGTTGGAAATAATGGTTCATATTGGCATTGATACAGTTGCGCTTCAGGGGGAGGGATTTACTGTGCACGCAGAGGCGGGTGCATCTCTAAAAAAAGGAGAACCGGTTATTTCTTATGATGAACAGATGATGAAAGAGCGTGGAATCGATATGACAACCATGTTAATTCTTTTAAATCAGGAAGATTATGAGGTTGTTGAGATGCAGCAGGATGCTCATGTTCAAAGTGGAACAGACGCGGTGATTAAATATCGTACAAAGGTCTAGAAATAGACGTGTAAAATAAATTCAAAGGAGAGGATGAAAATGAAAAAACGAGTTATGAATGCCCTTGAGGTATTCGCAAAAGCTATGGTGCAGCCACTAAGCTATTTAGCAGTGGCAGGAATGATTATGGTGCTTGGGGTGTTACTGACAAATAGTACAGTTACTGGATTGCTGCCATTTTTAAAGTGGGAACCGATACAGATTTTCGGTGACATACTTTATCAGGGGGTTATGCTTTTTATTAACAATTTACATGTTATATTTGCAATCGGAATACCGGCTGCATTGGCTAAGAAGGACAAGCATCAGGCTGCGCTGGTCGGATTTTTGTCATACATAACCTATCTGAAAACATCTAATGTATTGCTTGATCATATGGGAAAACTTGCAGAACCATCAGAAATGCTTGGGTTAATCGGTACAGGGCAGGCAGAAATTCTGGGTATTCAGTGCGTGGATATGGGTGTGTTTGGTGGAATTATTTTAGGATGTATCACAGGATATGTGTTCAATCGAACATTTCAGAAGAATTTTAAGGGTGCATTTCAGATTTATTCCGGTACACGTTTTTCATATGTAATAATGTTTGCTGTAAGTATTGTTTTCGGTGTAGCAAGCAACTTCCTCTGGCCATTTGCACAGCAGGGAATCGCAGCTCTTGCTGAACTGATTAAGGGTGCCGGAACCTTTGGACTTTTCTTGTATGGATTTCTTGAGCGTTTGTTAGTTCCAACAGGTCTTCATCATTTAATTTATACACCATTCCAGTTCTCGGATTTGGGAGGAGTACTTCAGGTAGGAGATACAACAGTTGCCGGTGCATACGCAATTGTAATGGCTGAGTTTCAGATGCCGGTAGAACGTTTCTCAGATAGTATTTACTATATGGCAACTGGTTTTACAAAAATGTTTGGATACATTGGAATCGGTGCAGCATTTATTCATACTGCTTATAAAGAGAATAAAAAACGTGTAAAAGCTCTCGTGATTCCAAATGTAGTAACAGCATGCTTAGCTGCAATTACAGAGCCACTTGACTTTATGTTCATTTTCTGTGCTCCTGTACTTTATCTCGTGCATTCTGTAATTGCCGGTTTGTTTATTGCTTTATTAAAGATTTGTGATGTGACAGCATTCTGTGGCGGAAACTTATTGGCATCTGTATTGTTGAATCTGTCTGCAGGTGTGGAGAAGACTCATTGGCCAATGATGTTTGTACTTGGAGCTATTGAGATTATTGTATACTTTGTTGTATTCTCGTTCATTATCAAGAAATTCAATTACAAGACACCGGGACGTGAAGATGTAGCAGAAGGAACAAGCGAAGATAAGAAAGAAGAAAGCAAAGCAAATACAGGAATATCAAGTGCAACAGAAAAGATAGAGACAAAAGCAGAGGGTGGAAAAATGGAAAGCCTCGTTGCCGGTCTTGGTGGAAAAGAGAATATTAATACTGTTGAAAATTGCTTCACAAGACTTCGCGTGAATGTTAATAATCCTGAATTATTGGATGAAAAATTAATCAATGTTGTTCCAAATAGTGGAATTGTAAAAAAAGATAATGATATTCAGATTATCATCGGTCTTACGGTGGCGGATGTTCGCAAAGATTTGGAAGATTATCTGGAAAAAATAAATTAGTGAAAGAAATAAGGAGGAAGAACTATGATAATAACAATTGTTGGTGGTGGAAGTACATTTACACCGGGAATCGTAAAATCAATCGCACTTAGAAGGGAAGAACTTGAAGTAGACGAAATTCGCTTGTTTGATCTTGACAAAGAGCGTCAGGAAAAGGTGGCTGTTGTGGTAAAATGGATTCTTGACGAAGATTTGAAGAGTGGAATTAAGCTTACAGTTACAACTGATGTAGAAACAGCATATAAGGATGCGGATTTTGTTTTTGCTCAGATGCGTGTCGGCAAATATGCAATGCGTGAGCAGGATGAAAAGATACCGCTTCGTCATGGCTGTGTAGGACAGGAAACCTGTGGTTGTGGTGGGCTTGCGTATGGTATGCGTACAATTTTCCCAATGATGAAAGTTATTGATGATACTGAAAAATATGCAAAACCAACCTGCTGGATTTTGAATTATTCAAACCCTGCATCTATCGTATCCGAAGCATGCAGAAGACTTAGACCAGATGCAAGAATTATCAATATCTGTGATATGCCAATTGCGATTATTGATGTAGTTGCAGCTGCTATGGAAATTAAAGATAAAGAAAATATTGTGTACGATTACTATGGTCTCAATCATTTTGGCTGGTTCACATCAATTGAGTACAAAGGTAAGGATATCATGGATCCTCTTCGTAAATATATTAAGGAGCATGAGATTTTATTGCCTGATGCTTATTTAAAAGACAAGGCAGCGCTTAATGTTACGGCTGAAAACGGTAAGGATCGTCATGCAAAAGGAAGTTGGTACTATGTTTGGAAAGGTATCTATGAGATTATGGAAAACTTCCCGGATACATTGCCAAATACATATTTGAATTATTATTTACAGCAGAAAGAATTCGTGGAACATTCTAACCCGGATTACACCAGAGCAAATGAGGTAATGGATAGTCGTGAAAAGAATTTGTTTGACGGAATTGATAAATATTTAAAGACAGGTGAAATTGACGAGAAAGTATTCTATGCTGGAAGTCATGGTGACTGGATTGCTGATTTGGCAATTGCTCTTAAGAATGACACAAAGAGACGTTTCCTTGTTATTACAGAGAATCGTGGTGCAATACCGAATTTACCATATGATGCAATGGTGGAAGTGCCGGCTTATGTTGGAAAGAACGGTCCGGAGGTTATTACTCAGAATAATATTCCACTGTTCCAGCAGGGACTTATTATGCAACAACTGAATTGCGAAAAGTTGTTAGTGGAAGGATGTATAGAAGGTTCCTATCAGAAAGTTCTGGAAGCATTTACCTTGAATAAGACAGTTCCTAGCATGAAGGTTGCCAAAGAAATCTTAGATGATATGATTGAAGCAAATAAGGAATATTGGCCAGAATTGAAATAGATGATATTTTCTCTAAAGAAAAGCGTGCAGCAAAATTTGTTGCACGCTTTTTGAGGATGAAGCAGGAAGAAATTGACAAAAATGGATTTGTTCAAGGGACGATACATAGATATCTGATTGTGGCAACAAAATAGTTGTATGTGACAGATATATGATTTATTGATGAAAACCATTGACATTATCCAATGTTGGATATATAATGTATTCAACGTTGGATAACCTATATGGAATTATCTGTATGGATTTTGTAACTTACTTGAAAGGAGACTGCAATGATAAGAGGTCTGATTCTTTATTATCTGAATATTAAACCGACTCATGGCTATGAGATACAATTATTTATCAAGGTTTCGGGCATGGATCAGTGGGCGAAGGTTCAGTCAGGTTCCATCTATTATGCTTTAAATAAGCTGGAAAAGGAGAAGTGTATTCAGGTATTAAGAGAAGAAAGAACCGGTTCAAGAGTCCGTAAAATCTATGAAATTACAGATTTGGGGAGAGAAGAGCTGGAGAGAGAAATGCGCAAAGAACTGGCGACCCCTATTATAGAAACAGGTTCTTTGAAGTACATTGTATATCCTATGATAAGCGTACTGAGTCCGGGGGAGACTAAGTCGATTATTGAGAAACACATTGCGGATTTATCGGAAACGAAGAAGTATTGGGAAACCTGGCGGGATGTCAAGTGTGGAGCAGATGCAAGCAAGATCATGCGCTTATCTTTTGACATGACAATTCATTCTTTAGAAGACCAGATAGCCTGGCATGAAGAATTGATGAATTGCCTTGGTGATTATAGGAAAGAAGCAGAAGAGGTCATGCACATGATTCAATCATTTGAACCCGATAGCATTTCCGATGAAAGAGATGAGAACAGTAAGCCCAATGAGACACAGGATAAAATTGCTTTGCTGGAGAAAATAAAAGAATCTGTGGAAACAGACCCGAAGAAGGCACTGGAACAATTGAACGAGATTATGGAAGCGATGAAGAAGCAAACATAGAAAACGCGGATAAAGCCGCTTTTCTTTTTCAAATAATATCCAACGTTGGATAAACAATATTGTATAATGAAAGGATGATAATTATGGTAAACAACTTAGTAGAAGTTAGAAATTTTGAAAAAAGCTATGGCGAGAGAAAGGTAGTGGATAAACTTAACTTTACAGTTGCAGATGGTGAGATTGTCGGAATGCTTGGACCGAATGGCGCAGGCAAAAGTACCACAATTCGGATGCTGACAGGAATTGAAGCATGTGATGCAGGGGAGCTGTTTTTTGATGGCATGACTGTAAAGAAAGATAGAAAATCTATAAAAATGCAAATTGGGCTTGTTCCGCAGGACATTGCTGTTTATGGCGACATGAGTGCTTACGATAATGTGAAATTTTTCTGTTCTTTATATGGATTTCGGGGAAAAGAATTAGAACGAAGAGTACAGGAAGCATTGGAATTTGTTGCCTTATGGGATCGAAGAAAAGATAAGCCGGGAAAATTCTCAGGTGGAATGAAAAGACGGTTGAATATTGCATGCTCCATAGCACATAGTCCGAAGCTTCTGATTATGGATGAACCTACCGTTGGCATTGACCCGCAGTCACGTAATTATATTTTGGAAGCTATCAAAACATTGAATAGAAGAGGCACTGCTGTCATTTACGTCTCACATTATATGGAAGAAATCGAAGCATTGTGCAATCGAATTCTGATTATGGATCAGGGGCAGTTAAAGGTAGAGGAAGACAAAGATGCACTGAAGGAAAGATACAAAGAAGAAGGCTGCCAGACCCTGGAAGACATTTTCTTAAAAATTACAGGAACAGCGTTAAGAGATGAGGAGGAGTAACATGACAAGATTTAAAGTATTATTCATTTCGAATTTGAAGAGAAGAATTATGGATGGATTTTCTGTGGGCTATAACATTTTGTCCCCACTTCTGATGATATGGCTTTTGGGATTGTTGTGCAAAAATATGTATCAGGATGAATTGCTGACAAGTTATCAGTATTATGGGGTTGTGACGATACCATTTTGCATTATCATGTCAATCATAACGGCGGCTTATGCAGGAAAAGATGATGCTTTTGCTAATACAGCAGACAGAATTTTGCTTGCACCGGTATCGGATGCAGAAATTGTATGTGCAAAAATTCTTGCGGAAATGATTGTTTTTGCAGGGTGTTCTTTACTGGTGTTGCTTGTGGTAAATGTGTTTTCGAACATAGGCAGCTATAAAGAATTGGGAGCAATAGGTCTGTGTTATCTTTCACTTTCCTTTGTGACAGCATGTATTGGAACTTTTCTGGGACTTGGAATGAAGGATTTCATGAAAATGAAAAATATATTGAACATTCCGGTTATGATATTTGCCATATTGGGCGGCTGTTTTTATCAGTTTGGAACTTTAAATAAGCCGTTACAGTTTGTTCTGAATTTATCACCGCTTCGCTGGGTGAACAGAAGCATATTTTTGTTAATCTATGATAAGAATTGTATATCTTTCTATAGATTGAATTTTGTTCTAATCGGAATCGGAGGCATTTTTATGCTGCTTGCAATTACTTGTTTTAAAAGGGAGGAATATGGAAATGGTCAGTTACCTGGTTATGAAAAATAATATAAAGCGTTTATTTCAGAAGAAAAGTACTTATTTGTTGATGGTTTTGATTCCTGTGGTACTGATTTTTACAGGGTCACTTAGCGTAAGAATGGAGGATAAGCAGTTCAGAGTAGGCATTTTGGGGAGCAATGCTTATGTTATTTCAATGGCAGAACAATTGGAGGGCATGGAAAATGTTCAGTATGAGGTTGCCGATGAAAAGACGATAAATACAGACCAAATCATGGGAAAGTATCATATTATTCTGGATGAAAACAAGGGAGATTCTGGGCTCACAAAGCTTGAGAAGGTATCAAAGCAGGGAACGAACAAAGAAATGGTGCTGCTTTCGGCAAGGCAGCGTATGGCATCCATGCTGTTGACAATCTATATGATAGTGGCAACACTATATGGAATGAAATTTCTGCAGGATAAAAGAGAGGGAGTAGTAGAGAGAGTTATGTTTTCGGGCGGTACGAGATGCAGCTACCTTATGGGATGTTTCCTGTCATCTACCATAGTTACGGGAATTCAATTAGTGATTATTTTACCAGGTTGGAGTCTTTTTGATCATAATTTCACGTTCTCTACAGTAGAGATCGTTCAATTATTTCTCTTTACGCTTATGATATCGAATCTGTATGGGATTCTTATAAGTATGATAAGCAAATCGGAAATGATGGCAGGAATACTGGGTTCTTCTGTGGCAGCTGTCTGCTCGATTTTGGGAGGTACTTTTGTGGCAATAGACAAAATGCCTGAGATTGTGCAATATTTAAGCGTTTTAAGCCCGATTCGCTGGCTCATGGAATGGATGTAAAAATATCATGTTTTACTGCGAGATGCTGGTCATATTCACAATGCGAATGAGAATGGGGAGTAAAAGTGTCGATAGTTGTGCAAAAAATATTGAGATTTTGGGTAAAATATGGTAATATTGACACATAAGACGAATGTATTTTGACTATTTTAACCAATTTTTGCCTGGAGTTAGTGAGCTTCATAGTTATCAGAAATACATATGCCAGAAAGGATGGAATAGGATATGAAAATTCAGGATTTTGCGAATATGACAAAATTTGAGGAGATTATGGCGAACTGGGCTTCAGCTACCGGATTGGCTACTGTTGCTGTGGGAATAGATGGGGAATATATATCAGATTGTTATAATTTTACAGAGTTTTGTGTAGGATTAACCAGAGGAAGTGCAGAGGGTAAGAGGCGTTGTGAACGATGCGATCGAGAGGGAAATGGTGTATATCGTTGCCATACAGGACTGATTGATTTTGGAATTGATCTGGTAGTTAACGGTGAGAAGCTGGGTTCTGTAATCGGTGGACAGGTTTTGCCGGAACACCCGGATCCGGAGAAATTCCGCAAGGTTGCAAGAGAGATTAATGTGGATGAGGAAAAATATCTGGAAGCCTTGAGTAAGGTTAATGTCAGGAGTGAAGAGGCAATTCATGCGTCTGCCAGGTTGTTGGGAGATACCTTGAACTATTTTATTAATGCAGAGTATAGTGTGAAATACAATAGCGATAAGATGCTGGAGCGTATGCAGAAAGGTGCAGCAGAATGTGAGAAACTGGTAAAGGAGATTCAAAAGAATGCTTCCGAACTGGATTCTATTCAGCAACGCCAGAATATTCTTGCATTAAATGCCAGTATTGAGGCAGCAAGAGCCGGTGAGGCAGGTAAGGGATTTGCGGTGGTTGCAGGTGAAGTGGGAAATCTTGCCAAGACCAGTAAAGAATTGAACAGAACGATTGAAGCAACTGTTCAGGAGATTTCACGTGCTGTTCATGATATGGTTATCAGCCAGTAAGAACTGTATGACAATCACCAAAGGAAATAAATAGTTATTGAAGGGCAGAGCCGATTTTGCTTGGTTCTGCCTTTATAAAGCCTGCATGTTTTATTTATCGTTTTTCATTCTCCAGTCGATGCATCTTTGCAGATAATCAATATATTCCTGGTTTTTGCACATGCCTTTTCCGACAGAATCTGAAATCTTTGCAACATCCATACCATTGCATGCCGTTGTTTTCATAACGATATTGAGTGCCGGGACATTGGTATCGTTTGCAATATAGGTACCAATGCCAAAAGCGACGTTTGCTTTGCCATTAAAGTGACGGAATAAAGAGTCAGCTTTTTTGAAATCAAGGCTGTCAGAAAATAATAATGTTTTGGTTGCTGGATCAATTCCAAGTTTTTTGTAATGCGCAATCATCTTTTCGCCCCATTCGATGGGGTCTCCACTGTCATGTCTTACACCGGAAAAGAGAGTAGCATATGTAAGCTGGAAATCTCTTAAAAAGCAGTCAGTGGTAATAGCGTCAGTGAGCGCGATACCATTTAAAATACCATATTCTCTGATCCATGCATCCATCGCATACCAGTTGGAGTAAGCCGGATTGTGTTTATGATTTCCCTGGCCTACACACATGATCCATTCGTGTGCCATGGTTCCGACCGGAGTAATACCGTATTTTTTTGCCAGATATACGTTGGAAGTACCGACAAATGATGAGTTGGCGTAGCTATTTTCTTTCAGTGTTTTAATTGCAAGCTCCTGTGCTTCACCGGACAATCTGCGTCTTAAACCAAACTCACTGAAAGCACCAAGCTGATATTCACCGGTCACAAGCTTATTTATTTTTGCTGATAATCTGGATTGAAAACTTGCAAATAATTCCGTATAATCATATGCCATTTTAAAATAAACTTCGTTTACAATGGCAAGTGTCGGAATTTCATACATGGATGTATTGAGCCATGTGCCTTTTGTCTCGATGGAAAGACCACATTTGGCGTTGCTTGTAATTTCAAAATCTTCAAAACGAGGCTGCCATAATCTTAAGAAATCTACATAAGAGCCCTTAATCCAGGTAATGTCGTTAAGATAATTAAGCTCATCTTCTGTGAATCGAAGAGAGCAGTACGCTTTAATCTGTTCTTTGATTTCTTCCACCATTTCTTTTGTGAAACAAATATCTTTGTTACGACACTTGAAAGTCCAGGTTGTCTTGTAAGTGCTGAACTGATGATAAATTGCCTGCCCCATACTGAATTTATACATATCTGTTTCTAATAAACTTGTAATGATCTGATTTAATACCATGATTTTTCCTTCCTTTTTAGATAATGTCAATTTGACAGTTTCTCATTGCTTCGATTGCAGTTTTGTGCGATTTTTGTGTCACGCAGGCGCATGCATTTTCGAATACACAAATTCTTGCTTCCGGAAGAGTTGCTTTCGCAAGCATAACGTTGTTTATGACGCAAATACCTGTACATACTCCGCAGAAATAGATTTCCATTTCGCTGTCATTTACGTCAAGATCTTGATACTTCTTTAGTTCCTGCGAAAGTTCTAAGCTGCCAAACGTTGGTTTGTCAATGATGCTTATTTGCTGTGAATATTTGTTACGGCATAGATCCATAATTTCAGGTACAATTTCCCAGCCATCTGTATTCTTTATGCAATGTTTTACCGGCAGACGTTTTCCTTCCTGTGTGTCAAGATAATTATCTCCATGTGTATCTCTTGTTAAGAATATTTTATCCCAATTATCTGATTTCAAAACATGCACAACAGAGGCAATTGCAGCCTCACATTCTTTATTTCCCAAAACACCTTTTGTAAAGTCGTTTTGCATATCTATGATTACTAAAACTTTTTTCATATCAGTTGCTCCTTTTATCACATATTTTTGTATTGGTATAGTGCGGATGTTCTGTTGCCTGATATTGGTTTATCAAATTTATCAAGCATTGTAACTTTATCACTGATTTTATTCCTAAAATTCGCTTTGTAAAGTTCTTTTCCTAAAATCACTTCATAAACTTTTTGTAAATCCGGAAGTGTAAATTCTTTTGGTACAAGATTAAACGCAATGTCTGAATATAGGACTTTGTTTTTAAGACGATTTAGACCTTCCAGAATAATTTCCGCATGATCAAAAGCTAAAGCTTCTTTGCTTCTTAACTTTGGAACATAATTTGTTGTTTTAATAATGCCGTTTAAAAATGTCTTTTCTTCTAAGATATATTCAATCTTAATATTATGTTCCGAATTAAATAATATCAAATCAGAATCTGTAAATATTACATCAAACCATAGTGCTTTCTTTGCGTCGTCACCGGCTTTTACAATGGATGATTTTCCATAGGGCAGCAGTGCTATATAAGCAATATCAATTACCCTCATGCGAGGATCCCTGTCAGGCTGGCTCATCGTATAAAGCTGTTCTAAGTAAACGCCTGTTAAATTGGTTTCTTCTTTCAGTTCTCTACAGGCAGCTTCATATGCTGATTCATCAATGTTTACAAATCCACCTGCAAGTGCCCACTGACCAATGTATGGATGGTCTTTTCGCTGTATCAGTAATATTTTGAGGTTCTGTAATTTCTCCTGCATTTTAAGAACCATAATATCTACCGTGACAGATGGTCTGTCATAATTACCGGGATGATATTGAGCTAAAAATTCAGCTTCGGTCAATCCCTTGGCATTTCGTTTTTCCATATCAGTCTCCATTTCTGCTTCATGGTAGCAAATTGCTACTGTTTACAAATGATTATAGTAGTAAAACACTACCATGTCAATGCTTTTTGCGTAAAAAATAAAAAAGTTGGAAAGTGTCACTATGAGAGGTGGAAGATTTTTGTTATAATGTGGTTGTGTTTTTGACAGGAAGGCAAAGACTTGCTGTTTTGATAAAGTCTGATTTGTAGAAATAGTACAAATGTAATTTTCAACGTTTACGAATGTCATCTTGCACAAAATGCATTTTATTCTTTGTTCCGAGGTTACGGACATAAGATTTTGTAAATGTTCTGAGAGAACATATATTAAATCGACCGCAACCAGCTGAAATTCGCCGTCCGGGCTCAATTCAGCCTTCCGTCAGCATCCGTGCTGCCGGATTGTTCGCTATCAACAGAACATTAACGAAATCTAATGTCCTCCACCAGTCACAAAGATTGAAATGATTTTGTGCAAGATGACAAGCAACGTCTGGAAAAGTATATCCCTGCTTCTTTTGCGTACATATTTTTCTGGTGTTTATATAAGAGCCTTACTGCAAAAGAAGCAGTACATAATTTTAATTCGATAAATTAGAACTCATGGAGGAGATTTAGATGTTAAAAAAATACAGATTTGGTTTTGATATTGGGGGATTGCTCTTGTTTTTGATCATAATGATCCCTAACTTTATTTGGTTTGCGGTTCCGGCACCAAATGATATATTAAGGAACCATTCAATTACAGAAACTATTGATGCGGTAGCTTCGGTATTTCAAGTTATAATGATTATTTGTCTGTGTATATTGAAAAATAGAAATCAAAGTAAAATTCATATTACGCCATTAAT
Organism: Roseburia hominis; assembly: GCF_021531695.1. Taxonomy (GTDB): domain Bacteria; phylum Bacillota; class Clostridia; order Lachnospirales; family Lachnospiraceae; genus Roseburia_D. Next base: position 88,481 of record NZ_JADYUI010000006.1, on the reverse strand, counting down.
TATTATAACGCTCAGTAGTTGTATTTTATATTTTATAAGCTGGATGTTTTATTATGGAGGAATAACAAATGCATTCGTTATACTTGGACTCACAATTCCACCATGTATGGCTTTCTTGTTTTATTCCCTTGACAGAAAAAATGTGATAGCAGTTGTGCCAACTATAGTTTTTACAATATGTCATTTGATATATGGAATAGTTAATTACATTGTTTGATAAAATCACCGGTTTCCCAACTGCCAGAATGCAACTGCACTTGCAGCAGCAACATTTAATGAGTCTACACCATGGGACATGGGAATGCAGACGGTATAATCGCAATCTGCAATGGTAGAGGTTGCCAGTCCGTCACCTTCTGTTCCCAAAATAATAGCGAGTTTGTCTTCCGACATAAGATTTTTGTCATCAATATTGACGGAATCTTCGCATAGTGCCATTGCAGCAGTTTTGAATCCCATATTATGAAGCAGTTCCATACCCTGTGTTGCCCAGTTTTCGGATTTATCACCGATAAATGTCCAGGGAATCTGGAATACGGTTCCCATGCTGACACGAATGGAACGACGATATAATGGGTTGCTGCAAGCAGGAGTGAGTAATACTGCATCCATGTTTAAGGCTGCAGCACTGCGAAAGATTGCTCCAACATTTGTTGGGTTCATAACATTTTCTAAAATGGCAATTCGTCTTGCATTTTTACAAATATGTTCTACGGATGGTAATTTAGGGCGATACATTGCACAAAGTGCACCGCGGGTCAACGGAAATCCGGTAAGGTTGGTCAGAATATCAAATTCCGCAGTGTAGACAGGAATATCACCACATCGGAGAATGATATCTTTTGCATGTCTATCAATATGCTTTTTTTCGATTAATAGGGAAACAGGAACACATCCTGCATTCAGTGCGCGCTCGATTACTTTAGGGCTTTCTGCGATAAAAAGTCCTTTTTCCGGCTCGTGGCGATTTAACAATTGATTTTCAGTAAGCCTTGCATAGATGTCAAGTTCCGGTGCGTTGAAATCATGGATTTCTATAATGTTTGGCATGGTTGTCTCCTTATCATAAAACGTAAAATACTCATTATGAGAGATAGTATAATGCGATGTTTGGTTGATGTCAAACAAACGGTGAGAGAGGTTGCGTTTGATGGGGGATTATCCTATAATTAGCGTTATTAGATGATATAGGAGGAGAAGAAAATGGAGTATGCATCAATTTGTCATTATATGGACAAACGTTATTGTTATACTGTGGGAAAGAATAGATTTTTGTTTCGTATCACAACCAAAAAAGGAGATATGCAAAAGATAGTGCTGCACACGCAGGATAAATATATTCCGTTATCTTATAAGGATACAAGGGCAGATTACCGGATGGAAAAAGTGGCGAGTGATGAGTACCGTGATTATTATGAGGTAGAGATTAGTTTTTCTGTGATCTGTCTGCGCTATTTTTTTGAACTGACAGATTATAATGGAAAAACAGTTTATTATGGGAATTATGAATATGGTGATACTGTGATAGAAAGCATTGACAAGATGTTTGACTGTCCGCAGAATATGCGGGAAGAAGAACAGTTTCAGGTACCGAAATGGGCAGAAAATGCCGTAGTCTATCAGATTTTTCCATCCCGGTTTGCAAGCAGTAAAGAACAGGATGATTCTTTGTGGTATAAAGTGCCAATGGGACACTGGGAGGATTTACACGGAGACTTGCAGGGGATTATTGCACATTTGCCGCATATGAAGGAACTTGGGGTGGATGTTTTATATTTAAATCCTATCTTCTACTCAGACTCCAGTCATAAATATGATACGATTGATTACAAAATTATTGATCCGTCTTTTGGTACGGAGGATGATTTAAAACAACTGGTCGAGCAGGCACATCAGATGGGCATGAAGGTAATTTTAGATGGTGTGTTTAACCATACTTCACCGAAATTCTTTGCGTTTGCGGATATTGAGAAAAACCAAGAAAAGTCGCAGTATTTAGACTGGTATTTTATTGAAAAATTTCCTCTTTTCGAGCAACAGGGGAAAAAAGCAAATTTTAAAACTTTTGGTTATTATGGTGGTATGCCGAAATTAAATTTGCGCAATCCGAAAGTGGAAGAATATATTTTTGATGTGGCAGTATACTGGATAGAAAAGTGTGGAATTGACGGATGGCGTTTGGATGTCGGAGATGAAGTCGGTCACCGGTTCTGGAAACGTTTCCGGGAAAAAATAAAAATGGTAAAAGAAGATGCACTGATTATTGGTGAGGTCTGGCATCCGGCTTATGACTATTTAGAGGGAGATGAGTGGGATACAGTTATGAATTATCACTTTTTCCTGACGGTCAAAGATTTTGTGGCAGATGGGACGATTAGTGCTACGAAATTCATTGAGAGGATGGATTTCATGCGTGGTACGGTTCACAGTAGTGTTTATCCGTTGCTTTGGAACTTGATAGACAGCCATGATACAGCAAGGTTTTTACATATTTGTGGGGAGAATAAAGAAAAATTTAAGCTGGCAGTGGCAATGCAGCTTTTGACCACCGGAATGCCAATGATTTATTATGGTGATGAATATGGCATGACCGGAGGAGATGGTTCCGACTGCAGAAGGGGAATGGTCTGGAAGAAACAGTATCAGGATTTGGATATTTATGAATGGTATCAAAAACTGATTGCCTTAAGGAAAAGAATACCGGCACTTACAGAAGGAAAAACGACATGCAAGCAGGCTGTGGATAATCAGGGGCTTGTGATTTATGAAAAAGCTAAAGAAGATGGAGAGAAAGTGTGTGTTATTTTTCATAATAGTGAAAAAGAAGAAAGCATGCCGGAGAGAATAGGCCAGTTGGAAGAAGTGAGTGGGCAGGTGTTTGATGGAAAGTTAAAGGCATATCAGACCTTGGTGTTTGTGGAATAAATCGCGAAAGAAATTTTCTGTCGGATATGCTGACATGAAATCAGCAGAAAATATTGTAGTACAAACCTGTAAAATAGGAAGAAAGAGAAGATTATGAAAATAGGAGTGATACAGGCAAGTTCTCAAAAAGAAAAAAATGTAATATTGTATGATGCTGTTTGCAAGGCAGCGAAAACGAGTGAAGTGATTAATTTTGGTTGTTTTATAGAGGAACGTGAGGAATATTCCTATATTGATATTGCACTTGAGATTGGCTTGTTGATTTCAAGTGGTGCGATAGATTTTATGGTAACGGGATGTTCATCCGGTCAGGGAATGATGTTAGCCTGTAATAGTATGCCGGGTGTACTTTGCGGTTATCTGGAAAATCCACAGGATGCGTATCTTTTTGGTAGAATTAATGATGGGAATGTAGTATCATTTCCGTTAGGGTTGAATTATGGCTGGGCAGGTGAATTGAATTTAGCCTATACTTTAGATGCTTTATTTTCAGAACCGTTTGGTACCGGTTATCCAAGGAAAGATGCAAAAAGAAAGCAAAGAGATACTGCTGTTTTAAAGGAAATTAATTCGTTGTCCAAAATAAGTATGGTGGAATTGGCAGACAGACTGGATAGGGATTTACTTAAAAAGGCATTACAGCGGAAGAATGTGACCGAGTATATTCTTCGTTGTGGAACGAATGAAGAATTGTTGGAAGCTATAAAGCGTATTGAATTTTAATTTATCTATCCCTTTATCTCCATCTTCTTGCCCTTTGGACAAGAAGCATCCCTCGCTCTAAAAAGCTCGGTCAATTCTGATTTATAGAATTAAAATTATGTACTGCTTCTTTGGCAGGAAGGCCCTTATATAAACACCAGGAAAAAATGTCGTCTGCAAAAAAGATCTGAACCGTCTTCCTTGTTTTTCTAAGAGTCCGCCGGAAAAGCTTCGATTACAGTGCTACTCCCACAACTCGCCTTGCAGGCAGTGGATTTTTGTACGTTCTTATGCTCAAACATGTGTCCGCAGCATGATTGCTTTCCCGGCTTTCACTCTAAGAAAAACAGCGAAAGACTAGAAGGTCTTTTTCACAGGCGCATTTTTTTACCTGCTGTTTTGGCAAGACATGTGCGTAAAAGAAGCAGGGATATACTTTTACGCCAAAACAAATATGCTGTATGTAAAAAATGAACAATTTTGTATCAGTAGGCGTGAAAGTTCCTACTGATAAGTCACGAAGTGGGAGTGGTTCATGAGCAAGGAGAAAAGTGGATTGCGAATGTCCGCTTTACAAATTACGTTTTGGAATAGAGAAAACGTTTCGGAAGCTCTACCGCCGGAAATGATTTTTTTGAATTTCATGATGCTTAAAATTCCTTATGCTGTAGAAAGAGAACTTTTCATTTTTTGTTTTTGCCACGAAGACATCCAAGGAGAAATGTCCGGCAGGAAAAGACGAAGTTGTCTTTTCTCTGACGAACATTTTGACAAAGGATGTCGAAGTTTAAAAAAACAAAAATCATCGAAAAAAGTTCTCTTGCAGCTTAGGAATTTTTGCAGAATGAACTCTGATAAAAAATCATTCCGGCGGTGAGTGTCAAAAAATTTATACTGTTAAATCTAAATTTTTAAGAGGTATTTTTAATGAGTATTGAACTGGTTGAAGCTTATAAGCATAAAAAAGAAGTTGGACTTTTGTTTTCTGAGTATACAGACATGTTGATCGAGAAAGACAGCAATTTTAAGAAGTATCTTGAAATTCAAAATTATGATTCGGAATTGGAGCATTTAGAAGATAAATACGGCAGGCCGTTTGGCAGATTATATTTAGTTTATTATAATAGGGAATTAGCAGGATGCATTGGCATAAGAAAAATTGATGATTTAAATTGTGAAATGAAACGATTATATGTTCGCCCACAATTTCGCGGAAAACATATTGGAGATTTTTTAATAAAACATATTATTGCAGAGGCAAAGGAAATTGGTTATGAATATATGTTATTAGATACATTGCCTTTTTTGAAAGCCGCTATCTGTATGTATAAAAAGTATGGTTTTTACGAAATTCAAAGCTATAACAACAGTCCGATGGATACATCAATTTATATGAAACTGAATTTAAGGAGGCATAAAATGACTGCAGAAGAAATGTGGAAGCAATTTGCAAAAGAAAAAGGAATTAATGATACCTATGAGGCGTGGGCTTTTTGCGGTGGCGGTGAAATCGGTGATGAACTTGCACGTTTGGTATTAGAAGGAACAAAGTGTCAATGGTACCATTCGATGAAGTTTCAGAACGTCATGCTTATTTAGAAGGAGAGGGAGACAGAAGTCTTGCGTACTGGAGAAAGGTTCACCGTGAATCATTTACACCGGATTATGCGGAGGCAGGACAGCCCTTTGATGAGAAAGGTCTGTGTGTATTAGAAGAATTTGATTTGGTGTATCGTTAAATAAAAAATCCTGTGATAGCAAAGAAAACCAAAAGTTTCATAGACAATTTAAAAAAAATGTCTAAAAATCAGACAATGAAGTATAAATGTATATTGAGATAAAAATTTTTAAATCTTAATATATTTTTAAATTAGGAGGAATTAGACATGAAGACATCAAATGGGATAAAAAAATTTGCTTTGAAACAGGGAATAAACTTTTTGTACAGAAATCCGGAGAAAAATCTTTTAAAAATGATGGATTTGGCAGATAAATTTGCCGGTGATCAGTTTCCATCACAGCGAAAGGTAATGCGTGAGGCAATGTCAGATCCAGAGCATCCGTATTATGGATATATCAGACGGCTATTTCATGAGATTGATCCACATGTCATGAAAACTACAGCAATTAATTTTTTCTTGAATGCGTCATTAATCGGTTGGTCAAAACAGGAAGAAACGAGACAGAAATATGGCTGTAACGTTCCATGGGCAATTTTGCTTGACCCTACCAGTGCCTGCAATCTTCATTGTACCGGATGCTGGGCAGCAGAATATGGAAATAAATTAAACCTTACGTTTGAAGAAATAGATGGTATTATAGAACAGGGTAAGGCAATGGGTATCTATATGTATATTTATACGGGAGGCGAACCATTAGTCAGAAAGAAGGATATTATTCGTCTTTGTGAAAAACATTCGGATTGTATATTTTTATGCTTTACCAATGGTACATTGATAGATGAAGAATTCGCAGATGAAATGCTTAGAGTAGGGAATTTTGTACCGGCTATTTCTTTGGAAGGATTTGAAGAAGCGACAGACGGACGCCGTGGAAACGGAGTGTATGCCAAGGCAACAAAGGCAATGGAACTGTTGCGTAAAAAGAAACTGTTCTACGGAATTTCAGCCTGCTATACCAGTGCAAATTTTGAATCCATTACGTCAGAAGAATTCTTTAACAAACTGATTGAAATGGGTGCATACTTTATCTGGTATTTCCATTATATGCCGGTTGGAAATGATGCTTCACCGGAATTATTGCCGACACCGGAACAGAGAAAAGAGACTTACCGCAGAATCAGGGAGTACCGTTCAACAAAACCATTATTTGCGATGGATTTCCAGAATGATGCAGAATATGTAGGTGGTTGTATCGCCGGTGGACGAAGATATTTACATATTAATGCAAATGGTGATGTTGATCCATGTGTATTTATTCACTATTCCGATTCTAATATTAGAGAGAAAACTCTCTTGGAGGCATTACGTTCTCCGATGATGATGGCATACCATGATAATCAGCCATTTAATAAAAATATGTTCCAGCCATGTCCAATGCTTGAAAATCCGGACAAATTAAGAAAAATGGTGGCAGGAACGGATGCGCATTCTACCGACTTACAGTCTCCGGAAACAGCAGATCATTTGTGTGCAAAATGTGATAAATATGCCGAACACTGGGCACCGGTAGCAGAAGAACTATGGAAAGAAAGTCAGGAAAGAAAAGCAAAAAAGAAAGCATAAAATTGAGAATAAAATGATTCGTGGAAGCCGTGAAAGATTTTTTCACGGCTTTTGTTGTATAGAAAATTTCGAGGAATTTCCTATACAACAAGAAAAATGGTAAAATCGCACAAAAATTGTATTTTTTTCTTGAAATGGTAACGTTACCAGTATACATTTTGTATAATTCCTGCTATAATTGTAAACGTTGCTGTAAAAAGCAATGGAGATAAAAGAAAGTTAGAGAGAGGAATTAGAATGAATAAGAAATTTGTAATGCGCCAGCGTTTGGGTTTTGGTGCAGCAGACATGGCCAGTAATTTTGTGTGGCCAATGATTACAACTTATCTTGCTGTATTTTATACAGATGTTGTAAAAATGAATGGTGCAACGGTAATTGCGATTATGCTGATATCGAAGTTTGTGGATGCTTGTACCGATGTCCTGATGGGAGTAATTGTAGACCGTACCCGAACAAAGTGGGGAAAATGCAGACCATATTTCCTTTTTGGTGCAGTGCCACTTGCTGTTTTTGCCATTTTAACTTTTTATATGCCAAATTTTGACAGTGATGTAAAGATGGTTATCTACGCTTTTATTACGTTTAATCTGGTAAGTACAGGATATACACTTGTAAATACGCCGTTATCCGCCATTTTACCGAGTCTGACGGATGATGCAAATGAGCGTAACATATTAGTAACGTTCCGTATGATTATGGCAGCGATCGGTAGTTTTTGTGTTACTACATTTGCTACGCCGTTAATTAATCGTTTCGGTGGGAATGATAATCCACATAGTTATACCTATACGATTGGTATTTTCTCTGTAATTGCAGTATTGCTTTTCTTCTTTGCGTTTGCAAATACAAGAGAATCGGTAGAATCCGTAAAATCTGAAAAAGTTACGTTTCGCCAGGGAATAAAGGCGGTCAATGGTCAATATATTTTATTTATTTTCATTATGTTTGTTTTTATGCTCGGTTTTGCAGTAAAGCAGGCAGGTGTTGTTTATTATTACAAGTATGTTGTTGAAAATGAAAGTATGATTCCGATTCAGGCAGCTGTGACATCTGTTTGTATGATTCTTGGTCAATCCTGTCTGGCTTTTTTTGCAAAAAAAATCGGTAAGAAGAAATCCATGTATTTGATGTGTTTCATAGCATTTGTAGGCAATATTCTTTTCATTTTCTCGAACAATAATGTCGTGATGTTAATTCTTGGAACTGCTTTGGTATGGTATGCACTGGGATTTCTTATGGGAATGCGTTTTTCACTTTTGGCAGATGTGGTGGATTATTGTGAAATGAAGTCCGGTATTCAGGCAGCAGGTATCCTTTCCTCATTGGATAGTTTTGTCGCAAAATTAACATTTGGCTTGAATGTTACGTTGTTTACCGGTTTAATGGGACTTGGCGGCTATGTTCCGAATCAGCAGCAGACGGATTTGGAAAAGTTCTTTATTAATATTGGCTTTATTGGAATTCCGGTGATTTGTCTTGTGCTTACGGTAATTCTTCTTCGCTTCTTCAAGGTAGAGGAATTATTAAAGAAGGAGTGCAAATAAAAGTAGCAGATGTTTAGGAGACATTTTTGTAAAAATGCGATATAATAAAGGCATTAATTTCGGTGGAAGGAATGACGATAAGAATGAAAACAGCACAGTATTATATTGATAAATTGGAAATGGAGCCACATGTGGAAGGGGGCTATTTTAAGGAATGTCTTCTGGGAGAGGATACGATAGCCGTAAGAGGAGATGCAAAGAGAAATTTGTGGAGTAGCATCTATTTTTTGTTGCAAAAAGATGAGGTATCTCATTTTCACAGATTGGAATCGGATGAGGTATGGTATTTTCATGATGGAAGTGCATTAACGATTTATATGATTTCGCCGGAGGGAGAACTTCTGGCACCAAAACTGGGACTTAACTTAGAAAAAGGAGAAGTGCCACAGATTTTAGTTCCGAAAGGATATATCTTTGGTTCTGCAAAAGAAGAGGAGGGATACAGTCTTGTGGGATGCATGGTGGCACCGGGGTTTCGCTATGAAGAGTTTTATTTGTATGAGAGACAGGAATTACTGCATAAGTATCCAAAATATAAGGATGTAATAGAAAAATTAACTAGAAATTGAAAAAAATTGAACAATATTCAAAAAATGGTTGACGCTTTTGGGACAGTATAGTATTATAAATTTGAGCGATATTCAAGCGGGAGAGTTATGGGGAATAGCTTTTTATAAAAAGACAATAAATACAGCGTATCCTTAGTCGAGGGATGGGCAGTGTTTATTGTCTTTCTTTTGTTGTATAGGTTACCTTAAGACTTGTATTACAAAGGCAGTAGTCTGTGGTGGAATACTTGCCGTCATAAAGGCAGCATGGGCAATACTTACCCGCATGCCGACAGCCAGCTGCTCTAAACCAATCTGATTTCCGGAGGCATCTAAAATAATGGTGTTTGGTGATACCATAAACTGGATGATGGAAGAAGGGTTATGATTGCTCATGGTAAGGATATACTGGCGTTTTGCATCTACATTTAAGATACGAGTAATAATTACATTTTCTGTCATTGGGCGATTCTGTATCTGAATCCGGTAGGCAACGCTTTGTGGAGGAATACTTTTTGTCATTTCTGCGGAAGCAGTGACATTCACAATCATGCCGCGCCCTAATTCGCTGACGGACAAATAATCTCCGTTTTCGTCAAGGATTTTGGTGCGTCTGTTTACAATCAGATTCAGCATTTTTTCTTCACAGGGACAATCACTTTCAGGTTCATTATAGGCAATTAGAACATTTGCATTGTTACGGTTATACGTAATAATCTGTATGATTGCATTTCGAATTTCAATTCTGGTTTCTGTGACAGGGGGGTCATTAGAAGGAGTACTTAAATAATCCATAAAAATCTCATTTCTTATATTTTCATTAATTAGGATATTCATAAGTTCATGAAAATTTCCAATAGAATCAAAAACGTTTTGCAGGCTATGGTAAAATGTACATGGATGTGTGATAATATCATAAAAAGATTGCGCAGAGAGGAAAAACAGTTATGGCAAAGAAATTTTATGCAGTCCGTGTGGGAAAGACACCTGGAATTTATGATAATTGGGATATCTGTAAGGAAATGGTACATGGATTTAAAAACGCACAGTATAAAAGCTTTTCAACCAGAGAAGAGGCAGAAGCATTTATGGGGAATGGAAAGGATTCGAATGCAGTACAGGAAAATTTGCCTTATGCATTTGTGGATGGTTCTTTTAATCCGGTAACGAAGACCTATGGATATGGCGGCTTTTTAGAGCATGATGGGAGAAGAGAGATTTTGCAGGGCTCCGGTACGGAAGAAGAAATGGCATCCATGCGAAATGTGGCAGGTGAAGTCCTTGGAAGCATGGCTGCCATGCAAAAGGCAGTTGATCTTGGAGTGAAAGAACTGATTATTTATTATGATTATATGGGAATTGAAATGTGGGCAACAGGGGCATGGAAGCGGAATAAAAAAGGAACGATTGCTTATTACGACTATGTCAGTTCCATTCATGATAAGCTGAAAATTCATTTTGTAAAGGTAAAAGGACATTCCGGCGTGGAGGGAAATGAAGAAGCAGACCGTCTGGCGAAAGAGGCAGTTGGGATTCAATGATTTAGTTATGTAAAAGATAGGTAAAGTATGAGTTAGCCCCTTGATATATTTGTTAAAAAATGATAAAATATAAAAAGAAATTGATAAAATGCAATGAAAAATGCACAAAAACACAAGGCCTATAATGCACAGAAGGGGGACTTATATTATGAAGAATTTAAAAGTAAAGACAAAATTAAGTATTATTATTTTGCTGGTCGCAGTTTTGGTAATTACAGGAAGTACCCTATCGGTAAAAAACATGATGGATGTGAAGGATAAAGCCATCGAAAGCATGGAAGCATCCACAAGAGCAAGTTATGACCAGAGTATTAAAGAACAGGTAGATGGGGTAATTTCATTATTGCAGGAAATAAACGCAGAGTATGAAGCCGGCAAGTATACGTTAGAAGAGGCAAAAAAATTAGCGGCGGATGAAGTGCGTGAGATGCGTTATGGGGAGGCAGGTTATTTCTGGATTGATGAATCAGACGGAACAAACGTTGTGCTTTTAGGAAGTGACACCGAGGGAACAAACCGCATGGAGACGAAAGATGCGGACGGTTATCAGATGGTAAAAGAAATTATCCGTGTTGCAGTAGAAGATGGGGGCGGTTATGTAGATTATGTATTTCCGAAAGAAGGAGAAACCGAATCGTCACCAAAACGTTCTTACAGTGCATATTTTGAGCCATTTGACTGGGTGGTAGGTACCGGAAATTATACTGATTATATTGATGATGCCATTGCCGAGCAGGATGAGGCTTTTGTAAGCTATGCGATGAAAAAATCGTATACCCTGATTGGAAGTTGTCTTGTGGCTTTAATTGCAGTAGTAATATTAGCAGGTGGAATCGCAGTTGATATTACAAAGACATTAAGACTGGTAATGGATCAGATTGAGATTATAGCGGGCGGTGATTTTACAAAAGAGATGAAACAAAGTTGTCTTTCCAGAAAAGATGATTTTGGAGAACTGGCAAATGCACTTAAGACAATGAGGACAACAATGCAGCAGTTGATCGGTGAGGTAAAAACGGATTCCGGAAATATTGATCTGGTTGTGCAGGATATCAATGCAAATATCTCATCACTCAACTCTGAGATTGAAGATGTTTCTGCAACAACAGAAGAACTGGCAGCAAGCATGGAAGAGACAGCAGCATCTGCAGACCAGATTAATATGATGTCTCAGGAAATAGAAATTGCAGCAAAAGGAATTGCGACACGTGCACAGGATGGAGCAGAGGAGGCAGAAGAAATACATAGGAGAGCCAGTGAAACGAAAGATGCTGCAGGTGAAAATCGCCAGAAAGTGACAAATATGCTACAGGAGATCAGAGGAGGTCTTGAGACTGCTTTAGAGGAAGCTAAGGTAGTAGATCAGATCGGGGTTTTAGCAGAATCCATTTTAAATATTACCGGTCAGACGAATCTGCTTGCATTAAATGCATCCATTGAGGCGGCAAGAGCAGGAGAAGCAGGAAAGGGATTTGCAGTTGTTGCAGATGAAATCAGAAACCTGGCAGAGCAGTCACAGGATGCAGTTGCTAATATTCAGAGTGTAACAGACAGTGTAAGTAAAGCAATGACGAACTTAAGTGTCGATGCAAACAAACTTTTATCTTTTGTTGATACAGAAGTAGTGGGAAGTTTTGATATGTTTGAACAGATGGCAGATGCTTATAATAACGATGCTGCCAATGTAAACGATCTGGTCGCAGATTTCAGTGCAACATCAGAAGAATTGTTGGCAAGCATTGATGGTGTTTTAGAAGCAATCAAAGGAATCAGCGCAGCAGCAAATGATGGGGCACAGGGAACGACAAATATCGCAGAAAAGACAGTAAGTATTGTAAATGGATCGTCCAATGTCTTGGAAAAGGCAAAGACAGCAGGAAGCTCGGCAGAAGGTATGCAGAAAAATGTGGCACGGTTTATTGTATAAGTACAAGCGCAATGATATAAAAATAAAATAATAAATGAAAAGATGCATCTTTATCAGAAATGATAGAGGTGCATTTTTTGTTGTATAGGAAATGTTTATTGAAACACAGGAGTGTGCTTTGCACACTTTTGTGCAGTCCTTACATAAGTTTTACAAATAATTTACAGAAAGCTGGTTTTGCATTTTACATACTGCCCGTAGAATAAGTCTGTAAAACGAAATGGAGGAAAAACTTTATGAAAAGAAAAATGTGTTTATTGGTATGTGGCTTGTTAACAGTTGGAGCATTGGCAGGATGCGGAAGTACAAGTGATACAACGGCAGATTCAAGTGCTGCGACAACTGACAGTGCAGAAACTTCTGAGGATACAGATGCAGCAGAAGAAGAAGAAAAAGAAAGCGAAGCTGACGAAGAAGGTACAGACTTTGATAAAAGTTCTGATATTTCCGTAGTATCCAGAGAAGATGGTTCTGGTACAAGAGGAGCATTTATCGAATTATTCGGAGTAGAAGAAAAAGATGCAAATGGCGAGAAAATAGACTATACAACAGAAGAAGCGATCATTGCAAACAGCACAGAAATCGTGATGACAACAGTTGCAGGTGATGATTATGCAATCGGATACTCTTCTCTTGGTTCTTTGAACGATACGGTAAAGGCAGTATGGATTGACGGAGCAGAACCAACCGCAGAGAATATCAATAATGGAAGTTATACAATTGCAAGACCATTTAACATTGCAACAAAAGGTGATGTAAGCGAAATAACACAGGATTTTATTAATTACATTTTGAGCGCAGATGGACAGGCAATTATTGAAGACAATGGTTACATTAAAGCTTCTGATGCAGCTGCGTTTGAATCAAATGGCGCAACAGGAAAAATTGTAATCGCTGGTTCTTCTTCCGTAACACCGGTTATGGAAAAATTACAGGAAGCATATCAGAAAGTAAATACCGGTGCAGAGATTGAAATCCAGGAAAGTGATTCTACTACAGGTATGACAGCAGCTATGGACGGAACTTGTGATATCGGAATGGCGTCCAGAGAGTTAAAGGATACAGAACTTGACGGAGGACTTACTCCAACAGTTATCGCAAAAGATGGTATTGCAGTTATCGTAAATAAGAACAATCCAATCGAAGAACTTACCAAAGATCAGGTAAACAGTATCTTTAGAGGCGATGTTACTACTTGGGAAGAAGTAGAAGAATAAAATCGTTAAAAAATGACGGAAAAGAAGGGCTGTTAAAAATACAGCTCTTTTTCCGGTTTATGTATGCGAGTATATCGTTTCTACATAGGAAAAACGGGATAAGGGATTAAATAGTATGAGAAAAGTAAAAGAAAAAGGAATGGAACTGCTGTTTCTTCTGGCAGCGTGTGTCAGTATTCTTGCGGTTGCACTGATTTGTATCTTTTTGTTTATGAATGGTGTGCCGGCAATAAAAGAAATCGGATTGTTCGAGTTTGTCGGGGGGAAACTGTGGAAACCGGGAAATAATAAATTTGGTATTCTGCCAATGATACTGGGGAGTATTTATGTGACAGCAGGAGCACTTCTTATCGGAGTTCCGGTTGGAATTTTAACGGCGGTATTTCTGGCAAGATTTTGTCCGCAAAAATTATATCGGATTTTAAAACCTGGTGTAGATTTGCTTGCAGGGATTCCATCCGTTGTTTATGGATTTTTTGGTCTTTGTGTATTGGTACCTTGGACGAGAGAACATTTTAAAGGAAACGGAAATAGCATATTTACGGCATCCATTCTGCTTGGAATCATGATTTTGCCAAGTATCATAGGAGTGGCAGAATCGGCAATCCGTGCAGTGCCAAACAAATATTATGAAGGAGCACTCGCACTTGGCGCGACACATGAGAGAAGTGTATTTTTGACTGTGGTTCCTGCTGCAAAATCCGGAATTCTGGCAGGAGTAATTCTGGGAGTCGGAAGAGCGATAGGAGAGACCATGGCAGTTATTATGGTGGCTGGAAATCAGGCAAGAATGCCGAAAGGAATTTTTAAAGGGATACGTACTTTGACAGCCAATATCGTAATTGAAATGGGATATGCGGCTGATTTACACAGAGAAGCATTAATCGCAACAGGTGTTGTATTGTTTGTGTTTATTCTTATTATAAACCTTTTGTTTTCAATTTTAAAAAGAAGGACGGTGGAATAAATGGAAAAATTAAAAGTATATAAAAATCATCCGGGTTCCCTGATCCTTCGTATTTTCACCTATCTGGCAGCAGCTTTTACGGTAAGTGTGCTTGGCTTTCTGGTGCTTTATATTTTAGTAAAAGGTGTTCCGCATTTGAAGCTGTCTTTATTTGAGTGGGAGTATAATTCAGAAAATGTTTCGATGCTTCCAAGTATTATAAATACGCTTCTTATGACAGTTCTTACACTTCTTATTGCAGCACCGCTTGGTATTTTTGCGGCAGTGTATCTGACGGAATATGCAAAAAAAGGAAATAAAGTAGTAGGACTGGTTCGGATTACGGCAGAGACTCTGACCGGGATTCCATCCATTGTATACGGATTGTTTGGAATGTTATTTTTTGTCGGTACCTGTAATTGGAGTTATTCTCTTTTATCCGGTGCATTTACGCTTGCAATCATGGTACTTCCGGTTATCATGCGAACAACAGAAGAAGCGTTACTTGCGGTGCCGGATTCCTACAGGGAGGCAAGTTTTGGACTTGGAGCAGGCAAGCTTCGTACGGTTTTTCGTATTGTATTACCGGCAGCAGTTCCGGGAATTCTTTCCGGTATTATCTTATCAATCGGACGTATTGTCGGTGAGACGGCAGCACTTATTTATACCGCGGGTACGGTAGCAAAAGTGCCAAAAAGTATTTTTGATTCTACAAGAACCTTATCGGTACATATGTATAATCTTTCCAAGGAAGGACTAAATACCAATGAGGCATATGCAACAGCGGTTGTGCTTTTGGTACTTGTAATCTTTATCAATATGCTCTCATCCGGTATTGCAAAGAAATTAGAAAAACACTGATAGGAGAATCTTATGGAGAATAAATTTACTATTCGTAATATGAATTTATATTATGGCAATTTTCATGCATTAAAAGACGTTAATCTGGATATTCATAAAAATGAAATCACAGCATTTATCGGACCAAGTGGTTGTGGTAAATCTACTTTTTTAAAATCTTTAAACCGAATGAATGATTTGGTGGAAGGATGTAAAATTACCGGCGAAATCTTATTGGACGGTGAAGAAATTTATGGAAACATGGATGTAAATCATTTAAGAAAGCGTGTTGGCATGGTATTCCAGAGCCCGAATCCATTTCCGATGAGTATTTATGATAATATTGCTTATGGTCCGAGAACTCATGGAATCCGCTCCAAGGCAAAACTGGATGCTATTGTGGAAAAATCATTAAAGCAGGCAGCAATCTGGGATGAATTAAAGGATCGTTTAAAAAAGAGTGCCTTAGGTCTTTCCGGTGGACAGCAGCAGCGTTTATGTATTGCAAGAGCACTTGCCGTAGAACCGGAAGTAATTTTAATGGATGAGCCGACATCTGCACTTGATCCGATTTCTACTTCTAAAATCGAAGATCTGGTGTTGGAATTAAAAGAAAAATATACAATCGTCATGGTGACACATAATATGCAGCAGGCAACGCGTGTTTCAGATGAAACAGCATTTTTCCTGTTGGGAGAATTGGTAGAGCATGGTCAGACAGAGCAGTTATTTTCCATGCCGAAAGATAAAAGAACAGAAGATTATATTACAGGACGTTTTGGTTAAGGAAGGGAGAAAAAGATATGCGAAATCGCTTTGACCGTGAGTTGATACATTTAAATGATGAATTGATAGAAATGGGAAGTCTGATCGAAAAGGCAATTGAGAAAGCCATTTCCGCACTGGTAAATAAGGATGTTAAGCTTGCACAGGATACGATTGAGATGGATGAGGAGATTGATGACAAAGAGAGAGAAATTGAACATCTCTGCCTCAAATTGTTATTGCAGCAGCAACCGGTAGCAAAGGATTTACGAGTGATTTCTTCTGCTTTAAAAATGATTACGGATATGGAACGAATCGGGGATCAGGCATCTGATATTTCAGAGATTACAATTCAGCTGGCAGACCAGAAATACATAAAAGAGCTGGAAACCATACAGAATATGGCAAAAGAAGCATCCGTTATGCTGGTAAAAAGTATTGAAGCATTTGTGAATAAGGATGTGGTACTGGCAGGTGAAGTTATTGGAAAAGATGATGTTGTAGATGACCTCTTTATGAAAGTGAAGAGTGAACTGATTGAATTAATTTCCCAAAATACAGACAATGGGGAACAGGCAACAGATTTTCTTATGATTGCAAAGTATTTAGAGCGAATTGGGGATCATGCGACCAATATTTCTGAGTGGGTTATTTTTTCCATTACCGGGGAGCATAAGTCAGAGAAATAAAATTTTACATAGATTTTACATAAAAAACTCCTGTATTTTACATAGTTAAATTATACTTTACGTTGGAAAAAGTCGAATACAAGGAGAATATTATGGATTTCTTTAATCTTTTGGCACTACTTGGTGGATTGGCACTGTTTTTGTATGGTATGAATATCATGGGAGACGGACTTGCCAAAACTTCCGGCGGAAAGCTGGAGCGTATTCTGGAAAAGATGACAAATACTCCGATAAAAGCGGTGTTACTTGGCTGTGGTGTTACGGCAGTCATACAGTCATCGTCGGCAACCACGGTTATGGTGGTTGGATTTGTCAATTCCGGAATCATGAAGTTAGAGCAGACAGTCGGTATCATCATGGGTGCCAATGTAGGAACAACAGTAACGTCATGGATTTTAAGTCTGGTTGGAATTGAAAGTGACAATTTCTTCCTTAATCTGTTAAAACCGACATCATTTTCACCGATTTTTGCATTTATCGGTGTGATTTTGTTACTCTTTACCAAAAATGAAAAGAAAAAAGATGTGGGAACAATTATGATGGGGTTTGCCATTCTCATGTTCGGTATGGATATGATGAGTGCGGCAGTAAAGCCACTGGCTGATGTACCACAATTTACAAGTCTTTTTACGATGTTTAAAAATCCGGTTCTTGGTATGATTGTAGGAGCGGTCTTAACAGCAGTCATTCAGAGTTCTTCAGCATCGGTTGGTATTTTACAGGCACTTTGTGTGACCGGTTCCGTAAGTTATGGTGCTGCAATTCCAATTATTATGGGGCAGAATATCGGAACTTGTGTGACGGCAATGATTTCTTCTGTTGGTGCAAATAAGAATGCAAAGCGTGCTGCACTGGTGCATTTGTATTTTAATATTATTGGTACGGTTCTGTTTATGATTGTATTTTATACAATCAATGCGTTTTCACCATTTGCTTTTTTGGAAGAAAGCGCAAATGCAGCCGGGATTGCGGTAGTACACAGTGTATTTAATGTTCTGGCAACCTTTGCATTGCTTCCGTTTAGAAACGGTCTGGTCAAATTAGCAAAGCTTACGATTCCGGAACAGGAAGCGGTGGCAGAAAGTGCTTCCGGTACTGTTCTTGATGCCCGTTTTCTGGAAAAACCGGCATTTGCTGTTCAGCAGGCAAAACATGCAGCAGAAGATATGGCAAAAACGGCAAAGGAATCTTTGTTTTATGCTTTTCAGTTATTAGAAAAATATGATAGCAATATGGCAGAAAAAGTGGCACAATTAGAGGAGAAGGTAGATCATTATGAAGATGGAATTGGTACCTACTTGTTGCAGATTAGTGCAAAACCAATTTCAAAAGAAGATTTGCAGACAGTAACGATGTTACAGCATTGCATTATTGATTTTGAGCGTATTTCAGATCATGCGAC
Source organism: Roseburia hominis (assembly GCF_021531695.1). Classification (GTDB taxonomy): domain Bacteria; phylum Bacillota; class Clostridia; order Lachnospirales; family Lachnospiraceae; genus Roseburia_D. The sequence continues at coordinate 70,189 of NZ_JADYUI010000006.1, read as the reverse complement.
GAATCTCTCTGAGATTGCAAAAAAACTGAGTAAGAGCAAGGAGTCCTTTTCAGACAAGGCAAAGGCAGAGCTTTCGGTTTATTTTGCCGCAGTAAAAAATATTGTAGAGATGACCTGTGAGGCATTTGAAAATGAAGATATTAAAAAAGCCAATCAGGTAGAGCCGTTAGAAGAAGTTATTGATAATCTTGATAAAGAAGAAAAGAAGCGTCATATGAAACGTCTTCGTAAGCAGAAATGTACACTGGAACTTGGATTTTTATTATCGGATATCGCAATGAATTTAGAGCGTGTGGCAGACCACTGTTCGAATATTGCAGTTTATATGATTCAGATTCAGGAAGATGCATTGGAAACACATGAGTATCTGGATGCAGTAAAACAGGAAGAAAATGAGAATTTTGAGAAGATGTATCACGAATACAATAAGAAATATGCTCTGCCGGAATAGGGGGGGAAAATATGGCACTGATTTATGTTGTGGAAGATGATGTAAATATCAGGGAAATTGAATGTTTCGCATTAAAAAATTCAGGTTATACGATTGAAGATTTTGAATGTGCAAAGGATTTTTATTTAAAAGTGCGGGAACGTGTGCCGGATTTAGTCCTTCTGGATATCATGCTTCCGGATGAGGATGGGCTTGAAATTGTAAAAAAGCTTCGTAAAAAAGCAGAAACAAGGAGGGTTCCGATTATTCTTGTCACAGCGAAGACATCTGAAATGGACAAAGTCAAAGGGCTTGATATTGGGGCAGATGATTATCTTACCAAGCCGTTTGGAGTGATGGAGCTGATTTCAAGAACCAAAGCATTATTAAGGCGTAGCCAGAATATGTCAGAGGAAAAATTCCTGACGCTTGGCGATATTGTGTTAGACGATGAGAAACGTATGGTCTGCATCAATGAGAAACCATGCGATCTGACTTATAAAGAATTTGAACTTTTAAAGATGTTATTACAGAATGCAGGAATTGTAATTCCAAGAGAGGAAATTATGGTTCGTGTGTGGGGCATGGATTATGAAGGAGAGTCAAGGACTTTAGATATGCATATCAAGACTTTGCGGCAAAAACTTGGAGAATCCGGCAGCCGGATTAAAACAGTTCGAAACGTAGGATATCGAATGGAGTAATATATGAAAAAAAAGATTAATATGCAATTTCTTATTATGTCGCTTACAGCGATTTTGCTGACACTTGGAATTTCAGTGGCAGTGAGTTATAATGTTCTTAAAAAAGAGATTATGCAGAATTTGAAAACCTGTACCCATATACTGATGGGCACAGGTGTTTTTGATGACATGGAACATATGGAATATAATGCATCAAAGGATAATCTTCGTATTACCTTAATCGGGGAAGACGGAAAAGTAGAATATGACAGTGATGTGGATATTGCCGGTATGGAGAATCATGAGAATCGTCCGGAAATCGAACAGGCGGTAAAGGATGGAGAAGGCGAGTCAATCCGTACTTCTGAGACAGTGGGCCAGAGTATGTTTTATTATGCAGTGCGCCTTAGCGATGGCAGAGTATTTCGTGTAGCGAAGGAAACGGGAAATCTTTTTAGTATTTTGGCACCGTCTTTTCCAATTGCCATAGTACTTGCCATGTTTCTTGCAGTGCTTGGGGCAGTGCTTGCACATTATCTTACCAAAAGTATTGTTACGCCGATTGAGCAGATGGCAAATGATATGGATCATTTAGAATCCATCTGTACTTATAAGGAATTAAAGCCTTTTATTACAACGATACAGGAACAGCATGATGATATTAAGAAAAATGCAGATATGCGGCAGGAATTCACGGCAAATGTATCACATGAGTTAAAAACACCATTAACATCCATTTCAGGTTATTCGGAACTGATTGAAAATGGAATGGCAAATGATGAGGATGTGGTTCGTTTTGCGGGTGAAATCCACCAGAGTGCGAATCGGTTGCTGACTCTTATTAATGATATTATTCGATTGTCTGAACTGGATGTGTCTACAGAAGTAATTTTGTATGAGAATCTTGACTTGTATGAGATGGCAGTCAAGTGTGTGAGTATGCTGGAAATGAATGCGGGAAAACACGATGTTACCTTAAAATTAGTGGGAAAAAGTACCCATCTTAATGCGAATAAAGAAATGATGAATGAGCTTTTATATAATTTGTGTGACAATGCCATTCGTTATAATAAAAAGGGTGGAAGTGTAACGGTATCTGTGGGAGAAACAAATGACAATGTGATTCTTTCGGTAGAAGATACCGGAATCGGTATCCCGGATGAGCATAAGAACCGGGTCTTTGAACGTTTTTATCGTGTGGACAAGAGTCGCTCAAAGCAGACCGGCGGAACAGGACTTGGGCTTGCAATTGTAAAGCATATTGTAGCACAGCATCATGCAAAATTAGAGCTTAACAGTGAGATTGGCGTTGGAACAAAAATCTCCGTTCTGTTTCCGAAAAAGAAGGAAGGATAAATGCTATGGCATTACAGTTTATTTTAGGAGGTTCCGGCAGTGGAAAGTCCACTTATTTGTATCAGAAAGTAGTGGAGGAATCCATGAAGAATCCGAGGCAGAATTATCTGATTCTGGTTCCGGAGCAATTTACGATGCAGACACAGAAGGAATTAATCAGTCTGCATCCGAAGCATGCAATTATGAATATTGATGTTTTGAGTTTTAACCGTCTTGCATTTCGAGTTTTTGATGAACTCGGCAAGACGGATTTTGTCGTACTTGAGGAAACCGGAAAAAATCTGGTTTTACGGAAAGTAGCCGGAGAAAAACAAAAAGAACTTAAAGTATTAGGCGGAAATTTAAAAAAGATGGGATATATCGGGGAACTGAAATCTTTGATTTCCGAATTTATGCAGTATAACGTGACACCGGAGATGATAGAAACGGTGAGCGAAAAGGAAACAAGTTCTTTTTCCTATAAAATGCAAGATGTTGTCACGATGTATCAGGGCTTTTTAGATTATCTTAGTGATACTTATATTACGACAGAAGAAATTTTGGATTTGTTGGCAGACCTTGCGGGCGAGTCTGCGTTATTAAAAGATAGCACCTTAGTGTTTGATGGATTTACCGGATTTACACCGATACAGAATAAATTATTGCGTGTTTTATTTCCGCTTGTAAAAGATATCTATGTGACGGTAACGATTGATGACAGGGAAAATTTCTATGAAAATCCACAGATTCAGGATCTGTTTTTTATGAGTAAAAAAATGATTCGGGAACTTCTTACGATTGCCGAAGAGTGTGATACAGAAATAAACGAGCCGATTGTGCAAAGAGAGGGGAATAAAAAGCGTTTTTTACATGCGGAAGCGTTATATCACTTAGAGCAGAATCTGTTTCGGAATACTTATAAACGCTATAGAAAAGAACAGGACAGTATCAGGATTTTAACATTAAAAAATCCAAAAGAAGAACTTCTTTTTGCAGCAGGTGAAATCAGACGCTTGGTACGTGAGGAAGGTTATCGTTACAGAGATTTTGCGATTGTTTCCGGAGCAGAGGAGACTTATGCCAATTACGCAAAAGAAATTTTTGATACCTATGAGATTCCAATTTTTATGGATCAGACGAAAGGGGTTTTATTTCATCCATTCACAGAGCTGATAAGAGCAGCATTAGAAATCATAGAACAGGATTTTTCCTATGAAAGTGTGTTTCGTTATTATAGAACCGGACTTACGGCAGAAAGCGAGGATGCGATTGATCAAGTGGAAAACTATGTGCTTGCAACCGGAATCCGTGGATATTCCCGCTGGTCTAAAAAATGGGTGCGTATTCCAAAAGGTTTAAAGGAAGAAGCGCTAGAACCATTAAATGCAATAAGAGAAAGGTTTGTTTCTCTTTTTACACCGCTTAGAGAAACTTTTCAAAGAAAAGATGCAACACTTTTGGATAAAACCGTGGAATTGTATCAATTTATTGTAAAGCATGAGATGCAGGAACAATTGAAACAACATGCGAAAGAGTTTGAGCAGGCCGGTGAGCTTGAGATGGCAAAAGAATATGAACAGATTTATGAGATTATCATGGATTTGTTTCAGAAAATGGTTGATTTACTGGGAGATGAAGTACTTTCTTTAAAGGAATACCGGGAAATTTTGGATGCCGGTTTTGAAGCAGCCAATGTCGCTGTGATTCCGCCGGGATACGACAGGGTGGTCATTGGAGATATCGAACGAACACGATTAGAGCATATTAAGGTATTATTTTTCCTTGGCTTAAATGATGGAATTATTCCAAAAGCAGATGGAAAAGGCGGTATTATTTCGCAGTTAGAGCGGGAAAAATTGTTACAGGAAGATATTACGCTTTCCCCAACGGAAAGAGAGCGTGCCTTTATGCAGAAATTCTATCTTTATCTTAATATGACAAAACCATCCGAGCGTTTGTATCTTACCTATGCCAGAGTGGGAACGGATGGAACGGCACTTAGAAAGTCTTATTTGATTGGTGTTGTAAAAAAGATTTTTCCATTGTTAGAAGAAATGGAAAATGAAAAAGACCTAAGGCTCGTTACGCCAAAAAGCAGTCTTCCGATATTTTTAGAGGGGCTTAAGGATGCCAAAGAGGGAAAGATAAATGAAACATGGCGGGCACTTTATGCATGGTATCAAAAAAACGAAGCATGGGCAGGAAAAATAGAATCACTTCTTGATGCGGCATTTTATAGTCATACAAAAGAACAATTATCTCCTTTCGTTGCACGTGCCTTGTATGGAAGCGTGTTAGAGAACAGCGTAACGAGACTGGAGCGTTTTGCTTCGTGTGCGTTTTCCCATTTCTTAACTTATGGACTTGGGCTAAATGAGCGGCAAATCAGTGAATTTGCTCCGGTAGACCTTGGAAATATTTTGCATCAGGCAATTGAGGATTATTCCAAAGCATTAGAAAAAACGAAATATAACTGGTTTACCGTGCCGGATGAAATGATGCAAACGCTTTTAAAGGACGCATTAAGCGATGCGGTTGCATCCATGCGCAATACGGCGCTTTATGATACGGCAAAGGATGCCTATATGGTAGAAAGAATGCATTATTTGTTAAAAAGGACAATTATAACGCTCACGGAACAGATTCGAAGAGGCAGTTTTTTACCGGAAAATTATGAGGTCAATTTTTCCTTTACGGAAGAACTTGATGCGACGAATTTTGTCTTAAACGAAGAAGAAAAAATGCGTTTGCGCGGTAGAATTGACCGGATGGATGTCTGGCAGAATGAGGATGATATCTATGTGAAGATTATGGATTATAAGTCCGGAGGAAGTACACAGTTCGAACTTTTGTCTATTTATCATGGACTTCAGTTACAGCTGGTCGTTTACTTGAATGCCGGATTAGAACTTATGAAAAAAAAGCATCCGGAAAAAGAAGTGCATCCGGGTGGAATATTTTATTATCATATGGATGATCCATTTGTTGATATGACAGAAGAAAAATCAGAAGAACAGATTTTTGAAGAGATCTTAAGTAAGTTGAAACTGGATGGTCTTGTTAATGCTGCGCCGGAAGTGATTGATGCGATGGAGCATGATTTAGAGGGAAATTCAGTGATTCTTCCGGTTGGGCGTAAAAAAGATGGTTCTTTACGAAGCGGTTCCCATGCGGTAAATGAAGAAGAATTTCAGACGATTTCGAATTATGTAAACCAGAAGATTCAGAAACTTGGAACAGAAATATTAAAAGGAGATATTGAGGTATCTCCGTACAAAACAGAGAAAAGAGAGGCATGTTCTTATTGTCCGTATCATGGTGTATGTGGCTTTGATGAGCGGATGGAGGGATTTTCTTATCGTAAATTAAAACGGTTTGATTCTGATACGGATATTATAGCAGAAATGAGAAAGGAGGCAGCCCATGGGGATGACGTGGACCTGTGACCAAAAGAAAGTCATTGAGTTAAGAGACCGGAATATTTTAGTATCTGCTGCTGCAGGCTCGGGTAAGACAGCAGTTTTGGTAGAACGTATTTTAACGAAGATTATCGAAGATAAAGTGGATATTGACAGATTGCTTATTGTAACATTCACAAATGCGGCTGCAGCTGAGATGCGGGAGCGTATCAGAGATGCCATTGAAGAAAGATTAGAGCAGAATCCGACGGATACGCATCTGGCAAAACAGGCAACTTTGGTGCATCATGCACAGATTACCACAATTGACAGTTTTTGCCTTTATGTGATTCGGAATTATTTTCATAAAATCGATCTGGAGCCGAATTTTCGTGTGGCAGAGGACGGAGAGCTTGCCCTTCTTAGTTCTGATGTTTTAGATCAGGTACTTGAGTCGTATTATGAAGCTGGTTCTGATGAATTTCTGACTTTTGTGGAAAGCTACGGTAATGCAAAAAATGATCAGGCAATCCGTGACATGATTTTGAAGCTGCATGATTATTCTTTGAGCTATCCGTGGCCAATGGAGTGGCTTACTTCCTGTGAGTCGGGCTTTACAGCAGAAGAAGCAGAAAACAGTGTATGGTTAGTTACACTGGTAGATTCTGTGAAAGAAACGCTTGCTGACTGCCTTGTGATGATAAGAGAAGCTCTTGGTATTTGTCAGGAATCCGATGGCCCTTATATGTATGAGGATGCATTAAAGGAAGATGTAGAATGTCTTACAGACCTTGTACAATTAGAGAAGTACGAAGAGTTAAGTGCAGGAATAAATGCGTATGCTATAGCGTTCCCAAAACTTGCAGCGGCAAGAAAATTTGCAGGAGATTTAGAAAAAAAAGAACGAGTGCAGGCAATGCGTGATGAAATGAAAAAGACGGTAAAGGACCTTCGTGACAAATACTTTTTTAAAGCACCGGAAGATATTCTTGGTGATTTGGAAAAGACTGCACCGATGGCAAAAATGCTGATTACGCTGACAAAAAGTTATGAAGAAGCATTTGCATTAGAAAAACGAAATAAAAATCTGGTCGATTTTTCTGATATGGAACACTTTGCATTAAAGATTTTAATCAACGAAGAAACGAAAGAACCAACGGAGACAGCAGATGAGTTTGCAAAATTGTTTGATGAAATCATGATTGATGAATATCAGGACAGCAATTTTGTGCAGGAGACACTTTTAAAAGCAATTTCAAGAGAACGGTTCGGGCAGAACAATCTTTTTATGGTTGGCGATGTAAAACAGAGCATTTATCGTTTTCGTCTGGCGAGACCGGAGTTGTTTATGGAAAAGTTTGATACTTATACGACTGATGATGGAGAAAAACAGCGCATTGATTTACAGAAAAACTTTAGAAGCCGTAAGGAAGTGCTTGATGGTGTCAATGATATTTTTTATCAGATTATGAAAAAGGATCTTGGCAACATTGTATATGACAAAGAGGCAGCGTTGTATGTGGGAGCGGATTATCCCAGGACAGACCAAAAAGATGATTTTTGTATGGAAGTTCTTGTTGCAGAGGAAAAGGAAGAAAATGAGAATCTGACAGAACCAGATTGGGATAAAAAGGAGCTGGAAGCCAATCTTGTTGCAACGCGGATAAAAAAGTTGCTGAAAACGCAGCTGGTAACAGAGAAAGAGACCGGGAAATTACGACCGGCCACTTATGGAGATATTGTCATTTTACTTCGTAGTGTCAGTAATTATGCGGATACATTTGTAAAAGTGTTGATGCAGCAGGGAATTCCTGCAATAACACCTTCAAAGACCGGATATTTTTCGACAATTGAGATTCAGACGGTGTTAAATATGCTTCGTATCATAGATAATCCCAGGCAGGATATTCCGCTTGCGGCAGTGTTACATTCTGTAATTGGTGGTTTTTCTGGTGAAGATCTGGCAAAAATCAAAGTGGCATCGGATAAAAAAGAGTTTTATGACAGTATCCTCTGGTATGTTTCTAAGGAGAATGAACATGCCGAGAAAGCTCTTGTGAAGCACCTGGAACAGTTTTTGGAGCAATTAGAGGAATTTCGTGCATTAGTGCCGTATACACCGGTGCATGAATTACTTATGACTGTATTGGAAAGAACCGGATATCTGGATTATATTACGGCACTTCCGGCAGGGGAGCAGAAACGCGCGAATGTCAATATGTTGATTGAGCGGGCAATTTCCTATGAAAATACCAGTTATAAAGGTTTGTTTCATTTTGTGCGTTATATTGAAAAGTTGCATAAATATGATGTGGATTATGGAGAGGCGGACATTGTCGGAGAAAATGATAATGCAGTGCGGATTATGAGTATTCATAAGAGTAAGGGGCTGGAATTTCCGATTGTATTTGTTTCCGGTATGGGGAAAAATTTTAATATGCAGGATACAAAAAGCCGCCTGATTCTGCACCCTGATTTTGGAATTGGTCTGGATTATATGGATGCCAAAAGACGCACGAAGACGCCGACTCTATTAAAACGTGCCCTGATGCATCAAACCAATGCGGAAAACCGAGGAGAAGAACTTCGTGTGCTTTACGTGGCACTGACCAGAGCAAAGGAAAAGCTGATTTTGACCGGTTGCTTAAAAGATGCCGGAAAAAAACTGGAAGAATATAAAAAACAGGGAGAAGCAAAAAATTTATCTTATCTGGAACGAAGCAGTGCGATGACCTTTTTTGACTGGGTGCTTCCGGCTCTTTATGCTTATGAGGACAAATATAAAATTCAGGTTTTTTCAAAAAAGGATTTTGTCGAAACACAGGTGGCAGAAGATTTGCAAACGATGTTAAAGGAAGAACAGATAAAAAATTTATCCGGCTCTGCCGATCATGATATTTACGAAAAAATTAAAAATCGTCTTTCTTTTTCTTATCCTTATGAGAAGGAAAAGGATATTCGCACCAAAGTATCGGTTTCTGATATTAAGCATGCACACATGGAATTTTTGGAGGAAGAAAAGGAAAGTGTAACCTGGTTTGAGCCGGAAGATACCGTGGATATTGTTCCGGATTTTATAGAAAAACAAAATCGGGAAAATAAAGGAGCAATGAGAGGAAGTGCGGTTCATCTTGCTATGCAGTGTCTTCCGTTTGCGGACACGTTACCTTATGTGTCGTTGAATAAAAAGGAACTCTCTGGGTGGCTTACCAAACAACTTCATTTGTTGGAAGAGGCAGGTCGTATGGATGAGGAAATGTATGAATTAATCTGTGTTCCAATGCTTACCGGATTTTTCACCTCGGATCTTGCCAGACGTATGATGCAGGCAGATGAGCGAGGCGAGTTATTCCGGGAAAAAGCATTCGTTTTAGGGGTTCCGGCAAAAGAAATCTGGGATTGCGATAGTGAAGAGCTGGTGCTGGTTCAGGGAATTGTGGATGCGTTTTTCTATGAGGATGATGAAATTGTTATTATGGATTATAAGACGGATTCCGTAGACAGGGCAGAGCAGCTAATCGGGCGTTATAAGACACAGCTTGACTTATATGAAAGAGCACTTTTTGAAGCAACCGGGAAAAAGGTGAAAGAAAAGATTATTTATTCTTTCCATTTAAAACAGGAAATTATAGTCTGAAAAAGCGAAAAGAGGACAGAAAATGAAAATTATACTTGCGAGTGCATCGCCAAGGCGGAAAGAACTATTAGAACAAATCGGTGTGAAGTTTATGATAGAGCCGGCGAAGGGAGAAGAAAAGATTACGAAAAACTTACCAGGGGAAGTGGTAAAAGAGCTTGCATTACAAAAGGCAAGAGAAGTTGCAAAAGATGAAGAAGAACCGGTACTTGTGATTGGTGCCGATACCGTTGTAGCATATGGGGATGAGATTTTTGGGAAACCAAAGGATGAAAAAGATGCGTACCGGATGCTTTCCATGTTACAGGGGAAAGCGCATGCAGTGTATACCGGTGTGGCACTTATTGTTCAGAATCCACTGGAAAGGAAAGAGATTGTATTTGCAGAAAAGACAAAGGTTTTTGTGTATCCGATGACAAAAGATGAGATTTTATCTTATATTGCCACAAAAGAGCCGATGGATAAAGCAGGTTCCTATGGAATACAGGGGAAATTTGCAGCATTTATTGAAAAAATAGAAGGTGATTATAATAATGTGGTAGGTCTTCCGATTGCCGGAATTTATCAGAAATTGTTGGAACTTGGCATTGATATTTTAGAGGTTTCATAATATGATGTTAAGGGTGAGCCCGAATTATTCACAGCAGCCAAGTAAAATCTGTAATTTGCGCGTCAAGCTTGCTTGTGTGGTGGCTGTGAATAATTCGGGGTGAGTATAAGAGAAAGGAAGTATACCAATGAATTATGATAAAGCATGTTTAAATTGTTTCTTAAAACATCAGTTACAGCTTTTTCCGGAGAATGTAGCAGAGACATTAGAGGAAGCGGAAGAATTTTTAGAGGACTGTATGGCGGTCGTTTGCAAAAATAAAAAAGAAGTAAAAAAGTATTTTGAAGAAAGTGGAGCAGATATTTCCGGTATGAGCGAAGAAGAAATTTTAAGTGCCGAGGAAGTATTTGTAGTTGGTGATGGAAGATATCTTATTGTGGAAGCATAAAAAGGGGGATTTTTATGGAAAATTATGATGTGATTATTATTGGTGCCGGACCATCCGGAATTTTTTGTGCATATGAGTTGATACATACCAGACCGGAACTTAAAGTACTTATGATAGAAAAGGGAAGGAGAATCGAGAACAGACAGTGCCCGAAGCGAAAAACGAATGTCTGTGTAGGCTGTAAACCATGTTCTATCACGACCGGATTTGCGGGAGCCGGTGCATTTTCCGATGGTAAGTTATCGTTATCTGCGGATGTAGGTGGAAATCTTCCGGAAATTTTAGGCTATGATGAAGCAACAAAGTTAATTCATGAATCCGATGAGATTTATTTAAAGTTTGGTGCGGATAAAAACATTTATGGTGTGGATAAAGAAAAGGAAATTCGTGAGATTCGTAGAAAAGCCATCAATGCGAATCTGAAATTAATTGAATGTCCAATCCGTCATCTCGGAACAGAGGAAGGGTATAAGATTTATGCCAGATTACAGGCAGATTTGTTGGAAGCCGGTGTAGAGATTTTATTTGATACCATGATAGCGGATATTCTGATTGAAGATGGGGCAGCAAAGGGTGTTGTGACAGAAAAGGGAGAGACTTATTATGCTGCGGAAGTAGTTTCTGCCGTAGGACGAGAAGGAGCAGACTGGTTTTCTCGTGTGTGTCAGGTGCATGATGTGGAAACAGAAGTCGGTACCGTAGATATTGGAGTGCGCGTGGAAGTGCGTGATGAAGTGATGGATTTTTTAAATAAGAATCTATACGAAGCAAAACTTGTCTATCATACACCGACATTTGATGATAAGGTTCGTACCTTCTGTACGAATCCGTCAGGTGAAGTGGCAACGGAATATTATGATGACGGGCTTGCGGTCGTCAATGGACACGCATATAAATCTGCTGATTTTAAAACGACAAATACCAACTTTGCGTTACTGGTATCAAAGAATTTTACCAAACCATTCCGTACACCGATTAAATATGGAAAACAGATTGCACAGCTTTCCAATATGCTTTGTGACGGTAAGATTATGGTGCAGACTTTTGGAGATTTTAAACGCGGAAGAAGAACGACCGAGGAGCGTCTTTGCCGTAACAATCTGATTCCTACTTTAAAAGATGCTGTGCCGGGCGATTTGTCTTTGGTATTTCCGCATCGAATTATGGTTGATATCGTAGAAATGATAGAGGCACTCGATAAGGTGACACCGGGACTTGCCAGTGATGAGACTTTATTATATGGTGTAGAGGTTAAGTTCTATTCCAATAAGGTTGTGGTAAATAAGGATTTTGAGACCAATATCAAAGGCTTGCGTGCAGTCGGAGATGGTTCTTCTGTGACGAGAGGATTACAGCAGGCATCTGCGAATGGTCTTTCCGTGGCAAGAAGTATTTTAAAAACATTAGAACAGGAATAGAAAAATGAAACTACGAAGGAAAAATTTAATCATTGTTTTACTGCTTCTTTTTTGCATGTTGTTAAGTGGTTGTACTGTTGCAGGAAGAAAAGTAGTGTTTACGACAGGACTTGGTTCTAAGGATGTGTTCCGGATCGGGGAACATACCTGCACGTTGCCGGAAGCCAAGGTATATTTATGTAATTATCAGAATATATACGGAACAGCTTATGGACTTAATCTGTTAGAGGAAAAAAACAGCAGTGAAGCGTTGGAAAAATATATCCGTGATCTTACCATCAGTGAACTGGCGAGAATTACCTGCATGGATCTGTTGGCAGAAGAACAGGGGATTTCATTGAGTGAAGATGAAATTGCAAAGACAAAAGAGGCAGCAAAATCATACTATAGCTCGCTGAATGACGCAGAAGTTAAATACATGGATGTGTCGGAAGAAACGCTTCAGACGATGTATCAGAATTATGCGTTGGCAGATAAGCTTTATCATGCACTGACAGAAAGTGTGAATGAAGAGGTGAGTGATGATGAAGCGCGTATCATGCATGCGATGCAAATTTTTGTGACCAAAAGAGAAGTTGCAGATGTAGTTGCCGGGCGTTTGGCAAACGGAGACGATTTTTCTGCACTTGCCAGTGAATATAATGAGGCGGCTGAGATAGAAGTGACATTAGGGCGTGGGATGATGCCGCAAGAGGTGGAAGATACCATATTTTCTATGGAAGATGGTGATATTACCGGTTGCCTTACGACAGAAGATGGTTATTATTTTATCGAATGTGTGAACAAGTATGATGAAGAATTAACACAGGAAAATAAAGTGAAAATCGCAGAACAAAGAGAAAAGACGGCATTTAATGATGCTTATGATGACTTTGTCGCAAAACAGGATTCCATGTTAAATAAAGAGCTCTGGGAGAAAACGGAGTTAGATTACAGTGGTGAAATTAAGACCAATAGCTTTTTTGTAGTATATGAACAGTATTGTGACTAGTAAATTATTATTTAAAAGAAAACCGCAAAGGTGTGAAAGGACACTTTTGCGGTTTTGTGTTATGAGTGAAATTTATAAAGTACGTTTTTAATTATTTCGCAAGAAGTAACATGATATCATTACTTCTCTTTACGAATTTCGTCATAGCTTCCGGTGATAATGGCTGGTTGCTTAACATTGCAAGGTCATATAATTGTTCACAGAATGCAGGAACGTGTTCGGAATCTTTGTTGTCTAAGATATATTTTACGAGTTCGTTATTGGCATTTAAAGTCAGGGTAACATCACCTTCAAACATAGAGGAGTCAAAACCACCCATGCCATTCATAGCATACATTTTCATCATATCCTGCATACGTCTGCCTTCTTCGGAAAGTGTGATGATAGAAGAAATATCTGCATTTTTTAATTTTTCAACTTTAACATTCAGTTTATCCTTTCCAAGTGCTTTGCGGAAAGTTTCTGTTAAAGTATCCGTCGCAGCAGTTAAATCTTCGCTGTCTTCTTCTTTTAAAGAATCGGTAACGTCTGCATCAATACGCATGAATTTGTATTTTTCATTTCTTCGCTCTAACTGGGAAATGAAAGAAGAGTCAATGTTGTGATTTAAAATAACCGCATCCATGCCCTGTTCTTTGAAAAGGTTAATGTACTGACTCTGCTGTGCCTCGTCTGTAACATAATAAATCACATTTCTGGTATCTTTTTCTTCTTCTGTATCGTTTGTGGAACCATCAGCGTTTTCTTCTGCTTTGGTTTCGGAAGCGTCACTCTTTTCTTCCGATGCTTCAGAGGAAGTATCAGCATTTTCTTCTTCGTCTGCTTTTAAGAGTTCCGGAAGTGTTAAATATTTCTGGTCAAGGTTCTTGAATAAAATGTAATCATTCATCTTATCACAGAATTTTTCATCTTTTAAGCAACCGAATTTAATGAACGGGCTGATATCATCCCAGTATTTTTCATAGGATTCTTTTTCGGTTTTGCACATACCGATGAGTTTATCTGCAACTTTCTTTGTGATATATTCGGAAATCTTTTTGACAAATCCGTCATTTTGTAATGCACTTCTGGATACATTGAGTGGAAGATCCGGACAATCAATGACACCTTTTAAGAGCATTAAGAATTCAGGAATGACTTCTTTGATGTTATCGGCAATAAATACCTGATTGTTATATAATTTAATGGTTCCTTCAATGGAATCATATTCGGTGTTGATTTTCGGGAAATACAAAATACCTTTTAAATTGAACGGATAATCCATATTTAAATGAATCCAGAATAAAGGCTCTTTGTAATCCATAAATACCTTGCGATAGAAAGCTTTGTATTCTTCATCGGTACAGTCCTTAGGATTTTTTGCCCATAATGGATTAGTATCATTTAACGGAACCGGACGTTTTAAAATTTTTAATTTTTCGGTTTTAGGAGAAACCTCAACGATTTCTTTTTCACCGTTTTCATTTTCTTTTTCTTCTGTCTTTGCTTCTTCTACAATTGTTTCAATGACGGTATCCGTGTCTAATTTATCTTCCGGTGCGATGGTTTCGTATTCCGGTTCTGCATTTGCTTTTGTCAGATAAATTTCGGTAGGCATGAAAGAGCAGTATTTTTCAATGACTTCTCTTGCACGATATTCATTTGCAAACTCTAAGCAGTCATCATTTAAGAATAAGGTGATTTCTGTACCAACTGTAGTTTTGTCGCCATCTGTAATATCATAATCAGAACCACCGTCACAAGTCCAGTGAACCGGAGTAGAACCTTCTTTATAAGATAAAGTATCGATTGCTACTTCATCTGCTACCATAAAAGCAGAGTAGAAGCCAAGACCAAAGTGACCGATAATCTGGTCGTCATTGGCTTTGTCCTTATATTTTTCAATAAAATCTGTTGCACCGGAGAAAGCAATCTGACAAATGTATTCTTCGACTTCATCTGCAGTCATACCAAGACCATTATCAATGAATTTTAATGTTTTTTCATCCGGATTTACAATGACTTCAATTTTTGGTTTGTAATCATTTGGAAGTGTGTATTCACCCATCATTTCAAGCTTTTTCAACTTGGTGATGGCATCGCACCCATTACTGATTAATTCACGATAAAAAATGTCATGGTCAGAATAGAGCCATTTTTTAATAATCGGGAAAAGATTATCACTGTCAATAGAAAGATTTCCATGTTTGTTACTCATAAATCAACACTCCTTTAATTATATTTTGAAGGCAAAAAGCAGTTTGCTTTTGTTCTTTTTACAAATAGAAAAACTTTACAAATAAGATATTATAACGCAAAAAAAGAAAAGTCAATAGAAAATTAGCACTCTTTAAAAATGAGTGCTAACAAAATAAAGAAACCCTTGAGTTTTCAAGGGTTTCAAAAATTATTAAATAAATATAAACTTTTTAGCCAACGTGATTTTGTTTGTTTTCCTTTGCGAGATTTTTGTTTGCCGTAGAGAGCATTAATTTGATACGGTTTAACTGATTTACCTCGCTGGCACCCGGATCATAGTCAATCGCTACAATGTTGGAAAGTGGGTATTCGTGTCTTATTTTCTTGATAACACCTTTTCCTACAATATGATTCGGCAGACAGGCAAATGGCTGTGTGCAGACAATATTGTTGGTTCCGGTGTGAATAAGCTCCAGCATTTCTCCGGTTAAAAACCATCCTTCTCCGGTCTGATTTCCCATAGAAACGATTTCATTTGCATATTTTGCAAGGGTCTCAATATGGGCAGGCGGGGTGAAATGTTTACTCTTTTCAAATTCATCTCTTGCTGCACTTCTTAACCACTCAAAGAATTTAATTCCCATGTTGCAGAAAAGACGGGTTTTCTTACTGGAACCAAGATTCTCTACCTTAAAGTTCTGGTTGTAGAAGCAGTAAAGTAAGAAATCGGTTAAGTCCGGAACAACAGCCTCGGCACCTTCGGATTCCAAAAGATCAACCAGGTAATTGTTTGCAGCCGGCATGAATTTAACCAAAATTTCGCCGACAACGCCGACGCGAGGTTTTTTAATATCAAGCATTGGCAGATTGTCAAAATCGCGGATAATATCGCGGCACATCTGTTTGAATTGTTTGTGTGATAAAATCTTATCCTGCGTGATAAATGCAATGACTTTTTCTTTCCATTTTTCATGAAGGGCATTGGCGGCACCTTTTTCTGCTTCGTATGGTCTGACACGATAGAGGCAACGCATAAAAATATCACCAAATTCCAATGCATATAGTCCGTGCTGAATGAGCGCCGGAGTAAATTTAAAGCCCGGATTCTTTTCTAGCCCGTTTAAGTTGATTGAAATAACAGGAACGTCTGGATAACCTGCTTTTTCCAAGGCACGGCGAATAAATCCAATATAGTTGCTCGCACGGCATCCACCACCGGTCTGTGAGATTAAAACGGCAGTTTTTGTCATATCGTATTTTCCAGATAAAACAGCATCCATAATCTGCCCAACGACCATAAGAGAAGGGTAGCATGCGTCGTTATTTACAAATTTTAATCCTGCATCGACAGCCGATTTGTTATCGTTTGACAGGACTACTAAATTATAACCGGCAGTATTAAAAGCAGGCTGTAACAATTCAAAATGAATCGGAGACATCTGCGGACAGAGAATGGTGTAATTTTTACGCATTTCTTCTGTAAATACGGTTCTTGTATAATTTGCCGGAACAATTTTACGGTCTTTATCCGTTCCACGCATCTCTCTGACGCGGATTGCAGCAAGAAGAGAACGGATACGGATGCGGGCAGCACCTAAATTGTTTACTTCATCAATTTTAAGACAGGTGTAGATCTTACCTGATTTTGTTAAAATATCGTTGACACAGTCGGTAGTAACAGCATCCAGTCCACAGCCAAAAGAATTAAGCTGGATTAAGTCTAGATTGTCTGTGGTTTTGACATAGTTTGCCGCAGCGTATAGTCTGGAGTGATACATCCATTGATCCATGACGATAAGCGGGCGTTCTACCGGAGCAAGGTGTGCAACAGAGTCCTCTGTCAGCACAGCAATCCCATAAGAGGTAATAAGATCCGGAATACCATGATTGATTTCAGGGTCAACATGATAAGGACGTCCGGCAAGGACGATACCGCGTTTCCCGGTTTCTTTTAAGTACTTAATGACTTCTTCTCCCTTTCGCTTCATGTCCTCTCTGGTATGATTTAATTCCTTCCAGGCAGCATCTACTGCAGCCCTTGTTTCGGATGCCGGAATATCAAACTCTTTTTTAAATACTTCCTCTAACTGTTTTGAAAGAACCTTTTGATCTGAAAAGGACATGAATGGGTTTAAGAAACGAACCTTTCCAGAGGTAATTTCGTCTACATTATTTTTAATATTTTCAGCATAAGAGGTTACAATCGGGCAGTTATAGTGGTTGTTGGAATCCGGAAATTCATTACGTTCATATGGAATACATGGATAAAAAATACAGTCAATTCCCTGTTCAATTAACCAGGAAACATGTCCGTGTGCTAATTTTGCCGGATAACATTCAGATTCACTCGGAATGGATTCAATTCCCATTTCGTAAATGGCCCTGGTGGACTGTGGAGAAAGTACAACTCTGAATTTCAACGCAGCAAAAAAAGTAGCCCAGAACGGATAATTTTCGTATAAATTAAGGACTCTTGGAATACCAATTGTTCCACGGACTGCCTCCGTTTCAGAAAGTGGTTCGTAGTCAAAAATCCGTTTATTCTTATATTCAAAAAGATTCGGAATATTCTCCTTATTCTTTTCTTTTCCAAGACCTCTTTCACAACGGTTTCCGGTAATGTAACGTCGATTGCCGGAGAAAAGATTGATTGTCAGAAGACAATGGTTGGTACAGCCTTGACATCTTGTCAATTTCGTGTCAAAAGTCAGGTTGTTGATTTCATCAATGGAAAGCATGGTGGATTTGTAATCCTTCGTATGGCGTTCTCTGGCAATTAATGCTGCACCGAACGCACCCATGATACCTGCAATGTCCGGTCTGGTAGCTTCTAATCCGGAAATCTTTTCAAAACTTCTTAACACGGCATCATTGTAAAAAGTACCACCCTGAACAACGATGTGTTTTCCAAGTTCACTTGCATCGGAAAGCTTAATTACTTTAAATAAAGCATTTTTAATAACAGAGTAAGCAAGTCCGGCAGAAATATCAGAAACGCTGGCGCCTTCCTTTTGTGCCTGTTTTACTTTGGAATTCATAAAAACAGTACAGCGTGTTCCAAGATCAATCGGGTTCTTGGCAAAAAGAGCTTCTTTGGCAAAATTCTGCACACTGAAATTCAAGGATTTGGCAAAAGTTTCAATAAAAGAGCCACAGCCGGAGGAACATGCTTCGTTTAACTGAACACTGTCTACCGTCTGGTTTTTAATTTTAATACATTTCATATCCTGTCCACCGATATCTAAGATACAGTCAACTTCCGGATCAAAGAAAGCGGCAGCATAGTAGTGTGATACCGTTTCAACATCGCCCTCATCTAACATGAGGGCAGCTTTAATTAAAGCCTCGCCATATCCGGTAGAGCAGGAGTGGACTATGTGGGCATCTTCCGGCAGAAGTTTATAAATTTCCTTGATGGAACGAAGACAGGTTGCAAGTGGGCTGCCGTTGTTATTACTGTAAAAGGAGTACAATAAGGAACCGTCTTCGCCAACCAGTGCAACTTTGGTTGTAGTAGAGCCGGCATCAATACCAAGATAGCAATCTCCTTTATATGAAGCGAGATCTCTGGTTTTCACATGATTATTTCCATGACGTTTCAAAAAGGCATCGTATTCGGCTTCATCCTGAAATAAAGGATCTAAGCGTTCTACTTCAAATTCCATATGAATATCGGAAGAAAGCTTGTCAATTAATTCCTGTGTTGTGGTCGTAACGTCTTCTTTATAATTAAGCGCAGAGCCAATCGCTGCAAAAAGATGAGAATTTTCCGGTGTAATGGCATGTTCTTCATCTAATTTAAGTGTGCGGATAAATGTTGCCTTAAGTTCCGATAAAAAGTGAAGCGGACCGCCGAGAAATGCAACATGTCCGCGGATTGGTTTTCCACAGGCAAGACCACTGATGGTCTGATTTACGACTGCCTGAAAGATAGAAGCAGCTAAATCTTCTCTGGTAGCACCTTCATTAATAAGTGGCTGGATATCTGTTTTTGCAAAAACGCCACAACGCGCGGCAATTGGGTAAATCGCTTTATAATTTTTGGCATATTCATTTAATCCAGGGGCGTCTGTCTGAAGTAAAGAAGCCATCTGATCAATAAAGGAACCGGTACCTCCGGCACAGATTCCATTCATACGCTGCTCAACGTTGCCGCCTTCAAAATAAATGATCTTGGCATCTTCTCCACCAAGCTCAATAGCAACATCTGTCTGTGGTGCAGCATGCTGCAGGGCAGTTGATACCGCAATTACCTCCTGTACAAAAGGAACGCCTAAATGTTTTGCGAGTGTAAGACCACCGGAACCGGTAATGATTGGAGCTACCGGAATATTACCGAGTACATCAAATGCTTTTTTCATGAGAGATTGTAGGGTCTCTCTGATATTGGCAAAATGTCTCTCATAATCGGAAAATAAAAGTTCATCCTTTGCATTTAAAATAGCAATTTTGACGGTAGTAGAACCAATGTCTATTCCAAGTTTATGTAAGTTACTGTTCTTCATTATATCACCTATTACTTCATATTTATAATATACTTATTATTTGCAAACTCAAACAAACTACATTATACGACAGGAAAATACAAAAAACAACGGAGAAAAAAATATTTTAGAAATAGTTTATTTTTGCAAATTCTGATTTGTAAAAATAGTACACAGGTATTTTTCAGCGTCTACGAATGTCATCTTACAAAAAAACATTTCATTCTTTGTTCCGAGGTTACGGACATAAGATTTTGTAAATGTTCTGATATCATTATGAAAGTCGACCGCAACCGGCTGAAATTCGCCATCCGGGCTCAGGTTCAGCCTTCCGTCAGCATCCATGCTGCCGGATTGCTTGGTATCGACAGAACATTAACCAAATCTAATGTCCTTCACCAGTCACAAAGACTGAAATGATTTTGTGTAAGATGACAGTTCGACGTTAAGAAAGTACGTTTTATTTTACATCATCAAAAAGAATTATTTTTTGTTTCAATCCATGCATAGAAAAACACAATGAACCGTATATCCCTGCTTCTTTTGCGCATATATTTTGCTAAAACAGCAGAAGAAAATGCGCCTGTGGAAAAGACCTTTTCGTCTTCCGCTGTTTTTCTTAGAGTGAAAGCCGGGAAAGCAATCATGCTGCGGACACATGTGTGAGCACAAGAACATACAAAAATCCACTGTCTGCAAGGCGAGTTGTGGGAGCAGCACTGTAATCGAAGCTTTTCCGGCGGGCTCTTAGAAAAACAAGGAAGACAGTCCAGGTCTTTTTTACAGGCGGCATTTTCTTCTGATGTTTATAATAAAATTCTAGCAAAAGAAGCAGTGCATAATCTTAGTTCATCTAATTCTGCAAATCAGAATTTATAAGTCGGCATGGAACGAATCTGTTTAAAAATGAATAGGATAAAGGAAAAGGCAAAAGGAGTAAAATAATGGATCAGGGAATGAATATTTATCGTAACCAGTATATTACAAATCGTTGTAATGGTATTATTCATGTGGTAAAGGAAGGCGACAGCTTATATAAAATTGGGAAAATGCATGGAGTCAGCGTGTCCGCACTTATGTATGCCAATCCGTATGTCAATGTATACAATCTGCAGATTGGGGACGAACTTTGTGTCCCGGTTTATCCTATGCAGCAGGGAATGGAAAAAGAACCGGTAAGAGAAAATGCGGCAGTGCCGATGCAGAATATGCCACAGAATTCAACCGGATTTGGACAGCAAAGCAAGGAAAATTTAGAAAATGATTCCATGCGAAGAATGAGTGTGGAAAAAAGAAATGATGGGGAAAACAATGAAAAAACAGTAGAAGAAAAAGTGATTGGCGGGATGAGCAGACTTGAGTATGAAATAACCGATGACAGCGAATTATAAAGAATTTATGAAGAAAAGCCGGATTCATTGACAAAAGAAGGCTTCACCAATATAATAAAAAAAGAAATTCTAAGGTAGCTGTCTTTGAATTTGACAGCTACTTTTTAAGTAAATGGAGTGAAGCAGATGAATTTTTTGAATAAACTGGAACGAAAATTTGGCAGATATGCCATACCAAATTTGATTGTATATCTGATTGGCGCATATTGCATCGGATTTGTTTTGCAATATGTTAGTCCACAGCTTTTGAGTTATTTGAATTTACAGCCATATTATATTTTACACGGACAGATATGGAGACTGGTTACATGGATTTTTCAGCCGACGGATAGTAATATCTTATTTTTGATTATTATGATGCTGTTCTATTTCCAGCTTGGAAGAGTGCTTGAAAATACATGGGGAACATTCCGTTTTAATGCATATATTTTCGGTGGGATGCTTTTTACTGTAGTCGGAACCATTCTTATGTATGCAGTAATTTATCTGTTCTTTGGCAGAGAGGCAGCATTTATTGCAAGTAGTCTGATGGGAAGTTTTGTCAGTACGAATTATATTAATATGTCTATTTTTCTTGCATTTGCAACTATGTATCCACAGATGCAGGTTATGTTGTATTTTATCATTCCAATCAAAATGAAATGGATGGCATATGTCTATGTGGCAATGATCGGATTTAATTTGATTGAGACATTCCGCAGTATTTCTGTGCAGGCAGGGACTACGATGGCATGGTGGGTGACAGCGATTTTGTTTGTGACGATTCTCTTGTCACTTCTAAATTTTCTGATTTTCTTTTTGTCAACCAGAAATTTCAGGCGAATGTCACCCAAGGAAGTACATCGCAGGCATGTCTATCGTGCACAGACAGCACAGCCAAGACGTGGGGCAAAGATTTCAAAACATAAGTGTGCAATTTGTGGACGGACAGAGTTGGATGACCCGAATCTGACATTTCGTTTCTGCTCCAAATGCGAAGGGAATTATGAATATTGTCAGGATCATTTATTTACACATGAGCATATTCGCCGTTCGTGAGCAAGTGGTGAAGCGGATTGCGAATGTCTGCTTTACCTGGTGTATTGATATGTCAATGCATTAGGTGAAATGCAAAGAATGGGAGCAGGGATGAAATTTAAAAAGTATCAGAAAATTTTTGCCGTTTTCATAGGAATATTGTTTCTCTTTTCAGTGACCTGTTGTGGCAAAAAAACAGTTACTGTAGAGGAGATTGGTGGAACGGACTTAACTACAGAAAAACAAGATAATACAGAATGGCTGATGATACAGGAAGACTCTGAAGTAGAAAGTAATGCGCAATTGCAGAATGACACCGAATTGTCTGTGATGCAGGAAGATTCTGAATTAAAAAGTAATACGGAATTGCAGAATGATACTGAACTGTCGGTGAAACAGGAAAATTCTGAGTTAGAAAATACAAAATCACAGGATGATACAGAATTGTCTGTTAATACAGAAAATCAGAATCATTCAGAAAATAAATTAATTGTGATTGATGCGGGACATCAGGCAAAAGGAAATAGCGAGAAGGAACCAATTGGTCCAGGAGCGTCTGAGGTGAAGGCAAAAGTTTCCGGTGGTACAAGCGGAGTGGTGAGTGGACTGACGGAATATGAGCTTAATCTTGAAGTGGCACTGAAATTACAGGAAGAGCTTACGAAAAGAGGCTATATGGTTCAGATGGTAAGAACAACAAACGATGTAGATATCAGTAACAGTGAACGTGCGGCAATTGCAAATAATGCTGGGGCAGATGCATTTATCCGAATTCATGCGAATGGTTCAGAAAACAGCAGTATAAATGGTGCAATGACGATTTGCCAGACGGCATCAAATCCATATAATAGTGCATATTATAGTAGGAGTAAGCAGTTGTCTTCCTGTGTTTTGGACGGACTTGTTGCTGCGACCGGCTGTAGAAAAGAGTATGTATGGCAGACAGATACCATGAGTGGAATTAATTGGTGTATGGTTCCTGTTACCATTGTAGAGATGGGGTATATGACAAATCCGGAAGAAGATAAGAAAATGGCATCGGCAGATTATCAAAATCAGATTGCGACAGGAATTGCAGATGGAATTGATTCCTATTTTGCAGTAGCGAATTGACAAAAAGCCATATTTTGGTTGATTTTCGAAAAAAATTTTCCTATAATAAATACTATGATATAAGGGTCAGGAGGAAAACAACATGGAAGAAACAAGCTCTAGAAATTTTATTGAGCAGATTATTGATAAAGATTTGGAAGAGGGACATTGTAAGACGGTTCATACCAGATTTCCACCGGAACCGAATGGATATCTGCACATTGGACATGCAAAATCAATTCTTTTGAATTATGGATTGGCAAAAGAGTATGGCGGTAAGTTCAATATGCGTTTTGATGACACGAATCCGACAAAGGAGAAGAATGAATTCGTAGAGGCAATCAAAGAAGATATTAAGTGGCTTGGAGCCGATTGGGAGGATCGCCTGTTTTTTGCTTCTGATTATTTTGATGAGATGTATGAATGTGCGGTTAAGTTAATTAAAAAAGGGAAAGCATATGTTTCAGATCTTTCCGCAGAAGAAATAAAAGAATACAGGGGAACACTGACGGAGCCGGGAAAGGAAGATCCTTATGCAACAAGAAGTGTTGAGGAAAATCTTTCTTTATTTCAGGATATGAAAGATGGAAAGTTTGCTGATGGAGAAAAGGTACTTCGTGCAAAAATAGATATGGCATCTCCGAATATTAATATGCGAGACCCGGTTATTTATCGTGTGGCTCATATGACTCACCACAGAACCGGAGATAAATGGTGTATTTATCCAATGTATGATTTTGCACATCCAATTGAAGATGCAATAGAAGGCATTACACATTCGATCTGTACGCTGGAATTTGAAGATCACAGACCGCTCTATGACTGGGTTGTAAGAGAACTTGAATTTGAGAATCCGCCAAAGCAGATTGAATTTGCAAAGCTTTATCTTAAGAATGTCGTAACCGGAAAGCGTTATATTAAGAAATTAGTAGAAGATGGAGTTGTAGATGGATGGGATGATCCGCGTCTTGTTTCTATTGCAGCATTAAGACGCAGGGGATTTACTCCGGAATCTTTAAAACAGTTTGTGGAGCTTTGTGGAATTTCAAAGGCAAATTCCGTTACAGATTATGCAATGCTTGAGTATTGTATCAGAGAGGATCTGAAGCTAAAACGCTCCAGAATGATGGCAGTATTAGATCCGATTAAAGTAATTATTGATAATTATCCGGAAGGACAGATGGAAGAACTTACGGTTGTCAATAACATGGAAAATGAAGAGCTTGGTACACATACAGTTCCATTCTGTCGGGAGTTATATATTGACAGAGAGGATTTTATGGAAGATCCGCCAAAGAAATATTTCCGTATGTTCCCGGGAAATGAAGTACGCTTAATGCAGGCATATTTTGTGAAATGTGAAAGTTTTATCAAAGATGAGAATGGTAAAGTAGTTGAGATTCATTGTACGTATGATCCTGCCTCAAAAGGCGGCAACAGTCCGGATGGAAGAAAAGTAAAAGGAACAATTCACTGGGTTCCTGCACCATATGCAAAAAAGGCAGAGATTCGTCTGTATGAAAATATTGTCGATGAAGAACGTGGGGTGTATAATGAAGATGGAAGTTTAAATCTGAATCCGAATTCACTAACAATTTTAAAGGATTGTTATGTAGAACCGGCACTTGCGGATGCAAAAGCGTATGATAGTTTTCAGTTTGTGCGTCAGGGATATTTTTGCGTAGATGCGAAAGATTCTAAGGAAGATGCGCTTGTATTTAATCGTATTGTATCATTAAAGAGTTCTTATAAATTGCCGGCACAGACAAAATAGGTAATTTGGGAATGACTTGCGATAAATGGAATGGAGGGTACAAAACATGAATTTATTTTCAGGGTTGGAGAAATTTGGCTTAAAAGCAGATGAAGAGATGAATTTATTTGAGGATGAGAGCAAAAAAGGTTCCGTAGCAGGTGGTGTAACAAAAGAAGCAGAAATTCCAACAGAAGAAACATTTCTTTTGCCAAAGGCTGTACGTTGTGCTGTTTGTGACAAAGTATTTAAACGTAAAATGGTAAAAAACGGGCGTGTAAAACGTGAGGAACCGGATATGGATCTTCGTCCGCGTCATCAATATATTGATACATTAAAATATAACATTACGTCATGCCCATTTTGTGGTTATACAGCACTCAATAACTATTTTGAGCATCTTCCGGCAGGTCAGGTGAAGCTGGTCCAGGAAAAGATCTGTGCGAATTTTAAACCGGAACCGCAGAAAGAGGAAGATGAAATCAAACCATATGATTATGACACGGCGGTTGCTATGCATAAACTGTCTTTGTTTACAGCAATTGCAAAAAAAGCAAAGACAAGTGAAAAAGCATATAATTGCCTTGTGATTTCATGGTTATTGCGTGCACAAAAAGAAAGCCTTTCGGATGATACCGAAGAAAATAAGGCAAAAAAAGAGGCTTGTGCAAAAGAAGAAGAAGCGTTTTACAAACAGGCATATGATGGCTTTTTAAAGGCAGTTGCGACAGAGATGTTTCCGATGTGCGGAATGGATCAGAGCACAGTGGATTATTTGTTAGCATGCATGGCATCTCATTTTAAACAGTATGATGTAGCATCAAAATGTATTGCAAATGTATTGACATCTGTTTCAGCGAACAGAAAGATTAAAGATAAAGCACTTGCAATGAAAGAGGAGATTGTTGCGGTAATCCATAAGGAAAAAGGAAATTAAAATTTTGGATAGACGCTAAATAGACAGGATGCAAATATGATAGAAATAATGGTGAATTTGCAGCCGGAGAGTAAGAAAGCACTCTATGAACAGATTTATGAATACATAAGAAATGAGATAGCAGACGGTAAGATTTTCAAAAACGAAAAATTACCGTCTACTCGTTTATTGGCTAAAAATCTTGCAGTGAGCCGCAGTACAGTTGAATTGGCATATGAACAGCTTGTGTCAGAAGGATATGTTGAAGCGAGACCGTGCAGTGGATATTATGTCTGTGATATTGTGGATATTTATAAAGCGGAAATTCGTGGGGAGCTTAAACCGGCAGAAGAGAAAAAGAGGAAAAAGAGGCAGGAATACCGTTATGATTTTTCTCCATACATGGTAGATCTCGGTTATTTTCCCTATAGTGCATGGAAAAAGATCAACAAAAATGTTTTATCAGAAGAAAAAAAATTATTTCAGGCGGGGAATCCATCCGGAGAATTGGCACTTCGTTATGAAGTGAGCCGGTATCTGCATCAGGCAAGAGGAGTGAACTGTGAACCGGAACAAATTATTATTGGTGCGGGAAATGAATACCTTCTTTTGCTTTTAGTACAGATTTTAGGAAATAGGAAAAGGGTGGTGATGGAAAATCCAACGTATTTGCAGCCTTATCGTATTTTTCGTAATATGCATTATGAAGTATTTGGTGCTTCTATGGATAAGAGTGGGATTTCTTTAGCAGAAATTCGTAATTATGATCCGGATATCGTTTATACGATGCCTTCCCATCAGTATCCGTTAGGAGTGGTCATGCCATTAAAACGGCGTATGGAGTTGCTTTCGTGGGCGTCTGAAAAAGAGAACCGTTATATTATAGAAGATGATCATGACAGTGAATTCCGTTATAAGGGCAAGCCGATTCCGTCTTTACAGGGAAAAGATAAGAATGGCAGTGTGATTTATCTTGGAACGTTTTCCAAAAGTATTGCTCCGGCGCTTCGTATCAGCTATATGGTTCTTCCAAAACAGTTATTAAATAAATATCAGGAAAATTGTGGATTTTATGCCTCTACCGTATCAAAAATCCAACAGGAAATTTTGGCATGTTTTATGCGGGATGGTTATTTTGAGCGTCATTTGAACCGCATGAGGGGAATCTATAAAACAAAGCATGATCTTATGAGTGCGGAATTAAAAAAGCAACCATGGGTTCATAAAATTTATGGAGATAATGCCGGCTTGCATTTTCTGGTTGAAATCGAAACAGAGATGGAAGAAGAACAATTGATTCAGACAGGAAAATTACATGGGATAAGACTTTATGGCTTGTCGGAAAATTATATTACAAAACCGGACAAGGCAAAGTATCCAACACTTTTGATCGGATATGGAAGTATTCCGGAAAAAGAAATAGAGCAGAGTGTTGCAGGTTTATCTAAGCTGTTAGAAAGTTTATAATTGTAAAAATAAAAAGAATGAAACCAAATCAAGTTGTAATAAAATTATAAAATATGGAAAATTTAATTGACAGAGAACAGGGATTTCAATAGAATAAATCTGGTATATTAAGAAAGAGAGGATTAGGAATGAAGAAAAAAATAGCGAGCCTGGTATTAGCTGCAGCAATGGTTTTTTCTATGAGCACAACCGTATTTGCAGAAGAAGTGACCGAGGCACAGACACAGGTTGCAGCGGAAACAACAGATGATGTTAAGGATGCAAATGTAAATGACGAAGCAAAAGCAGAAAGAACTACAAATGAGGAAGAACAGCTGGTTGGTAAAAAATCCGGCAATGCAGATGCGACGGGTACCGTGGATCTTTCTACGATTAGTTATAGCAGCAGATTGAGAAATGCAGGAGATACTGTAGTGATTCGCTTAAAAACAGCAAATGTAAAGAGATTGCATTTTTATTTTAGTTACAAAGCTACAGATGGAAAAGAAAAAACGTTCTCAACAACATCTTTTGAAAACTCAAAAGGAAATGCTGTTTATGACGAAATGACCGGTTACTGGACACTTACGGTAAACCTTCCGGATGATGCAGCAACAGGTGTGATGTATTTGGATGATATTCAGATGATTGATCAGAATGAAAAATATTCTTATGTTTGGGATAATAATCAGTTTTCATGGGAAGATTCCGCAGATCTTTCTCCATATTATATTTCAATCGGTGGAGCAAGTCTTCCATCTTCTGCAGGAAGAACAGTACCACATTGTACTTTGAATACAGCTGCGGGCGAAACGTGGGATGGTACTTATTATAAAGTAAATGGTGAAGTGAAAAAGGATGTATTCTTCTTTGATGGTGCATATACCTATTATTTACAGGCAAACGGAACACCGATGAAGAGTCGACTTACTTATCATCCAAATGGTGTAGCTGTTATTTATTTTGATGAAAATGGTCATGAAGTATTTAATAGCTTTGTGAATGTAAAGCAGAGCATCACCGGTGAAGCTGTTGATGATATTTGCTATTTCGATGCATCAGGTTATATGTATCAGGATAAACTTACTTATGGTCAGAATGGAGACAGTAATCTTTACTATATTAATCCATGTGGAGTAATGCAAAGAGGTGGTTACTTTACATTCCCGAATGGTGATTTGGGATATGCAGAGGCAAATGGTGCATTGATGACGAATCAGGATTCTTATTCACCAGCAGGTGCATTGGTTCATTTTGATGGAATGGGACATGCAAAACAGTAATTAAAATGAGAAATGGTTTATGAGCAGGTAGCGGAGCAGATTGCGAATGTCTGCGATACGGAAGTACTCCTTGTCAGAAGATATTTTATCTTTTGATGGGGAGTGCTTTTTGCTATATAGGAAATTTTTCGACTTTCCTATACAGCAAAAGCAGTTCGTGCGTAAAAGTCGGCTTTATCGTTACTGCTTGCACGATAAGAAAGAACGTGCTATTATGAGGAAAATGATAGGAAAAGAGGATGCATATGAAAAAGAAGATAGTAAGTATCATGATGGTGCTGGCAATGACTTTGGGTATCAGCGTGCCGCTTGCAGCAGCAGAAAGGGCTGATAATTATGAGATTGCACAAGGGACAGCGGATGAGGCAGATGGGATTGCAAATGAAACAGCGTTGGAGGAGTCTGTAACCGGACTTTCATCGATTTTGGATAAAATCATAGGAAACGATGATACAGAGGAAGAGGATACAGAAGAAGATGATACGGAAGATAGTACAGAAAATGACGATAAAGGAAAAATTGACATTGAAACTGATGATATAGAGGGGAAAGGGACAGCGGATCTTTCCAGTCTCACTCTGGATAAAGAGACGGTTCATCCGGGAGAAAGCGTAAAAATAACCATAAAGACAGAGAATGTGGCACGGATTCATTTTTATTATGATTATCGTACTTCAGATAAGAAAACAAAAACATTTCAGACGACGTCAGCAACAATGGAGAATGAAAAAGGATATTGCAGATATAATCAGAATACCGGAGTGTATACAATTACCATAAAAATACCAACCAGTGCAGTGAGTGGTGAGTGGAGACTTCATGATATCCAGATGATAGATGAGGATGGACATTATTCTTATATCTTAAGGAGCAAGACCAATATTTCCATGGGTGATATTACGATTGCAAATGGATATACAGGGCGTTTTGTTCGCCATTATACCTTACAGAACAATGGTGATATTTGGGATGGGACACACTATTATCTTGAGGATGGCACAATGGTAACGGATGCTTTTTTCTGTGATGGGACATATACGTATTACTTACAGAAAGATGGAACTCCGATGAAAGACAGGCTTACTTATCATCCGAATGGAGTAAATATTATTTATTTTGATCAGAATGGTCATGAAGCATTTGATCAATTTGTAAATGTCAAGAAGAGTATTGAGGGAAATCCGGTCGATGATATCTGTTATTTTGATACGTTTGGATATATGTACCGTGATAAACTTACCTATGGTCAGGGAAGTGATACGAATTTGTATTATATCAATCCATATGGTGTGTTACAAAGAGGCGGTTATTTTTATTTTCCGAATGGAGACCTTGGATATGCAGAAGCAAATGGTGCACTTATGACAAATCAGGAATCTTATTCTCCAACCGGAGAACCGGTTTATTTTGATGCGATGGGACATGCACAGCCAAGATAGTATTATAAGAAAAAAACCTTTTGAATGTGAGATAATCTCGATTCAAAAGGTTTTTTCTTATTTGGAAAAGATGTTGCTTTTTATTTGTCTTTGTTTTCTAATTCCTGCATTTTCATGGCACGGACTTTTAACGGAAGACCAAATAATGTGATGAAACCTTCTGCGTCATGATGGTCATATAAATCACCCGTCGTAAAGCTTGCCAGAGATTCATTGTATAAGGAATAAGGAGAAGTTGTTCCGGCTTTTATGATGTTTCCTTTGTATAATTTGAACTTGACTTCACCGGTTACATATTCCTGTGTGGAAGTTACGAATGCCTGAACTGCCTCGCGAAGCGGTGTGAACCATTTTCCTTCGTAAACAATCTGAGCCATCTTATTGCCCATATCCTTTTTGACTTCAAAAGTGGCACGGTCTAATACGAGTTCTTCCAATTGTCTGTGAGCTTCCATAAGAATGGTTCCGCCAGGAGTTTCATAGACACCTCTGGATTTCATACCAACGACACGGTTTTCTACAATATCAATGATACCGATTCCGTGTTTTCCGCCGAGTTTATTTAAAGTACGAATAATATCAGAAACTTTCATTTTCTGTCCGTTTACAGAAGTCGGAACACCTTTTTCAAATGTCATGGTAACATATTCTCCTTCATCCGGTGCTTTTTCCGGTGGAACGCTTAATACCAGAACATGCTCATAATTTGGCTCTTTTGATGGGTCTTCAAGCTCTAAGCCCTCATGGCTGATATGCCATAAGTTACGGTCGCGGCTATAGCTGGAATCGGCAGAAAACGGAAGATGGATGCCGTGTTTCTGGCAAAAAGCAATCTCGTCTTCTCTGGACTGCATGTTCCATTTGTCGCTTCTCCAAGGAGCAATGATTTTAAGATCAGGGGCAAGAGCTTTGATGGCAAGTTCGAAACGAATCTGGTCATTTCCTTTTCCGGTAGCACCGTGACAGATTGCAGTAGCACCTTCCTGTCTTGCAACTTTTACCAGTCTTTTTGCAATACCCGGGCGAGCCATAGAGGTTCCGAGTAAATATTTATTTTCATATACAGCATCTGCCTGTACACAAGGTACAATAAAGTCATCGCAGAATTCATCTACCATATCCTCAATATATAATTTGGAAGCGCCGGATAATTTCGCTCTTTCTTCCAAACCATCTAATTCTTCTTCCTGTCCGCAGTCTACACAACAGCAGATAACTTCACAATCATAGTTTTCCTTTAACCATGGGATGATTGCTGTTGTATCTAATCCGCCTGAATAAGCTAAAACAACTTTTTCTTTCATTTTTATTCATCCTTTCAATCGTAGTATAGGGCTTCTTTTGCCATTAAAGATAATATACCCTATAATTTTTAAAAAAGCAAGTGTGAAAATATACATAAAAAATAAATAAATATACAAAATAATCTGTGAAAAATGAGATTTCTGGTAAAGAAGATATGTATAGTTATATAATGAAAGAGTTCTTTTTGAAAAATGTGATGTTTCAAAATAAAAGGAAAAAATAATACTTGCATAATGAAAAGAATGAATGTATAATTATGCATTAGATGATGAAAATAAAGGAGGAAAAAAGATGATAAAAGCAGGAATTATAGGGGCAACCGGATATGCAGGGGGCGAATTAGTCAGAATCCTTCTTGGACATAAAGAAGTAGAAATTAAATGGTATGGCTCAAGAAGCTATATTGATAAAAAATATGCAGAAGTGTATCAGAACATGTTTGAGTTAGTTGAAGATTCTTGTTTAGATGATAATATTGAAAAATTGGCTGAGGAAGTAGATGTTATTTTTACGGCAACACCACAGGGATATCTTGCTTCTATCCTGACAGAGGATATTTTAAATAAAGTAAAAATTATTGATTTGTCAGCAGACTATCGAATCAAGGATGTTGCTATTTATGAGAAATGGTATAAAATAGAACATAAAAGTCCTGAATTTATAGAGGAAGCGGTTTATGGACTCTGCGAAATCAACAGAGACAAGGTAAGAAATGCAAGACTTGTTGCAAATCCGGGCTGTTATACAACATGTTCCATTTTAACGGCATATCCTTTGGTAAAAGAGGGTTTGATTGATCCGGATACCCTGATTATTGATGCCAAAAGCGGTACTTCAGGGGCAGGAAGAGGAGCAAAAGTCCCAAACCTTTACTGTGAAGTCAATGAGAATATGAAAGCGTATGGTGTAACGACACACAGACATACACCGGAGATTGAAGAACAGCTTGGTTATGCGGCAGGACATGATATTACAGTTACCTTTACTCCACATCTTGCACCAATGAATCGGGGAATTCTTGCAACAGAATATGCATCTTTGGTAAAAAAAGAAGATGGAACTTTCCCGACAGCAGCAGAAATAAGAAATGCTTATGAAAAATATTATAAAAAGGAAAAATTCATCCGTGTATTGGAAGAGGGAGTCTGCCCGGAGACAAAATGGGTAGAGGGCAGCAATTATGTTGATGTGAATTTTAAAGTGGATGAAAGAACCGGAAGAGTTATTATGATGGGAGCTTTGGATAATCTGGTTAAGGGAGCAGCAGGCCAGGCAGTGCAGAATATGAATCTGCTGTTTGGGTTTAAGGAATCAGAAGGATTAGAACTGGTTCCGATGTTTCCATAAATAGATATGAAGGGGATAAGGATGGAAGAATTAGGTTTTACGATTCGCGAGATGAAAATCGAGGATTATACGGAAGTACATAATTTATGGATGACAATTAAAGGATTCGGAATCCGGACAATTGATGATTCCAAAGAGGGTGTTGAGGCTTTTATTAAGAGAAATCCAACTACCAGTATTGTCGCAGAGGCAGAGGGTAGGATTGTTGGTTCTATTCTCTGTGGGCATGACGGTAGACGTGGCTGCTTTTATCATGTCTGCGTAGCGGAAGAATATCGAAATCATGGAATCGGAAAAAGCATGGCAGTGGCAGCAATGCATGCCTTACAGAAAGAAAAGATCAATAAAGTGTGTCTGATTGCATTTAAGGATAATGCGATTGGAAATAATTTTTGGAAAAGTGTTGGCTGGACATTTCGTGATGATTTGAATTATTATGATTTTACATTAAATGAGGAAAACATTACAAATTTTAATAAATAGTAAGAGCAAGTCTTTAAATCAGGAGGAATGGATATGAAACAGGTAAAAGGTGGCGTAACTGCGGCAAAAGGATTTGAGGCAGCATCTACAGCTGCAGGAATTAAATATAAAGACAGAAAAGATATGGCAATGATTTTTTCAAAGACACCTTGTAAAGTGGCAGGAACTTTTACCACGAATCTGGTAAAGGCGGCTCCGGTCAAATGGGATCAGGAAGTGGTTGCTAACAGCAAATGTGCACATGCAGTTGTGGTAAATGCCGGAATTGCAAATGCCTGCACCGGTGATGAGGGAATGGGTTATTGCAAGGAAACTGCTGATTGTGCGGCAGAACTTTTAGATATTTCATCCGACAGTGTTTTGGTAGCCTCTACCGGTGTCATTGGAAAGCAGCTTCCGATGGATCGAATCAAAAATGGTGTAAAGAATATGGTGCCGGAGTTAAAGGATAGTTTGGAAGCAGGGCATGAGGCAGCACTCTCTATTATGACCACAGATACGAAAGAAAAAGAGATTGCTGTAGAAATTGAACTTTCAGGAAAGACAGTTACGATTGGCGGTATGTGTAAAGGTTCCGGTATGATACATCCGAATATGTGTACGATGTTAAGTTTTGTGACGACAGATGCAAAGATTTCAAAGCAGATGTTGCAGGAAGCGTTGAGTGAGGATGTGAAAGATACTTATAATATGATTTCGGTAGATGGGGATACCTCTACGAATGATACTTGTCTTTTACTTGCGAATGGCGAGGCAGGGAATGAAGAAATCATAACGAAAAATGATGATTATATTAAGTTTAAGGAAGCACTCAATTTTGTGAATACCACACTGGCAAAAAAGATGGCAGGAGATGGAGAGGGTGCGACAGCACTTTTTGAAGTAAAGGTTGTTCATGCTTTAGAGAAAGAGCAGGCGAAGGTTTTAAGCAAGGCGGTCATTACATCAAATCTTACCAAAGCAGCCATTTACGGACATGATGCAAATTGGGGAAGAATCCTTTGCGCTATGGGTTATTCCGGTGCAGAATTTGATCCGGAAAAGGTTGATTTATATTTTGAAAGTAAGAACGGAAGTATTCAGATTATTGAAAATGGTGTTGCACTGGACTATTCTGAGGAAGAAGCAACAAAGATTCTCTCAGCAGATGAAGTGACAGCAATAGCAGATCTTAAGTTGGGCGAAGCGGAAGCGACAGCGTGGGGCTGTGATCTTACTTATGATTATATAAAAATTAATGCGGATTACCGTTCTTAAGGGGATAGATGGAGGATTAGAAAGAAATGGACGAGAAAAATATGCAGGAAATTTTGCAGAAAGCAGAGACATTAATTGAGGCATTACCATATATTCAGCGTTTTAACCGCAAAATTATCGTGGTAAAATACGGCGGAAGTGCGATGGTAGATGAAGAATTAAAGCGAAACGTAATTCAGGATGTTACCTTATTAAAGCTGGTTGGTTTTAAGCCGATTATTGTACATGGTGGTGGAAAAGAGATTAGCAAATGGGTAGAAAAAGCAGGAATGCAACCGGAGTTTGTGAATGGTCTTAGAAAAACGGATGCTGCTACGATGGAGATTGCAGAGATGGTACTTGGAAAGGTCAATAAATCCCTGGTACAGATGGTGGAAGCACTGGGAGTTAATGCGATTGGAATCAGTGGAAAAGATGGTGGACTTCTTAAAGTGAATAAAAAGCTTTCCAATGGTCAGGATATTGGTTTTGTCGGGGATGTCAAGGAAGTAAATCCAAAAATCCTGTATGATTTACTCGAAAAAGACTTTTTACCGATTGTCTGTCCGGTTGGAATGGATGATGACTTTAATACTTATAATATCAATGCAGACGATGCAGCCTGTGCAATCGCGAGAGCTGTAAAGGCAGAAAAACTTGCATTTCTTACTGATATTGAAGGGGTATATAAAGATCCGGAAAGAAAAGAGACTTTAATTTCAGAGCTTCCGGTTGCAGAGGCAAGAAATTTGATTCAGGATGGATTTATCGGTGGTGGAATGCTTCCAAAATTAAATAACTGCATTGAAGCAATTGAAAATGGCGTTTCGAGAGTGCATATTCTGGATGGCAGAATACCACATTGTCTGTTACTTGAAATCTTTACAAATAAAGGAATCGGCACAGCAATTCTTGGAGATAAGGAGACGAAGTTTTATCATGAATAAAGAAGAATATATTGAGAAAGCAGAAGAAGAACTCGTACATACCTATAATCGTTATCCGCTTGTTTTAGATCGAGGCGAGGGCGTTTATCTGTATGATACGGATGGTAATAAATATCTGGATTTTGCGGCAGGAATTGCAGTTCAGGCATTTGGCTATGGGAAAAAAGAATATAATGATGCATTGAAAAATCAGATTGATAAGGTCATGCATACTTCAAATTTTTATTATAATGTACCGACGATTCAGGCAGCAGAGCGTATACTAAGGGCATCGGGGATGGATCGCGTGTTTTTTACAAACAGCGGCGCAGAAGCAATTGAAGGTGCAATTAAATCTGCCAAAAAATATGCATACACCAGAGATGGTCATGCCGGACATGAAATTATTTCCATGAATCATTCTTTTCATGGAAGAACCATTGGAGCGGTATCCATAACGGGAAATGAACATTACAGGGAACCATTTGAGCCATTGATGCCGGGTGTTAAATTTGCAGAATTTAATAATTTAGAGAGTGTTAAGGCATTGATTACCGATAAGACCTGTGCAATCATTTTTGAGCCGGTTCAGGGAGAAGGCGGAATCTATCCTGCAACAGAAGAATTTATGAAAGGGGTAAGAGAACTCTGCGATGAACATGATATTCTTTTGATTTTGGATGAAATCCAATGCGGAATGGGACGAACCGGTGAGATGTTTGCATGGCAGAATTACGGCGTGAAACCGGATATCATGACAAGTGCAAAGGCACTTGGTTGTGGAGTGCCGGTCGGAGCATTTCTTATGACAGAACATGTGGCGGAAAAATCACTGGCACCGGGAGACCACGGAACGACTTATGGTGGCAATCCATTTATCGGGGCAGCAGTAAATACGGTTTTAGAATTAATGGAAAAAGAAAAGATTACAGACCATGTAAAAGAGATTGCACCATATTTAGAGAAGCGCTTAGATGAGCTGGTCACAAAATATGATTTTCTGACAGCACGCCGTGGTATGGGACTGATGCAGGGACTGGTTTGTGAAATGCCGGTAAGCAAAGTTTCGGCAGAAGCATTAAAAGAAGGACTCATTGTGATTACGGCAGGCGCCAATGTCCTTCGTTTTGTACCACCGCTTATTATTGAGAAAGAACACGTAGATGAAATGATTGAGAAATTGTCGAAAGTGTTCGACAAAATGAAACCCGAATTATTCAAAGTAGCCAAGTGAAATCTGTAATTCGTGTGTCAAGCCTGCTTGTAAGCCGAATTTATGATTTCACTTGGCGAGTGAATAGAATTCACCCACCACACAGCCTCAGACAAAAAAGCTGCGAAGCAGCGACAGATACGCAGGCGTAGCTGGTCTGTGGCTTGTCTGTGTGGTGGCTGTGAATAATTCGGGTGAAACAATAAGGAAAAACAAAAAAGTGAAAACTCTTTCGAAAGATTTAAGAAACATCTACTTGTCAGAATGTGAAATTTTCGCTAAAATATAGGTTAGTCAGACATGAGACACTCTTTTATAATGCAAGTTATAAAGGAGTGAATGTTTATGTCAAAAATGAGTAAGAATATAGGATTGTTCCTTGCAGGTATCTGTTTTTTGTTTACGGGATGCGCACAGAAACAGGAAATGTATCTTATGGCAGAAAATACAGAAGAACAAGTAACAGAGAAGGAACAGGATGTGATGTCTTTACCGGCAGAAACCGAGACAGAGGAAGAAGCGGACTGTTATGTTTATGTGTGTGGAGCAGTGGCAGCACCGGGTGTATACCGGCTTGCACCGGGGAGTCGTGTGTATGAGGCAGTAGAAAAAGCGGGTGGTTTTTTGGATACGGCAGCTCCTTTTAGTTTGAATCAGGCACTGGAAATTACAGATGGACAGATGATACACATCCTTACAAAAGAGGAAGCTTTACAGTCAGATAACACTCCGGATGGCAATGGCGAATCGGTAGAAAAGACAGAGTCCGGTATCGTGGATGGCAAGGTCAATTTGAATGCGGCGACTGCGGCAGAGCTTATGACTTTGCCGGGAATCGGTGAGGCAAAAGCCGGGGCGATTCTTTCGTATCGGGAAGAACATGGTTCATTTGCCAAAATAGAAGAACTAAAGAATATCTCTGGCATCAAGGATGGTGTTTATGAGAAAATCAAAGATTGTATAACGGTCAATTGAGGTGGAAGAATGGCGAAAAAAGTTCTTGTAGTAGATGATGAAAAATTAATTGTAAAGGGAATCCGTTTTAGTTTGGAACAGGATGGAATGGAAGTAGAGTGTGCCTATGATGGAGAGGAAGCATTGAGGCTTGCGACGGAGAATCAGTATGACATGATACTTCTTGATATTATGTTGCCTAAAATGGATGGCTTTGAGGTATGTCAGCAGATTCGGGGATTTTCGGATGTTCCGATTGTGATGCTGACAGCCAAAGGGGATGATATGGATAAAATCTTAGGACTGGATTACGGTGCAGATGACTATATCACAAAACCCTTTAATATATTGGAAGTCAAAGCAAGAATTAAGGCGATTATGCGAAGAACAGCGGGCAGTAAGCCAAAGGAAGAAAACGCCAAAGTAATCGAGAGCGGTGATCTTAAGCTGGATTGCGAGAGCAGGCGGTTATTTATTCTTGGGAAGGAAATTAATCTGACAGCAAAGGAATTTGATTTGCTGGAGCTTTTGGTTACAAATCCGAATAAAGTATACAGTAGAGAGAATTTATTGAATATTGTATGGGGATATGAGTATCCCGGTGATGTAAGAACGGTTGATGTACATGTACGACGTTTGCGGGAAAAAATTGAGAAAAATCCAAGTGAACCAAAGTATGTGCATACGAAATGGGGCGTAGGCTACTACTATCAGGGATAACCGAAGGAAGCAGTCATGACAAAAAGAAGAATTATTACATTTCTAAAGAGCCTTAGATTCAGGCTGATTATTATATTTATGATATTAGGGATTCTGCCAGGAATGCTTTTAAGAGCAGGAATGTTAAAATCTTATGAGAAAAAGGCAGTTTCGAATAAGAGTATTGACATTTTAAGCCAGTCGAAGATTCTGGCGAATAAAATGGTGGCATCCGATTATCTGAATGATATCTCATCTGAAGTGATTACCGCCCAGTTGGAGCAGTTATCCATGATTTATGATGGCAGGGTAATCCTTATTGATCACATGTTTCACATTGTAAAAGATACTTATGGTCTGGATCAGAATAAGACTATAATTTCCGAAGAAGTGATGAAAAGCTTTAGGGGAAAAGAGGTCTCTAATTATGATTCGGAAAACCGTTATATTGAGATGACGATTCCATTGACAAACACAGATACCAATGAAGTAATCGGAGTCATGCTTGTCAGTGTTTCGATGGACAGTATTGTGGCAAATTCTGACTATTTAAAGCAGAATCTTTTAATTATGGAGGTCATTAGCAGTATTGCAATTTTTGCGATTTCCTTATTTCTTGCCATTCATTTAACCAAACCATTTGGGAGAATGTCAAAGTCGATTGAAGAAATACAGACCGGTTATGGTGACAGCAATCTTATGATTGACGATTATTCAGAGTTTCAGGATATTTCAACAAAGTTAAATGAATTAACCGGCAGAATGAAAATACTTGATGATTCCAGGCAGGAGTTTGTATCCAATGTGTCTCATGAGCTGAAAACGCCGCTTACTTCGATGAAAGTGTTGGCGGATTCCCTGAATGGGCAGGAAGATGTGCCGATTGAATTGTATAAGGAATTTATGGCAGACATTGGTGGAGAAATCGAGCGGGAAACGAAAATCATCAATGATTTACTTTCTTTGGTCAAGATGGATAAGTCGGCAGGAGAACTTAATATTTCATCTGTTAATATGAATGAATTGTTAGAGCAGATATTAAAGCGTCTGCGTCCGATTGCAGATAAACAGCATGTAGATCTGGTGTTAGAAAGTTTCAGACCCGTGACAGCAGAGGTGGATGAGGTAAAGATTACGCTTGCCATTACCAATCTGATTGAAAACGGGATTAAGTATAATAAGCCGGAAGGATGGGTACATGTCTCTTTAAATGCAGATCATCAGTTTTGTTATCTGAAGGTGTCGGATTCTGGAATCGGAATACCGGAGGATTCCTTAGAACATATTTATGAGAGATTTTATCGTGTGGATAAATCTCATTCGAGGGAAATCGGTGGAACGGGACTGGGACTTGCCATCACGAGAAATGCAGTACTTATGCATCGTGGTGCAATTAAAGTTTTTAGTACCGTAGGGGAAGGAACGATATTTAATGTTCGAATTCCGTTAAATTATATCGCATAGGAGGAGAAAGCAGTGAAAAAATTATTCTTTGTGTTTCCGCTGTTACTTTTACTATTGTGCGGTTGCGGAGATAAACAGGATGATACAGAAGGGTATCATGCGTATTATATTAATAAAGAAGGAACAAAAATAGTTGAAACCGATTGTGATCTAACAGCAAAAGAGGAAGAAAAAATCGAAAAGGAATTGTTCGAGACGCTTACAACGGCTCCGGACAGTATCGAATATACGAATGCGATTCCATCTGATGTGAATGTGACAGGTTACAATATGTCAGAGACGCAGCTCATTGTAAATTTTGACAATAGTTATTATAGCATGGATGCCATGACGGAGGTATTGTGCAGAGCAGCAGTTGTCCGGACGATGATGCAGGCTCCGGGAGTCAGCTGTGTATCATTTTATGTGGACGGAGCACCGCTTACGGATGAAAATGGGACAGTGGTCGGTGTTATGACAGAGGAAAGTTTTGTGGAGAATCCGGGGGAACAGATTAATGCTATTCAGGAGACATCCGTAACACTCTACTTTTCAAATGCAGAGGGAAACCGCTTGATAAAGGAAACACAGACAGTTCATTACAGCAGTAATATTTCTGTGGAGAAGCTGATTGTGGAACGCTTACTGGAAGGGCCGAAAAGTAAAAATGCCCGTGCAACCATCCCGACAGGAACAAAGCTGGTAAGCGTGTCTACGGTGGATGGGATCTG
Organism: Roseburia hominis; assembly: GCF_021531695.1. Classification (GTDB taxonomy): domain Bacteria; phylum Bacillota; class Clostridia; order Lachnospirales; family Lachnospiraceae; genus Roseburia_D. The sequence continues at coordinate 29,963 of NZ_JADYUI010000006.1, read as the reverse complement.
TTATGTGAATTTTGATGAGGGCTTTTTAAATCAAAATTATGAGATACAGGAAGCAATTGTGATGTACTCAATTATAGATTCTCTGGCAGAACTTCCAACGGTAAATAAAGTTCAAATTGCGGTGAATGGCGATACAAGCGGAAAATATCGCGATGAATTTTCTTTTGGAACGTTGTATGACAGAAATCTTGATTATATTGAGGTAAATAATAAGGAGGAAGAAGAGGAAACAAGTGAATAAAAGACCGGTTTGTATGATGACGGTTTCGTTTGCGCTTGGGATTTCTTTTTTCCTTTGGAAAGAAAAAATAGTTCTATGTCTTGCCGTTATTCTTATTTTAGAGATGACGGCAGAACTTCTTTTTAAGGGGAGAAGAAAACTGGCAGTTATGCGAAGCGTCTGTTTTCTGGCTGCTTTTTTGCTGGGAAATATTGTTGCCTGTCAGGATGGAAACAGGAATGCCTGTTATAAAGATTGCATCGAAGAGCAAAGACAGATCACATGCCAGGGAGAAATTAGTCAAATTGAACAAAAGACAAATCAAACGCTTATTTTTTTGAAAGGATGTATTTTTCAGACAACATCTGCAACTTATTCTTGTAATTCTATTATTATCTGCGTTGATTCAAACGAATATCCCATAGGGAAAACACTTGTAGTAAAAGGAACCTTAACACCATTTGCTGAGGCAGGAAATGAAGGAAATTTTGATGAAAGGGCATATTATCAGACCTTAAATGTCGATTTTAAGGTAAAAGATGTAACAATCCTTGGAGTATATGGAAAAGAAAACAGAGTAAAACAGGGACTTTTTGAGGTAAGGGAGCATTTAAAAAAGATATTTTTAAGCTGCATGGGGGAAAAAGAAGCCGGAGTGCTTACGGGAATGTTGCTGGGAGATAAATCTTTGCTGGAAAAAGATTTAAAAAATATGTATCAGAGAAATGGTTTTTCTCATGTATTATGTGTTTCCGGACTTCATATTTCAGTGATTGGAATGACGATATATCGTTTTTTGAGAAAGAGAGGAATATCTTATGCATTCTCCGGCATTGGTAGCGGCATGCTTGTTATTTTATTTGCAGAAATGAGTGGATTTGGCGTTTCCACCAAACGTGCTGTTTTGATGTTTTGTCTGATGCTTTGGGCAAACTGTCTTGGACGAGCCTATGATTCTTTGACGGCACTTGCGGTTGCGGCATTTTTACTGCTATTAGAAAATCCGAAATTATTACAGCATGCGGGATTTTTGTTTTCCTTTTTTGCGGTGTTTGGAGTCATCGGGATTGGACTAAATCTCATAAAATGGATAAAACCGGGGCATAAATGGATGGGAAGTATTTTGGTAAGCCTTGGAATTCAGCTTATGACGCTGCCGCTTACCAGGCTTTTCTATTATGAAATACCGCTGTACGGGATGCTTTTAAATCTGCTTTTACTGCCTATGATGAACGTTGTGTTATATAGTGGGATTCTCGGAGGCGCGCTTGGAAGTATCCGGCTGTTTCTTGGAAAAGCAGGATTATTTCCGGCAACGCTTATTTTAGGTTTTTATGAAAAAGTATTATATCTTTTTTCCGGGTTACCCTATGCATATCTTGTAACAGGTACAATGGAAAAAAGCAGCTTATTTCTTTATTATGGAATATTGTTTTTAGTATTGCTTATTCTAAAGTTATGGAAGAAAAGAAAAATATTACCGGTGGGAATTGTGGCATTACTTTTCGTTTTGTTAAAACCATTACCGAAACAGGAACGGCTTGATGTGCTTGATGTCGGGCAGGGAGATGGTATTTATCTTTGTACGGCAGATTGTGTTTCCATGTTTATTGATGGAGGAAGCAGTGACGTATCCGGGGTAGGAACCTATCGGATTTTACCATTCTTAAAAAACAGGGGAATTGCTAAGATTTCCTATTGGTTTGTGAGCCATACGGACAGTGATCATATCAGTGGACTTTGTGAGGTGATAGAATCCGGGTATCCGATGGAACACCTTGTTTTTGCAAGAAGCTGTTGTAAGGAGGAAAATTATGAAGTGTTGTTAGAAAAAGCAAAGGCACAAAAGATTTCGATTTTATATTTAGATGCAGGGGATGAAATGCGATTTCAAAAAAGCCGGATAACATGCCTGTTTCCGGATGATGATTATAAGGAGGAAGAAATCAATGCAAGATCCATGGTTTTATTGTATGAAAGCAAAAATTTTTCAGCACTTTTTACCGGAGATATTTCGTCCGAAGAAGAACAATATCTGTTAGAAGAAAATAGATTGCAGGAAGTTTCCTTTTATAAAGCAGCGCATCATGGATCAAAATATTCGAATTCAGAAGAATTTTTAGAAAAGTTATCACCAGATATTAGTGCTATTTCCTGTGGAAAAAATAATCGTTATGGGCATCCGGGAAAAGAGGCGGTATTGCATATGAAAAAGAATTCAAAGAACTTATACTATACGATGGACTGTGGGCAGATTACAATTTTACCGGAAAAGGAATACACCGGTATAAGGATACATAACAGGTAGAGTGGCTCTTATCCGGCAGGCATGTTGTTGCATTTACAGGCAAGTTCTATTATACTTAGTTCAAGTGTAAAAGAAAGGCATTGATATAGATGAAAGCAATTGATGAAGATATTAAGAACGGACAAATTAAAAAGATATATCTTTTGTATGGGGAAGAAGCTTATCTGAAGCATCAGTATAAGAACAAGTTAAAAGCGGCAGTTGTTGCAAAAGATGATACGATGAATTTTTCTTCTTTTGCGGGGAAAGATATTAATCCAAAGGCAGTCATTGATCTTGCGGAGACTTTGCCTTTTTTTGCAGAACGTAGATTGATTCTGCTTGAGAACAGCGGATTTTTCAAAAACGCCTGCGAGGAGCTTTCCGGTTATCTTTCCGATATGCCGGACAGTACCTGTATGGTGTTTGTAGAAGACGAAGTAGATAAACGTTCAAAAATGTATAAGGCAGTGGGTAAAAACGGAACGGTTGTTGAATTTAAGAAACAAACAGATGAAATTCTGGTTCGTTGGATTTTGGGACGATTAAAAAAAGAAAACCGGAAGATTACGAATCCGGTCATGCAGTTATTTTTGACTAAGACCGGAACGGATATGGAGAATATTGATAAAGAATTAGAAAAGCTGATTTGTTATACGATGGGGCGGGATATCATTGAAGCTTCCGATGTAGAGGCTGTCTGCGTGGGACGGACGGAAAATAAGATATTTGAAATGGTAAATGCTATTGCAGAGAAAAATCAGAAAAAAGCATTGGATTTATATTATGACTTGTTGGCATTAAAAGAGCCGTCAATGCGTATTTTATTTCTTATCACACGACAGTTTCAGATTCTGTTACAGGTAAAAGAAATGCGAGGGCTTGGTTTTGATAATAAGACAATTGCAAGTAAAGTGGGAATTCCTGAATTTGCAGTCAGAAGAAATCTTGTGCAGGCGAAAGCATTTCAGGGAAAGGAACTTCGCCAGGCGTTAGAAGACGGAGTAGCAGCAGAAGAAGCAGTAAAAACCGGTCGTATGGCGGATCAGCTTGCAGTAGAAATGTTTTTGATACAATATAGTAAGAAATAGATACAAAAAAACATCCGTATGACGGTACGGATGCTTTTTTCTGCTGTTATCAGAAAGTATGCAGCATATACTTCCTAACTTATTTATTATGCCGGAAAATCCGTTACATTAAGCGATTTTATTTACAGCTTTTGTTAAACGGGAAATCTTTCTGGCAGAATTGTTTTTATGGTAAATACCCTTAGAAGCAGCTTTGTTGATTTCGCTGATTGCAACTGTTAAAGCAGCTGTTGCAGCAGCTTTGTCCTTTGCATTGACAGCAGCTTCTACTTTTTTAATGGATGTTTTAACTTTTGATTTAATAGCTTTGTTTCTAGCAGCTTTTGTCTCGTTTACTAAAATTCTTTTCTTAGCAGATTTAATGTTAGCCAACCTGTACACCTCCAATATAATAACTAATCTAAAATGAACCTGTTACACATTAAAGCCGGACACGGACGATTTAATGTAAACATACTATGATATTATAGATTTTAAAAGAAAATCTGTCAATACATATTTCCGCTTTTTTTGCAAAAAATACTAAAAAAGATTGAAAAGATACAGGTGGTGGAAGTCATGTATGAAATCAGAACCGACCTTGCATTGGAAGCAAGAGAAAAATTTGAGGAAGATAATGTAGAGGTAAAGGGAGTTATTTTGGAAGAAGAGGATGCTGGGCGTGATATGCATATCTCAAAAGTCGTGATTGAAACGGAAAATGGAGCGAAAATCATGGGAAAGCCGAAGGGGACGTATATTACCTTAGAAGCTCCGAATATGATGGAGGATGATGAAGAATATCATAGAGAGATTTCTGCCACGCTTGCAAGAATTATAAAACAGTTGTTCCCTGTGGAAAAGGAAGACTGTACGATTCTGGTAGCGGGGCTTGGTAACAGAGAGGTGACGCCGGATGCGCTGGGACCTAATGTGGTGGACCATTTATTGATCACAAGACATATGATAAAAGAATTTGGAAAATATGCATTAGGGGAAAAGAATACGAATAGAATCAGCGGCATTGTTCCGGGAGTTATGGCGCAGACGGGAATGGAGAGCCTTGAAATCATACAGGGAATCGTAAAAGAAACAAAACCGGACTATTTATTTGTGATTGATGCGTTGGCAGCGCGAAGCGTAAAGCGTTTAAACCGGACAATTCAGATTACGGATGCGGGTATTCATCCGGGGTCCGGTGTGGGAAATTACCGGAATGGAATTAACAAAGAGAGTATTGGAATTCCGGTTATTGCAATCGGAGTTCCTACGGTAGTGGACGCTGCAACGATTGTAAGCGATACGATGAGCAATTTGATTGGTGCGATGAGTGAGGCGGAACATTTGAAAAAAATCGGAAATTCTTTAAGTGCATTAGAGGAAGCGGAGAAGCATGAATTATTTCGGGAACTGCTATCGCCTTATCTGAATGCGATGTTTGTGACCCCGAAAGATATTGATGAATCAATAAGAAGGATTAGTGATACGTTGTCAGAGGGATTAAATCTTGCATTTCAAAAAGAAGAAATTTCATAAGAACTGTTCTTGCTGCATATATTTATTTTGGTTGGAGAAGGTTCCCACCGCAAATGTGTAGAGCATCATTACAAGCGACAAGGGGAAAAAGATGTATGCAAAAAAGAAAGTTTCGAAGAATAGGGCAGCTTTTTTCGATTGCTGCCTTACTTCTTTTGCTGTTTTTGTGTTTTCATATAAATAGCCGGAATGAATATGAAACATTGGGAGAGCGACTGGTTTCGGAAGTAAAACGGGTAGTGTTTCAAAATACAGCGAAACAATATGCGATGCAGCTTGATTATATTTTGCAAGATGAGAATAATGACAGGACGGCTGCAGAATTTATCATACATACACCGGAAAAGCTTTTTTTGGTCTGTAATTATATGGCATCTGGCAGTGATTATGAGACGCAGATTGAAAGTTCACTTTCTTATGAAGAAATTGTGGCAAAAGAAGCAGCGGATGAGCCGGAAGTAAAGGATGGTACAATGACAAATAAAAAAGAAACGGGAGGATGTGAAAATCAGGTGACATCAATGGAAAATTCGGTAAACAGTACCAATACGGGCGAATTTGTATTAAGTGAAACACCAAAGGAACAGATATCTTTAGAAAAATTGAATGATTTTGACTATTTTATTCACAACTTTTATGTCGTTGACAGAACGACAACAATTAACAGCAGTCAGTTGAATGTGGGGGAACTTCTTGCAAGAAATATGAAATTGACGCATGGACCGGAAACACCGCAGATTCTGATTTATCATACACATTCGCAGGAAGGGTATGCAGATTCCATTCCGGGAGATAAAAGTACAACCGTTATGGGGCTTGGAGAAATTCTTACAAAAATACTGACAGAACGCTATGGATTTCATGTGATTCATCATACGGGGGAATATGATGTGGAAAACAGGGATAATGCATATGCAAAGGCGGGACCGGCATTGGAACAGATTCTGGCAGAGAATCCGAGTATTGAAGTGGTAATCGATTTGCATCGTGATGGAGTTGCTGACACGACCAGGCTTGTCACAGAGGTAAATGGAACAAAGATGGCGTCGATTATGTTTTTTAACGGATTAAGCCGTACAACGGCAACGGGCGATATACCGTATCTTTATAATCCGAATCTTAAGGATAATCTGGCATTTTCCTTGCAAATGCAGCTTATGGCAAAGCAGTATTATCCGAATTTAGTACGACCGATTTATTTAAAAGGGTATCGGTATAATATGCATTATTGTCCGAAATCCCTTTTGGTTGAAGTTGGTGCGCAGACAAATACGGTGGAAGAAGCAAGGAATGCAATGGAGCCTTTGGCAGATGTTCTCTACCGGGTGCTTTCCGGAAATGAATAGTAATAAACTGTTGTGTCAGCTGATAAAAAAGTTGATAAAAAAGTGAAGAAAAAAGTTTTTTGAAAAGTAAAAATATGGTATGATAAAAATAGCTCAAATAATGAAATGTGAGTAGGAGAAGGAGGATAAAAATGGCTAGATTTACATTACCAAGAGATTTATATCATGGAAAGGGTGCGTTAGAAGCATTAAAGACTTTCGAAGGAAAGCGTGCAATTATTTGTGTCGGTGGGGGCTCTATGAAGCGTTTTGGCTTTTTGGAGAAGGCACAGAAGTATTTGGAAGAAGCAGGCATGGAGGTAAAAATATTTGAAGGAATTGAACCGGATCCATCGGTAGAGACGGTTATGAAAGGTGCTGCAGTCATGGAAGAGTTTAAACCGGACTGGATTGTTGCCATGGGCGGCGGTTCTCCGATTGATGCGGCAAAAGCGATGTGGATTAAATATGAATATCCGGATGTCACCTTTGAAGATATGTGTAAGGTGTTCGGATTACCAAAATTAAGAAAAAAAGCACATTTTTGTGCAATTTCTTCCACATCAGGAACGGCGACGGAAGTAACAGCATTCTCGATTATTACGGATTATGAAAAAGGAATTAAGTATCCAATTGCTGACTTTGAAATCACACCGGATGTTGCAATTGTAGATCCGGATTTAGCTGAAACGATGCCGCAGAAACTGGTTGCCCATACCGGTATGGACGCAATCACACATGCAATTGAGGCCTATGTGTCTACTGCAAACTGTGATTTTACGGATCCGCTGGCATTGTACGCAATCCGTATGATTCAGAATGATTTGGTAGATTCCTATAATGGAGATATGGCAAAGCGTGATTCCATGCACAATGCACAGTGTCTGGCGGGAATGGCATTTTCCAATGCACTTCTTGGTATCGTGCATTCCATGGCACATAAGACCGGAGCTGCCTTTGCAGATTTTGGTGCACATATTATTCACGGTGCAGCCAATGCAATGTATCTGCCAAAGGTTATTGCATTTAATGCAAAAGATGAGACGGCAAAGAAACGCTACTGTGTGATTGCCGATGAGATGGGATTAGGCGGAGACACAGCCGATGAAAAGATTAAAAACTTAATTACATATTTAAGAGGTATGAATGATGCGCTTAAGATTCCGCATTGTATTAAAAATTATGGTGCAGACAGTTATCCGACAGAAAATGGATTTGTACCGGAAGAAGTATTTTTAGAGCGTCTTCCTGAGATTGCGGCGAATGCACTCCTTGATGCATGTACCGGTTCGAATCCGAGACAGCCGAGTCAGGAAGAGATGGAAAAACTCTTAAAATGCTGTTATTATGATACCGAAGTGGATTTCTAATGAACGAGTCCTGAATGGGAAAATTCCCGGGCAGAAATGTCCGGGAATTTTTTTGTTGTATAGGAAATTTCCGATACAAAAAATCCCTTGACAATTCCATATTGTGGTATTAGAATGAAAAACGCAAATCATTTGCAAATTGAATCATTTAAGGCACGAAGTGGCAATGGTTCATGAGCAGGTGGCGAAGCGGATTGTAAATATCCGTTTGAATGGAGAAAACATGCAAAGAGAATATCATACAAAAGTCAGTCAGGAATTAGAGCGATATATTGCAAAGCAAAAAGAGCAGAGCTTTTGTGCAGCAGAAGTGTATTCCTATATGACAGGTCAGGGAATTGCGGTTAATCTTGCGACAATCTATCGTAACCTGGATCGGCTGACGGAGAAAAATGTAATCATCAAATTTAAGACGGCAAGCAGTGATTCGTATTTGTATCGTGCAGCGGGAGAGACCTGCAACTGTCACGCGCATTTGCATATGCAGTGCAAAGAATGTGGAAGAATTATTCATCTGGAAGAGGGCTATACGGATGAGATTATTTCCCATCTAATGAAAACATATGGTTTTAAACTAGAATGTGATGACTCCTTTTTCGGGGGAGTATGTGATAAATGTAAAGGAATAAAAAAATAAAGCAAAGAACGGAGGTGTGTCAGAGTGAGTAAGAAAAATAAAGTGATAGCTGTTTTGTTAAGTCTGCTTTTAGCTGCAGCGATTTTGCTTTCTTACGATTATATTATTGAAGAGACACACCACGACTGTTCCGGCAGGGAATGTCCGATTTGTATGCAGCTTGAGGAAGCAGTGCAATTCCTTTCAACCATTAAATTTGTTCCGGTAGTGCCATATATAGTGGCAGTTTTTTTGGTATGCATGAAAAAGGACAGAGTACAAAAAGAAAATGAGAATCGAAATAACACCTTGATTACGCTTAAGGTGGAGTTATTAAATTGACCATATTCTGAAAATAAAGGATACATTTTTAGAATATGGAGGTTTATTTGTGATGAAAAAAAATAGAATATTGGGACTTGTTATGACACTTGCACTTTGCGTGGGACTTTTTGCCGGTTGTGGAAGCAGCAAAACAGATTATCCCGTGGAAAAAGAAGCAAATGCAGTAGACATTAAGCAGGAAAAAGGTACAGAGAAAACAGAGGATAAAATCAGTATTGTTTGTACGACTTTTCCACAGTATGACTGGGTAAGAGAAGTGATTGGAGACCAAAAGGATCAGTTTGACCTGACATTACTTTTGGATGACGGTGTTGATTTGCACAGTTATCAACCGACAGCAGAGGATATTGCAAAAATCAGTTCTTCCGATATTTTTATTTATGTTGGTGGAGAATCAGACGGTTGGGTAGAAGACGCCTTAGAAGAAGCAACCAATCCGGATTTAAAAGCAATCAATATGATGGAAGTATTAGGTGATACGGTAAAAGAAGAAGAAATTGTAGAGGGAATGCAGGCAGAAGAGGAAGAAGAAGCCGAAGAAGGCGAAGAAGAACCGGAATATGATGAACATGTCTGGTTGTCCTTAAAGAATGCAAAAGTACTGGTAGAAAATATCTCTGACACGATTCAGGCGGTTGATACAGAAAATGCACAAAGTTATAAAGAGAATGCGTCCGCATATCTTGAAAAGTTGAATCAATTAGACAGCCAGTATGAGGAAACCGTACAGAATGCGAATGTAAAAACAGTAGTATTTGGAGACAGGTTCCCATTCCGTTATCTTGTAGATGATTACAAGCTTAATTATTATGCAGCTTTTGTCGGATGCAGTGCAGAGACAGAGGCAAGCTTTGAAACGATTACATTTTTAGCAAAAAAAGTAGATGAGTTAGGATTAAATACCATTTTGACCATTGAAAATTCCAACCATGAGATTGCAGAAAACATAAAGCAAAATACAGAGAAGAAAAATCAGAATATTCTGTCAATGAATTCTTTACAGTCTGTCACAAATGCAGATCTGGATGGGGGATTTACTTATTTAAAAGCAATGCAGGATAATCTTGAAGTTTTAAAACAGGCTTTGAATTAGAAAGAAGAAGGGCAGAATATGGCATATCTTACTTGTAATCATCTGGCACTTGGGTATGAAGGAAAGGTAATGGTGTCGGATTTGAATTTTGAAGTGAACAAAGGAGATTACCTTTGTATTGTAGGGGAAAACGGAGCTGGAAAAAGTACCTTAGTAAAAACATTGTTACATTTAAAAGATGCGTTAAGTGGACAGATTATTACAGGTGATGGGCTAAAACCCTATGAAGTAGGCTATCTTCCGCAGCAGACTGTTGTGCAGAAAGATTTTCCGGCAACCGTACAGGAAATTGTACTGTCCGGGACACTTGCAAAATGCGGAAGAAAGTTTTTTTATGGGAAAGCAGAACTTGCACTTGAAAAAGAAAAAATGAAGCGGATGGAAATTTGGGATTTAAGGAAAAAGTGTTATCGTAATTTGTCCGGTGGGCAAAAACAAAGGGTATTACTTGCAAGAGCATTGTGCGCAACCGGGAAAGTAATTTTATTAGATGAACCGGTGACAGGATTAGACCCGAAAGTTACGGCAGAATTTTATCAGGTGACAAAAGAATTGAGTGAGGAAGGTATTTCCGTTATCATGGTGTCTCATGATATACAGGCTGTTTCTTATGCGACACATATTCTGCATGTGGAGAGGGAACATTCCTTTTATGGGACAAAAGAGGAATATTTAAAGAGTGATAAGTGGAAATTGTTTCAGTGCATTGGGGAAAATGGAGAGTGGGAAGCATGATTGAAAAATTTGAATATTATATAGAATATCCCTTTGTACGATATGCGCTCATAGTTGGTGTATTGATAGCACTTTGTTCTTCGCTTTTGGGAGTGACCCTGGTTTTAAGAAGATTTTCATTCATTGGAGATGGATTGTCACATGTGGCGTTTGGAGCCATGGCTGTTGCAACAATTTTTAATCTGACCAATGATACAATATTTATCATGCCGGTGACGGTTTTGGCAGCCATACTGCTTCTTAAAACAGGACAGAATACAAAATTAAAAGGGGATGCGGCGATTGCGATGCTCTCGGTAGGAGCATTGGCAATCGGATATCTTGTGTTAAATGTATTTTCCACTTCTGCGAATATCACGGGAGACGTATGTTCAACATTGTTTGGTTCTACATCGATTCTTACTTTAACGAAAGAAGAAGTGGTTATGTGTATTGTTATGTCGGTGATTGTAGTGGTATTTTATGTTTTATTTTATAATCGGATTTTTTCTGTTACTTTTGATGAAAATTTTACAAAAGCGATGGGAAAAAGAGCAGACGTTTATAATTTGCTGATTGCCATTATTACGGCGGTGATTATTGTACTTGCGATGAATTTAGTGGGTTCCCTTCTTGTTTCGGCACTTATTATTTTTCCGGCATTATCGGCAATGCGGCTTATGTACAGTTTTAAAGGAGTTGTTTTGTATGCAGCGGTTCTTTCTGTATTAGGAGCATTTTTTGGAATGCTTATTTCCATCCTTTTTTCCACACCGGTCGGTTCTACGATTGTGCTGATTCATATTTTGATTTTTTTCTTTAATTGTATCTTGGGGAAAATTCTTGGCAGGTAGAAAAATAAAGCAGAATAAAAAATAGTAAGAGGAAATAAATGATGTTTGGACAGAAAAGAAAGCCGGTTACGATACTGACGGGATATTTGGGTTCAGGGAAAACAACGTTGTTAAATGAGCTTTTAAAAGAAGAACGGGACGGGGGACTGGCAGTAGTTGTTAATGATATGGGAAGCATTAATATTGATGCCAATCTGGTAAAGAAAAACAGTGTTTTTGAATCTGATACTAAAATGATTGAACTTCAAAATGGCTGTATTTGTTGTACATTGCGTGATGCTTTTATGGAACAGTTGGAACAACTGGCAAAAGATAAAAGTGTGAAGCGAATTATTGTAGAGGCATCCGGTATCAGTAATCCGGCATCTATTGCAGAAGGATTTCTGGCATATGACGAGGTGATAAAACAATCAAAAGTTTATCTGGATTCTATTGTTACAGTAGTGGATGCTGACAGAATCTATACGGAATTTTTGGAACAGATGCAGGAAATTGCAGAAGATGAAGCGGATACAGAGGATGCAGATATTATTAATCTTATCATGGATCAGATTGAATTTTGTAATCTGGTCATTTTAAATAAGTGCGATCTTTTATCAACGGATCAGATAAAAGAAGTAAAAAAACTGATACGAACTTTTCAGAAAGAAGCAGAGATTTTTGAGTGTATAATGGGAAAAGTAAACGCGGATCGCATTTTCTTTGGAGACAAATTTGACTATGATAAGGTCATGAATTCTTCCGCAATACAAAGGGCGTTGGCAAGGGATAAGGCCATGCAGGAAAACGAGATGGATGAATATGGAGTGACTTCTTTTGTATATGAGGAAAAAAGGCCACTTGATTATGACAGGTTTCTTGCATTTATGGAGCAGGATTATCCCAAAGAACTGATTCGAGCCAAGGGATATCTCTGGTTCTGGGATGATGATATTCATGTGCAGCTGTTTGAACAGGCAGGAAGAAATGCTTCCATTACAGAATTATCTAACTGGGTAGCAGCGTTACCTGAGGAAGATCAAAAAGAAGTCTTTGAAAATTACCCGGAAGTTTTGGACGAATGGGATGAAAATTATGGCGACCGGATGAATCAGATTGTCTTTATTGGAAAAAATTATGACAAGGAAAAAATAATTTCAGCACTGGATTTTTGCGTAGCGAAAGAAGCTACGTTGGAAAATCAGAGAAAAAAGTAATATTCACCCTCGTCATCTTTAAACTGTTTTATTTTAGTATGAAACACATCTTCCAATATGTGGCATTGCAAGCATTCCTTTGGCGTTGCATGGGTAACGATTTTCTGCTCTTCCATAACAACGATGGAATCGGAAATACGAAGTGCCTGGTTTAAATCATGTAAAACCACAATGATGGTCTTTCCGCGCGAACGTAATGTGGTAAGGAGTGCCAAAAATTCTCTTTGTCCTTCAATATCAAGATAAGTTGTCGGTTCATCCAATACAATATAATCACAGTCCTGGGCAAGTACCATGGCAAGAAAAACGCGTTGGCGGATACCGCCGGAAAGAGTATCGACGGATTGCTCTGCATACTGGTTTACATTGGTAAAACGCATGGCATCATTTACGATTTTAATATCATGCTCATTTTTTCTTCTGGTAAAGCCAAGATAAGGAAATCGTCCGTGTTCGACTAATGTTTTTACCGGAAGGGCAGGCAGGATTGTCCGTACCTGAGGAAGGAAGGCAACCTTTTTTGCCCTTTCTTTCGGAGCAATTTTTAAATAGTCTTCTCCGTCTAAGAGAATGGTTCCTGAAGTCACGGTAGACATACCATTTAGACATTGAAGCAGCGTGGTTTTTCCGGAGCCATTCGGACCGACTAAGGAAGTAATTGTTCCCTGTGTAAAAGCAACAGAGATATCATTTAAAATGGTTTCATGCTGGCAGGAAACCGATACATGAGAAAAATTAAGCATGAACTCTTCGTCCTCCTTTCTTTTTTAGGAGGAGGTATAAGAAAAACGGTCCTCCGATAAAAGACATGATGATACCGGCAGGCAGTTCAAAAGGAGAAAAAAGAACTCTTCCAAGTAGATCACAAAAAATAACAAAACTCGCGCCAAGTAAGGCAGAACAAGGAAGTAAAAAGCGTACGTCATTGCCAAAAAGATGTCTGCAGATATGCGGGACAATGAGACCGATAAAGCTAAGCAGTCCCGCGTAGCTTACGACACATCCGGCAAGAATACTTGAAAGGGTAAGAAGAAGAAAACGTGTCAGTCCGACACGAAGTCCCAAGGAACGTGCAATATCATCACCCAGTCCAAGAATATTTAAAGGCTTGGCAAAAAAGAGTGACAGAAAAAAAGCAAGCAAAATACAGGTGCATGGCAGAACCAGCTTACTCATGGTTAATCCGGATAAACTTCCAATCAAAAAAGAAGTCATATTAATGGTTAAATCGGTATTTAAAAGTTTAATCGTATTGATTCCGGCATTCAAAAAAGAAGAAATTGTAATACCCGCTAAAATAATGGTGGTTCTTGAACTATCCGATAAGGAAGCAAGTAAAAAGATGGAAATGGTAGTAAGAAGCGCACCAAGGAAAGCAAAAAATGGGGTAAGCGCAGTGTTTGCCGGGAAAAGAAGCATGGAGAGCATCACAAAAAAACCGGAGCCTGAATTGACACCGATGGTATTTGGACTGGCAAGCGAGTTATTCATGACACTTTGTAAAATAACGCCGGAAGAGGCAAGTCCAATCCCTGCAAAAAGGCCGCCGAGAACTCGTGGAATACGAACCGTTGTGATTAAAAGATATGCAGTACTTCCCACATTTTTTTTGCCCAAAGCGGCGATAATATCTTCTGGTGCTATCATTACGCTTCCAAAAGATATCCCTGCTATGACAGCAAAGATAAGTAAAATAAATAAAAGTAATATCGTAATTTTTTTATGCTTTTTCATGAAATCATCCTTATTTGTTTGAAACCTATTACTTTTGTATGTTAACATAGCCGAAAGAATTAGGCAATTGTTTTGGTGGATTTCTTATGGTAGACTAAGTAAAAGGTGTTGGAGTCAAAAGGTTGCAAACTAATTTTTGCTTGTCATATTGCACAAAGATGTAATTTGTCATTTGTTCCGAATTACGGATATAACATTTTCTAAATGTTCTGGCAGGTGTTTGGAGCACGACCGCAACCGCCCAAGATTCGCCATCCATGGCTCAACATGGGCTCTCATCAACATCCTGTTGCTGAGTTGCTGGAGTAGTTTACAGAACATTAAGAAAATCTAATATCCTTCATAAGTCACAAATACCAAATTCATTTTGTGCAATATGACAGATTAATGTTTTTTTGCGACCTTTTGACCCCAACATCAATAAAAAGGAAAAGAACGGAGGAAAAATCATGCGGGTAGGAATGGGCTATGATGTTCACAAACTGGTAGAGGGCAGAGATTTAATCATTGGTGGAGTAAAGATTCCACATAGATATGGTTTGCTCGGACATTCGGATGCAGATGTGTTATTGCATGCCATTATGGATGCACTGCTTGGAGCAGCAGCGTTGGGAGATATTGGAAAACATTTTCCGGATACAGATGAAAATTATAAGGGAATTTCCAGTCTGAAGCTGTTGGAAGAAGTAAGAAAATTAATCGAAAAAGAATGTTATGTGATTGAAAATATTGATGCTACGATTATTGCACAAAAACCGAAAATGCGTCCTTTTATTGATGAGATGGAAGAAAATATAGCAGGAGTGTTTGGTATTTCAAAAAATCAAGTCAATATCAAGGCAACTACGGAGGAAGGACTTGGATTTACCGGAAGGGAAGAAGGAATTTCTGCACAGGCCATCTGTGCGTTATCCTCCATTTATGAAAACAGTGCCTATGTCGGTGGAACCGAAACGCCCTGCGGGTCTTGCGGTGGTTGTAAAAGGGGAAAATAGTCTTGACAAACAGGGATATTTTGCGTAAACTTAACTCTGGTTGTATAAGGATAAATGCATAGAACGGAAAGAGTAAGAAAGCTATCGTATCAGAGAGAAATTGCCATTGGCTGGGAGCAGTTTTTATGAGACTTATCTGAAAGTGCGTCCGGGAGCAGATTGGGTGAAAGAAAGTAGCCTGATACGTTTACTACGCGTTAGTAGCAGAGGGAAAGATGTAACAGGCATCTTTAGATAGAGTGGAACCGCGGATAACTTCGTCTCTAAGAAGTTATCCGCTGTTTTTGTTGTAACAAAAACAGCAAAAAAACATTTAATTTAATAGGAAGAAAAACAGTAGGAAAGGAAGCAGATGATATGGGATTTTTTCAATTTGTCAAAGAAGAAATTCAGATAATAAAAGAAAGAGATCCGGCGATTAAAACGTCGGCAGAGGTTTTTTTGTATCCGACGTTCTGGGTGATGTTAAGTTATCACAGAGCTCATAAATTGTACTTAAAAGGACATTATTTTCTGGCAAGATGGATTTCACAGCGGGCAGCAAGAAAAACAGGAATCGAGATTCATCCGGGAGCGACGATTGGAAAGGGATTTTTTATTGATCATGGAGCCGGTGTTATCATAGGAGAGACGGCAATTATCGGTGATAACGTTACGTTGTATCAGGGTGTGACTTTAGGCGGTACCGGAAAGGAAACCGGAAAAAGGCATCCGACGCTCGAAGATAACGTTATGGTCAGTGCAGGTGCTAAAATCATCGGTTCTTTTACGATCGGTGAAAATTCCAAAATCGGTGCCGGCAGTGTTGTGATTGAAGAAGTTCCACCGAACTGTACGGTTGTTGGTGTCCCGGGCAGAATTGTAAAAAGAGATAATGTGAAAGTGCCGAGAAATGACATGGATCAGATTCATTTACCGGATCCGGTGAAAGAAGACATTGATTTACTGCAAAAAGAAAATTCTGCACTTTGTAATGAAGTGATTGATCTGGAAAAAGAATTAAAAACTTTGCGGGAAGAACACGAGAAATGCCAGCAGGAAAAAAGGTTATGGAAAAATAATAGAAAATCTGGAGGAAATTATGAAGATTTATAATACATTGACGAGAAAAAAAGAGGAATTTAAGCCAATTGAAGAAGGAAAAGTCCGCATGTATGTCTGCGGACCAACGGTCTATAATTATATTCATATCGGGAATGCAAGACCGATGATTATTTTTGATACGTTTCGTCGCTATTTAGAATATAAAGGGTATGAGGTAACGTATGTTTCCAATTTTACAGATGTAGACGATAAGATTATTAAGGCAGCAATCGAGGAAAATACAACAGCAGAAGAAATATCCACTCGTTTTATTAAAGAGTGTAAAAAAGATATGGCAGACTTAAATATTAAACCTGCTACGACGAATCCGCTTGCGACGAATGAAATTGCCGGAATGATTGAGATGATAGAGACTCTGATTGAAAAAGGCTATGCATATGCGGCAGAAGATGGAACGGTTTATTATCGTACCAGAAAATTTGATGGATACGGAAAGCTTTCCCATAAGAATATCGATGATCTGGAGGCGGGACATAGAGATATCAAAGTGACCGGGGAGTTAAAAGAAGACCCGCTTGATTTTGTACTTTGGAAACCGAAAAAGGAAGGAGAGCCATATTGGGAATCTCCGTGGTGCAAAGGACGCCCGGGCTGGCATATTGAATGTTCCGTGATGGCAAAAAAATATCTTGGTGATACCATTGATATTCATGCCGGCGGTGAAGATTTGGTATTTCCACATCACGAAAATGAGATTGCACAGTCTGAGGCTGCCAATGGTGTACCATTTGCAAATTACTGGATGCACAATGGATTTTTGAATATTAATAACCAGAAAATGTCAAAATCTTTAGGGAATTTCTTTACGGTTCGTGAAATCGGAGAAAAATACGATTTACAGGTTCTTCGCTTTTTTATGCTGAATGCGCATTATCGTACACCGCTTAATTTCAGCAAAGAATTAATGGATGTGGCAAAAAATAGTTTAGAACGTATTATTACCGCGGCAGAGAATCTGAAACATTTATCCGGTGTGACAGAGAAAGAGGACATGACAGGGGAAGAAAATGAATTGTTTGAACAAACGGAATTATTTGTAAAAAAATTTGAAGCTGCCATGGATGATGATGCAAATACGGCAGATGCGGTAGCAAGCGTTTTTGAATTTGTAAAATTTGCAAATTCCAATGCTTCGGCAGAGAGCAGTAAAGCATATTTAGAGGCAATGTATCAGAGGCTATTTACCTTATGTGATGTGCTTGGAATTATTGTGGAACGCAAACAGGAAATTTTAGATGCAGATATTGAAAAACTGATTGAAGAACGTCAGATGGCAAGAAAAGAAAAGAATTTCGCACGTGCAGATGAAATTCGTGATACATTGTTAGAGATGGGAATCGTTTTAGAGGATACCAGAGAAGGAGTAAAATGGAAAAGGGCATAAATGCATATATTAAAGAACAGTTTGCAATAGAAGAGGTAGATATTAAAACATATTCGCCACTTACGTTAGCTTATATCGGTGATGGCATTTATGATCTGGTTATCCGTTCCGTTGTGGTAGACAGAGGAAACACGAAAGCGGCAAAGCTGCATCAGACGACCAGTCAGCTTGTAAAAGCACATGCGCAGTCCGAGATGATGAACGCAATTTTGCCGCTTTTAACGGAAGAGGAAGAGGATGTTTACAGAAGAGGCAGAAATGCAAAATCACCGACAATGGCGAAGAATGCGACCATGTCGGATTACAGAAGGGCAACCGGATTTGAAGCTTTGATGGGCTATTTGTATTTGAAAGATGAATTTGGCAGGATTGTGGAACTGGTAAAGTGCGGACTTTCGCATTATGATATAAAGACAGGAAAAACAGTGTAAAGAACGGAGAATCAGATGGAAAATGAAATAAATGAAGGGTTAAAAATCGAAGGAAGAAATGCTGTTTTAGAAGCATTTCGTTCCGGAAAGACAATTGATAAATTATTTGTTTTAGATGGCTGTAAGGATGGACCGATACAGTCTATTATGCGAGAAGCAAGAAAAAATGATACGATTGTTAATTTTGTAACAAAAGAACGCTTAGACCAGATTTCTGAGACGAAAAAGCATCAGGGAGTGATCGCCTATGCTGCAGCGTATCATTATGCTGAGGTTGAAGATATTTTAAATCGTGCAAAAGAAAAAGGAGAGCCACCATTTTTGATCTTGTTGGATAATATTGAGGATCCGCATAATTTGGGGGCAATTATACGAACTGCAAATCTTGCGGGGGCACATGGAGTGATTATTCCAAAACGTCGTGCAGTAGGACTTACCGCAACTGTTGCAAAGGCGTCTGCAGGCGCGATTAATTATACGCCGGTTGCAAAGGTCACGAATCTTTCGCAGACGATGAAAGAATTAAAAAAAGAAGGAATCTGGTTTGTGTGTGCAGATATGGATGGAACACCGATGTATGATCTGGATTTGACCGGTCCGATGGGACTCGTCATTGGAAATGAAGGAGAAGGTGTCAGCAAATTAGTAAAAGAAAATTGTGATTTTGTAGCATCGATACCGATGCAGGGAGACATTGATTCTTTGAATGCATCTGTTGCATGCGGAGTACTTGCGTATGAGATGGTAAGACAGAGAAGATAGCATATGGAGGAAAATATGCAGGAGAGTTTGGGGAATACGGTAATCTATGAGAATTATTCAGACGAAGAATTGATTTTCGCTTTACGGGAAAAAAATGAAACGGAAATTATGGATTATCTGTTGAATAAATACAAAAATCTGGTAAAAAAGAAAGCAAAGGTATTGTTTTTGATTGGTGGAGATACGGATGATCTGATACAGGAAGGGATGATTGGTCTGTTTAAGGCAATCCGTGATTATGATAAAGAAAAGGACAGTTCTTTTTTTCATTTTGCCCAAATCTGTATTTCAAGACAAATGTATACTGCGATGGAAGCATCGAACCGGAAAAAGCATGCGCCACTAAATTCTTATATTTCTTTGTCGGCAAGTGAGGAAAATGAGTCTGGGGAAAATCTGCCGGAACTTTTGGAAGAATTGTCAGGAACAAATCCGGAGCAGATTGTTATTAATAAAGAGGAATTAGAACAGATGAGAAAAAAGGCAGACAGCGTTTTAAGTCCGATGGAAAAAGAGGTGCTTGCATATTATCTGCAGGGGATGAATTACACAAAAATTGCGGAAGTAATGCAAAAATCTGCAAAATCAATTGATAATGCCTTGCAGAGGATTCGAAACAAATTAAAAAATGCCTAATAGGAGAAAAATATGCAGTACAACAGGAAAAATAGAGTGAACCTTGTAATGGAATTACTTTGTCTGTTTGGATTATGTGGAAGTATCGGATTGGAAATCTATTATATGATGGACAGCGGGGCTTCCGTTTTTTATACGATAACAACCTGTCTTTTGATGGTAGGGATTTATTTATTGTTAAGTGTGATGGAGCGTTACACAAAAATATGGAATATTTTAATACCGGTGACAGAAGAAAATGAACAGTATGCATTTTTACTGGCTCGTGATCTTAAGGTGGTTTTAGTTACCATGACATGTTATACAGCAGTTTGTGATGCTATGGGTATTTATGGAAATCCTGTATTTTTCTGGATTGCAATTATACTATGCATTTTGATTATAGCTGTCTATAAGTATAAAATGTGGAAAATGAACAAGAAGAAACATTCCTAAACGCTTTTATTTGTCTGAAATAGAAGAAGAAAAATGAAAAAATATCTAAAAAATTTAAAAAAATGCTTAAAAAATAGAATGAATTATGGTAAAATATTACTATAGAGAAGCGTAGATATCCGAATATCAAAAAGCATCTGAGAGGATGCAGAAAGCGTGATGTTATGAGGTTTAAAATGATTGATGGGAGTAATATTCAATGCGTAGTTACAGAAGAAGAAATGCAGCGCTATGGATTAAGGGTAGAAGATATTTTTTCAAATACCGAAAAAGCACAGGATTTTTTGAATGAAATCTTGGATATGGCAGAAGAGGAGATGGGTTGTCCGATGGGGGATGGAACCAAAACGGTGCAGGCAGTATGTATTCCGGGAAATGCACTGGTACTTACATTTTCGGATAAGAAAGAGATAGCAACAGAGGAAAGTGGAATCGAAGAGTTTACCGGAATCTTATATTTTAATACATTGTCAGAGTGTATTGCCTTTGGAAAAAAAGTAGAGTGGGGCAGATATGAGGATGCTGCGTTGTATAAAAATCAAAACAGACTGGTGCTGATTGTGGATTTGAAGGATGCAGATATGAGAGAAGTGGATCGGTTTTTTGCGGCAGCATTTGAATTTGCACAAAGTGTAGAGGAAAATAGTTGGAAAGCGGCATTTTTACGTGAGCATGCTAAGACAATCATTCCGGAACATGCATTGCAGGTATTAGTAAATTTATAATCAACCGGGAGATAATTTTTGAATCAAGACTTGCAGAAAGCGAGTCTTGATTTGATGTAAATACATATTGTGAAAGGAATAAAATGTAAAGAAAAGTGTTGAAGAAATGCATAGGATTTACTATAATACAGACAGATTGGAAGATAAAGGAAGGGGTTTTACATGAGCGAAAATAGTAACGAAAATACAGAAAAGATCAGTTTTTTTCATTCTTTAAGTGCAGAAATCTGCAGGAATGTATTAATTGCCGTGGCTATGGCACTGATTGTTATGCTGGTAGTGCTGGTACCCGGGTATCGAAATATGATGACAGGACAGGCAAAGGATGCATTACGTAGTCTTGCAGAAAGTTCTGCATCATTTTTGGATATAGCGTTAGCTGAAACAGAACCATCTACGGAATTGTATGCGAAAATCATGCAGGGGGAAAAATTAGAAGGAATAGAGTCGTTTTACAGTTATCTGGTAGATGATGAGGGGACGATTCTATATCACCCGCAGGCAGATAAAATCGGAACAAAAGCCGAAAGTGAAGTTGTACAGCAGATGATACAGGATTCGGCGGAAAATATGGTGGGGGAATATGACTATCAGGGTTCCACAAAATATGCAGCCTGTGCAAAATTAAAGAATGGCAGTATCGTAGTAGCAACCGAAGACAGAGAAGATATCCTGGCATCGGAAGCTAAGATGACACGTGAGGCAATTCTTTTAGCAGTCTTTATCATGATTATAGCGATTATTGGAGCTTATATGTCATCGCTTCGAATTGTAAAGCCGATTCGAAAGATGACAAAGATTATAACGGACACTTCGCAGTTTCATTTTGTACCGAATAAGAATATGGATAAGCTGTATCGCAGAAAAGATGAGATTGGTGCCATCAGTCGTGCAACTCATGTGATGCGAAAGAGTCTTCGTGAAATTGTTGGAAGTATTGAGACTGCATGCAAGGAACTGGAAGATAATACCAATCAGTTAAGAGAAAGCAGTAATACGATTAATCTGGTATGTACGGATAATTCTGCCACAACAGAGGAGCTGGCAGCCGGCATGGAAGAAACTTCTGCCACAACAGATCGTATCAATGAAGAAATTACAAATATGAAGCGCGAAGCGGATGAAATTTTAGAGCTTTCGAAAGAAGGTGCCGATAATTCCAATGAAGTTATGAAGCGTGCAAATGATATGCAAAGAACGACCGAGGAAGCAAGCAGACGTACGGAAGACATGTATCAGGATGTAAAACAAAGAACCGAGCGGGCAATCGAGGAGTCTAAATCGGTGGATAAGATTAATGAATTGACAGAGGCAATTCGTTCCATTTCTTCGCAGACCAGTTTGTTAGCTTTAAATGCAAGCATTGAAGCAGCAAGAGCAGGAGAAGCAGGAAAAGGGTTTGCCGTTGTGGCAAATGAGATAGGAAATCTTGCAAATCAGACTTCACAGACGGTAGAAGATATTGATCAGATTATAAAGGAAGTTAAGGTTGCCGTTTCCAGTATGACAGACAGCCTTGGAGTATCTATTGATTTTCTTGAGAATACAGTATTAAAGGATTATCAGTCATTCCAGGAAATCGGTATGCAGTATAAGGAAGATGCCGGTATTTATAAAGAAGGAATGGGAAATGTAGAAAAATCCGTTTCTGATTTAAATGTCAGAATAGATTCTGTTACGGGAGCAGTTGAGGGAATTGATATGACGATTAATGAATCGGCCAAAGGAATCAATGATATGGCAGAAAAGGTTAGCGAAGTCGTAACAAGTACGAATAATAATTATGAGTTAGTGAATAATAATCTGGATTATGTAAAAGAATTATATAAAATTGTAAAAATGTTTCGATTGAAATAAAGAAAAAGGAAAAGCATTCATTGATTTGCAGTTATGTAAGTAACGCAAACCTTGAATGCTTTTTTCATCTCTAAATAAGCAAATTAATTTGAGAAGGAGAATCAAGAGAATCCGGGGCAGCTTTGGTAACCGGCGGATGCTTTCTGATATAATTCTGAATGGATTTGGAATGTTTTTTAATAGAGCCTATAAAACTGTCTGAATCATCAGAATCCGAAAAAAGAGATTTTAACTTTTTTAAAGAAGCTTCCGATAAGGTATCACGATCCAGTTTGAGAGTTCCTTTACTGTTTAAGGTAAGACCAATTTCTTTTAACTGTTCTTCATAATCTTTTGCAATACTTTTGATATGGTTTCTTGCAATTCGTACAGAATTTGCATCGGAAGAGCCGGAAGATTCTATTAGATTATTATAGGTAGAAACAAAAGCACTGATGCTGTTGTCGATGTCGCCTTGATTTTCTTCATCATCAAAATCCATGGAAGACAGTTTTTTTACGGCATTGTGGATGGCATTTGTGTCAGCAGATAATAAAGTATAATTCGATGCTTTGGAGCGATAACTGTCTGTTGATGCTGCACTGCGATTGGAAGAATAAAAACTTCTCAGGTAAAAGGATGAGGAAAAAGCCGCATTTATTGTTAAATTCATGTCGTGTCCCTCCTTAGAATAATAGTTCTATTATAAATTTCGGCATAAAATGGGAAAATATTAGTAGAAAATAAAAATATTTGGAAAAATACAGAAAATAAATGTGATAATTTTATGAATATTCCTTTTTTTATAGCAATAAACTTGATTTGAAGCACGTAGGAGTAATATAATAATAGCATTAGGGTCAAAAGGTCATAAAGCTGTTGTGTTTATACAAAAGACTTTTGAACTTATAACCCGTCCAAACATGAGTGGGTCGAAAACTGAGTGACAGAGAGGATAGATAAACAATGAAAAAAAGAGTAGTAGCAATTATGCTGATCATCGGAATGATGTCAGGTATGGTGACTGGTTGTGGAAAGAGTGAAAAGGATGTTCAGATAGAAGCGACAGAACAGGTAGCTTCTACGGAAGAGTCTGCAGAGAATGTTAAGCCACAGCATCAGGTGGGAGATACTTTTACAGAAAATATTGCGGGTGTAGAGGTTCCGTTTTTGATGATAGATTTTGACCGGGCAGGAGTTGAGATGCCGGTACCGTCGGCACTGATTGATACGACACGTTTTAGAGGTGGTGTTGCTTCTGAGGATGATTGGAATAATTATATTATTTGTGAACCGTCTGACAGTGTATATCAGTATCATGATGCCAATGGATTTTTCTTATATGTAGCAGGTTATGATGAGGGAGACCAAAATTGCGTGTATACCAATGAGGATGGCAGCAGTAATATTACAGATTCCGTGACTTTAAGTGATGCCCAGGTAAAATGGGGCAAATCCAATGATGCATTTCGTCTGACTACGGAACCTGTGATTACAAAACATGATAATGGCACGCTTGCCGTAAGTTTTGATACACCGCTTACGAAGACAGCCACGATAAATAGTATTGAACAGCAGCATACATGGCAGGGAGAATACTATGCGTTAAAGAACGGAAAGCATCAGGTGAATCTGATTTTTGGGAATGCTTCTTATGATAATGCAACCATAAAAGCAATTGGTGATTATATGGTAGATGAGATGCGTTTTAAAGATAAGACAATTGTTGCAGTGGGAAATGAGGATATCAAAACAGACCTTACCGCAATGCATGCGAATGGCACGGATGTTACACTTTCTTATGTCGACGTAGATGGAATGACACTTCTAAATGATAATTTATATTTTACTTTTGATTATGGAAATGATTTGATGCAGTCCGATACCAAGAGCCTGTTTCGAAATGACAGAGCGTTTATTTATACGGCAACAGGACTTTCCGGTATTAGCAAAGAAGCCCTTGCAACCATTACGGATATGAATTCTTGTGCAAGTATTATGGGACAGCTTGGATTTTACAATTATTCCGGAGAAAATTTTGCTATGTCACAACAGGGGGATTTTACTTATATGACATTTGAAGGCGTATTTTCTGTGGATGGTATTGATTATCAGAGCCGTTATACCATTATGACCAATACCGTTTCAACTTATGTACTGGTCATCGGTTGTAAACCGGACGGTGGAGATCTGGCAGGACTCAGAAATACCATTGCAGACAGCTGCCGTATCAAAAATCCACAATAAATGGGTGAGTATAGATGAAACGTTTCGTGGGAAAAAAGATAAAGCTAAGACATAAAGTGTTGCTTGGAATATATTTATTTTCCATCATTGTTTATTCCCTTGCCTGGTTTTTGAAACCGGCGGTTGATTTTTATCGTTTGTCTGTTTTCCCACTGTGGACGAATACACTTGCCAGAGTGATGTCTCTTTTTCCTTTTTCTGTAGGAGAAATATTGATTTACGTTGGTATTTTCTTCGTATTTGTGGCAATGATATTTTTGTTTTTGTCCATTTGGAAGAAACAGGTATTTTGGAATAAAGCAAAAAAGTATTATGAATTTTTGTTATGGGTAATTGCATGGGTGGTTTTAACGGAAACCATGAATTGCTTTGTGCTTTATCATGCTTCTACCGTTGAAGAACAGTATTATGAGAATAAGACATATGGAAGGGAAGAATTGTGTCTTGTGTATGGTGAAGTAGTAGAAAGAGCAAATGAATTGTCGCTGGCGATGGAAAGAGATGCAGCAGGGAATGTTGTCTATGATGGTGATTTGTATGCGGCATGTAAGACGGCAATGCAGGAGCTTGGGACTACCTATCCTTATTTGTCAGGATATTATCCGAATCCAAAACCGATTGCATCTTCAGATTTTATGAGTCAGCAATATTTAACCGGAATTTATTTTCCGTTTACGTTAGAAGCAAATTATAATACGACAATGTATCTTGTGAATGCTCCGGCAACAATTTGCCATGAGTTTTCCCATTTAAAGGGAATCATATTAGAAGATGAAGCAAATTATTTTGGATTTGTGGCATGTATTCAGTCGAAAGATGCATTTTTACAGTATAGCGGCTATTTGAGTGTGATAGACTATCTTGAGCGCGAAGTAAAAAAATGTGACGTAATGGAGGATTCGTTACCGCAAATGAATCGATATGTCAGAAAAGACAGGGTATTTTTGACAGAAGAAGCATGGGACAAGGTGGAGAAAAAAGCAGTTATTTCGACAGAAACAGTAAACAAGGCGACGGACGGCTTTTTGCAGAGTAATTTGAAAGCCAATGGTGTTTCGGATGGCATGATAAGTTATAGTCGTGTGGTACGATTATTATTAGATTATTATGATGGAATTTTGTGGGAGGATTAATGTGAATAATCAGTTGACAGAAAAAGATATCAAAAAGATGGAAGAAGAGATTGAATATCGAAAACTGGTTGTCAGAAAACAGGCAATCGAAGCGGTTAAGGAAGCAAGAGCACAGGGAGACTTAAGTGAGAACTTTGAATATTATGCTGCAAAAAAAGATAAGAATAAGAATGAAAGTCGTATTCGTTATTTAGAGCGTATGATTAAGACGGCAGAGATTGTTTCGGATGATTCCAGTGAGGATGAAGTGGGATTAAATAATACCGTCGAAGTCTATTTTGAAGAAGATGACGAGGTAGAAAAGTTCAAACTTACCACTACGGTGAGAGGAAATTCGCTGGAAGGAAGAATCAGTATTGAATCTCCGATAGGAAAAGCAATTTTAGGACACAAGGTGGGAGATCGTGTTTTTGTAAAAGTAAATGATGATTATGGTTATTATGTAGAAATTCGTTCCATTGAAAATACAGTGGATGATGGTACAGATAAGCTGAGAAGTTTTTAAGCTTGCTTTAGAACAAAGGAGAAAAGGTATGCAGGTAAACTCTATTTTGAACATTGCAAAAAGTGCTGACATGGATTGCTTGAACAGAACCAGTCAGGAGAAGGAAGGTTCGTTTTCTGGTGTATTAAAAAATCAGACGAAGGAAACTTCTTTGGAAGAATTGTTTCAGAAAGCATCTGATACATATGGTGTTTCAACGGATTTGTTGAAAGCAGTTGCAAAACAGGAATCTTCTTTTAATCCGAATGCAACATCAAAATGCGGCGCACAGGGACTTATGCAGCTTATGCCTAAAACAGCAGAGAGTCTTGGCGTCACGGATGCTTATGATCCGGAACAAAATATCATGGGTGGGGCAAAATACTTAAGTCAGCTTTTAAAAAAGTATGAAGGAAATGTCAGCTACGCTTTGGCGGCGTATAATGCGGGCAGTAATAATGTAGCAAAATATGGTGGAATACCACCATTTAAAGAAACACAAAATTATGTGGCAAAGATTACAGAATCTTTAGAGACAGGCGTTACCATACCGAACACTATGGTAACAGTGAAAGAAAATGAAATGATAGCAGATGCGGGCGTGCCACAGCAAAAGGAAGCGGAACCGCAAAAAAGGGATGCATCAACAACGAATAGTACAGAGATTTCGGATGACCTGAATTCGGTATTTTCCTATGATGAATATCTAAAGTTTCTGGAAATCTTTTTAAATGATTATTTTGAAATTACGGCAGATCTGGTGGATGAGAATGAAGAGAAAGAGAATACAGAAGAATCCATTTTTACTGTCTTTCAGGAACAACGGCAGTACAATCCACTTTGGAAGTCATTGAATAACATCTATACATAGAAATGTGTTTTTTATAACGAAAAAGGGTTCAAAAGATTTTCTTTTGAACCCTTTTATCATCTATAAGCTGCCTAGCGGACTTGAACCGCCGACCTCCGCCTTACCAAGGCGACGCTCTACCAACTGAGCCAAGGCAGCAATTGAAAAACTCAACTCGTTTAATATACTATATGGGAAGTGGCTTGTCAAGAGATAAAACTAAAAATATAGCAAAAAAATTTCATGAGAAAGAAAGGAAAAGGCTTGACAAAAGAATAGAAATACAATATAGTGTTCCTGTAAAGAACCACTATGAAACAGAGGCTGAAAAATGGACACGAATCAATTAATAGAAAAGTTGATGGCATTTAATTTGACGAGACAGGAAGCGACAATTTATTTGGCATTACACGAAGCCGGGGGAAAAACCGGATATGAGATTGCAAAGCAGACCGGAATATCTCGCTCTAATGCCTATAATGCATTGGCAGGACTGGTTGACAAAGGAGCTGCTTATACTGAGGAGGGAACGGCTACCAGATATGTTGCTGTTCATGTCTCGGAATTTTGTGAAAACAAGATAAGGGCACTTCATAAGATAGAGGAATACTTGACCGGTCATATGCCGAAAGAAAGGGAAGAGGCAGAAGGGTATCTTACGATTTTAGGAGACCGCCATATTGCAGATAAAATCAGAATGATGTTAAAAAAGGCAGAGCACAGGGTTTATTTTGAAGTAGAGGCAGCCGTCTTACAGGAATTTCTGCCGGAGCTTGAAAAGGCGTGCGATGCAGGGATTAAAGTTGTGATTTTGACAGATAAATCAACCCAAATACCATTAAAAGCCACTGTTTACGAGAATGAGGTAAAGACGAATCAGATTGGTGTCATTACAGATTCCACGCATGTGCTGACCGGAGAATATGGGAAAAAGGATGAGAGCAGCTGTCTTTATACAGGTCAGAGAAATTTTGTCAGGATCTTTAAGGATTCCATGAAAAATGAAATAAAATTAATTGAATTAACGAAGGGAGACAACGAAAAGTGAAAAAACAGCCATTTGTAACCAAGGAAAAGTTAGAAGAAATTATAAAAGAATATCCGACTCCTTTCCATCTTTATGATGAAAAAGGAATTCGGGAAAATGCAAAAGCAGTAAAGGAAGCGTTTGCATGGAATAAAGGCTTCCGGGAATATTTTGCAGTAAAAGCAACTCCAAATCCATTTATTTTAAATATTTTAAGAGAGTATGGATGTGGATGTGACTGTGCATCTCTTACAGAGCTTATGCTTGCAGATGCACTGCATTTTAAAGGGGAGGAAATCATGTTCTCTTCCAATGATACTCCGGCAGAAGAATTTGTTTATGCAGATAAGATCGGAGCAACAATTAACTTAGACGATTTTTCTCATATTGAATTTTTGGAAAAAGCCATCGGACATATTCCGGAAACCATAAGCTGCCGCTTTAATCCGGGCGGAGTTTATGAAATCAGTAATGGAATTATGGACAATCCGGGAGATGCCAAATACGGATTTACAAAAGATCAGATTATAGAAGGATATAAGATTTTAAAAGAAAAGGGTGCAAAACGTTTTGGAATTCATGCATTTTTAGTAAGTAATACGGTAACGAATGATTATTATCCGGCACTTGCCAGAACGTTGTTTGAACTTGTAGTAGAAATTAAAGAGAAAACCGGATGCAAAATTAGTTTTATCAATTTGTCCGGTGGTGTCGGCATCGCATATAAACCGGATCAGACGCCGAATGATATCCGTGTGATTGGAGAAGGTGTGCGAAAAGTTTATGAAGAGATTCTGGTACCTGCAGGTATGGGTGATGTTGCAATCTATACAGAGATGGGACGTTTTATGTTAGGACCGTATGGCTGCCTTGTGACAAAAGCAATTCACGAAAAAAATACATACAAAGATTACATTGGTGTAGATGCCTGCGCGGTAGATATGATGCGCCCGGCTATTTATGGCGCTTACCATCATATTACGGTGATGGGAAAAGAAGAGGAGCCTTGTGACCATAAATATGATGTAACAGGTTCTCTTTGTGAAAACTGTGATAAATTTGCCGTAGACCGTATGCTTCCGAAAATTGATATCGGAGATCTGCTTGTGATTCATGATACCGGTGCACACGGATATTCCATGGGATACAATTATAATGGAAAATTAAAACATGCAGAGATTCTGTTAAAAGAAGACGGTAGTACACAGTTGATTCGTCGTGCCGAAACACCAAAAGATTATTTTAAGACATTTGATTGCTTTGATATTTTAAAAGATATGAAGTTTGATGATTAAGATTACGAGACAAAGAACAACAGAAGAGCATTTTGTGCAATAGCGTGCAGAGATGTGTGTGGAAAATAGCCACCTTTGATAACACACATCTCTGCTTTTTGCAATAATGCACAGCTCGCGCGCGGAACAAAAGCTGTGCAGATTCGTCTGTTGAAACGCGCGAGTGTGATTTGCACACTTTTGTTCTATATTAGGAAATTTCTCCTTTCGGAGAAATCCCTAATATAAAAGCCCGCACAAGAGCGGGCTCAACAAAAAG
>NZ_JADYUI010000069.1 GCF_021531695.1 Roseburia hominis | reverse complement strand
TCAGCCACCGAAAGATGGCTTATTTGTGATACTCAAATTTATTCTTTATCCACTACCTCTTTGTTTCAAACTTCCTCCTTTGGGTGGATTTGGGGTGTTTGTACGCATTTAGAACGCCGTTTCCGGGGGAAAAGGATAAATGTATCGCGTACCCTTTGACACCCACGAAAAAAGCCTTGATTTATGCGGGTTTGAAAGGCTCTAAAGCGTGACATCTCTGCCTTTGTTTCCGCTTTCTCTCGGCGGCGCGGATTTTCTTCATGCGCCCGGCGCAGTCGGGGCAGTATTTCCCCCGGTTGGATTTGGGGACAAAGGCCGCTCCGCAGACGGCACACCGTTTCCGGCTCCCCCGGTATAAGAGGGCTGCGGACAGCTCCTCGTCAAGGGGCAGGACAGCCACACGGAACCAGCGGCACATGAGGGAAAGGGAAATGCTCTGGACGCACACGCAAGGCTCCCCGTCGTCTAACAGCAGGCAGTTCCCCTCGTCGTAGTTACAGCACTCATGTACCAGCCGCCGCGCCCGCCGGTGCTGGCGGTAGTCCATGCGGGGCAGGTTATCGCTCATGGCTCTGCTCCTTTCTGCGGTGCGGCTCGTCCCGGCGCAAAATCTGGTTGATATTCCGCTTGACGGTCTGCAACTCCTTGAACCGCTGCTTCTGTTCGTGATAGGTGTTATACAGGCCGTCTTTCTCGGAGATAAGCTGCTCGATCTCGGCCTGCAACGCTTTCCGGGCGGGCAGCTTGGTAATGCCATGCGCCTTGAAATACCGGGCGGCTGCGTCGGCTATGATAAAATCGCTCTCATGGGCCTGCCGGTATGCGGCGCGGGCTTTCTCGGATTTCTGCGCTTTCAACCCGTCGCGGGCGGGCTTGGTCTGGGCGTAGGCCAACACCTGCCGCTGCAACTCCTTTTTCCCTTGCAGCTTGGTTTCCAGTGCTTTCAGTTCGCCGCTGGTCTGGCGCATTTCCGCATAGGCGGTATCAACGGCGGCTTCTAACTGCTCCGGGGAAGTAAAGCCGTACTGCTGGTAGACGGACAGCGTTTTGGCGGCCTGCTTCAGATTGTGTATCTTCGCCCAGCGTTCATAGCCCCGGCCTTTGCCCTCGGCCATTTTCTGCTCAATGTCCACAAGCCGCTGCACTCCGTCCTGTTTGGGGGCGGTTTGAGGGGCTTTTGCGGGCTGTATGCCGCGTTTCTCCTGCCAGGGGTATTCAGGTATGGCTGCGGCCTTTTCTATGGCTCTGGCGGCATTCTGCTCCAAAACGGCAAGGACGTCGGTGCGGTCAAAATCGTCGCCCAGCTTCCGGGCGGTGATGGGCTTTGTCCTGTCCGGCGTGAGATAGGACAGCCGCCCCCGGCTCTCCTTGACGGTCACACCCTCCCGCAGCAGCAGAGAGGAAAACTCGTCAAAGCTGGCGGCGGTGGCAAGGGCTTTCCGTATGGTCTGCCGCAGCTTTTCCTTGTTCGTTTCAAACTTGGTCTGCCGGGGCGTGATACCATCGGCAATCATGGGGGCGTTCTGCTTGTCCAGCGCGGCTTGTCCCTTTTTCTGCGCCCAATACTCCCGGTCGGTGATGCGGTTCTTGCTGCCGTTCAAGAGGTCGATTTGGTAAAGCCCCTCCCGGTGGCACATCTCCATGACTTCGGATTTGAAGTAGCGCAGGGCAGCGTCGGTACATCGGTGCTTGCAGCCGGCTTTCGTGTCGGCTGGCCTGTCCATGTAGGGCAGGAACGGCACTTCCTCAATCCGCAGGCTGTTTATGACGATATGCACATGAATGTTGCCGCTGTGGTTATGCCCGTCCGGGTGGGTGCAGACAAGGGCTTGGTGGCCGGGGAAATGTTCTTTACAGAATTGCTCCCCCAACGCCTGCGCCCGGTCTACGGTCAGGCCGTTGTCCGGTCCGTCCCGCGGGTCAAAGCTGATGATGTAGTGGTGGCTTTTCACATCTTCCCGCCGCTGGTTTTTCTCATAGCGGAGATTGGCCCGCATACACGCAACGGCAAAATCCTCCCCGCCGCAGTTCAGCGTAGACAGCCGGTAGTCCTCGCGGGGGATAAGCCTGCCGGTTTCATCAAGGACGGGCTTCATGGTAAATTCGTCATGCTCAAAGAGCAGGTATTGTTCGGCGGCTCCGTAGTCGGCGTTTTTAGAGTTGATATGTTTGAGTGTTGCCAACCGCGTCACCTACTTTCTTTAAGACTTCATACTTGAGGGCGGCAAGGTCGGCTATGGCGGCGCGTACCTCGCCGGACAACGCATGATAGGGCGCGCCGTACTCGTTCAGATACCGGGCAATCTGGTTGAGGTTGCCGCCGATCCTGCCGTACTCGGCTGCGAGCTTCCCGACAGCGGAGAGCAGTTCGTCATTGACCGACGACACATGGAGTACGGGGCGTATGGTGGTACGCCGGATCGCCTGCCGGAGAAATTCCGACTGGCTGATACCATAGGGCGCAAGCCGCGCTGTGAAGTCGGCGTATTCATCTTCGGTCAGCCGGGTTTTCACAACGCGGCTGCGGTGGGGTGTGTTGTATTTTTTTCGCATGGTCGTGACCTCCTTTCTTGCCGCATGAGCGCGGCGGGGATAAGCGGCGCAAGCCGCATAGCAGGGTTTGGGGAAGGCACTCCCCAACAAGTTTCCCGCGAGGGGCAAAACCGCAGAATTGCGGATTTTGGCACCGTGGTAGAAACTTGCTCTCG
>NZ_JADYUI010000068.1 GCF_021531695.1 Roseburia hominis | reverse complement strand
TGTTTTTTGCAAGTGTTTTTTGGCAAAAGTTGCAAAATATTTTTGGAGAATGTTGCATCTCCAAATTGGAGAAAGTTGCAAAGCCTTGACTGGCAGCTGTCCTGCCAGCCGCATAGCCATTGCAGACCAAATTTAGTTGTTACAGCGTGAGGTATGGAAACGGAAGTTCCGAGCTTTCATCCTCATGTGCTTGTTCCCTGAAATAGCGGTACTCCTCATCCAGCTTTTTGTAGTGGATGAAATCATTCAGATATTTCAGATATTCTTCGGCGCGCTTGTATTTCTTCGTAGCGCTCCTGAAGATTTTGATATACATTTTGTTCCTTGATAACTTTATTATTTTTAGCCATTGTTACCTGCCTCCTGACTGCTGATTCTTGAAAGGGTTTCATTGATACTTGATTCTCGTAACCGATTGTTGATTCCGGGAAAAAGAATCAGTTCCACATGGTGAGTGAGTCTGCCAATCAGTGCTGTTGTCATCCTTTGGTCATAAAGGACATTCACCCACTGCGAGAATTCAAGATTCGTGTTAAGAATCACTGACTTCTGCTCATGTATCTCAGAAAGATAATCAAACAGAAGCTGTGAACCAGTCCGGTCATACGGAACATATCCAAATTCATCCAGTATCAGTATCTGGGCACTGTTAAGCTTCTTTTTCAGTGCGGTAAGTTTTCCGCTGCTCTGGCTCTCGGAAAATAGATTGATAAGCCCGGCAGTCCTGTAAAATCTTACCGGAATTTCCTGATTACAGGCAGAAATACCAATCAGGATGGAGAGCATGGTCTTACCGGTTCCGGTTCCACCGTACATGATGACATTTTTCCCTGCATGATAGAAATCCAGGTCTAACAGACTCTGAAAACAGACGCCTTCCGGGAAATCTATCTCATCTGTCCTGAATTCTTCCACAAGGTACCGGCGTGGAAATCCGGCGGTATTGAGGAACTTGCTTTTCCTTTTCGCTGTCCGATATTCGATTTCATTTGTCAGAAGGTTTAAAAGGTATTCCTGCGGTGTATCTCCTCTCTGCAGATAAGCCTGCCCTGCAAAGTTCGTAGACAGTTTGAGCTGTTTGCAGCATTCTGCAATGGATTTTTCTATATCAGCCATTTGATGCACCTCCCTTCTTAAGGGCAGCATCCAGCATTTTCAGATCATTTCTGAACGGAATGACCTTCTGCTGTGGCAGTAAAGCCTTATTTTCAAGCGGAGGCAGAAGCGGCACATCTGCATAGGTTCGCCTGTACAGGCTCTGAAGACTATCCGGATCGGTTGCATTCAGGCGGACAGCTTCGTCAACTGTTTTGACGGCACTGGTAAATCCTGTTCTTTCTGTAAGTTCAGCAAGAACCTTAAGTACTCGACCACGTTCCTTGTTTTCGCAGTTGTCCATGTATATCTGCATGGTCTGAGGCATCATGTCATAAATGCCACTATTGCGCAGAGAGCGGGGTTTCCTTGCGATATATGTAAGATATGGCAACCAGTCCATTCTTTCATACTCATCACCATAAAGGCGCCTGTGGCGGACAACCTCGTGCATGTCTGCATCCATGACGATTACAGCAGATGACGTAATCTTAAGATTTACGATGGACTCACAAAAAGCCGGCGAAGCGGAATAACGGTGTTTTCCTGCATCAAGGGTAAACTTGCCATATTTATCTGTAGTCGCGGTCGTGTAAAGTGCTGTGTCAAATGGTACGGAAGGAAGCGGCAGTAAACGCGCCTTATCTTCTGCAAATAACTCACTGATAAAGCGGTCATCATCGTCATCATAGTGCTCACGCTGCATATCGATTTCACAACGACCAAGAAGATAACGGTTTTCTTCCGCAAGATTATCAAAGCGGGGTACTGGTACAAGTTCGTTGCGACGCAGGTAGCCGACCTTGTTTTCCACGTTTCCCTTTTCCCATCCGGATTCAGGATTCATGAATACCGGCTTAATGCGGTAGTGCTCGCAGAAACGCTGGAAACGCTCTGTTACATCGCGACCGCCACCTTTAATAACTTTGGTGACAATGGTTCTGGTATTGTCAAACCAGATTTCAGTAGGAACTCCGCCGATGTGCTCAAATATGGCAACCAGACCTTCCAGAAGGCACTCCATGTTTTCCCCGTAATTAAGTTGGAAAAAGCCGCCGTTACTGAAGGGAAAGCTGAGCACGAGATACTTGGCTTCATGGTGAAGTTTGCCGTTTTCATAAAAATCGGCTGTCCCAAAATCTGCTTGGCCTTCGCTTGGGTGGTGTTCAAGAGGAATGTAGCCATCGGTTTTCTTTAGCCGTAGTTCCTCTTTCTTCTGCTTAACGTATAAGGCGACAAGCCGGTAACTGCAGTCGAAGCCATCTGCCTCATCTTTAAGGCGCTTATAGACTCTTTTGGCTGTATGTCGCTGCTTTCGTGGTGCAAGCTTGTCTGCCTGCAGCCATTCATCAATCAGAGGTTTGAACGGGTCCAGTTTGGATGCATGAATCTCTGATGATGCCGGTATGGGTGGCGGACTATTGAAGTCCTCCATATCCACATATTTTTTGACCGTTTTCCAGTTAAGACCGGTCTCAGATGCGATTTCAGAAATGTTCTTATCTTGTTGATAGAACATATCTCTGATATGATGTATCTGATCCATTGTAGTTGACATTCTCCTTTCCTCCTTGTCTTTATTTGTTTGCTACAACAAAAACAAGGTTAATGGTTTTGGGATATGTCTGCAATGGATCTTTTCATTGGAAAACTCATACTTGGTGGCTACCACTCGGGCGCTACACCGTTCCTGAGAGTTTTTAACGAATGTTTTGCAACTTTCTCCAATTTGGAGATGCAACATTCTCCAATTCTCATTTGCAACTTTCGGTAATTATATTTTACAACAAACA
>NZ_JADYUI010000067.1 GCF_021531695.1 Roseburia hominis | reverse complement strand
TTTGTTTAGTGAGAATTTTGATTAGGCAACTTAATTTTACTACAAAAAGGAAGAAGATTCCTTATATTTTGGGTATTTTTTGAAAGTTATTGATTAATATGATGGTGGAACATGACTTTTGTGGATAAAACTACGGAAACTCAAGCACTTTTCTAATTGCTTTTTCATTTAAAGTATATTATAATTTTTTCGTAAAAAGATTTTATCTTTTTATAAGTTATACCCCTTATTAATTATTTATACTCCCCTCATAGAGAGAGCCAGCGATTTTCGCTGGCTCTCTCCTATTATATTCACTATTTTTACTTATGTATAAATTTTATAATTTTTTACAATTTTCTTGCTTTTATAAACATTTACTTGCTTTTTTGAGTAAAGCGGACATTCGTAATCCACTTCGCTACCTAAATGATTACAAATCGTAAAAATCCAGATTTGCCTGCATCTCTTCTGTAAGCACTCCACCACTCTTTTGATATTTGTCATAAACATTATTGATATGACGTAATTCTCTTCCTTTAAATATTTCAAATTTTTCAAACATATTCTGATACATTGGATTCACCATAAGTTTAGTACGAATCGACTTTGCAAACGGACAATACTTAAACAAAATCTCACGAGAGACTTTATTCAATCGAAAACTTCCCTTTGCTTCAAATTTAATCCAGTTTTGATAGTCTTTCACAAAAACTTCACGATAATTATTCTTTGCCTTTACCAGCATATTTTTAATTTTCTCTTTTGCTTCTGATGATAAATCATGGTTTTTGCGATAAAACTGCATATAATCACAGTACTCTGATGTAAGTGATGGTTCTGTAATGTCATTCCAACGCATTCCCTGAATCCTGCGGCACAACTCCCAACGATATCTGGCACACAATTCTATCATAAGTTCATTGATATCAGAAATCGTTAATATTGGTAAAATAAATCTTGCCGGTGTATCTCGCTTGCTTCCTGCCGTCTCCTGCCACATCATGGAACGATTTCCCGCATTTGGCATCAGAATTACATACGGATAAATTTCCTTTTTCAAAACATCCTTTGTAATTCCATGATCCGGATCTGTAAACAGCACATCATGATAAAATAAAGAGTAATCAATCGAACGCATATATTCAATTGCATCATGAATTTTATCTACTGTAACAAGCATTGTATCTAACGAATTGATAATGTCTTCATTGCACAATATCGGCTGAAACGTCAAAAATTTCCCATAAGTTGCACGATTGGTTGACTTAAACATATTGTCAATCTCATATATGGTCTTATTCCAATTATCATTTACAAATGCAGCGGCCTGAGCTGCCGTAATCTCCCCCATACGTTTCTGCTCTCTTAAATAGCCTTCATAATCCAAATCAAATTCATTTTTGGATGGTTCATTTTTTCCCTCATAAATACTCTTTAACCATTCATATGCTGTATAAACATTAGCATCATTGCATTTCTCTTCCACCTGCTCAGCAAGTTTATACAATTCACTGGCATTCTCTTCTCCTACCAGTTTAACATCCATAAAACCAAAATTTAAAAACATTTTAATAATGGTAGGTACATTCTTCCTCGAAACACTGCGCTTAAATACTCTAACATATACATCATAAAACATTTTCGTCAAGTCTCGACGCAGTTTTCTGACATCATCCGCAGTGGAGTAAAAATCAGTCAACTCACTATAATCTTCAACCAGTTTCTTTGCACGTTTTTCCTTTTCTTCATCATAAGAAGCATATCGCAAAATGTAGGTAAACCATCCGTCCCCTAATGGTGGTTCTTCCAGTTCTTCTTCCTCCTCCTGAATATTTTCAAGATCTTTTTCACTTACTTTAGAGAAATCATAACTTTCATATTCTGCTACACGATTTTCTATTAAATCTTTTTCATAAAGTTTACTACGCTGTACAAAATCCATGATATATTTTAATTTATCCTGGAATAACTTTGTATCTAAGCCACGCGCAGCTGCACGTTTCATTAAATCAAAATAGAGTCCAAACAAATCATCTTTATTATCACTAAGCAATATGTCCTGATAATCTAAAAGATATTGCTTCATATCTTCAAACATACTGATACCCTGTTCCATGCACTCTCCTGCGAAAGTCATTTCACCAAGAATCAAGGCATCATTTTTCCCATAAAAATTCTGAATATCCTCAAGTGACAATTTGCTTAATGCATTAAAATAATCTATTTTGCTTTTTGTTATCGTATGTTCTAACTCCATTGGCTCAAAATAGTCTATTTTTGAAAATTCTTTTGGTTCTATCTTTAATTTATTGCAAATAATTTTATATTGCCTATATAATTCGTTACTAACTAAATATAAATTTTTAGAAAGTGTCAGATAATCCATATAGCGTTGCAATGCTCGATTTGCTCCTCTGGCTGCTGACATTGCAAAGATTGGTGCATTTTTCGGCTGTGCAGAAAAAGTTTTCATTAAATCTTCTTCAT
Organism: Roseburia hominis; assembly: GCF_021531695.1. Lineage (GTDB taxonomy): Bacteria > Bacillota > Clostridia > Lachnospirales > Lachnospiraceae > Roseburia_D. Next base: position 454 of record NZ_JADYUI010000067.1, on the reverse strand, counting down.
TTTCATATGGATAAGAATAGATGACGCACTCTTCATTGGTAACATAATCGTAAGGAAATATTTCATTTACTTTTTCTGCCAGACCAATTATATTTCCTTTCTCAATCAAGATATCTTCATTTTTTAAAATTTGCTGCACACTTCCCTGAACAATCCAAAAAAGTTCTGTGACTTTACTGCCTTTTTTTACAAAACGTTCCCCTTTTCCCAATTTTAACACTGCCATATTATTCATTCCCTCTTTTTCTTCTTGATATTCCGTATCAATATTGTGTCTCTAATATAATTATTTTAACACAGCTATAAAGTGCTTGCAATTTTATTATTACTTGAGTTTCCGCAGAGTTTCCGCAGTTTTATCCACAGAAGCCCAGTTTCATCAGCACCTCAATAAACAACTTTCAAAAAATGCCCAAAATATAAGGAATCTTCTTCCTTTTTGTAGTAAAATTAA
>NZ_JADYUI010000066.1 GCF_021531695.1 Roseburia hominis | reverse complement strand
CGCGAGGGGCAAAACCGCAGAATTGCGGATTTTGGCACCGTGGTAGAAACTTGCTCTCGCTCTCGCTCTCGCTCTCGCTTCTCTTTACATTGACAACACAAAGCCCATTTGCTATAATATCGCGAAGAAGAACAGCCATGTTGTTCTAATTTCAGTATCGGAGGTATTCATATGGCAAACTGCAAAAACAGAAACAAGTCTTTTAACGGCGCTTTGAATTCAAAGGCATATTCTGTCTACCTGCTGTTCCGATTTGTCTTTTCCCTGGCGGTTTCTATGTCCACAGTGCTTTCCATCGTGTACCACCTGGAGGTGGTGCAGCTGGATGCTTTCCAGCTTGTCCTGGTAGGGACGGTTCTGGAGACCTCCTGCTTTCTGTTCGAGATACCCACCGGTGTGGTGGCGGATTTGTATAGCCGTCGGCGCTCGGTGCTGATTGGAATGTTCCTCTACGGCCTGGGCTTTCTGATGGAGGGTGCGCTACCGTGGTTCGCGCCGGTTCTGCTGGCCCAGGTTGTCTGGGGTTGCGGTGATACCTTCATCACCGGCGCTCTGGAGGCGTGGATTGCCTCGGAGGAAGAGGACAAACCCATAGACAAGGTGTTCCTGCGGGGCAGTCAAATGGGGCAAATCGGCGGCGTTCTGGGCGTGGTGCTGGGCACACTGCTGGGAAACATAAACCTGCAAATGCCTGTCATCTTGGGGGGCAGTTTGTGCTTGTTGTTGGGGCTGGTGTTGGTTCGCATCATGCCAGAAACCAACTTCTCCCCTGCTATTGAGGAACGGCAGGGCTTGCTTAAAGACTTTGTCTGCCTGTTCAAGCTCAACCTGGGCTTTGTGAAAGGCGCACCTGTGTTGCTGGCGCTCTTAGCAATCACACTATGCGGGGGACTTGCCAGTGAAGGCTTTGACCGGCTCTCCACCGCTCATTTTCTGGATGACACGGTAATACCCGTTATCGGGCCGCTGAACAGCGTCACTTGGTTCGGTGTTATCAGTCTTATCGGCAGCGGCTTAGGTATTCTGGCTTCTCAGTTGCTCATCGCCCGCATGGAGAAAAAAGGGACTGTCAGCCGAACCAGTGTGGTCATGTCCACCAGCGCCGGGTATATCCTGTGCCTGGTTCTCTTCGCGGTGGGGCGGAGCTTTTGGTTCATGTTGTTGGTGTTCCTGCTGGCGGGGCTTATGCGCACCATCAAGGAGCCTGTGCTGGCCGCCTGGATGAACGACCATGTGGATGAGAAAATGCGCGCCACAGTCTTTTCCACCAGCGGACAGCTGGACTCTTTCGGGCAGATCATCGGCGGGCCTATTGTAGGGCTGGTAGCCCAGCAGGTGTCCATACCCTGGGGGCTGGTCTGTACCGCTTTCCTGCTGTTGCCCGCGCTGTTCTTAGTGCCGGTGGCGGGAAAGAAGCGGGATTGATATGGCATAGTTAAGTTTACTGACGAGCGGGAGATTACTTCCGCTCGTCTTCATTTAGTAGCGCAAAATTTGAGGACTCTTTATTTCCTTATTCGGTATAGCGGAGGCGGCTGTCAATTCGACATAATTTTCTTGTGATACTTTACCGTACATGAGCATTTGCACCGGGGTTATCATTACCATAACCTTCCATAAGGTTTACTACGCCCCAGATACCAAGACCTGCTCCAAGTGCGATAACAAGTGTCTGTAATACGCCTACTGCGCTCTGAAAAAATGCCATTTGTTTTTCCTCCATTTTGAAATATTCCACAGCTCCTTTTTCTGTGGAAAGAAATAAGATTAATTGGTTCTTGTCAGCTCCCGTCGACTGAAGCTGACGATCCGCGCGAATTGTCGCGGTATTCGTCAAAGTCTCGTGCAAGCACGAACCTTTCCTCATTACTCACGCATAATAAAAGCTCCTTCAGAAGTGTTTTTCTTCCAAAAGAGCTGTTACTCAGTTACTTCGATGACTGTAAACTGATCATCTGCTTTCAATGTTAAGTTGTCTTTTTTCTTCAGGAACTTCTCAATATCGAACCAGTTCCTCTTATCTGCATCCGCTGTAAGGTGATACATAGGATGCTTTGTCAGGTCATATTTATCTGAGAAAAATGGTCTTACACCACGAACCTGCACAATGCATTTTGAACCGTCCATGACTGCCAGTTCATCAATACTCATCAGATCATGCCCAAGCTTCTGATAGTTCATGTTATAGCTCTGGGACTGACCTCTGGTTTCACCTGTGTTATACATATCAATAGTCTCTTTACCGAGCGTGGTGTTCAGGTCCTTGAGAGTCGTCTGTTCAGAACCACCCAGAAAAATCTGGGAATCGCAGTTACCAATAATGGTATCTGCATTATCTTTGTAAATTGCCTTAAGCTGCGATTTTGCCTGCAGCACCAGACAAGCCGATATTTCACGGCTTCGGATGGTTGCCATGAGTTTCTCCAAATTCGGTATCTGACCTATGTTCGCCATCTCATCAATCAGGCAGGATACATGCACCGGGAGTCTTCCTCCATACACATCATCTGCCTTCTCGCATAAGAGATTAAAGAGCTGGGTGTAAATCATACTAATTAGGAAATTAAAGGTTGCATCTGTATCTGACATAATCAGGAATAATGCAGTCTTCTTATCTCCCAGCGTATCCAGCTCCAGTTCATCAAAGGCTGTAATCTCCCGAAGTTCCTTAATATCAAATGGTGCAAGGCGCGCACCACAGCTAACGAGTATCGATTTAGCTGTTTTGCCTGAAACGAAATGTCAAGGACTTTTTAGTACCCCTACCATTCATTGCATGAAAAAAGCCACTGTAGATTTCTCCACAATGGCTCCAAAGTCATTTTTTATTCACTTTTGATTACCGGCAAACTCGTGCCCAAACTGAAATTTGTATGTGCTTTACAAATTGTGATTTCAGATTTCCTTCTTAAAGCAAATAATTCTGTTTTCTTCG
>NZ_JADYUI010000065.1 GCF_021531695.1 Roseburia hominis | reverse complement strand
CATATGACGCCATTAATGAGATGTCTGATGATCCTGAGTATTACAAGCTCGCTCTTGGCATCACAAGAGCGATTCCGTCTGCTGAGACATTACGTCAGCGCATGGATGAAATAGGGTCTTCGTTGAGAGAAGAAATTCTAAATGTAAATGTTGCCATGTTTAATACCTTCCATGTTCAGCCTTCGGCATTAGAGTCCGAATTAGTTCCTTTGGATCTTGATGTCACTCCTATGGATAATTCAAAAACTCATAAGGAAGGAGTATCACACACATACAAAGGATTTGATGGTTATGCACCAATGATGGCATATATTGGAACAGAGGGCTTTCTTGTGAATACCGAGTTACGGGAAGGAAGTCAGCATTGCCAGTGCAACACAACTGCATTTTTAAAGCAAACACTTCAGCTTGGACATCAACTAACAGACAAACAACTGTTGGTTCGTATGGATGCAGGTAATGATGCTGCTGAAAATCTGGGCATTCTTATCGAAGATGGTTCTTGGTTTATTGTAAAAAGAAATCTTCGAAGAGGCGAATCCAAAGAAGATTGGATTGCCAAAGTAAAGGAATGCTGTAAGGATATACGTAAGCCTCGTGATGGTAAAACTGTTTACATTGGATCTTCATGGAAAGATGTAACGTATACAGATTCCGAGGGAGAATCCAAAACAATTACCATGCGTATTGTATATGAGGTAATCGAACGAACAACCGATAAAAACGGGCAGTTCCTTCTGATTCCCGATATCGAGTGCAATACCATATGGACCAATCTTGGCTGGAGCGATGATGATATCATAAAAGGTTATCATGCTCACGGAGAATGCGAACAGTTTCACAGTGAAATCAAGACAGATATGGATGTTGAAAGACTTCCATCCGGCAAATTTGATACAAATGAGCTGGTTCTTGAATTAACTGTGCTTGCGTATAATATTTTGCGACTAATAGGTCAGGAGTCGCTGAAAAGCAAGCGGGCTCCTAAAACAAAACATCCTGTCAAAAGAAGACGTATCAGAACCGTTATCGGGAATCTGATTCAAATCGCCGGACATGTAACAACTCATGGGCGACGGATTGCCTTGGCAATTGGTTGCAGTAATGTATGGCGTCATGCATTTATGGATGTATATAATCGTTTTGCTTTGGCCTAAAAACATAAATCAGAAATAGGCTTGTTAAGGTGTGCCAATTTTGCGTTTATAATCTGAAAACGAAAATAAAACACGCAACAAACGGGAATTAAGTATTTAGATTCGTTGTAAAGTAATGCACAATATCTATACTAAGCAGTTCCCGTAAAAAAATAACTGAGTTTCACGGATTCAGGTTTACAGTCATTCTTCTATCAAGTAGAGAGAGTATGTTTCGAAAGAAACATACTCTCCTTGTTTATCAGCATTTTTCCTCATTTGCATTAATATCTGCCAATGCTTCAAAAAATTCTTTGGGTTTGTCATCCATTGTAAAATGACCTGCTCCTTTCAGCATATACAATTTTTTACGAGGTGCTTCGATTTTTTGGAAATAGTCCTTTGACAAGGTATAGGGAACCTGCCAGTCATCTGCACCAAGTATATAGTAAATGGGTACTTTATACTCATATGATTCTTCGTCTAAATCAAAATTCATCATTTCATTGTTCAGGCTACTGTTTATTTTTTCAGCACCTAAAAATGCATGGATATCTGAAAATTGAAAAATTGGACTGGTCACCATGGCTTTTAGCAGGGGGATGTATGATAGTTTGCTTGGGGCGAGATGATACTTTTGCTGGACAGTGCGAAGTAATGTGCATTCTTTTATGAAATCTTCTGGTTCACCATAGGGATAGCGCGCAATACTTTCAAGTTTCTTTTGGGATTTCATATCTTTTCTTTGAATTGCGATTTCCATCGCTTTTTCGTATCCTGCTCTTTCTCCTTTTAAAACACTAATTACCTGGCCGGTTCCAACATAATATGCAACATTTTCAGGATGACGTTTTGCATAGATACTTCCCAATACAGAGCCCCATGAATGACCTACTAAAATTATTTTTTCCTTTTGATATCGTTCCTTTAAGTACAAAATGGTTTCATGAATATCTTCTAATTGTAATTCCATTGTTGGTGCTGCTGTTGGATTTTTCGTAAAGGTTTTGCCGGCACCTCGTTGATCTAAATGTACTACTGTGAAAATTTCTTCCCAGTCTTTTTGGAAAATATTTGTCATTAATGATTCGGCACTTGCGAAAGCATGAAGAAAAAGAAGTACAGGATTTTCGTAGGATGTGCCTGCATGAAACAGATATTGTTCAATGCCATTGATTTTTTTGTATTCTTCAAAATATATTGGTCTGTTATTTTTGTTTTTCATTATGTTACTCCTTTGTTTTAGCTTGTAAGCGTTCATCGATGGATTTATCAAAGTGTTCAAGCAATTTTATCAAATAAGTGGCGTATTCTTCAGGTATATTTTCTAGTTCTTTGAAAAAATCGGAATTGGTTTCTTCGTGATATTGTATGTGTGCTTGATAGGCTTTTTGTCCAATATCTGTAAGAGATAAGCATACTTCGTTGTCTGTAGTAGGCGAAATACGTTTACGAATCAACCCTTTTTCTTCAAGCTTATAAACCATCTGCGAGGCGCCACCTCTTGTTATTCCGCGCATTTTGGCAAGAGTCGATACATTAATATCCGGATAATCACCAATAAGTGAAATTGTATGAATTTCGGCTTGTTTTAGAACAACGCCAGGGCTATATTCACGTGGCTGTTTTTCCAATTGGTAGTACTTATGTAGCACTTTTTCAGTTAATCTGGAAATTTTTTTAAAATCATTCATTTCTATCCCTTCCTCTGTTTAGTGACTATACAGTATAGTAACTAAACAGAGGAGAAATGTCAATACTAAATTATTTTTTATAATCACATAATTATAATTGTAAAAGAAGCGCTCGTGGTTGTGCCGAAGAATTATATACTAAGACTTCCCACACCAATAAGGTGTGTTGAACCTTGAAAATTCAATATTTCAACCAATAAAAAAGGCATA
>NZ_JADYUI010000064.1 GCF_021531695.1 Roseburia hominis | reverse complement strand
CCATCCGTTCCTTCCTTTGGTCAAGCCCTCGACCTATTAGTGACAGTCAGCTACATACGTTACCGTACTTCCACCTCTGCCCTATCTACCTGATACTCTCTCAGGGGTCTTACTTCCTCAGGGGAAGGGATATCTCATCTCGGGGGGGGCTTCACGCTTAGATGCCTTCAGCGTTTATCCCTTCCGGACTTGGCTACCCTGCCATGGGACTGGTTCCCAGCAGGTACACCAGCGGTCCGTCCAGCCCGGTCCTCTCGTACTAAGGCCAGCTCCCCTCAGATATCCTCCGCCCGCGCCGGATAGGGACCGAACTGTCTCACGACGTTCTGAACCCAGCTCGCGTACCGCTTTAATGGGCGAACAGCCCAACCCTTGGGACCTGCTACAGCCCCAGGATGCGATGAGCCGACATCGAGGTGCCAAACCACTCCGTCGATGTGAACTCTTGGGAGTGATAAGCCTGTTATCCCCAGGGTAGCTTTTATCCGTTGAGCGATGGCAATCCCACTTTATACCACCGGATCACTAAGTCCTAGTTTCCTACCTGCTCCACCCGTCGGTGTCGCAGTCAAGCTCCCTTCTGCCTTTGCACTCTTCTAATGGTTTCCGACCATTATGAGGGAACCTTTGAGCGCCTCCGATACCCTTTCGGAGGCGACCGCCCCAGTCAAACTCCCCGCCTGGCATTGTCCCACCGCCGGGTCACGGCGGCTGGTTAGAAATCCAATACGGTAAGGGTGGTATCCCAACAGCGGCTCCACAGAAACTGGCGTCCCTGCTTCTTTGCCTCCCACCTATCCTGTACATACAGTACCGAATCCCAGTACCAGACTGGAGTAAAGCTCCATGGGGTCTTTCCGTCCTGGCGCGGGTAACCAGCATCTTCACTGGTACTTCAATTTCACCGGATGTATTGTCGAGACAGTGCTCAAATCATTACGCCTTTCGTGCGGGTCGGAACTTACCCGACAAGGAATTTCGCTACCTTAGGACCGTTATAGTTACGGCCGCCGTTTACTGGGGCTTCAATTCAAAGCTTCGCTTGCGCTGACCTCTCCTCTTAACCTTCCAGCACCGGGCAGGCGTCAGCCCATATACCTCACCTTTCGGTTTCGCATAGACCTGTGTTTTTGCTAAACAGTTGCTTGAGCCTATTCTCTGCGGCCACATCTCTGTGGCACCCCTTATCCCGAAGTTACGGGGTCATTTTGCCGAGTTCCTTAACAATACTTCTTCCGCCGGCCTTAGGATTCTCTCCTCATCCACCTGTGTCGGTTTACGGTACGGGCTTGCATGACACAATAGCAGCTTTTCTCGGCAGCCCTTCCGCGTGCTTCGCTACTTCTTTTCGCTCCGCTTAACACCAACGCTTCCTGCATACGGATTTGCCTGTATGCCCGCGCCTGTGCTTGCACCGGTCTTTCCATTCCCGGCCCACGCTTCGTTTCTGCGTCCCTGCAGTTCTGATCATACAAGGTACAGGAATCTACACCTGTTGTCCATCGGATACGCGTTTCCGCCTCTCCTTAGGCCCCGACTTACCCAGGGCAGATCAGCTTTACCCTGGAAACCTTGGATATTCGGCCGATAGGATTCCCACCTATCTCTCGCTACTCATTCCGGCATTCTCTCTTCTTATCCCTCCACTGCTCCTTCCGGTACAGCTTCTCCGGTCTTAAGAATGCTCCTCTACCAATGGCTTTCGCCATTCCACGGCTTCGGTGTCGTGTTTCAGCCCCGGTACATTTTCGGCGCAGGACCTCTCGACTAGTGAGCTGTTACGCACTCTTTGAATGTGTGGCTGCTTCTGAGCCAACATCCTAGTTGTCTTCGAAATCCCACATCCTTTTCCACTTAACACGCACTTTGGGACCTTAGCCGGTGGTCTGGGCTCTTTCCCTTTTGACCGCCCAACTTATCTCGTGCAGTCTGACTCCCATTCATCATCCCTATGGCATTCGGAGTTTGATATTCTTTGGTAAGCTTTGACGCCCCCGCGGAAATTCAGTGCTCTACCTCCATATGACTAAAATGAGGCTAGCCCTAAAGCTATTTCGAGGAGAACCAGCTATCTCCGGGTTCGATTGGAATTTCTCCCCTACCCACACCTCATCACCACCCTTTTCAACGGATGTGTGTTCGGTCCTCCAACGCCTTTTACGGCATCTTCAACCTGGACATGGGTAGATCACCCGGTTTCGGGTCTACTCGTACTGACTCTTCGCCCTCTTAAGACTTGGTTTCCCTTCGGCTCCGGACCTTAAGTCCTTAACCTTGCCAGCACGCGTAACTCGCCGGACCGTTCTACAAAAAGTACGCGGTCGCACCTTAACGTGCTCCCACAGCTTGTAAACACAGGGTTTCAGGTTCTCTTTCACTCCCCTCCCGGGGTCCTTTTCACCTTTCCTTCACAGTACTATGCGCTATCGGTCACTAAGGAGTATTTAGCCTTACGGGGTGGTCCCCGTTCCTTCCATCAGGGTTTCTCGTGTCCCGATGTACTCTGGATCCCGCCTTGTCAACTCTTCTTTCGCTTACGGGGCTTTCACCCTCTCCGGCCAGCTTTCCCAAAACTGTTCTGCTAGAATCGTTGAATCAATTATGCGGTCCGAACCCCGGTATGCACGCATTCCGGTTTGGGCTCTTCCGGTTTCGCTCGCCGCTACTCCCGGAATCGATGTTTCTTTCTCTTCCTCCGGCTACTTAGATGTTTCAGTTCACCGGGTTCCCCTCCATATGCTATGGATTCACATATGGATACATGGAGTTCTTCCATGTGGGTTTCCCCATTCAGACATCTGCGGCTCAACGGATATTTGCTCCTCCCCGCAGCTTTTCGCAGCTTATCACGTCTTTCTTCGGCTCTTAGTGCCAAGGCATCCACCCTGTGCTCTTTCTTGCTTGACCTCTGTAACCAGTTCCTCTGGAACTGATTCCTTTTCCTGTTCCCATAGCGTTGGGAACGGGTCCTCGTCACTTTCGTGACTCTTCTTCGTTCTTTCGAACTCTATTGTTTTTCTCGGATGTCTTGATATCTGAAGTATTCCTACTTCTCTTCATCAATTCTTTCTGTGTGAAATTTTCAAGGTACAT
>NZ_JADYUI010000063.1 GCF_021531695.1 Roseburia hominis | reverse complement strand
GTTGTTTATTGAGGTGCTGATGAAACTGGGCTTCTGTGGATAAAACTGCGGAAACTCTGCGGAAACTCAAGGGTCAAATGCCATTGACACATTGCTTTTTCATAAAACCGTCTGGCATTAAAGATCTGAAATCTATTTTACATTTTAATTCTTAAGCTAATTTTAAGGTTCCCTTCAGTGACAGATAAGTTTTCTTTATTATTCTATCAATATCGAATGAGGTTCCTCCTCATGACAACAATAGAAAGAGAGGCTTATCTTATGAAGTTTGCAATCCAGACAAAAAATTTATGTAAAGAATACAAAGGTGAATTAAGAGTAAATCACCTAAACTTAAATATTCCTGCCGGATGTGTTTACGGATTCCTCGGACCAAATGGTGCAGGAAAAAGCACAACCATGAAAATGATGTTGGGACTGGTGAAACCGACAGATGGTTCCGTAACCGTTCTTGGCAAAACCTTAAATGACAAAAAACGATTATCTATTTTATCCCAGACCGGTTCTTTAATTGAATCCCCTTCCTATTACGGACATTTAAGCGGAAAAGAAAATTTGGAAATTGTTGCTTCCTTAAAAAATGTGAGTAAAAAAGAAATTGCCCATGCCCTTGAAATCGTTCATTTAACAGAAGCAAAAGATAAAAAAGTAAAACATTATTCTCTCGGTATGAAGCAGCGCCTTGGCATTGCCTGTGCTTTACTCGGTCATCCAAAACTGATTTTACTGGATGAGCCTACCAACGGATTAGACCCCGCCGGAATACAGGAAATCCGCGAGCTTATTTGCACCTTACCGAAAGAATTCGGCATGACTGTTTTAGTTTCCAGTCATTTATTATCCGAAATTGATCAGATGGCAACCGAAATCGGTATCATTGACCATGGTGAACTCCTTTTTGAAAATTCACTCCATGTCTTACACTCCTACGGAAACGAAAATCTGGTTCTTCGTACTTCTGATACCAGAAAGTCCATTGAACTTTTACGTGCAAATCAGATTACATGCCAGCCGATCAAATCCGAAAGTGACGGAAAAATAAGAACTTTTTCCCTGCCGCTTTTATCCGATACGGATCTGGCACCAATCTTGCATCTTCTTACAACAAACGAAATCTCGGTTTTTCGTATTGAAGAAAGCAAAAAGAGCTTAGAAGACATTTTCTTAGATATTACAGGAAGGAGCGTATGTTTATCATGATTCGCAGTTTCAAAACAGAATTTCAAAAAATAAAACACAGACATTTTTTCCTTTTATTGCTCGGCTGCCTTTTCCTGTTTTTTATTTGGATGGCATGGTCTTTACGCGATATGAGTGCAGACCAGACCGGTTCGGGTTACTTTCATATTCTTTATGAATTGCCGCTTTTAAATACCATTATCCTTCCTTTGTTTATTGCCGTAATTGCCAGCCGCCTCTGGGATACAGAACATAAAGGAAATACTTTTAAACTTCTTTATACGTTACAGGATAAGAAATATATTTACAGTGCAAAATCTTTGCTTGGCGGTATTTTTCTTCTCTTTTTAGCCATTGGAGAATGTATCCTAATCCGCCTGCTTGGACAAATTTTTCATATTACACAAGCATTTCCGACAAATCATATTATTTTGTTTTTTGCAACAACTTTACTGACCAGTTTGTTTCTTTTCTTCTTACAGGAAATCATCACCTTCCTGTTTGAAAACCAGATTGCTGCACTGGCAGTCGGCTTAATCGGTTCTTTCCTTGGATTGTTCTCCCTCTTCTTTTCCAGAGGATTGCAACAATTTGTTATCTGGTCCTATTATAGCCTGTTGCAAACGGTTGGAATGAACTGGGATGAATCAACACGCATTATCTCTTATTATGAAATGCCGATTTCACTAAAACACTTTTTCTTACTGCTTATTTTCGTCATCCTCTCCGGTATTTTGGGGAAATATTTATTCAACAGAAAGGACATCTAATATGTTAAAGCAATGTATCAAAGCAGAAAATGCCAAATTAAAATCTTCTGCCATCTGGATTTTATTTTTCATCGTTCCGATTTTTCCGGCAATTATGGGAACCTTTAATTACCTTGGTAATATCGAGATTTTACAGGATGGCTGGTACAGCCTTTGGACACAGCATACGCTTTTTTATGCCGATTTCTTCTACGCACCTTTGATTGCCGCTTATGCTTCCTATCTATGGCGCTTAGAGCATTTAAATCACAACTGGAACTTTATTATGACGGCTCCGGTTCCTTCCATAGACCTTCTTTTGGCAAAATTTTTCATCTTATTTAAAGTAACCGCACTTACCCAGCTTTGGGTTGGTATTTTATTCTTCCTTTGCGGTAAATTTGCCGGCATTCCGGGAATGGTTCCATTTGAGTGCATTTTCTGGTTACTTCGCGGTCTCTTCGGAAGCATTGGAATCATTGCACTGTCTGTTCTGATTTCCATGATAATCCGAAGCTTCTCCGTCCCGATTATTCTGGCTTTGTTTGGAAGTATTTTAAGTCTTGTGCTTGTAAACGGCGGCAACGGATATTTCTGGCCATATGCACTTATGATGCTCGGAATGAACTCCAATCAGTCCGAAAACAATATGAACAATGGATTCGCCTTCTTTTTCTTTAGCGTGTTCTTCTTTGTATTTTTCTTATTTTTAGCACTTCGTTATCTAAAGAAAAAAGATATTTGCAGTGCCTAGCAAATATCTATATTGTTTCTTTTCCGGCGCGAAAAGCCTCCATCATTTCTGCCGTCAGCGAAATATCATTTTCGGTTGGCGGCATATTTTTACGTTCAAACCAGGTTGCTTCCTTTAGTTCATCTTCTTCTAAGGTAATATCTGCTTCTCCGTCAAGCTCCGCAAAAAATCCGACCAGCAATGTTCCGGTAAAAGACCACGGCTGATTCTTATAATAACGAATATTTTTAACCGAAAGACCAACTTCTTCCTTTACCTCACGACGCACGGTATCCTCTAACGTTTCACCAATTTCCGCAAAACCTGCCACCAATGCATATTTCTTATAGTCACGGTCTGCATACTTGGTAAATAAAATACGATCCTTCTTTTTATCAATCACGCCGATAATGACTGCCGGACAAATCGTCGGATAAATAATTTCCCCACAATGCGTACAGTAAAGTGCACGCTCTTTTTGATCCGGCACTAAAGTATGTCCGCATTTTCCGCAAAAAATATGGCTTTCATACCACTGATACAGCTGAAATGCCGTAATTCCCGCAAAAGCAAGATAACGTGGTTCATAAGTACGAAAAATATTTTTAGAATAACGGCTGACTCCTTGTATTGTTGTGACATCTGCATTTCGCAGGTAATAAAAAGCAGTTTCATCGATTTCAAAAAGATAACGGTACTCTGCCGTTTCACTCTCTACCTGCTCTTTTATTTCCGCAAAAGAGAACATCGTTTTGTCATCTGTTTTTAATAAAACCTCATTCCCGTCAAACACCAAAATAATGTCATTGTCCTTTGGTGCATGCGAATGATACTCATTATGATAAATATGAGGAAAAATATCCTGAATCATGATTCTTCACCTAATCTTTCTTATAAAATTTCCTATATAACAAAAAAGCCTGGAAAACTCCACGCTTTTCACTCTTTTTATTCGGGCGCCCCGTTTTGAACCAAGACCATGAACGTTACCTTTACAGCCAGCTCGGTCCAGGCGCCCTTACGGCACATAGAAGTTCTTACTTAGTGCTGCTTTGTTCCCAACCTGACACGGTTCGTAAGTTTCTATTGCGTAAGACCCAGACTTCAACGCCACTTATAAAGGGCAGCTTCACAATCAAAAATCCGAGACGGAACATCACCCCAGCTATAGCGGATTGCTGGTACAGGATACCGCTGCCATCCCGGCTGCCCGAAGTTATTACAGTATAACGTTTTTTCGATTATTTGTCAACGTTAGCCTGCGTATCCTTTTCTTTTTTCTTCTTCTCTCTTAACTCTTTAAAAAACTGACTTAACATAGAAGAACATTCTTCTTCTAATTCGCTTCTTTCGATTTCTACCTGATGATTGAACTGCGCCATTTGAAGAAGGTTTAACACAGAACCGGCACAGCCGGCTTTCGCATTCATACAACCAATTACCACCTTTTTCATTCTGGACTGCACAATTGCTCCGGCACACATCTGACATGGCTCTAAGGTCACATACATCGTGCAATCCTCTAAGCGCCAGTCACCCGTTTTTTTACTTGCTTTCTTTATCGCAGTAAGCTCGGCATGTGCCAGCGTATTTTTATCCGTATTTCTTCTGTTATATCCCCTTGCGATAATTTTCCCATTCTGTACAATCACGCAGCCAATTGGCACTTCCTGCAACGCATAGGCCTTTTTTGCCTCCCTTAACGCCGCACGCATGAATTTTATTTC
>NZ_JADYUI010000062.1 GCF_021531695.1 Roseburia hominis | reverse complement strand
GCGCAGAACCAGTTCCCTCTCCTTGATATTCAGCCTCATATGGTATCCCAAATAAAATACACAGCCATCTTTTATCTGCCTCTTGTATTTCTTTCATATCACCCATATTTCCAGAACTCATTGATTGGTTGAACTTACCTATCAGTGCTGCCCGATTTGGTGCCACTTTAGCGACCTCTGCTTTCCGCAAGTTCATAAACTCATTTCCCATATATATGTTGTTTTTCGCATCTTTCTTAGCCAATTCAACAATTTTTTCTTTTAATGAATCTGTTAATTGCCACTTGTTCTTTTCAGAAGTTTTTTTAGCACTACTGCTAGAACTTCCAGATACGCTTACCGTATTGATAGCATTTGATATATTCATCTCTATTACCTCACTTGAAAATTTGTTTTCAATATAAACATTTGGCACATATCATCAATGCCCCTTGCAGAAAATGGCACAAAAATCTGCTGATTATAAGCCCTCAGTGCCAATGCCTTGTTATTAAGTTCGATATTTTGCTCTTTATGCTTAAAATTCTCTTCTTTGCGAAACTCCAGTATGTCCTTACGAGCCTGTATTTGTTCCTCAATATATTCCTCTAAAAGCTGCTTTTACCTATGAAATTTTAACACTAATCAATAACTGCGATAAGTTATCTGCATCAGAATGAAACATTGCCTCTTCCCTCTCGTAATAAGTCTGAGCATTCCGCAGAGGCAAAGTTTTATACGCCTCTGCGGAATGGGGTGTAAACGATATTTACAATTTTATATCTGTATATCCAGTGAACCACCCAAAGAAGTTTTTTTCACAAATGTATTGCCACTTTGTACCAGAGTTCTTTCAACAGATTCCCTTGTAACGCTGTCTAATATGTCTGAAATCTCTTCCAAATTCTCAATAAACTTTCTGTAAAACTCCTTTTCCTGTTCCCTGTACATGCGGACACTCTCACTTCGTTCACTTTCCGGTGTTAATGGTTTTTCTAAATCATACAAGAGTTCCTTTGCTGCCTGCAATGCAGATGATACAGAATTACCAAATACGTTCTGATAATCTTCTACTCCATTTTCTCGATTTATCACCTGACGCACCAAAAGTTGAGAAATATGATTCATCTTACCGCCTTCAAGATATCCTGTTTCTTTTGCTGCATTCATCCATGCATTCTTTACAATTGGTGGCGCATCTGGAGCTGCTTTATCAAATACTTCTGCATGCGCTGCAAATATGCTATCTGCATCCATGTCACTGCTCAAAAATTCTTCCCAGAAATCTTTAGAACCGCTAAAAATCAAATTTGCATCTTTTTCAAATCTGCCAATAAAATCCTGTACTTTCTTCGCATCATTAGGATTTGTATATTTTATTTCCCAACTATCTATAATCTTACCATTTTGATATCTGGTACTGACAATTCCATCTTCTCCAAAGGCAGTAATCGTCCAAACCTTTTCTTTATTTTCATCCTCCTCTACAGAAGCACACTCTGTAACTGTATCTGTTCGTGAAATACCCACTGTTGTAGTGCCGGTCAGCTGTACTTCCTCAAATCTGCTCAAAGCCTTCTTTTCCATCTCCTGAGCCTCTTTTGCTGTGCGAAGTACTGTCTGATCATCGGTTTTTAGATTCTTTGTCCAATTTTTTTCGTGTTTCACACCATCTTCTGTCGAAACTCCCTCTTCTGTCTGGCTTTCTACATCAGCTTCAGATGTAGCACCGAAACCATTTGCAGCTGCACTAAGCGCTGCCGCCGAAGCCGCAGTTGCTCTCATGTTTGAATCAGCCTCTAAAGCTGCTTTCTGAGCGGCTTCATCTTGCATTTCTTTTAACTGTTTTATTCTTTCTTTGAACGCATCAATATATTTATCAATACCCTCAAGCAAATTATCCCATTCATCGTCGGACATTTCACGCCAGTCTTTTTCTTCCTTTAATTCTTGTGCAGTAAGGGTATGTGTTTCCTCAAATAGCTTCAGAAGATCTGCAGCACTTATTGTTTCTTTCGTTTTTTCATTTTCAAGAATGGTTTTAGATTTTGCCAAAGCATCTGTCCAATTCATTTTCTTATTCATGATATTATCAAGCGAACCAAAATCTGTGCCATCAGTTGGAGACATAACCGTCTTCATGGCATTCCAGCTTCCCCATTTGCTATTTACACCTTCTCCATTAGCATCCTTATACTGGCAATATGCAAACATTTCCACCGGCGTTGCATTCTTTGGATCAAAATTTGATAAGTTCACATCTATCGTTTCACTCCCACTTCCGGTTGCAACTTTCACGCGAATGATTGTATCATCATTTCCCGGTTTCGTAACTAAAGATGCCGACATTCCATATCCCATTTCTCCGGCTTTTGCAAAGCCAATTCCAAGAGGTGTAACCTTCTCATCCTCTGCTTTTTCTTCCTGTATTTTTTCACTGGAATGCACATCACTTAATCTCTCCGTTACATCCGGTTCTTCTGATTGCTCTATCTGTGTGATATCCATAGACAAGAATTTCATAAAATAGGGTTCAAACAAAGAGTTGATATCCTCTTTCGCATTCATCATTTGACGAAAATCATCAAATAATCGATTCGCATAATCAATCATACTCTTTGCTTTATCCATGACATTTTCATTTCTGAGACAATTCACTTTTTCTAAATAATTCATTTTTTCCAAAATGTCATCGGTATCAAAATAATCATCCGCTAAAAATTCAGAGGTTTGTTCTGTATGTTCAAAATACATACAAAGAGTTGAAAACTCCGGAAAATCTGCATATTCAGGATCAACTTCTTCCGGATTAATATCTTTTTCAAATGGATTGCCATCCTTATCATATCCTTTTACAGAATAGGTTTTGTTATGTCCATCTGATTTTATAAAAACCTGAAAACTTTGTTCCGTCTTCTGATATGAATAAATCATTTCACCAGAATCATCTTGCGATGCATAAAGTTCCTCTGTCTTAATATTCGCAATAATACATTTACAATAAGGCGAAGATGTAACCGCCTTCCTTGCTGCTTCCTTGAAGTCATGCATCGGATCATCTTTTGGAATTTCTTTACTCAAATAATCATCCGATACGTTTGAGAGCGAACCACTTCTACTTTTGGTTACTGCTTTGTAATAATAACCGGAACTACTGTAAGTTCCTAATCCTGCAATTGACATATAGTCCCCTTCCTGCAGTCAATCTATCAGTCATGACTGCACCACTGTCCGAAAGGTCCCAGTGGTAAAATTATAATAGAAAAGCGCATCTTTCAAAAATCAAATCTACAAACTTGAATTGAATTTATGAACTCAATGTCGTTACCAATGATAAATATCTTTTTGTCTTTTTCTTAATATCATCTTCACTAACACCATAATAGATATACAAATCTTTTGAAATTTTCTCAAACTGTTTCATTACTCTCTTGTTTCCAGAATAAGATATACCGAATATATTCCAAATATAATCTATCTCCATTTCAAGAGAATTATCACCGATTCTTATTTCATATAGATGAAAGTTCATAGGAATTACACTATCTGGCATTTCGGCAATCATTTCACTTCGAGTCTTTATTTTACAAAGATATTCTCTGACAGATTCTTCATTAGAAATATCTGGCTTTGGAATATCCTTCATTTCACCTAAAACTTCTGGTTTATGCTGTAAAATCAAACTCTCCTTTAGGTTTTTTCGTTGTTCAATATATTTTTTCTCAGTCGAATTAGTTTCAATTAGATTGTAGCTATTCACTGCATATTGTACCAGCTCATCAAGAGTATGTGCATTTGCAACCACTTTCTTCTCTACTATCTTACGTCTAAATCTGTAGATAATATTTCGTATCCTTACTTTTAGAGACCTTTTTTGTGTTCTGCCAGCTATAAAAATACTTGTTGGATCGTCTGCAGTACCTATTATTGAAACTTCACTTTTGCCTTTTTCTTTCATTAGTATTCATCCTCTCAAGTTCCGATTTAACACACTCAAACTTATCACATGGGCAGGTAAAAAAGAAAAAATATCTAATACTTTATATTTACCCATGTAAACCACCTATCCCTTAGCTCCGCTAGTATTATTATAATACTACAGTTTTTAAATACTGACGTCTATTGATTTCTTCACAAAACTGCTTCCGCTACTTGCAAGTGTACTTTCAACAGACTCCCTTGTAATTCCATCTAATGCCCCAGACGGAACTGGCTTTCCAATCTCCCACTTTGGATCAGCTTTTCTTGCGGCATCCAAGAACGCTTGCCGATATGCACGCTCATACTGCTGCATATTATATCCTGCCGCCAATCGGTCATTTTTCTGTACCTTGTGATACATATTCGTATACACGTCTGAGCGTTTTGTCGTGTCTCCATTCAGTACGCCGTTTTCACGCAGAAATTCTTTCTTTGTCTGCTCAAACATCTCATCCTTGCTACTCTCAGGAATGGTAATGATACGTTTCCGGCTGCCTTCATTTTCTTCGTAAGCGCTTAGTATTTCGACGGATTGTGTCAGCCTAAATTCTCATCCATAATGATTGCTAGGAAATGCAAG
>NZ_JADYUI010000061.1 GCF_021531695.1 Roseburia hominis | reverse complement strand
TGCATATGTTGAATACAATTATGTGCGCCCACATAGTTATAATGGTTATGCCACTCCACATGAAGCGAGGGTGGCATAGCCGGAACAAGATATTTTTTAGCCACAAGTGTTACAAAAATGCTTGACCACAACAATCTGACATTACAAAACATATTTCCCTTCGCAATGTCTACTGTTCTCACTTTTCCTGCCCAATCATACACATCTTGGAAGATATACCTATGAATAGCTTGTAAATGCTTAAAATCAAATTTACCACTTATTGGTTTGTCCATTAACTCCAGCAATCTCAACATTGTCAGCTTTCGCTCAAATGTATGCAGCTTATCAAGTTCTCTTATATCAAGCTTATTGATCAGTACATCAGAGTCAGGATAACAATATATTGTATCTGACATACTATACCTCGCTTAATACTTTTGCTCTTGCATCATCAAAACTCATGTTGCCGTGCTTGATTTCCTGCAGCATTGAAATGTCACCGTCGCTCAATTGAAGACCTTCCATCTCTAAGGTAGCAGCTACTTCGCTAATCTTTTCCTCATCTGTATATGACGTCTTTGCCAGCTTAACTGAAAAAGGAATTCCTTCCTGAATAATCAACTGATTCAGTGCCATATTAATATACGTAGACATATTGAGACCGAGCTTTTCTAAAATGTTAGTTGCATTTTCTTTTACACTCTCTGGTGTTCTTGCCTGTACAATTCCCATCTGTTCCATAAAAGCACCTCTCTTTCTTTGTATATATATTATATGACACTGTCTATACACTGTCAATTCAAATCAGTTGACAATATTTAACTTTTGGTCTGGCTTTCTTAGAAAAGCCCGGAAAGAAGCGGAACAAGAGTAGTTCCGATAAGTGCTACACCGCCACCGGCCATGAGCTGCTTCATTCCCTGTGACTTTGCTGATGTGCGATAAAGAAGTAATAGAAGTGTAAAAAATTTTGCCGTTCCTATCCGGCACTTGGCCATTGTGTCGGATAGGTCGGGCGTTAGGCTTCGGGCAAGTCAATTTTGCCGACAAAGCTGTAATAAATCTCAATGTCCTGCCTGCGGGTGCCGTTCTCGTCATAGCTGCACTCATGCACGACGATTTTCTCAATCATTTCCCGCAAGAGGGTGGGTGTCAATTCCTCAAAGGCAAGGTGCTTGCGGACAATCCCCATGAATTTCTCGGCGTTAACGGTGGCCGCCTGCGACTTGTCCAGTTCCGCCTGCAATGCGGCGGTGCGGTCTTTCAGTTCCCGCTGCTCCTGCTCATAGTCTGCCGACAGTTCCATGAAACGCTCGTCGCTGATTTTGCCGTTCACATTGTCCTCATACAGCCGCTTGATAATGCGGCTCACTTCGGCAATCCGCTCCTGCGCCTGTTCAAGCTGCTTGGTGGCTGCGGCGGTCTTTCTCTTGCCGCCGATTTCGTTCTGCTGGATCAGCAGCTTTACAAAACGGCTCTCGTGCCTGGCAGCATACTCCGTCACTTGCCGGAGATTGGAGAGGACACCGGCGGTCAGCAGGTCGGTGCGGATAAAGTGCGCCGTACAGTCGCGGGTGCGCTTCTTGTAGCTGCCGCAGATGTAACAGTCCTGCTTGCGGTTCTTGTTCTGATACCGCTGCTGGTACATCACATGGCCGCAGTCGGCGCAGAACAGCATACCAGAGAACAGCCCCACTTCGTCATAGCGGTTCGGGCGTTTGCGCTGCTTGCGTAACTCCTGCACACGCTCCCATGTTTCCGTGTCAATAATCGGCTCATGGTGGTTCTCAAAAATGGCCTGCTTCTCAATGGGATTTTCTACGCTGTGCTTGGTCTTGTAAGAGGGCTTTTCCGTCTTGAAGTTTACCAGACAGCCGGTGTACTCCCGGTTTTCGAGGATATGAACGACGGTGTTCGTCGCCCATTTACACTCATAGCCGGGGTGGTAGCGGCGTGTGCTGCCTGTCCTGCGGTATTCCAGCGTCCCCGGCGTGGGGATTTGCTGTTCCGTCAGCATACGGGCAATCTTGGTCGGGCCGTTCCCCGCAAGGCAAAGCTGGTAAATCTGCTGGACAACCGGCGCGGTTTCCTCGTCAACGATATAGTTCTCGTCCTCGTCCATGAGGTAGCCATACACCGGCTTGCTGGTAACGGGCTTGCCGCTCATGCCTTTTGCTCTTTTAACTGCCTTGATTTTCTTGCTCGTATCTCTCACCAGCCATTCGTTGAACAGATTTCGCAGAGGGGTAAAATCATTGTCCATGCCGCCGTTTGCGCTGTCCACATTGTCGTTGACAGCGATAAAACGCACGCCCTTTTGAGGGAACAGCATTTCCGTGTAAAACCCTACCTGCAAGTAGTTTCGCCCTAACCGGCTCATGTCCTTGACAATGACCGTACCAACTTTCCCGGCTTCAATGTCCGCAAGCATGGCTTGAAATCCGGGCCGCTGGAAGTTCGCGCCGGAATAACCGTCGTCGGTGTACCAGCGCAGATTGGTAAAGCCGTTCTGTTTTGCGTAGGTTTCGAGTATCCTTTTTTGGTTCGATATGGAATTACTCTCGCCTTGCAGCTCGTCCTCATGGGACAATCTCGGATAAAGGGCGGTAATGAGGTTTTGGGTGGCTTGTCTTAACATAAAATCCTCCGTTTCCGACAGCCAGCCCCACTATTCCGTGGTTTCATTGTACCACGGAACAGCGGGGGCTGTACAGCGGCAAAAGCGTTAAATTTGCTTCTTTACAGTCGGTCAAATTGCCGGTTTTTGCGTAGCAGCGGCTTCCGCTTCCAGTACCCGCGCCATTTTGTCGGCGGCGGTGGTCGTGGTATCTTTCTTGAAATAGCCGGACACGACAAGGACGGAATTGCCCATGCGGATTTCCGTCACGCAGTCGGGGCGGCGGGCGGTGCGGGTGTCGTGCTGCTTGTTATCTGCCATAGGCAATACTCCTTTCAGTCGGTAATCAGTTTCTTCATGCTCTCCATTTTCCGCTTGGCGGTTTCCTGCCGGAAGTTGTCGCCGGTAAAGCGTACCGGGACGCACATGGAAAGCAGCCGGTCATAAATCCGGGAATGGGCGGTGTCCTCCGGGTTTCGCAGGTCGTCCAGCGTGAGGTTGGTCGTGACGATCAGCGGCTTGCCGCTGCGGTAACGGCTGTCAATCACATTGAAAACCTGTTCCAGCCCGTAGTCGGTGCCGCGTTCCATGCCAAAGTCGTCAAGGATCAGCAGCGGATAGCGGCAAAGGCGGGAAATGTACTCGTTGCGCCCCTCAAAGCTGGCGGCAAGGTCATTGAGGATCAGGGCAAAGTTCGTCATGTGGACGGGGATTTCTTTCTCCATGAGGGCGTTTGCGATACAGCCCGCAAGGTAGCTTTTCCCGGTTCCTACGCCGCCCCAGAACAGGCAGCCGATATTGTCTGTCCGCATATCCTCCCAATGCTCCACATACCGGCGGGCAAGCCCGGCCTGCGGGTTCCTGCCGTTGTCATTCTCGAAAGTCCAGTCCCGCATGGCGGGGTCGGTAAAGCCCCGGCGTTTCAGTTCTTCCACGGTGTCAAGGTGCCTGCGCCGCTTTTCGGCGGCTTCCCGTTCCTCGCGGGCGGTTTTCTGGCAGTCGCACTCTGCCGGGTGGCGGTCGCGCCCGAAGATAGCGGCCTTATCCGGCGCAAAATAGGCTTCTTTCGGCTTGCGGCACTTGCCGCAGTACAGCAAACCGTCCTCGCCGGTGTAGTCCTCCGGCTCCGGGGTGGTGGCCGTCATATTCTCCAAAACAGCGTTGATTTCGTTCTTCATAAACTCTCGCCCTCCTTGCATGAGTAGTCTGGTATGCCCTTTTTCGGGGCTTTCTTAGTTGCGTCCTCCTGCGCCCATTTGTAGATGGTGGCGGCATGGCTCTTGTATCGCTTGCCGCTGGACGCGATATGGCAGGATAGCCGGTCAATGTAATAGTCCCATTTGCCGGGCAGGTCTGCTTTCAGCCCGTCCAGTTCCGATTGCGAAAGAAAAACATTTTCATACCGGCCATAGGCGGCGCGGGCGGGTTGTCCCGTATCTAACTCTCGCTCTCTCTCTTTTTCTATCTCTTTCTCTATCTCTATCTCTGGTGGACAAATGTCCGCTTGATATGGTGGACATTTGTCCGCCCCGGCCTTTGGCAAGGCTTTCTGCTCCTGCAAAGCCAGCCTTGCCCGCCGTTTTCGCTCCCCCTCGGTAGAGGATTGGCCGATCAGTAGTTCAATGTTGCTCATATACAGTGCGCCGTTCTGTAACGGCTCCACAAGCCCCAGCTTCATAAAAATCTGCAAGGCCCGTTCTACGGTGCCGACTTGCTGACGGGTAATGGTGGCAATCATCTGCGCGGTGTAGGGGATATTTTCATCAAGCTGCAACTTCCCGCCGTTTTTCAGCGATTTCAGGTACAGTTTCAAGAGGATGTTGGAATAGAGGATACCGTCCTGCATACTTTCCAGCAGCACAATGGCGTCCTCGTCAAAGTAATTCTCTTTCAGCTTGAGGTAGTAGTATTTTCGGTTGTCTGACATGGTTATTTCCCGTCTTTCTGCGAAAGACACCAATGCGGCATGAAACAAGTGCACTGGCTTTTCGCTATCT
>NZ_JADYUI010000060.1 GCF_021531695.1 Roseburia hominis | reverse complement strand
AGCCAGGCTAAATATCCTTGTCTGCCTTTCGGCAGTTTACTTCTTTGGGTGCGATAATAATCGCTTCGGTTTCGCAAAGAAACCGTGTTCGTTGCAGCCTTTCGGCTGCTGAATTCTTCTCTTACGAATCTTTCAAGGTTATTTCACTGTTTAATTTTCAAGGTTCTTAATTTTCAGCTTTGTTGTTTAGCGACAACTTTTATATATTATCATGTTTCAGAAGCTCTGTCAAGAACTTTTTTGAATTTTTCAAATTTCAAAATCATTTCCCACGATTTGGCTTTAATTTTCAAAATTCAAAGCTAATTGTTTTTGCAATCCGCACATCTCTGTCAGACAGCTTATAAATAATATCATGGCATTTTTCACTTGTCAACACCTTTTTTTCATTTTTCTACATTATTTTTCCCAGGCATCGCTTCAAGCGGAATTTTTATCGCAAAACAAACCCATTCGTCTTCCTTGTATGCATCTACATTTCCGCCATGCACTTTCATTATATTCTTGGCAATTGAGAGACCAAGTCCACTGCCCGAACCGCCCCTTGCTTCATCTTTTTTATAAAGCCTGTCAAAGAAATGAGAAAGTTCTTCCTGTGTAATCGGTTCTTTCGGAATGTTTTGTATTGTAATAATCGCAAATATATTTTTTTCTTCTTTCCTAATCCCAGTCTTTATTTTTACCGCAGTGTTTCTTTTTGCATATTTTTTTGCATTGCTAAAGAAATTTCCGATAGCTCGTATGATAAGTTCTCTATCGCCTTTGCACCAAATCGGTTCACCATATAAATTCAATTCAAGCAAAAGCCCCGCTTCCTCAAACTCCAGCATCTCATCTTCATAAAATTGACGAAGTAATTCATTTAATTCGAATTGTTCAAATTGAATCTTATAATCTGTCGATTCTAATTTTGCATACTGAAAAAAATCTTCCAGCATGGAAGAAAGAAATTGTCCTTTTCGTTCCATTATGGAAAGATATGTATCAAGTTCTTCCCTGGAATCATATTTTTCCTCTTTTATCATGGTCAGATAACCCATTAATGTTGTAAGTGGCGTTCTGAAATCATGAGATATATTTGTAAAAAATTCATTTTTACTTTGTTCTTCTTTTTCCAAAGTCTCTGCCATATGATTAATATCTTTCGCCAATTCTCCAAGTTCATTTTTATAACGAATCGGGATTCGCTTTTTCAGGTTTCCATCCGTCATTTCTCCTACCGTAACCCGAATGGATGAGATATAAGAAATTCTTCCCCATATTAAAAACAAAAAGCAAAGTAATGCGCAAAAAAGAGCTCCTACCACGGCATCTGTATCATCCTTATCATAATTAAGATACGAAAAATAGAGATAATATCCCTCTTTTATAAAATCACAGCCCCAAGCCATAAATACATTTTTATCTTTTTCAGATGCCGCATATCCACGCAGACCATCTCCAACCCTTTTTGGTTCTATTGTCTTTATATCCCGATTTGTTCCGGCAATCACATTTCCTTCTTTATCCGTCAGACAAAATGTGTATCCTATCATGTCCGCATAGTTATCATGTAACTTTTTCTGAAGCACTCTGGTATCATCAAAGTCCCACGAAACCAGATCCTGTTCTAATGGTAGCACTCCGGCACTTTCCACCCGTTTCATTCGTTCCTTTTCATTTCCTTCTATTGTCCGCACACCTATATCTCGCATAAAAAGGAACAACGCAAGTGACACAAACAGAGAAAACATCATAAAAAATACCAGTTCTATACGAAGCGTATACCATCTTGATTTTCGTACTTTTTGACTTTTTCTACTCATCTTTTTCAATTTTATACCCTACTCCCCAAATTGTTTTTATGTATTTTCCTTCCTTTACCTTGTCCCCAAGCTTTTCTCTTAAATTTCGCATATGTGTAATGACATTACTGTCATTTTCCAAAAAAGCTTCTTTCCAGATCAGTTCATACAGCTGTCTGCTTGAAAATACCCTGCCTTTGTTGGATGCCAAAATCACCAATAAATCATATTCTTTCGGTGTTAAAACGATTTCCCTATCTCCCTGTTTTACGGTATGTTCAACCAAATTAATCACCAAATCTTTTACTTGTAAAATACCTTTTTGTTCTTCCTTTTTCGTTCCCTCCATTCTTTTTCTAATCGCCTGTATTCTTAATGAAAGTTCCGCAAAATCAAATGGCTTTACCACATAATCGTCACACCCTTTGGTAAATCCCTGTATTTTAGATATCTGTTCTCCTTTTGCCGTAAGCAATATCACCGGCACATCCGAAAACGTCCGGAGTTTCTCAAGCATCTGATATCCATTCATAACAGGCATCATCACATCAAGCAGGATAACCGAAAATGCCTCCTGTTTTGCCATCGTAAGTCCCTGCTCTCCGTTTGTGGCACTCACTACCTCATAACCTTCTTTTCCAAAATACACAGAAATCATTTCCCTGATATCCGCATCATCATCTACGATTAAAATTTTTTCCTTTTTCCATGATATTTTTCCTCACATCTGATATCCGTTTTTAAATTCTTTGCGTACCAGAAACAAACCATACAACAACAATGGCAGAGCAAGAATAACCAGAAAAACTGCCCCCTCCAAAGGTATTTCATAATAACTTTCATTCAGACTGCAATCATTAACAAGCGTTCCCAATTCTCCACTGATATTGATCAATGTATGTAGCAGAATCATCGGATAAATACTTTTCATTCGCACTACACAGGCACCGGCAAACACGCCAAAGAAAGTCGCATATATCACCTGCGCCACAGCGGCAAGAAGCGACTGTCTTCCCATTAAAAAACCTGTAAAATGTGCCATTCCAAAGAGAAGTGCCGATATAACAAGCGCAAGGTATGCACCATTTTTTGTATTTCCCCATTTTTTTAAGAAAAGCGGCAGCATCAGCCCCCTGCATAAAATTTCCTCAAAAAATCCTGTGGAAAGATGTAACACAAAAAACAAAATCCATCTTCCCGGTTTTACCATACCAAATTCCATCTCGCCGGCTAAAACATCCGACAAATTAAGCACAATTAAATAAACTGCCGGCAACATCAGCCAGATTTCTTTTCCAAAAGAACAAAGTCCTGCTTCCTGTTCCATCCCTGCCTTTTTTAATAACAGGAAAATCACAAACACTACCGCCATTTGTTCTATGATTCCCTGTAGGAACGCTGCATCCTGTTCATTTTCCAAAAATGCAAGCAACGAGGCAATAGGCAATTCCGTTACGATTATTGAAAGAATCATAATCCCTATTGAAAATAACACCGGTCTTTTTTCCATTTTTTCTGTAATACCATGAAAATTCTCCTTTTCGCTAATTTTTTCCTTTCTCATAGTAGCGTACAGAACTTTATTATTTATCAAAAAAAAATAAAGAAAAAATAAAGATTTAAAAGAATTTTCTTTACAACAAAAAACTCTTCAGCCGAAACTGAAGAGCTATTTATTACTGCCGGTGATGGGACTTGAACCCATACGATGTTGCCATCAACAGATTTTGAGTCTGCCTCGTCTGCCAATTCCGACACACCGGCTTATTTCTTTCTGGCTTTAACTTCCAAGCCCGAACAAATGATATCTTATCATAAAGTATGATAGATTGCAAGTACTTTTTTCTTTATTTTTCTTTTTTCTTGCCAACAAGTGCTTTTTTACTTACAATATATAGAAAACAAACATAGAAAAGAGTGTTTATTATGAATCATATCATTCCTCCTGCCTTGGCAGTAATTCAGGATCTTTCCGGTATCGGCAGATGTTCCCTAAGTGTTGCTCTTCCGGTAATTTCTGCATGCGGTGTACAGGCATGCCCGCTTCCAACCGCTGTTTTTTCAGCGCATACCGGTTATCCTTCTTTTTACAAAAAGGATCTAACGCCCATCCTTTCCGATATATTTTCTTCCTGGGCGCAATTAGAACGCCATTGGAACGGCATTTATTGTGGTTATCTCGGAAACCGGGAACAAATGGCTGTCCTGTCTTCTTATATTAAAAAGGAAAAATCGCTTTGCCCTGATGTAAAAATTATTTTAGACCCGGTCATGGGTGACCACGGAAAACTATATCAAAGTCTTGCGGATGATTACGCCTTGTCGATGAAAAAATTTGTTTCACTGGCAGACGTTATCACTCCTAATATTACGGAAGCCTGCATCTTAACAGGCACTCCTTTCAAAGAAGGAAACTGGTGCGAAACTTCTTTACTAACTATAAGTAAAAAGCTTCATCAGTTAGGTCCGACAAAAATCATCATAACCGGTATTCATAGGGACCGGCATTTCCATAACTTTATCTATGATGCCGATACCGGTACGTTTGAAAACTACGCTGTTCCGGTAAGCGGTGCGTCAAGACCCGGCACCGGCGATTTATTTGCATCCATTATTGCCGCACTATATTTAAAAGATTATACACTTTTTGAATCCGTAAAGACTGCTGCCGATTTTATTGCTGCCTGTGTAAAATGTTCCGAAGAGGCAAATGTTCCAGTCTGCGAGGGTGTTATTTTCGAAAACTGTCTTTCTCTTTTGACTAGTGTAGCGGGCTACGGCGGCTGACGACAACGCTTCAGAGAATAAAAAAGTGTCTTCGACACCTCAACTCCCCTGCCCCTCATTCATGAGGGGATTTAGGGGTTTTCTTTTTG